>DWZQ01000033.1 GCA_019117485.1 Candidatus Agathobaculum intestinipullorum | reverse complement strand
TTCATCCGTGAGACGGTTGCGCCGGCGGTCATCTGCGAGGGCGTGTTTGTCGATACCAAGGCCGACGCCGCGCAGGCCGACACACTGGCCGAGCAGCAGGCGTTTGGCGTAGCGTATGCGAAGGGCATCCTCGATACGCTCGGTCTGGCCTATGACGAGCCGGAGGACGAGCCGGACGATGCGGTTGAGACCGACGAAGAGGTGCAGGCGGCGATCACCAAGGTGCAGCAGAAGGCTGGTCTCGCTGCGGAAACCATGCAGTACTTGCTGGCGTATGAGTACGGCACGGATTTGGTAGTGAAGCTCGCAAACGCCATGAAATAACGGTGTTCAATTGGGATACGGGAAAGCCCCGACCTCTCGGTCGGGGCTTATGTAATAGTTTAACTATCTTGAGACTGCTCTCGAGAAGTCGTATTTTGGGGCTGTGAGTCGGATAAATGATTGTGTCGATGATCATTGTATTCTTGCATACTTTTAATGATCTTAATAAGCTGGGAGTCCTCTTTAGTATTAAAGAGATATTTGGCAATAATCCGTGGAAGAATAATAAAAGCCGCAATAAGTTCTACAAAAGAGCTGATTGCAGCGATAATAAAGGCTGTATCAGAAAACGAACCGAACGCCGCATATGAAAGGACGATAACAATAGGGATAGCAAAGCATATACGTAAAAGTTCCATGATTTGCGAGTAGAAATCCTGTTTCAAAGAGCGTTTTAGTCCGGATTTTTCTTTGAAATCAATAATAAATGCGTTTAGAAGATCGTTGAATGCAGTATCGCGTTGATTGATCGTGCGAAGGTTGTTTTTGTTGAATTCGTTTAACTCATCTAAAAGGGTTTTGTCACTGATTTTATCGATTGAATCAGGTGCGGAATTGCTGATGACTTCTGCTTCAAACTGGGATCTGCTAATCTTAAAATCAGATGTGGATGAAGTGGTTTGAGACATAAATGTATTTCCACCTCTCGAGTTCAGGAGATATTCAATTGAAGGATATCTAACTCTTCCAGTCTGCGCCGCGCAGCTTTTGGTGAGACAATGAAAGTTTGTTCAATTGCACACACTATACCATCAATATCTTTATGAGGATTATCTCGCACGACTTGCAAAACTGCGCTTTTAGGCATCAATAACTCAGCTGCAAAACGATTGGCTTCATTTTCCTCAATATCCCTCTGTCCACGGTCTAGCCCTTTTTTATATCTTTCATAAAAGTCGTTCGTATCACCGCAATGAAGCAGAAAATGTCCCAGTTCATGGGCAATGGTAAAACGCTTTCTAGTGGCATAGTCATTTCTGTTTAGAGCAATCACACGCTGCTCATGAAATGGTTTGGCTGGAATACTTGTGTCGCACATGATACCAGCGATATTATCATCACGAAATGTGACATTGTATACTTTAAAGCCCAACTCCTCTGCGATTTGAACAACAGGAATAGATTGTGAAGTCGTTGGAATGTGACATTCAGAAAGTAGTTTCTCCACTGCTTGAGCATAATCGATTTTTTTGCGCTTCAGGTCATTTCGTATTCTTTCTATCGATGGAGAAACTGACTTTTTCTTTGGGTTTTGTGGCATTCGTATCTCTCCTTGTCTATCTATTATATAATAAATGATAGTGTTCTGTTTGTAAACTAGAATTTGTGAACGATCTTATAAAATGTGGTCATATACCACAAGGTGTTGGGGGTGTGATGCCGTGTATAAATCAGGCATGAGTAGGCAGTATATGACACTATATTATTCTATGGAGATAGATTCTGTTAATGCGAAGCATTTATGCGTAGAACTGTGAGGATTATCGCAACAATGGTGCGATAATCCTTACAGTTAAATATCGGCAAAACTAAAGGGCGGAATAACCAAGATGCATTCAAAAGTGTTGCACAAATTTGCAACACTCTAAATTGCGTACAATGATATATCTTCGCTATAATACACTAAATTTTGCAAAGCAACTGTTTATGAAAATTAAATATATTTCAAAGGAATACAAGGGAAATAGAAGCAAATAAAGCAAACCCGTCACTTTCATGACGGGTTTGCTTTGGTGACCCAGCGGGGATTCGAACCCCGGACACCCTGCTTAAAAGGCAGGTGCTCTGCCGACTGAGCTACTGGGTCATATGCAGTTTGAGAAAAAAGTGGCAGGGACGGCTGGATTCGAACCAGCGAATGTCGGCGTCAAAGGCCGATGCCTTACCGCTTGGCGACGCCCCTGTATCCGTCGGGAACGAAAGCAATACCGCTACCCTAAGCATAACGCGCTGCGATAGGCAGCGCGTCATAGGGTGATATGGGGTGGGTAAAGGGACTCGAACCCTCGACCCTCGGAACCACAATCCGATGCTCTAACCAACTGAGCTATACCCACCATATTCTGTTTCGCCAGCAGGAATTTGGCACGCCAGAAGGGATTCGCTTTTCTGCGGAAAAGCCACGGCGGTTCAAACAATCCACCGGATTGTTTGTAAGAGCCGCCTTTCGAATCCCCGGTCATGCCGTGATAAATCTTGGCACGCCAGGAGGGATTCGAACCCCCGGCCTACTGCTTAGAAGGCAGTTGCTCTATCCGGCTGAGCTACTGGCGCATATCAATTCCGGTAACCCGACACCTAGAATGGGTGGAGCGGGTGATGGGAATCGAACCCACGTGTTCAGCTTGGAAGGCTGACATTCTACCATTGAACTACACCCGCGGGTTTTTCTGACGCTTAAACAGTATACCAATGATTGCGGATTTTGTCAACTACTTTTTTCGATTTCTGTCATAAAAATTTTCAGAGGAGCAAAAAAATTTCCCGACCGGGCATCGCGTCATCAAAAGGGCAAACGGCCATGCTATACTGGAAGCACAAGGGGGGGGGGCCGGATGCCATACACGATCTTGCTGGCCGAGGACGAGCCGGCCATGCGCGAGGTGGTCGCGGACTACTTCACAGAAAAAAGCAGCGGGACAGTCGTAGTCGAGACGGCGGCCGACGGCGACACGGCGCTTGCACTGATCGGCCAGCGCCCGTTCGACTTGCTGCTGCTCGACGTGATGCTGCCGGGGACAGACGGCTTCGCGCTGTGCCGTGCGGCGCGGCAGCGGGGCGATGTCCCCATCCTGTTCGTCACGGCGCGCGAAGACGAGCAGGACAAGCTGTACGGCTACGGACTGGGCGCGGACGACTATGTTGTCAAGCCGTTTTCACTGGCGGTGCTATACGCCAAGGCGCAGGCGCTGCTGCGCCGCGCGAAGGGGCTTACGCAGGGTGATGTGCTGACGGCAGGGACGCTCGTGCTCGACCCTGTGCGCGGCACGGTCAAAGCGGACGGCGTACCGGTCACGTTGCCGCCCAAGGAATTTGCGCTGCTGCGGGCGCTGATGGAGCGAAAAAACCGCGTGCTGACGCGCGACGAGCTGTTAAATCTCGCGTGGGGGTGGGATTTTGACGGCACCGACCGTGTCGTGGACAGCCACATCAAAAAGCTGCGAAAAGCGCTCGGCGCGCACGCGGGCTGCATCAAGACCGTAGTCAAGCAGGGCTACAAATTGGAGGTGGATGGAGATGAAAAGCAAACATAGGAATTTCTGGAGTTTCTTCTGGCGCGTAGGCACGGGGTTTCTGGCGTTTTATCTGGCGGTGATGGGCGTGTTTACCTATGTGACGGCACAGCGCAAGCTGGACGAGGCGCGCGAAACCTACGGCGACTACAGTTACGTCATACAGGGGGCAGAGTATTGGCTGGATCGCAATATGGCCGGCGGCGCAGGAGGGCTATACGATTTGTGCAACCAAAGCTTACAGCCGTTGGCGATGGTCGGCGTGTTTGACAATGATCGCAACCTGCTCGCGTCATCGGGGAATTATTATGTGTTGGGCGCTTGGCTATATCTTGATTTGGAGCGTTGGCTGACCGAAGAAGAACAATTTCGGCTTGTTGAACTTGCGCAGGAGAGCAGCAAACCCGTGCAAACCGGCAATGTCTATCACACATTACACTATCAGGGCTGGCAGGACAATGGCATGTTTATTCCATATCGACTGACTTATACCTCGACGGAATATGAAGTATTGCCGGGCGATGGAGGCATCCTGCACAAGCCACTTGAAGGCGAAACCGTGCTGATGGAGCGTCAGCCGGATATCGATACCAGCGGCCTGTTCTGGAACGACCAGCCGTTTGAATGCGAAATGGACGGCAGTCCGGGGCGTTTCACCCTTCCAGGATTTCATGTACCGGACGGCGTTTCCGGCTATATCAAAGCGCGGGATTCTGCGGAATTGGCGCAGATGCGCGCGCGCATGCTGACGCTGGCCGAAGGCGTGGAGGACATGAACTTTGCCATCGGCGCATGGAAGGACAGTAATACGATTTTCCACTATTATGTGGAGATCGGCCGGTACATCGGGCAGGATATGGTCACCATGGAGCCAACGGACTATTCCATGATCTATATCTGGTCGTATTATCCGCTGCGCGAAGCAATAAACGAACTAACACCGGTTTACGGGATGGGGCTGGCGGCGATGCTGACCATGTCCGCCATCCTCGCCTTTGCCCTGCTGCGTGTGTGGCGCAAGCAGGAGCGCATCGAGCAGACGCGCCGCGATACGACCGCCGCGCTTGCGCATGAGCTGAAAACACCGCTCGCCGTCCTCTCCGCGACCGCCGAACTGCTCTCGGGCGACATGGCGCAGGACAAGCGCGCGCATTATCTGGATGTCATCCAGCAGCAGGCGCAGCGCATGGACGGCAGCATGCGGCGCATGCTCGAGCTGTCCCGGCTGGAGACGGGCGCAAAAGCCCTGCGGCGCGAGCAGGTACCTCTCTCCCCTCTCGTGCGCGAGCGGCTGGATGCCGCCGTCCCGCCGGACAGCCGCCTGCACACGTCGGTGATCGTCGACGGTACGGACACAGCCGAGGCCGACCGCGCGCTGCTTGCCCGCGCGCTCGACGCGATTTTGGAGAACGCAGTCCAACACACCCCGCCGGACGGCAGCATCACCGTGCATATTGCGCACGGCGTGTGCGCGGTCGTTAATACAGGCGACGCCATCCCGGATGCAGCGCTGCCCCACCTGTGGGAGCCGTATTTTCAGGCCGACCGGTCGCGCACGGCCAAGGGCGACGGGCTGGGGCTGTCGATCGCCAAAACCGTGTTCGATCTGCACGGCTACGCCTACGGCGCGGAGAACACACCCACCGGGCCACGGTTCTGGTTCCGGTTTGGGTAAGGCCGTTCCCCGCAAGGAAAAGGCAGGATGGACGCGAAAAAGCCACCCAATAGGGTGGCCTTTTTGCGTTATGGCAGGTCGATCGTAACCGCCTGATCTTCGAGTAATTCCAGATCGTCGTCCGGCTGCCAGAAGGATACGCCTGCGATCTTGGAGACTTCCTCCTCGGTTGCATCGGGATAATACAGCGTCGCGATAATTTTGCCGGTTTCCCGGTCGGTATAGCTATCGATCGCCGCGAATTTGTTGAAGGAAAGGGCATTACCGTCCGCATCGGTCAGGTTAAACTGGCCGTTTTCCTCCCAGACGGCACCGCGTACCGAGAAGGTGGCAACAGCCCTGTCCGCGCCGACCTCGAGCGTTTCCAGCGTCACGCCGTTTTTGCAATCGTCAGTCAGCGGCAGGCTGTCCAGCGCACCCTTGACCTCATGGGCGTGATAGCTCCACTTGATTGGAATCAGCGTGACCGACTTTGTCGTTTCATCCGCGCCGATGAACTCGAACACATTCACCGAACGACCCAATGTGCTGCTGGTCATACCGGCAGGCAGGCGGAGCAGGAAGTTGCCCTTGTCGTCGCGCAGCACAAAACCATCCCATGGGAAATCGTCGCCGGAGACCTTTTCGCTCAGCGTAATGGTTGCACTGAGCGGCGAAATCGACAGACGCTCGATGCGTGGCGTACGATGGATAGCGTTTGTGCTACCGTCCTCATAGGTGTGGACATAATCGACTGTGAAGTCTTGTTCCGGCTCAACCGTCCGCGTTTCGACCGCGACAGCGCTCTTGTCCACCGACAGTTCAAACTGGATGTCACCCTCATTCAGGCGGCTGGTGCCGCTGGTATAGAGCAGCAAATCAAATTGCTCCGGCAGCGTTTCCTTGAGTGTCAGACGGTGTACACCCTTGAGTGTGTAATCGTCCACGAAATACGCTTCGTTTTGAACCTCGCCAGTGGTATCCAGCTCTTTACCGTTCACCTTTGCCCAAAATACCGGTGCAGTCCAGCCTGCGCGCCAGCTTTCCGGCTCACTGTTCGTGCCGACCTGATCGAGCGGTGTATCGCTCGACATGGTGAAAAAGATGCTCATATAGCTGTCATCCAGCGCAATGTTGTTGATGGTCAGCGTCACGCCGTCCACGGTCTTACTTGCGCCGACTGCGGCGTTGAACTGTTCATACTCGGTTTGCAATGCGGTATACTCGCCGGCGCGGCCGGTGTGGAAATAGTCAATTGCGCCCTGTGCCATTTGAATGACCGTCGGCGCTGCTGCCGCTGCCCCGACCACCAGCGCAGCCGCAATGCCGATGCAGACGGCGGTGCGCGATGCGCGGCGTTTTCTGACCGGCGCTACCGGTGCAGTCTGCGCAGGCAGGTCGCGCATGAGCGCGTCCATGCGCTCGTCAAAGCCGTCAGGCACCGGGCTGCCCTCGCGCTGGGCGCGGGCTTTGATTTTTTCGTCAACTGTCATACTTCATTCCTCCTCCAGCAGGGTGCGCAGACGATTTCGCGCGCGGGACAGGCGGCTGCGCACTGTCCCCTCGCGCACGCCGAGCGCCTTTGCAATCTCGGCGGTCGTCATATCCTCGTAGTAAAACAGAACGGTCGCCACGCGGTAGTCCTCGGGCAGCGCGCACACCGCATCCCACAGCGCAAAATCGTGCCTGTCCTCCGCGCCGCCCGCAAGCGGCTCGAGATCGTCCGTATAGGTCAGGCGCGCAGTTTTGCGGTGGTGCTCGTGCGCGCAGTTGACTGTAATCTTAATCAGCCACCCCTTGAGCGCGTTTTCATCCCGCAGCCGCCCGAAAGCCTGCCACGCACGCAGGATTGCTTCGCTGACCGCATCCTCGGCATCTGCATCGCTCGCAAGCAGCGCCCGCGCGGCGCGGTACATCGCGCGGCGGTGCTGCGTTATGGCGGCAGTGAACCGCGCGCGGACGTCGTTCTGTATTTCCGTCAGTATCATTTCCATCGTATCACCTCGTCTCGTTGTCCGGACACCCTTAGGATGCACGGGGGCGGGGAAATGCTCCCGAAGAAGGCGAAAAAATTGCCGCCGGTTTACCCAGCGGCAATTTGCGTTTGTCAGATCGTATCCAGAATGAGCTTGCCGTCCTCCGCGCGCAGGTATGCGCCGGAAAGCGGCTGCTCGCCCGTGACGATAGCGGTCGCGAGCGGGTTTTCGATCTCCTTTTCGATCAGGCGGCGCAGGTTGCGCGCGCCATACTTGAGCGAAAACGACTTTTCGGTCAGCCAGTCAAGCAGGCTGTCGTCCCACGTCAGGCGGATATTTTTGTCCGCGAGGCTGTTCCGCAGCTCGCCCAGCATGATGCCGGCGATCTTGTGGAAATCCGTCTCGGTCAGCTGCTCAAACGCGACGATTTCGTCAATGCGGTTGAGGAACTCGGGGCGCATGATATCCTCCAGCGCCTTAAGCGCGCGTTCTTTGCTCTGCTGCGTCACCGTGCGGCCGAAGCCCGCAGGCGCGCCGCCCGTGTTCGAGCCGGCGTTCGAGGTCATAACGATAACAGCGTTTTCAAAGCTGACCACGCGACCCTGCGCGTCGGTCAGGCGGCCGTCGTCGAGGATTTGCAGCAGGGCGTTTAAAACGTCCGGATGCGCCTTTTCGATCTCGTCAAACAGCACGACCGAGTACGGCCGGCGGCGAATCTTTTCGGTCAGCTGACCGGCCTCGTCATAGCCGACATAGCCCGGGGGCGAGCCGATCAGGCGAGAAACCGTGTGCTTTTCCATATATTCCGACATATCCAGCCGCACCAGCGCGTCCGGCGAGTCGAACAGGTCGAGCGCCAGCTGTTTGACCAGCTCGGTTTTGCCCACACCGGTCGGGCCGACGAACAGGAAGGACGCGGGCTTGCGCTTGGGGCTGATGCCCGCGCGCGAGCGGCGGATGGACGCACAGACCACGTCGACCGCCTCGTCCTGCCCGATGACATGGCTCTTGAGCCGGTCTTCCATGCCTTTCAGCCGCGCAGACTCCTGCGCCGCGACCTTGGCGGCCGGGATACCCGTCCACAGCTCGATCACCGCGGCAAGCAGCTGCTCGTCGACCGTGGGGGCGGGCTTGCACAGCAATTCGTGCAGCCGTCCTTCAACCTGCAACAGCCGCTGGCGGCAGGACGCGATGCGGGCATAGGTGTCCTCCTGCTCGTCGCGCGCGCTCGACTGCGTCAGCAGGTCAAGCTGGGTTTGCAGGCTTTCCATCTCGGTTTGCAATGCCGGGATTTCGGACAGCTGCGGGGAATCCAGGTTGAGCCGCGAGCAGGCCTCGTCAATCAGGTCGATGGCCTTGTCGGGCAGGAAGCGGTCGGTGATATAGCGCTCGCTCATCTCGGCGGCGCGGCGGCAGATATCGTCCGGCACCTGCACGCCGTGGAAAGTCTCGTAGTACGAGCGGATGCCCTTGAGTATTTCGGTCGTCTCCGCAACCGACGGCTCGCCGATGTACACCGGCTGGAAGCGGCGCTCAAGCGCGGCGTCCTTTTCGATGTGCTTGCGGTATTCCTTGAGCGTGGTCGCGCCGATCACCTGAATATCGCCGCGGGCAAGCGCGGGCTTCAAGATATTCGCGGCGTTCATGGAACCTTCCGAATCGCCCGCGCCGACGATGTTGTGCACCTCGTCGATGACAAGGATGATGTTGCCGAGCTTTTTCACCTCGTCAATCAAGCCCTTCATACGGCTTTCAAACTGGCCGCGAAACTGCGTGCCCGCGACAAGTGCGGTCAGGTCGAGCAAGTGCACCTCTTTGTTCCGCATCTTGAACGGGATACGCCCCTCGTTGATGCGCACAGCCAGCCCCTCCGCGACCGCCGTCTTACCGACGCCCGGCTCGCCGATCAGGCAGGGGTTGTTCTTCTGGCGGCGGTTTAAGATCTGGATCACGCGGTCGGTCTCGCGGTCGCGGCCGACGATGTGGTCGATGCGCCCCTCGGCGGCCTTGCGCGTCAGGTTTTCGCAGTAGTTGTTAAGATACTTGCGTTTTTTGTCGTCACGCGGGGGCGCCTGCGTGCGGGTGCGCGCACCTTCCGCGCCGCGCAGCGGCTCGGAAGGCGACAGCGGCGGGATGGTCGCGGGCGGGTTCGAGGCCGGGTCGGTCTCGTGCGGGGCATCGTCGTCCGCACCATCCGAACCGGCGGGCACGAGGTCGTTTAAATCTGCCAGCGAGCTGATTTCGCCCGACAGCGCCTCGAGGTCGTCCTCAGTGATGCCCATTTGCTCCATGATGTTGTCGAGCGGTTTGACGCCCATCTCACGCGCGCATTTGATGCACAGGCCCTCCTGCGTGGTTTTGTCCGGGCCTTCGATTTTGGTGATAAACACCACCGCGATGTTCTTTTTACACCGCGAGCACATTGGCATGTTCATATTGCTAAAACTCCTTTGCGGAAGTGGGAAAACAGGTTTGGTGCAACGCCGTATGCACACTGGCGCGGCGTTGCCTTAGATGGCCACCGGCAATACGTCGATGATTTTGGCCAGCAGCAGGCTGCCGGATACCCGCTCGGGGGAAAGCCAGCCGAGCGGCGAATAGGCGATGGGGGTCACCCACCATACGCCGATCAGCACGATCGCGACCAGCAGCAAACCTGCCGCCAACCCGACCACACCGCCCGCGAGCGAGTCAAGCACGCCCAGCGGCGTCATATGCGCGACGGTGCGCAGGCTTTTGGCGGCCAGTCCGACCAGCCATCCGAACAGGATACAGAACAGAATAAGCAGAAGCACAAATGCAAGGCTTTCAGCCATCGAAGCTGCGGCCTCGGACACGCTTTGCCGCAAGCTGTCCAGCGTGCCTGCCGCGCCGGAAACCCCGGCCTGCCGCGCAAACAGGTCGCCCACGATCGGCTCAACCACATGCCGCGCGACCTGCGGTGCGGCCCAGCGCGCTGCAAAAAACGCCGCCGCAACCGCAATCACACGACCGACCAGTCCGGTCAGCGCGCCAAAGAAGCCGCGCCGCCAGCCCAAAATTACGTTGACCAGCAAAACCGCCAGCACAATCAGGTCGGGCAGGTTGCACAGCCCGGCAAGGGTGGATAAAACAGTGTCAATTGACATCGGTTACTTCCTCGGAATGTTCACTGCGCGCGGTAAACAGGCGCGCATTCTTGGTGTACAGCACGCACAGCGTACCGTCGTCGGTCAGCAGCACGCGCCGCGCGCCGATGGCCTCGGTGTTGTGCCAGAGCGGAGTAAAGTTTTTGTCGTACACGGTCACGCCAGAAGAACTGAGCGCCGCCGTGCCGTAGGCCGACACTGCCAGTGCGGAGGGTTCCTCGGCAAGAGGATAGGGGCCGCTGAGCGTGCCGCCGCGCACGGTGTACACATCGCTGCGCGCGCCGCTCGTATACGAGCGCGTAGCGAGTGCCAGCACATCGCCCTGCGTGGCAAAGGCGATCATATCGGTCGAAGCTGCGGTCAGCACCTGATTGGCCTCACCGCCGCGGCCGATCATGTATAGCCCGTCGTCGCACAGCACGACAGCGGTGCCATTTTCCGGGTAGCACAGCGTCATGCCCAACGTGTCCTCGAGCGAGACATCCGCATCCAGCGAACCGCTGGACACATCGTAAAATTGCACATGGGTAGTCAGCGCCACGCCATCCTGCTGGAAGGCGAGCACAGCCAGCGTCTTTTCATCGGGCGACAGGCAGGCCGACAGGATATAGTATTCCGACGAGCGGTATTTGAATACTTCCTTGCCGGTGGTATCATATACCGCAACCGCCGTGCGGTAGCCCGGCTCATCAGTGACGAGCACGAAGCGGCCGTCCTGTCCGAGCGAACCGGTGATGATGGCAGAATCGAGGGCCAGTTCCGCGACCGGGGCGGCCGCGTTGGTCAGCACGGCGTTCATGCCGCCGCGGTCGTAGACCAGCACATAGTCGTCGCACGTTTCCACCACCGGATTGGAGTAGCCCAGCGTCTGCCGCATCGTGGTCATGCTGCCCGGGCGGGCAAGGAACAGCGAGTCGTTGTCCACATAAGCCAGTCCGGCTTCAAACAGCGCAGCATCGGCAAACGTGCCGTTTTCGTAGTAAATCGAGGTGATATCGCCTTCATGCTGCCGCAATCCGGCAATCGCATACTCAACCACGCTGCGGATAGACGCGGGCGAAAGCAGCCGGTAGTTGGACAGCAGGAACAGGAAGGTGCACACCACCAGCAGCCAGCCGCACACGGCACGCAGCAGCACGGTGATGCGCACGCGGGGGTCCTTATTTTCGCGCAGCAGCCGCTTGCGCTCCCGCCGCGAAGATGGGAAGCGGACGATATTCTGTTTGGTGCGGGGTGGCTGTTGTTCGCGCATACGTTCCTTCTCCTCATTGTATCGCGTTTTGGGGGATAAGATGTGAATAGAAAATGAAAATGTAAGCGGACGCTATGCATCCAGATGGAATGCCGCGAGTTCGGGCGTATGCTCGTACCACAGCCGGTTCATGAACAAACCGCAGGCGGGCAGCGTCGGCCCGGCCTGCTCGCGGTCGCACGCGCGCAGGATGGCTGTCACATCGTCCGGTGTCAGCTTGCCGCCGCCGACGTACACCAGCGTGCCCGCAATCGCGCGCACCATATTGTACAGGAAGCCGTCGCCGCACACGCGGATGCGGATGAGATCATCCACCGGCTCGGCCTCGCACCAGAACACGGTGCGCACCGTGCTTTTCACCGGCGTGCCTTGGCTGCGCACAGCGGCGAAATCCTGCTTGCCTACAAAGCGCTGCGCACCCGCCTGCATCCGGTCGATATCGAGCGGATAGTTATAGCGGTACGCGTAACGCGCATGAAACGGGTCGCGCAGGGTGGATGGATAGATATAATAAGCGTATTCCTTTTTGGTGCAGTCAAAGCGCGCGTCAAAATCGTCCGGCACCTGCACCGCGCCCGAAACAGCAATATCGGGCGGCAGGAAGCTGTTCAGGGCGTAAGGCAGACGGTCCATCGGGATGGTGCAGTCCGCCTTGAAGTTTGCGACATAGCGCCGCGCGTGCACGCCCGAGTCCGTCCGCCCGACGCCCGAGACATGGGTTTTCTGTCCGAGCAGCCGGAACACAGCGGTTTCCATACTTTCCTGAATTGACGGGCCGTTTTTCTGCACCTGCCAGCCGTTGTAGGCCGTCCCGTCATAGGACAAAACTACCGCAATATTCATAGGCCGTACCGCCGCAGCACAATCACCGCTGCAAACACCGCCGCGCATACCAGCACGGCGCACACGTCCACCCGAGCGATTTTCAGCTGCTTCATGCGCGTGCGGCCGACATCCCCGCGGTACAGACGGCACTCCATCGCGGTGGCAAGCTCGTCCGCGCGGCGAAACGCTGAGATAAACAGCGGCACCAGAATCGGGATCATCGCCTTTGCGCGCTGCACCAGACTGCCGGATTCAAAATCCGCGCCGCGCGCCTTCTGCGCCGAGATGATCTTCTCGGTCTCCTCGATGAGCGTCGGGATAAAGCGCAGCGCGATCGACATCATCATCGAAAGCTCATGCACGGGTGCGTGGAGCTTTTTCAGCGGGCCGAGCAGACGCTCGAGGCCGTCTGTCAGCTGGATTGGGCTGGTGGTGTAGGTCAGCATTGAGGTTGCGATGATGAGCAGCATCAGCCGAATCACCATAAACACCGCCATGCGGATACCCTCGCGGCTGATATGCAGAAAGCCCCACTGCCAGATGTATTCACCCGGCGTATAGAACAGGTTGAGCACCGCAGTGAACGCAACGATAAACAGGATCGGCTTCAGTCCACGCACGACCAGTTTGGGGGAAATGCGCGAAATGGCGATGATCAGCCCCAGAAAAGCCAGAATAAGCGCATAGGAGACCGGTCCCTCGGCGAGAAACAGCAGCACGATAAACGCGACCGTCAGCACGATTTTCACGCGCGGGTCGAGCCGGTGCACCGCGCTGTCACCGGGGAAAAACTGCCCGATGGTGATATCCTTGAGCATCAGCGCGCGCCCCCTTTCGCTTTGCAGGCACGCAGCGCGTCGAGCGCCTGCGCGACGGTATAGACCGCGGTATCCACGTCATGCCCGCGCTTTTTCAGCTCCAGCATGACCTTGGTGATCATCGGAATATCCAGCCCCGCCGCGATGATCTCGTTTGCGTGTGAGAACACCGCGCGCGGCGTGTCGCAGAACAGCACCTTGGCGTGATCCATCACGAGCAGGCGGTCGGCCAGCCCGGCAATATCCTCCATCGAGTGGGAGACGATCAACACCGTCGCGCCCGACTGTTTGTGGTAGTCGCGCACCAGCCCGAGGATCTCATCGCGGCCATGCGGGTCAAGCCCGGCGGTCGGCTCGTCGAGCACGAGCACCTCGGGGCGCATCGCAAGGATGCCCGCGATCGCGACGCGGCGCTTCTGTCCGCCGGACAGGGCAAACGGCGACTGGTTCGCCATTGCTTCATCCAGCCCGACCGCGCGCATGGACTCCAGAACGCGCTCGTCAATTTCTGCCTGCGAAAGACCCATGTTGGACGGGCCAAAAGCGATATCTTTCGCGATGGTTTCCTCAAACAGCTGGTACTCCGGATACTGGAACACCAGCCCGACGCGGAAGCGCGTTTCCCGCGCGCATTTGCCCTTGGCGTTCCAGATGGACCGGCCGTCGAGCAGCACTTCGCCCGCGTCCGGCTTCAAAAGGCCGTTGAAATGCTGGATGAGCGTGGATTTTCCCGAGCCGGTGTGGCCGATCACGCCCAGAATTTCGCCTTTTTCAATTTTCAGATCAACATGGTCGAGCGCCTTGCGCTCAAAAGGGGTGCCTGCGCCATAGATATGGGTCAAGCCCCGGGTTTCCAGAATGGTTGACAAAGGATTCGTCCTCCTGTGTGTCAAAAATCAGTGGGCATGCAGCCTCACTGTAAAAAAGTCTCTAAGATATCGGCACATTCGGTGACCGAGAGCGCGTCGATCGGCAAATCCGCGCCGTCCTGCCGGTCGAGGTCGTACAATACCTCGATCGTCTGCGGCACAGTCAGGGACGCGGCGCGCAGCGTATCCACCTGCGTGAAGATTTCACGCGGGGTGCCGTCCATCAGCACATTGCCCTTGTGCATCACGACCACACGCCCAGCCTGCACGGCCTCATCCATGTGGTGGGTAATCAGAATGACCGTGATGCCGAATTTACGGTTGAGCTCACGCACCACTGCCATGACCTCGCGCCGCCCCTGCGGGTCGAGCATGGCGGTCGGCTCGTCAAGCACAACACAGCGCGGCATCATCGCAATGACGCCCGCAATCGCGACGCGCTGCTTCTGCCCACCGGACAGCCGGTGCGGCGCCTGCGCGCGGTATTCATACATGCCGACGGCCTTGAGCGCTTCATCCACGCGCTTGCGAATCTCCTGCGGCGGCACGCCCATGTTTTCCAGCGCAAACGCCACGTCCTCCTCGACCACAGTCGCGACCAGTTGGTTATCCGGGTTTTGGAACACCATTGAGACGGTCTTGCGCACCTCGTAGGTGTTGTTTTCGTCGCGCGTGTCCATCATATCGACGTAGCATACGCCACCGGTCGGCAAGCGGATGGCGTTAAAGCAGCCTGCGAGCGTACTCTTGCCCGAGCCGTTGTGGCCGAGCACGGCAACGAACTCGCCGCGCTTTACCTTCAGGTCGATGCCTTTCAAAACAGGTACGGCCAGCTGTCCCTCCTCGGCTGGATAGGCGTATTGCAGGTTTTCGGTTTTGATGATTTCAGACATAGTATTCGTCCTTGCAGCAATCAGAATTTCGGTCGGTTGGACTCGTTGATCGCGTCCTTGACCGCTTTTTTGATGACAAAATACAGAAGAATCAAGCCAATAGCCATTGGAATCAGGGAGTAAATCAGAATAGGGAGATACGTCACAAACCAATGTATCTGATGCATTGCAGTCAGCTCCTTTTCTCTGCTCCGGTTTGGTGGTTATTGGTTTCAGGTTTGTGCGATGAAACGCGCGGAGGAGCCGCACGGCAGTACCAGCCCGGTCGACTCGACCGGCAGGCCAAGCTCCTGCGCTTCGATTTTGCCCGCGGCGCGCTTTGCCGCTGTGATACCCAGCAGATAGCTCATAACGGACGGCGCAAGCCCGGTCGAGTAGCTGGAGATCAGCACAAACAGCGGCTTGTCCGATAAAACACCCATCGTCAGCTCGACAAAGTCAGCCACGTCCTGCTCGATTTTCCACGTTTCGCCCGACGGGCCGCGTCCGTAGCTCGGCGGGTCCATAATAATCGCGTCGTACTTGCGGCCACGGCGCATCTCGCGCTGGACGAACTTTTTGCAGTCGTCCACAATCCAGCGAATGGGCCGGTCGGCAAGGCCGGAGGACGCGGCATTTTCGCGCGCCCACTGCACCATGCCCTTGGAAGCATCCACATGGCAGACCGATGCGCCTGCGTTTGCCGCCGCGAGCGTCGCGCCGCCCGTATAGGCGAACAGGTTGAGTACATTCACCGGCCGCCCGGCGTTTCGCACCATGCGGTCGATAAAATCCCAGTTGGCGGCCTGCTCGGGGAACAGGCCGGTGTGCTTGAAGCTCATGGGCTTGAGCTGGAAAGTCAGGTCGCCATAGTGGATCGCCCACTGCTCGGGCAGCTTGCGTATCTCCCACTGGCCGCCGCCCGCGTTCGAGCGGTGATAGATGGCGTTCGGCTTATTCCACGCGCGGCAGTCCTTGTCACGCGGCCAGATGGCCTGCGGGTCAGGGCGCACCAGCACCTGATCGCCCCAGCGCTCGACCTTTTCCCCGCCGCCGCAGTCGATGACGGCGTAATCCTTCCAGTTGTCCGCGATCCACATAAAACACATTCCCCGTTCCGGTGTGAGATTGACACAATATATCAGCTTTTATTCTAACACCAAAGCGCGGCGCGCGCAATCAAAAAGAAACGCTGCCGGAAGGGCTGATTTTGGCAGAAACGGCAAAAAAACAGCGCACACGCCCGCCGAAGCGGGTGGTGTGCGCTGGAAGGTCAGCGAATGTCATGCGGCGGGCTGGGCTTGCTGCCGCATCAGACGCTTGGTAATATAGACAAACATGACGATACTCATCACAACCGAGAACAGGTCGGCTGCGGGCTGGGAGAAGATAATGCCGTTCAGGCCGAGGTATGCGCCCGCGATAATCACGCAGGGCACGAAGATGAAGCCCTGACGGCTGACAGCCAGCACGAGCGCTGCCGCCGCGCGCCCCATCGCCTGCAACGCGTTTTGCAGCACGAACATGATGCCCAGCACAGGCGCGGAGAACATCAGCGCGCGCAGCATGGGTACGCCCGCTTCAATAACAGCGGCATCGTTGATAAAGAGAGAGATGATCGAGTCGGCCGTGAACCAGTAGATCACGGTCAGAATTACGCCCATAATCGTCGTGCAGATGGCCGAGAAGTTGACCACCCCGCGCACGCGATGGATGTTGTTTGCCCCGTAGGCAAAGCCGATCAGCGGCTGCACGCCCATGGCCAAACCCAGCTGAACGAACACAACGAGCATATTCGCTTTCATCGCCACGCCCATGCCCGCGACCGCATTGTCGCCGTAACCGGCAAGGTACTTGTTGAGCAGGATGTTGGACAGGCTCATCAGGATGTTGTTGAGCGAAGCGGGCAGGCCGATGGCGACCACGCCGCCGATGATGCCGCGCACGGCGAAGTCGCGCGGGTGGATAGACAGCACGGTTTTGCCGCGCAGGAAGTAAAACAGGTAGAAAAAGCAGGCGCAAATGTTACCGATCACGGTCGCAATCGCTGCACCCTTGACACCCCAGCCAAGCGTCAGGATCATGATAGGGTCAAGGATAATGTTGACCACCGTGCCGACCATATTGCCGACCATGGACGCAGTCGCCGCGCCCTCACCGCGGATAAGGTTACAAAATCCGTTGGCAAAGATGATGAACGGCGCGCCGAGCGAAATCCAGAACAGGTAGTCGCGGGCATAGTCGATGGTGTATTCACTCGTGCCGATCAACGACAGGATAAACGGCATCGCGCCAAGGAACACGAAAATCATTACAACGCCCCAGATGAGCGACCCGTAGCAGCAGAACGCACTGACCTTTTTGGCGCGCTCCCCTTCCCCCGCGCCCAGCAGGCGCGAGATCATAGACGAGCCGCCGATACCGAACATGTTGCCGAACGCCATCAGGATCAGGAACACAGGCGTGGCGACCGAAACCGCCGCCACCTGATTGGCGTCGCCCGTCTGGCCGACGAAAAAGGTGTCGACCATATTGTACAGCACGACAACCAGCATGCTTAACATGGTCGGCACGGCCATCTGTGCGACCGCCTTGGGGATTGGCGCGTCGCGGAATACAGCGTCATTATTACTTCTCATAAAATTACCTCCTGTAATTATCGCAAATGGGTAGTTAGCTACATAAAAAGAGAAAAAGAAACATCAGCCCTCGCTGATGTTGTGGTAGATACGCGCCAGATAGCTTTGCATCTGCGCCATCTCCTCGGGAGAGAAGCCGCGCGCGGCACGCGCATCCATACGGTTGCGGATGTCTTGCAGCACGCGCTCGACCTCGGCAAATTTATCGGTCAGGCGGATGACACGGCAGCGCCGGTCGCGTTCGGACACCGCAGTGGTGACAAAGCCCTTATCCTCCAGCCGCCGGACAAAGCCGATGACGGTCGGGTGCTTGAGGCGGAAATGCTGGCCGATATCCTGCACGGTGGTTTCCTCCCCGCTGCGCTCGGACAGGAACATCAGCACGTCGCTCTGCGCGCAGGTCAGGCCGAGCGAGCGCAGCGCCGCGTCCGCGTGCGCGATAAACAGGATGTTGATCATCTTGAAGTATTCACCGGGAAAGGGCAGGTTGGCCAAAGGGGCTCCCTCCGTTTCGATATAAGTAGCTTGCTACATAAATTGTACCATAGCAGACTGCATTGTCAATAGCCCTAGGGAAAAATCGGCGGAACGCGCAGGCCGCCCGCAAAGCGGACGGCCTGAATTGTGCAGTTTTGCGCATGTGTTGGTTACTTTTTGCGTTTGGCCTTGGCCCAGCCCTTTTTCTTCGGAGGGGCGGGACGATGCGCCGCAGGGCGCGTGCTCTTGGCGTTTTTGCCCGTGCGTGCGGATGGCGCAGGCGGCTTTTCACCGCGCAGCGGGCGTATCAGACATTCCTTACCAAAACCGACCAAATCCTCGCGTCCTGCCTTTTTGAGCGCCGCCAACACGATCGGCCGCTTGTCCGGCCGCCGCCATTGCAGCAGCGCGCGCTGCATGGCTTTTTCCTCGGCGGTTTTGGCAACGTAGACCGGCTTCATCGTGCGCGGGTCGATCTCCGTGTAGTACATCGCGGTCGACAGCGTGCCGGGTGTGGGATAGAAGTCCTGCACCTGTTCCGGCATATAGCCAACCTTGTTGAGATACTCGGCCAGCAGGATTGCGTCGTCCAGCGTCGCGCCGGGGTGCGAACTCATCAGATAAGGCACAAGATACTGCTTGCGGCCCAGCTTCTGGTTGATGCGGGCATATCGCTCGCGGAATTGTTCATATACAGAGAATGATGGTTTCCCCATATAATACAGAGCGTTATCACTCATGTGCTCCGGCGCGACCTTGAGCTGTCCGGAGATATGATGCTCGACCAGTTCGCGGAAAAACGCGTCGTTGCGGTCGGCCATCATATAGTCGTAGCGCAGGCCGCTTCGCACAAATACCTTCTTGATGCCCTCGATCTGGCGCAACTCGCGCAGCAGGTTCAGATAATCGGTGTGGTCGGCTTCGAGATTTTTGCAAGCCTTGGGAAACAGACAGCGCTTGTTTTTGCACAAACCGTGTTCTTCCTGCTGCTTGCAGGACGGAAAACGGAAGTTTGCCGTCGGCCCGCCGACATCGTGGATATAGCCCTTGAAGCCCGGCATCTGTGTGATCTGCTTGGCCTCGGCGATCACGCTTTCATGGCTGCGCGACTGGATATACCGCCCCTGATGAAACGCAAGCGCGCAGAAGTTGCACGCGCCAAAGCAGCCGCGGTTGTGGATGATGGAGAACTGCACCTCCTGAATGGCAGGCACGCCGCCCAGTGCCTCATAGGACGGATGATAGGTGCGCATATAGGGCAAGGCGTAGACGTGATCCATCTCCTCGGTCGTCAGGGGACGCGCGGGCGGGTTCTGGATGAGCACCCGCTTGCCGTGACGCTGCAAGAGCGCTTTGCCCCGCACGGCGTCCTGCTCGTCATATTGCAGCTTGACCGACCGGGCATAGGCGGCCTTGTCCGCGCACACGTCCTCATAGGACGGGCATTCGACCGCGTTTTCGATGCCGTCCGCATCATGCGCCATATAGGCCGTGCCGCGCACGCCGACGCAGGCTGCCGCGCCTTTTTTGCCGTGCTTGAGGTTATTCGCCAGCTCCACGACCGAATGCTCACTCATGCCGAACATCAGCCCGTCCGCGCCGGTCGACTCCAGAATGGAGGGCATGACACGGTCGGCCCAGTAGTCGTAGTGCGCGAAACGGCGCAGGCTGGCTTCGATGCCGCCGAGATAGATCGGCGTATCCGGGAAAGCGCGGCGCGCAAGCATGGAATAAACCGTTACTGCACGGTCAGGACGCTTGCCCGCCTTACCGCCGGGGGTATACGCGTCATCCGAGCGGCGCTTTTTGGCCGCCGTGTAGTGCGCGACCATCGAGTCAATGTTGCCGCCGTTGATCAGCACCGCGTAACGTGGTCGGCTCATCGCGACAAAGTCGCGCTCATCGTGGAAATCCGGCTGGCTGAGGATCGCGACCTTGTAGCCCGCGTCCTCTAACACACGCGAGATGATCGCCGTGCCGAACGAGGGGTGGTCGACATAGGCGTCACCGGTCACAAGCAGGAAATCGCAGTAGTACCAGCCGCGGTCGGCCATATCCTGCTTGGAAATGGGGAGAAAACCGTTCATTTTTTTCCTTTCGCTTTACAAAACGTAAAAGATCGACTATTATGAAAGATGCAGTCTGGCAAGACAAAGGCGGTTGACCATGCTCCTCAAAAGGGAGGTGGTTTTTATGGAGATGCTGTGGCAGATCATTTTGCTGCTCATTCTACTTGAAATCATCAAGACCATAAAAAAATGACCGCCCACTTGCCCCTGGTACGGTCATTTTTTTGAAATGATAGATACTTAGGGTCAACCGTCTTTGCCGGACTGCCCTTTTCTATTTTTATTATAACGGATTTGCCTTGTTTGTCAAGGGCGGACGTGCAGCAAGGCAAAAAATAACCGCTTCCTGCTGGAAGCGGTTATTTTTATGTCACCATGCGTGATGCGGCTGGCCGACTGCCGTGGACGGACGCCGGCGGGTGCGGTTTCAGTTGTCGAGGTAGAACTGCACCAGTTCCTGCATCAGCTCATCGCGGTCGATCTTGCAGATCAGGCTGCGCGCGTTGTTGTGGTTGGTGATGTACGTCGGGTCCTCAGAGAGGAGATAGCCTACGATCTGGTTGATCGGGTTATAGCCTTTCTCCTTTAGTGCGTCGTAAACCGCGGTCAGCGTGCGCTTCATTTCCTTGTTGGACTCGTCTACAAGGCTGAATTTTCTTGTGCCGTCAAGCATGTCTGTCTCCTTTCCGATCCTACCGGTTGGTTTTTGTTATAAACAGCATAATACAAATCGGCAGAAAAGTAAAGACTTATCCGCGCAAAACCGCGCCGAAATCTTTTTCCAGCGCTGCCAATGCATTTTTCATGGCCTTATCGCATTCGTCGTCGGTCAGCGTGCGGTCAGATGCGCGCATAGAAAGCGAGTAGGCAACCGACTTCTTGCCTTCCGGGATGCCCTTGCCCTTGTACACGTCGAACAGCTTAACCGACTCAAGGATAGCGCCTGCGGCCTGCTCAATTGCGGCCTGCATGGACGCGGCGGGCACCGCGTCGTCGACCAGCACGGCGATATCGCGGGTAGACGCCGGGAACTTGGGCAGCGGATGATAGAGCTTCACGGGATCGATCGCATCAAACAGCGCATCCATCGGCAGCTCGGCGGCGAGCACTTCGCCGTTCATGCCGTAGCGTGCCGCGACGGTCGGGTGGATGGTGCCGAACACGCCGACCACCTTGCCGCCGATGAGGATATTCGCGCAGCGGCCCGGATGGTAGGACGGGTTGCCCTTTTCCGCAACAAACTGCACATCCTTCACGTTCAATTCGCGGCAAATGGCCTCGATGACCCCCTTGAACTGGAAGAAGGACAGGCGGCCATAGCTGCCGAGCGTGAGCACCTTCTCCTCGTGCGGGAGCACGCCCGCATCCGCCTTGCCGTCCTTGATGGACGGGGTGTAGATCATGCCCAGCTCAAACAGCGACGCGGTCGGGTTGCGGTGCGCGTGGTTGTGCGCCAGCGATTGCAGCATGGAAGGCAGCACAGTGGTGCGCATAATGCTGAAATCCTCGCCGAGCGGATTCAAAATCGTGGTGGAGATACGGCGCGGGTCGTCCTCGGCCCAGCCGATCATATCGTAGAACTTCGGGGAGATGAACGAGTGGCTCATCGCTTCGTCAAAGCCCGCGCTGCGGCAGGTCTGGGAGACGGTCTGCTCGGCCATCTGCTTGGGCGTATATTCGCCCTGCACCATTTCGCCAGCGTACAGCGTGGTCGGGATCTTGTCGTAGCCGTACATACGGGCAACTTCCTCGGCCAGATCGCACATACGCGCGATATCCACGCGGAAGGACGGGATGATAACCTTGCCGTCCTCGACACGGAACTCGAGACGCTTAAGGTATGCCTTCTGCTCGTCAGCCGACAGGTCAAGGCCGAGCAGATCGTTCATCTTGTCCGGCTCGAAGGGCAGCGTCTTGGGAGTCAGGTCAGCCGCGCACGCGTCGAGCACGCCGTCCACGACCTCGCCCGCGCCCAGCAGTTCCACCAGTTCGCAGGCACGCTGCACGGCGGGCATGGTCAGCGACGGGTCAAGGCCCTTTTCAAAGCGGCCGGACGCCTCGGTGCGCATACCGAGCGCCTTGGCAGTAACGCGCACGGTCGCACCGTGGAAGCAGGCGGACTCAAAAACGACGGTCTTGGTGCCGTCGACAATCTCGGAGTTTGCGCCGCCCATGACGCCCGCAACCGCAACCGGCTTGTCGTTGTCGCAGATGGCAAGCATCTTGTCGGTCAGGTCGTGGTCGACGCCGTCCAACGTCTGGATGGACTCGCCATTCCGTGCGCGACGCACGACGATCTTGCCGTCCGACAGGCAGGAGTAGTCGAATGCGTGCATCGGCTGGCCGTACTCGAGCATAACGTAGTTGGTGATATCAACGATGTTGTTAATCGGGCGCACACCGCAGGCGTGCAGGCGCGCGCGCAGCCACGCCGGGGACGGCTCGATCTTGATGTTCTTGACCAAACGCACGGTGTAGCGCGGGCACAGGTCGGTGTCGATCACCTCGACCGACATATGTTCGTTGATGTCGCCGCCGCAGCCCTTGACCACCGGCTCCTTAACCGTGAACGGACGGTCGAAGGTCGCGGCGGTTTCGCGGGCAAGGCCGATCACGCTGAAGCAGTCGGCACGGTTGGAAGTGATCTCAAAATCCGCGACGTACTCGTCCAGTCCCAGCACCTTGCGGATGTCGTCGCCGGGCTTGCAGTCCTCGTTTAAGATAAAGATGCCGTCCGTAATGCAGTGCGGGAACTCGGCCTGCTGGGCGTGCAGGTCGTCCGGCGTGCAGACGGTCATCTTTGCGGTGTCGACCGCGATGAAATCGCCCTCGTGGATGTTGGAGCAGTCGGTCGAAACAGCGGTTTCGCCCGCGCCGAAGTCGACCGTCAGGTCGTACTGGGAATAGCCGGTGGTTTTGACCGACAGCACCTTAGCGCACAGCGTTTTGCCGTAGATCTTATAACCCGCAGTCAATTCCTCGGGCAGGGACGGCTTCTGGTCTTTCAGGCACGCGTAGTCGTTCAGGATTGCGGCTGGCTTGATGACCGCGTAGGGCGCGTTGTGCTCATCGAGCTGCAACTCCTTGAGCGAGCACAGCATGCCGTTGGACGTTTCACCGCGCAGCTTGCCTTTGGTGATTTTCACGCCGCCGGGCAGCGTGGACTTATGCTTTGCAACCGTGATCAGGTCGCCAACGTGGACGTTCCATGCGCCGGTGCAGATCTGGGTGACCTCGTCGCCCACGTCGATCTGGCAGATCCACATGTGATCGGAATTGGGGTGGCGGGTCATTTCGTTGATGCGGCCGACCACAACGTTTTCGATCTCCTCGCCGAGGTAGTAGACCTCCTCGACCTTGGAGCCGGACATGGTAAGCCGTGCGTCATACTCCTTGGGGGTGACGCCGGAAATATCGGTATAATCCGAAAGCCAGGAAAGCGGCAACTTCATAATGGATGAACGCTCCTTTATCGTAATGTTCAGCATACCGCGCCAACAGGCGCATTTTCATACTGACCGCAAGGCGGTCGGGAAAAAACCGGGAGCATGTATCACGGTTTTTTCACAAATGCGAAGAAAAGTTTCACTAGTTGGAACTTTTCGCAGCTTGAGACGCATCCGCGCATCAGCGCGGTGCGGCTTTTCGTTCGAAAGCGTGGTTTCGAACGAAGTTCTTAGAACTGTTCAAGGAACCTTACATCGTTCTCATAGAACAGGCGGATATCGTCGATCTTGAACCGGCCCATGACCGTGCGTTCCAGACCGATGCCGAACGCATAGCCCGAGTATTCCTCCGGGTCGATGCCGCTGGTTTCCAGCACCTTGGGGTGCACCATGCCGCAGCCGAGGATCTCGATCCAGCCCTCGCCCTTGCAGAGCGGGCAGCCCGCACCGTGGCAGCGGTAGCACTGGATATCCATTTCGGCGCTCGGCTCGGTGAACGGGAAGTGGTGCGGACGGAAACGGACGACTGTGTCCTCGCCGTACAGCTTTTTGGCGAACAGCTCAAGGATGCCCTTCAGGTCGCTCATGCGGATGCCCTTGTCGACAACCAAACCCTCGATCTGGTGGAACAGCGGGGAGTGGGTCGCGTCGACGGCGTCCGAGCGGTACACACGGCCGGGCGCGATGATACGGATGGGGGGCTTTTTCTGCTCCATCACGCGCACCTGCATGCCAGAGGTCTGCGTGCGCAGCACCACGTTATCCGAAATGTAGAACGTATCCTGCGTGTCGCGCGCGGGGTGGTCTTTCGGGATGTTGAGCGCTTCGAAGTTATAGTGGTCAAGCTCGACCTCCGGGCCTTCCGCGATCGAAAAGCCCAAACCGATGAAGATTTCCTTCAGCTCGTCGAGCACGATGTTCAGCGGGTGTTTTTTGCCGACGACAACTTCCTCGCCCGGCAGGGTGACGTCGATCGTCTCCGTCTCGAGTTTGTGCGCAAGCGCGGCCTCTTCGATGACCTGCTTCTGCTTATCGATGATGGTTTCGATCTCGGCGCGCACATCGTTGATCAGCTGGCCGACCACCGGACGTTCCTCCGCGGCCACGTCCTTCATGCCCTTTAAGAGCGCGGTCAGCTCGCCCTTTTTGCCGAGGAACTTGACGCGCGCTTCATCAAGCGCGCGGGCATCGGCCGCGGCGGCAAGCTGGTCTTTTGCGGCCTGCAAAATGCCTTGCAGTTTTTCTTTCATGGTGACTCTCCTTTATGAAAAATCGTTCAGGGACGCAACAAAAAAGCCTTTCGTCCCGCAAAATAGGGACGAAAGGCGTAAAAATACATCTTCCGTGGTACCACCCTGATTCCCGGACAGCGCCGGGCACTCATTGAACGCCGGTAACGGGGCGTTACTTCGCCTGCGCCTACTGGTTTTCCGTTCAGCGCCGGTGCTCGCAGGGGAACTTCGCGTCAGACCTCTTTGGACGGCTCGCAGCCAAAGGCCGTTTTCTCTGAAAAGAGGGGCGTGACGGTACTTTCCCTGTTCATCGCAGGTTCCGTTATTTCATAACAGTACTATTAAAGCATAGTTTTCAGGCAAATGCAAGGGGAAAAAGCTTTTTTATCGCCTCAAAGCCGCAGCGCGGTGTAAAATGGCGTAATCAGCAGCGCGCCGATGACAAAGCTGACAAGGTTTGCGGTGATGGCATAGGCCACGCGGCGCGCGCGGGTTTGCCCACGCAGAAAGCGCGCATAGGCGAGCGACTCGATGACGAAAATCACCGCTTCGATGGCAAAGGCCCAGAAAATAGCCTGTCCCCAGTCGTCGTTGAGCAACATGCGCCCGTATGTCAGCGTCATCAGAATTTGCGTTGCGAGGTTGACCAGCAGGAACGGCCCGATGTTGTCGCCCAGCTTGAAGCCGAATTCCAGCAGCACGACCATTTCGATCAGAATCGTCGTCACATAGGTGCATGCGAACTGTTGGAGCAGGCCGAAACCAATCGGTGAGGTCGCTATCTCGCCGGTCTGTGCGTTGATGGAAAAGGTCTGCATTGCACGGCTGCGTTCGGCCTCGTCCGTGACCAGCAGCGTGTTGTCCTCGTGCAGCACGGCCACGCGGAACGGCCCCGGGTAGGGGACATTCATAAAATACACGGGCTGGTCTTTGGGGTCGTATGATATCCAGTCCCACACATACCAGCCGTCCGGCAGGGCGGCGGTGAGCGCTTCGGGCGGGGAGCTCAAGGACCTGGGGTACGGCTCGCTGCCAAGCAGGGCGACATGCGTGATGCTGTCGTCCAGCCCGGCGAAGCCGATATAAATGGATGTACGCGGCAGGCCGTTTGCGCTCGCGGTCGCGGGCAGCAGGACAAGGAGCAAAGCAAACAGGCAGAGAACAGAACGGAGCTTTTGACGCATGGCGGTCGCCTCCCCTACGTTTTGATACCTTTATTATAGCAAAGGGGATGCAGAGCACAAGTTACAGGATGGGATTATCCAATTGCGCGGTCTTCCGCGCCGGAAAGTGCCTGCCGCAGCCCCGCAAGCACGGTTTTGCGGTCGGCGGTTTCGTCGGACAGTTCCATATAGCGCACAAGGTCGTCGACCGCGCGCACCAGAAACAGGTAAGCGTCCTTGTAGTTGAGTTCGTCCATGAAATACACCTCCAAATTATTAGTATATTCTTAGTACATTTTTAGTAGACTACCAACATCATACCACATAAAAGTCTTAAAGTGAACTTAAAATAAGTTCAAACATATTGAGGTGTATTATGGGTACGTCCAAACACATCGGTTTTCGCGTAGATGAGGAGACATTAGAAAAGCTGCGCTATGTTGCATCCTATGAGGGGCGATCTATCAATGGGCATCTGATGTATCTTGCACGGGAGGATATCCGCCGTTTTGAAAAAGAACATGGAGAAATCGACATTTCCGAGACGCAAAAACCTTGACAAACCCTACTTTTGTGGATATACTGATTAAGTTAATACGCAAAATGCAATGACAAAGAGGAGTATTCCTGTCCCCGCGCGTCAAGAGAGAGGGCGGTTCGGTGCAAGCCCTTCGGCGGGTAGGAAGAAGGTCGCTTTCGAGCAGGAAGGCTGAAAACAGTAGGCCGTCCCGTCCCGCCCACGTTACGGGTAAACGAGTGCGCGGCTTTTTGCCGCGAATCAGGGTGGTACCACGGAATGATGCCTTTCGTCCCTATTTTGAGGGGACGGAAGGCTTTTTTGTTGCCCACGCTTCACGGGCAGGGATTTCGCCGCCTGCGGGCGGCGGGAAACGTGCGGCTGCGCGCCGCAGGCGCACAAGAGGGGGAAAACCCATGGTTTCCCCCTCTTGCGAATCACCCCCTTCCTTCAGGGCGCGCTGCGCGCGCAAAGGTAAGTCACGCCAAACGGTTTCCACCCACCTGCCCAGAGAAACAAGAAGGGAAATCTGCCACCCCAGAGGGCGCTCCCGCGCCCGAACCAGTCAATTCAATTCAAAAGGAGATAGACCCATGAGCGAACTGCCCAAGACCTACGACCCAAAAGCGGTCGAGGACAAGCTGTACAGCTTCTGGAATGACTCCGGCTTTTTCCACGCCGAGGTCAACCCGGACAAGAAACCCTATACCATCGTCATCCCGCCCCCGAACGTGACCGGCCAGTTGCACATGGGCCATGCGTTCGACGAGACCTTGCAGGACATCCTCATCCGCACCAAGCGCATGCAGGGCTATGAGGCGCTGTGGATGCCCGGCACCGACCACGCGGGCATTGCCACCCAGATCAAGGTAGAGGAAAACCTCCGCAAGGAAGAGGGCCTGACCCGTTACGACCTCGGCCGCGAGAAGTTCCTCGAGCGCGTCTGGGACTGGAAACACCAATACGGCAACCGCATCATCAGCCAGCTGAAAAAGCTCGGCTCGTCCTGCGACTGGGAGCGCGAGCGCTTCACGATGGACGAGGGTTGCTCCAAGGCAGTCCGCGAGGTGTTTGTCAACCTCTATAACAAGGGGCTGATTTACAAGGGTCACCGCATCATCAACTGGTGCCCGCACTGCACGACCGCGCTTTCCGACGCGGAGGTCGAATACGAAACCCAGCCGGGCAAGCTGTGGCACATCCGCTACCCGCTTAGCGATGGCTCGGGCGATCTGGTCGTTGCGACCACCCGCCCGGAAACCTTCATGGGCGATACCGGCGTTGCCGTCAACCCGAACGACGAGCGCTACAAGCACCTGATCGGCAAGACCTGCATCCTGCCGATTATGAACCGCGAAATCCCGATTTTCGGCGATGAGTACGTCGACATGGAGTTTGGTACGGGCTGCGTCAAGGTCACGCCCTGCCACGACCCGAACGACTTCGAGATGGGTCAGCGCCACAATCTCGAACAAATCCTTGTATTTAACGAGGACGCGACCGTCAACGAAAACGGTGGCAAGTACGAGGGTATGGACCGTTACGAGTGCCGCAAGGCGGTTATCAAGGATCTGGAAGAAGGCGGCTACCTCGTCAAGATCGAGGACCACGAGCACAACGTCGGCACCTGCTACCGCTGCGGCACGACCGTTGAGCCGATGACCTCGGCGCAGTGGTTTGTCAAGATGGCGCCGCTGGCAAAGCCCGCGATGGACGTTGTCACCGAGGGCAAGACCAAGTTCGTGCCCGACCGCTTCTCCAAAACCTACCTGCGCTGGATGGAAAACGTGCATGACTGGTGCATTTCTCGTCAGCTTTGGTGGGGTCACCGCATCCCGGCGTTCTACTGCGAGGACTGCGGCGAGATGACCGTTTCCAAGGAAGATATCCACGTTTGCCCGAAGTGCGGTTCGAAGAATATCCGTCAGGAAGAGGACGTGCTGGATACCTGGTTCTCCTCTGCGCTGTGGCCGTTCTCCACGCTCGGCTGGCCGGAAAAGACCAAGGAGCTGGAGTACTTCTACCCCACCTCGACGCTGGTCACCGGCTACGATATCATTTTCTTCTGGGTAGCGCGCATGATTTTCTCGGGCGTCGAGCACATGGGGCAGACCCCGTTTGATACTGTGTATATCCATGGCCTCGTGCGCGATGCGCAGGGACGCAAGATGTCGAAGTCGCTCGGCAACGGCATCGACCCGCTTGAGATCATCGACCAGTACGGCGCGGACGCGCTGCGCTTTACGCTGGCGACCGGCAACAGCCCCGGAAACGACATGCGTTTCTCGGACGAGCGCGTGCAGGCGTCGCGTAACTTCTGCAACAAGATCTGGAACGCATCGCGCTTCATCCAGATGAACCTGACCATTGGCAAGGACAAGGCCGCCGAGCTGCCCGAGACGCTCACACTTGAGGACAAGTGGATCGTTTCCAAGTTCAACACGCTTATCGCCGAGGTCACCCGTAACATCGACCAGTATGAGCTGGGTCTAGCTGCTGCCAAGCTCAACGACTTCATCTGGGACAACTTCTGCGACTGGTATATCGAAATCGCCAAGACGCGCTTGCAGGCGGGCGACGAAAATGTCCAGCGCGTGCTGTGCTATGTACTGTCCGGCGCGATGCAGCTGCTGCATCCGTTCATGCCGTTCATCACCGAGACAATCTGGCAGGCGCTGCCGCACGAAGGCCCGTCGGTCATGGTGTCCAAGTGGCCGGAGTACAACGAAGCGCTGCACTTTGCCGCCGAGGAAGCGCAGATGGAAACGCTGATGGACGCGGTGCGCGCGATCCGCAACCGCCGCAGCGAGATGAACGTCCCGCCGTCCAAGAAGGCCAAGGTGCTCATCCTGACCGAGAAGAAGGATACCTTTGCCGCCGGCGAGGGCTTCTTCCCCAAGCTCGCTTATGCCTCCGGCATTGAGCTGATCGACGCGGTGCCCGCAGACGCGGCTAAGATGGCGTCGGTCGTTACGGGCGACGCGCAGCTGTATATGCCGATGGGCGACCTCATTGACTTCGCCGCCGAGCGCGCGCGTCTCGAGAAGGAGAAGGCCAAGGTTGAGGACGATATCGAGTTCGTCATGAAGAAACTCAACAACCCGAAGTTCGTCGACAAGGCGCCGGAAAAGGTCGTCGCAGTCGAGCGCGAGAAGGCCGAAAAGCTGCGCGAGCACCTCGCAAAGCTGGAGGAATCCATCGCGGCACTCGGATAAACCAATAACATTATGAAAAAAAACGGTATGGCACAAGCCATACCGTTTTTTTGCTTGCTGAAGCGGCATCTGTCCTTTTTTCGGTTGCATCCGAAACAAAACTTGAAAAATTGTTGAAAACGTGCATTACTTTCCGGGCGTTTTGGTCGCATATGTATATATGTGGGATATGTGAACGCAAAGCGCAGGATGGAGGGATGCACGATGATGGATCGGGTCGAACGGATTATGGCCATGTACCGTATGACCGGACAGCAAAGCCCCGGAAACGGGTCGCCGTTTGGCATGGCCGCCGGCGCGGACAGCATGCCGCGGGACACGCTGACTCTGCAAGGGGACTGGGGGCAGACAAATTGGCCGCAGGCGGTCAATGAGGTGCTGGAAAGCCTGCAAGACAGTTTTCCGGATATTCACATCGTCACAGGGAGCGCGCAGGACGGGGATGCATTGCGGCAGCTGGCCGCGCAGCTCGGCGGCGGCAAACATCTGGTGATCGACCAGTCGTTCCTCGCGCAGATGGCGCAGGGGCCGGAAGCGTTCGAGCGGGGCTGCGAAACGCTGATGCGTTTGCTGCGCACACTGCACTCGACGGACATTTCCGGTGTCTATCTGACGGAGGACAAGGCGCAGACTTGGCAATATTTCGAGAAACCACCCCATGACGAGAAATTGGAGCGGGCACAACAACTGCTGCGCTGGTTTGCCGAAATGAACAAGCCCAAAGAGAAAAAGCAGCCGATCATCGTCACGTCGCCGCAGTTTTACTCCACCAAGGGCAAGTACAACCGGCTGGCACGCGCGCAGAGCGTCGGACAGATCAACCTGTTGGTGTCGGATATCAACAGCACGATCGACAGCTTGCAGGGCGAGGCGATGAGTTCGGGTGAGAACGCTGTCAAAGCGCGGCGCGCCATCCGGTCGCTGCGTGCGCTGCTGGCGCGCGCGACGCGCAAGATCAGCCGTCTGCAAGCCGAGCAGCTGATCAGCGCCAAGAAGAAACGCGCCGAACGCGAGCAAAAGCAGGAAGAGGCGCGTCGGTTGCGTCAGCAGCAGAAAGACCAGCGCACCAAGCGGCGTCGCGCGGATGTGCAAACCGCCAACGGCGGTATCGTGCAAATGCCGACACAGAACAAGAAATGGAAGCATAACGCTTACGACGCATTTGCCACGGCGGCCGTACCGGCCTGTCCCCTGCCGTCGGCGCCTGTCGGCGATGGCGGCGGCGCGGTGGATGGCGGCGGCACGGTTGTGCTCGGCCCGGAGATCGCGGTCTGACGGACAAAATAAAAAAACGGCGGTGCTCCGATTGGGAGCGCCGCCGTTTTGTGATCTGCGAGTTCGCCGCTGCATGGGTGCAGCGTTTTTTGCGCTATCAGGCCAGATAAGGCGCAGCGATATGGTCGATGCCGTCCGGGTTTTCCGCGCGCCACGCGGCAAAGTCCTTGCCCGAGGCCGCAACAGTCTTGCCCAACTCGACAATAAATGCCGGAATCTCATCGACGAGGATCGCGCCCGGTTCGCGACCCATCTGTTCCTCGCCCTGCTTATCGCAGCCGCCGACGAACAGGGTAAACGCCGCCTGTGCCTTGCCGTCGACCAGCTTGGACGCGCCGCGGAAACCAATTGTGCCGATCTGGTGCGTACCGCACGAGGATGCACAGCCGGAAACGTGCATCTGGGGCAGCGCGCCGTCCGGCAGGTTTGCCTCGCGCGCGGCTTGGATGCACGCGGCGAGCAGCCCCTGCGAATCGCGCATGCCGACCTGACAAACCGTGCCGCCGATGCAGCTGACCGAAGTCTCGAATAGCGTACGGGCGCTGTCCGCCGTAATTTCCAGCACCTTTTCGGCCTCGGCGCCGGTCAGGTTGATGATAAAGGCGCCCTCGTCCGGGGCGAGGCGCAGCTCGGTCTCCGGCATCTGCTGCAACGCGTCGCTCAAAGCGCACAGCGTTTCGGGCGTGGGCTGGCCACCAATCGGATGCCAGACAACCGTGTACAGGCCGGGCTGCTTCTGCGGCAGGACGCGTGGGCCGCTCGCGACCGTGCCGTCGCCCGTTTTGGTCACCGGGGTCGCCTCAGCGTGTACCGTCAGGTCTTCGCCCGATGCGAACACCTCGTCCAGTTTTTCCGTATAGGCCTTGGCGTAGGCTTCCGGCCCGCCGAGCGCTTCCTGCATGTAGCGGGTGCGCGCTTTTCCGCGGTTTTCGTAATTGCCATAGGCGCGGAAGGTCAGCCACATCGCCTTGATATAATAGCGGATCTGCGTTGGCTCGACCGCTTCAGCCACCTTGACGCCCAGCTTCGGGTTGTTGCCCAAACCGCCCGCGCTGTACACGTCGAACTTGCCGTCCTCGCGTGCGACAAAGCCGAGGTCGCGGAAGGTGGCGTGGGTGACGTTGGCGGGCGAGTTGGAAAAGCACACCTTGAGCTTACGCGGCATCTTTTCCGCCTTGATGAAGTGCAGCAGATAGTCGCTCGCGGCCTCCGCCCACGGCAGCACGTCGAAATACTCGTCCGCCTGCACACCGGACAGCGGCGGGCACATGACATTGCGGGGATAGTCGCCGCCGCCGCCCAAGGTGACGATGCCCGCGTCGAGCGCCTGCTCGATCAGCTTGCACACGGTATCCTGACCGAGGTCATGCAGCTGGATGGTCTGGCAGGTAGTAAAGTGCGCGCGCTTGATGTCATGCTCGCGGATGACCTGTGCAACAAAGGCGAGCTTATCACGCGTGACGCGGCCTGCGGGCATACGCAGGCGCAGCATGCTGGCCTTGCCGCCCTTTTGGGCGTAGCTGCCATAGTAGCCGGAAAATCCTTTGTATTCGCCGACTTTGATCTGGCCGGCGTAGAACGCGGTCGTTTTGTCGCGGAATTCGCCGAGATCGGCCTTCCATGTCTGCACAGGAATGGTATTCATGCATTTCCTCCTTAACCCGGTTGAAAAAAGGCCGCGCCCCGCTGCATGACAGGTGGCGGGGGCGGCCGCTCACAGTACCTTTATTATACGCCATCCGGCACGGCTTGACAAATCTTTTTGTCCCGCCGCGCCGGAATTTTTTCGCCGGCAAGTAGGTGCCGGATGCCTTCCGCGTGCAAAAACTGCAAAAAGGCTATTCCCGCTTTCATTTTCCGGCAAAGCCCGTGCGTGTCTTGGGATATACTGGGAGAACAAGGGAGGCCGATCAAATATGGACAAGCAAAAGACCAAACGGGATGCGCCGCTCGCCGTCGGCCGCGCGGCAGCCTGGGTGGCAAGGCAATGGAAGGAAGAACACCTGCGCACGCTGGTCAGGGGCGTGCAGCGGTTCGTATTGTGCGCGGTGCTGACGCGCGGCACCGTACTGGGCGGCTATACGCCGTTCGGGCTGGCGATGGCATCGGCACTGATGGCGCGCGGAGCGGGGCTCAGCGCGGTCGGCGGCGTGGTCTGCGGGCTGATGCTGTTGGACGACGGGCTGAAAAGCGGGGTGTACATGGCGGCGGCGCTGCTCGTTTTGTGTGTGATGAGCGTGTGCGCCGGGCTGCGCATCGTGCGCACGGCGTGGTTTGCGCCCGTGGTGGCGGCGGTAGCGGGTACGGCATGCACATTTGTATTCCTGCCGCTGGGCGTGGCGCTGGATGCGGGGGCGCTGCTGCCGTTTGTGACGGTGCAGCTGCTGACATTCGGCGCGTGCCGGGTATACGGCGCGGCGCTCGATCCGCCGCGTGAGGAAAACGACTGGCGGCGTCCGGCGACGCTGCTTGTGCTGGTGGCGACCGTGCTACTGTCGCTGAGCGACCTGTGTCCGTTCGGGCTGCTCTCGCCCGCGCGAGCGGGCGCGCTGCTGCTGACGCTCGCGTGTGCCTATCTGGGCGGGGCGGCGCCCGGCGCGGCGGCCGGTGTGGCGCTGGGTGCGGCGATGGACATGGCCTACGGCGAGGGGGCGCTACTTACCTGCTGTTACGGCCTGTGTGCGCTCGTGGCCGGGCTGTTCCGCGACAGCGGGCGACTGTGGTTCGGCGTGTGCGCGCTCGGCGCGGGTCTGTGCGCGGCTATGCTGGGTGTCGACCATCCGTTGTTTGTGCCGATGGTGCTTGAGCTGATCTGCGCAGTGGCGGCGTTCGCCGTGCTGCCGCCATTCGTGTGGCAGGCGCTACGGCGCAGCCTGCTGCCCGACACGCTGATGGGCGAAGCGGCGCACCGCACGGTGCGGCAGGTTGCAGGACAGTGTGCGACCGAGGCCGCACAGGCCTTCTATGAGCTGTATCTTGCGATGCTGAACGGCATCAGCGAAGGCAAAGCCGCGGGCGACGACAATGTGCGCGCTGTGTTCGACCGCGCGAGCGACCGCGTCTGCAAAAACTGTGTACTGTGCTCCCAATGCTGGCAGCGCGACTACGTCACCACGCTGGCCGCACTCAACGACGTGACCCAGCCCATGCTCAAACGCGGCCGCGCCGAGCTTTCCGACTTCCCCTACCACTTCGCCTCGCGCTGCGTGCACCTGCCCGAACTGATGCGCGCGATCAACAGCGCGTTGTTTGCGCTGCGTGAGCGCCAAAGCCTTCGGCGGCAGCAAGCTGAAAACCAGAGCCTGCTTGCGCGCCAATATGCGGGCATTACGGATATTCTTCGTCAACTGGGTGCGGAGGCCACGCAGGATGTGACCGCCCAGCCGATGATGGAGCGGCAGATCAAACGGTATGCGGCGGCATTCGGCTGGGTCGACCGCGTGTGCGCGGTGCGCGACGCGCAGGGGCGTCTGGCGGTCGAGTTATACGGCGAGGGCGTGACCGATATCCTGCGGCAGGGCGAGGGCTTTGCCGCAGGGCTTAGCGCGCTGCTCGGCGTGGCGCTGACCAATCCCAAACCGCTCGACGAGAGCGACGGCCCGCACATTGAGCTGCGTGAACGCGCGCCGTTCCGTGCAATCGTCGGCATCGGTCGGCAGCAGAAGGAAGGCGCGTCGGTTTCAGGCGACAGCGGCTGCTACTTCCTGACCGATGCGGGCGTGGCCTGTCTGTTGCTCGCGGACGGCATGGGCACAGGTGCAGCCGCCGCGCAGGACAGCCGCACGCTGATCACCTCGCTCGAGCGCTTCCTGCGTGCGGGCATCCCGGTCGCGGACGCGCTCAAGGCCGTCTCCCCCGCGCTGCGGCTGCGCTCGGACGGCACGCGGTTTACCACGCTCGACGCGCTGACACTCGACCTGTTCACCGGACGGGCGGAAAGCCTCAAGTGCGGCGCGGCGCCATCTTATCTGCGCATGGGCGGACAGTGGACGGTGCTGCGCAGCAAGGCGCTGCCCATCGGTCTGGCCGAAGAGGACGCGCTGGGCGAACCGACGCCGCTGCGGCTGGGGCATGGCGACCTGTGCGTGCTGCTGTCCGACGGCATCTCGGACGGGATGGACGACGGCTGGGTGCGCGACACGCTGCTCGCGCACGCGGATGACACCCCCAAGACGCTGGCCATGCAATTGGTCAATGGCGCAGCAGGCCGTGGCCATGATGACGACCGCACAGCGCTTGTGCTGCGGCTGGAAAAACGATGACCGCACAATGGATGAAATCCCTCTTTTTGGGCAATACTTGCACCAAAGGGAGGGATTTTTCCATGGTCAAGGGTATCAGCCGGCGGGTGGTTGTGGTGCGGCCGGACGGGCATGCGCCGTTTGAGCAGGCGATTTTTCTGGTACGTGACTGCGCTGTGCCGCGCCGTGACGCGGTGCGCGAAGCCTGCCGGATCGCAAACGGCTATCTGGGCAGGCGACCGGTACGGCGACGGGCGCATTGGCTACGGCTGTTGGCTGTGTTTACAGCGGGCGCGGCGTCGGCAAGCCTGATCTGGGCAGCGGTTTGGCTGCTTTTATGAAAAACAACAAAAATCGGTTCAGATTATTGTCCAGTATTCCAGTAGACATTTATTGATAATTCATTTATATTAGTATCAGAAATCAACAAGAGAGGATGTTCCAAATGAGCAAGTACGTTTGCAAGATTTGTGGTTATATTTACGATCCCGCTGCGGGTGATCCGGATAATGGCGTCGCACCGGGCACGGCATTTGAGGCGCTGCCCGAGGACTGGGTCTGCCCGCTGTGCGCAGTTGGCAAGGACGAGTTTGAGCCGGCATAAACAACATAAAACAAAAAGGGGCTGCCTGCGGGCAGCCTCTCGATTGGAACCACGCTTCCAATCGAATCAGTTGTATCAAAAAAGCGGGCAAAGCTCGCTTTTTTGATGCCGCTCACAGAGCGGCTGAACTATGCGCGCTGCGGCGCGGGAACTTTATAGACAAACTGAAAGGGGCTGCCTGCGGGCAGCCCCTTTTTTGTTTTGCGTGGCATCCCAAAGTCGGGTCAAACCCGACTTTGGGATGCATTCCGTCCGATCGAAAGCGTATTTTCGATCATCTGCAATTCCCTTTCTCCCAACCTTACGGTTTGGACAAAATCATTCCAACTCGAATGCACCGGTGTACAGCTGATAATACTTGCCCTTTTCCGCGATCAACTGCTCGTGGTTGCCGCGCTCGATAATGTGACCGAGCTCAAGCACCATAATCACATCCGCGTTCTGTACGGTCGACAGACGGTGCGCAATGACAAACACGGTACGTCCGGACATCAGGCCATCCATACCGGCTTGCACGATCGATTCGGTGCGCGTGTCGATGCTGCTGGTTGCCTCATCGAGGATCATAACCGGTGGGTCGGCGACCGCCGCGCGTGCAATGCTCAGCAGCTGACGCTGACCCTGCGACAGACTGCCGCCGTCGCCGTCAATCACCGTGTCGTAACCGTCGGGCAGGCGGCGGATGAAGTCATCCGCGTTCGCCAGCTGCGCGGCCGCCTCGACTTCCTGATCTGTTGCGTCAAGGTTGCCGTAACGGATGTTATCACGGATGGTGCCGGTGAACAGGTTGGTATCCTGCAATACGATGCCGAGCGAGCGGCGCAGGTCGGATTTTTTGACCTTGTTGATGTTAATGCCGTCATAGCGGATCTTGCCGTCGGCGATGTCATAAAAGCGGTTGATGAGGTTGGTGATCGTGGTTTTGCCCGCGCCGGTCGCGCCGACGAACGCGACCTTTTGGCCGGGCTCGGCGTACAGCGTGATATCGTGCAGCACGATTTTATCCGGGTTATAGCCGAAATCGACGTCATAGAAGCGCACATCACCGCAGACCTTCTGGTAAGTGATCGTGCCGTCCTCATGCGGGTGCTTCCACGCCCAGATGTTGGTCTTTTCGGGCGTTTCGGTCAGGTTGCCGTCCTTGTCGTACTTGGCGTTGACCAGCGTGACATAGCCGTTATCCTGCTCGGGCTGCTCATCCATCAGCTCGAAGATACGCTCCGCGCCCGCCAGCGCCATGACGATCATGTTGATCTGCTGCGAGATCTGGTTGATCGGCATGGTGAACGACTTGGTCAGTTGCAGGAAGGAAGCGATCACGCCGATTGTGATGCTGCTGCCGACTGCGCCGGACAGCGCCAGCGTGCCGCCGACCACCGCAACCAGCACATACAGCAGGTTGCCGATGTTCATCATAATCGGCATCAGGATGTTGGCGAAGGTGTTGGCGTTCTTGGCGTGCTCGCGCAGCGTGTCATTGAGCACATCAAACTGCTCCTTGCACTTTTCCTCGTGGCAGAACACCTTGACAACCTTCTGCCCACCGATCATCTCCTCGATAAAGCCGTTGACCTTGCCCAGCGAGGTCTGCTGCTCGAGGAAGTAGCGCGCGGACTTGCCGCCGATGCGGCGTGTGACCACCAGCATCACGGCAACGCCCAGCAGGACGAACAGTGTCAGCCAGATATTGGTGAACAGCATGGCAAGGAATACTGCAACAATAGTCACCAGTGAGTTGAACATCTGCGGGATGGACTGGCTGAGCATCTGCTGCAACGTGTCGGTATCGTTGGTGAAGTGGCTCATCAGGTCGCCGTGGGTGTGCGTGTCAAAATAGCGGATGGGCAGCTTCTGCATGCCCTCGAACATTTGGTCACGCACCTTTTTCAAAATGCCCTGCGAGATCGACACCATGATAAAGTTGTACAGGAAGGTCGAAACAATGCCGACCAGATAGATCATCGCCATCAGCAGCAGCGCATGCACCAGCCCGGTAAACACGGGCGAGGCCTGGAGCAACAGCGGGGCGATATAATCGTCGATCAATACGCGCAGGAACATCGAACCTGCCACGTTTGCAACCGCCGAGAACAAAATGCAGATCAGCACGGCGGTAAACTGCACGGTGTACCCGTCGCGGATATACCGCAGCAGGCGTGCGAGCGTCTTGCGCGGGTTTTTACTGCGCTTGCCGCCTGCCATCATGCGGCCGTGACGGCCGGGGCCTCCGGGGCCACCCACCGGTCCCCTCATTCCGGGTCCTGGCATCAGTCCTCGCCTCCTTTCCGCATCTGCTGGTCGTAGATTTCCTGATAGATCGGGTTGGTTGCCATCAATTCATCGTGCGTGCCGACCGCCTGCACCGCACCGCCGTCCAAAATGACGATCTGGTCGGCATCCTGCACGGACGAAATACGCTGCGCAATGATCAGCTTGGTCGTGTCCGGGATCTCCTCAGCGAACGCCTTGCGGATCAGCGCGTCGGTCTTGGTGTCGACCGCGCTGGTCGAGTCGTCCAAAATGAGCACCTTGGGCTTTTTCAGCAGAGCACGGGCGATGCACAAGCGCTGCTTCTGGCCACCGGACACGTTGGTGCCGCCCTGCTCGATATAGGTGTCATACCCATCCGGCATCTGGCGGATAAATTCGTCTGCCTGCGCAAGTTTGCACACGCGCTCGAGTTCCTCGTCGGTCGCGTGCTCGTTACCCCAGCGTAGGTTTTCCTTGATCGTGCCCGAGAACAGCACGTTCTTTTGCAGCACCATGGCGACCTGCTCACGCAGCGCCTCGATGCCATAGTCGCGCACATCCACACCGCCGACCTTGACCGAGCCACTCGTCACGTCATACAGGCGGGGGATCAACTGAACGAGCGTCGACTTGGCTGCGCCCGTGCCGCCGAGGATACCCACCGTCTGCCCTGCCTTGATATGCAGGTTCACGTCGCGCAGCGCAAGCTTGCTCGCGTCGCCCTTATAGCTGAAGTTGACATCGTCAAAGTCGATATCACCGCTCTTGACCTCGGTGATCGGGTTTGCCGGGTCGTGCAGGTCAGGCTGCTCGTCAAGCAACTCGACAATACGCTCGGCGCTCGCCTTGGACATGGTGATCATCACGAACACCATTGCTACCATCATCAAACTCATCAAAATCTGCATCGCGTAGGAGAACAGACTGGTCAGTTCGCCGGTCGTCATGCTGCCGCCGACGATCAGCCGCGCGCCGAACCACGAAATCAGCAGCATGCAGGTGTACATACAGAACTGCATCAGCGGGCTGACGCCGGCGAGCGTTTTCTGCGCCTTGGAAAACTGGCGGTACAGCATGGCGGATACGCCCTTGAACTTTTCCGTCTCATGCTCCTCGCGCACATAGGCCTTAACCACACGGATGCCGCGCACATTCTCCTGCACGACCGTGTTCATCCGGTCATAGGTTTTGAACACGCGCTCAAACACCGGGCCCACCGTGCGCATGAGGATGCCAAGGCCGATGGCCAGCACAGGCAGCACGCACAGGAACACCAGCGCAAGCTGGCTGTTCAGCTGGAACGCCATCACGAGCGCGAAAACCAGCATCACCGGGCAGCGCACCGCGATACGCGTACACATCTGGAACGAGTTCTGCACGTTGGTGACGTCGGTCGTCAGACGGGTGACGATCGAGCCGGTAGAAAATTTGTCGATATTGGAAAACGAGAAATCCTGTACCGCGTAATACATGTCGTGGCGCAGGTTGCGGGCAAAGCCCGTTGACGCGCGCGCGGCGTATGTACCCGCCGCTGCGCCGAAGATGAGCGCAAGCATGGCACAGATCACCAGAATAATGCCATACTTCCAGATCTCGCCCATATCCTGCGCGTCGATGCCCTTGTCGATCAAAAGCGCCATCACCGCCGGGATGACAACCTCCATGACGACCTCGAGCACGACGAAAAACGGCGTGAGCAGCGCGTCCTTTTTAAACTCACGCACGCTTTTCAGTAGTTTTTTGATCATGCCTGTCCCTCCGAAGCCTTGCGTTGATAATTTTCCAGATTGGCACGAATCTGGCCCGTCACCCGGAACCAGACCGCCAGATCCTGCTCGTCGATGCCCTCGCGCATGACCTGTTCGGTCCGCGAAAGCTTTTCGTGGATTTGCTGATGCAGCGCACGCGCCTTGTCGGTCAGCACCAGCCGCTTGAGCCGTGCGTCGTACGGCACCGGCTCGCGCACAAGCAGGCCGCGCCGCTCCATCAGCTGCAAAATACCGGTCGCCGTCGAGCGGCGGAATCGGAACTGCGTTTCAATATCGCGCTGGAAACGGTCCTCCTGCGCACCACTTAAATAATGAATGATCATCGCCTGCATGCCGGTAGCATGGTCAGGCTCGGCACGGCCGCTGTGGCAGACCATCTGCCGTTTCAGCAGGTTGCCCAGCATGCCGATCTCGGCACCGATATGCTGGTCACACATAATTTGTTAGCCCCCTTACTATTAGCGTACTAACATAGTATACTCGCTTTGCGGCGACTGTCAATGGACTTCACAGAAAATTCAAAAAAGCCACGACAGACACATTCCGCTTCGCCCCGCCACCTATGGACAATGGACCGATGAAAGTAATACCGCATCATTCTTATTGAATGATGCGGTATTGCTTATAGTCCCTCCCATTGATATTTTGCCATGTCGACGCGGCCATCCGGCGTAAAGCCGATGCCATCCGCCTCCAGCAGCGCGCGCTGCACATCCGCCCCGCCGAACGCGAACGCAGACGAGGTACGACCATCCTTGGTGACCACACGGTAACATGGGATGCCCTCCGGGTCGGGATTAGCGTGCAGCGCGTAGCCGACTACCCGCGCCCAACGCGGGTTCCCCGCAAGCAGCGCCACCTGCCCATATGTCGCTACCGTGCCGCGCGGGATGCGCCGGACGACTGCATAAATCCTTTCAAAAGTGTTCATTTTGCAAGATTCTCCTTTTGCTATTTCATTATATCAGCGAAATGTCACAATTTCTATCCCTATGAAGCAAGAAAAAAATGTATATTTTTAACACGCTAAAGTATTGCACTCTTTGGTTAAATACTATATAATAGGGAATGCACTACCGCAAGTATGTGAGTTATTCCGCACTTTTCCCTGAAAATTGGAAAAAGACAGCGGCAGAAATGTAAGGAGGACAAACATTATGGCACTTACCAACTCTTACCTCAAGCGCGTGTATGAAACCGTACAAAAGCGCAATCCGAACGAGCCGGAGTTTCAGCAGGCGGTTCTCGAGGTACTCGAGAGCTTCGAGCCTGTCGTGGAAGCCCGTCCCGAGCTGGAGAAGAACGGCATCATCGACCGCATCGTCGAGCCGGAGCGCATGATCATGTTCCGTGTGCCGTGGGTGGACGACGAAGGTAAGGTACAGGTCAACCGCGGTTTCCGCGTGCAGTTCAATTCTGCGATCGGCCCCTACAAGGGCGGCCTGCGCTTCCATCCGTCGGTCAATGCATCGGTTATCAAGTTCCTCGGCTTTGAGCAGTGCTTTAAGAACAGCCTGACCAGCCTGCCCATGGGCGGCGGCAAGGGCGGCTCGGACTTCGACCCGAAGGGCAAGTCGGACGCTGAGGTTATGCGCTTCTGCCAGTCTTTCATCACCGAGCTTTCCAAGCACATCGGCCAGTTCACCGACGTACCGGCGGGCGACATTGGCGTCGGCGGCCGTGAAATCGGCTTCATGTACGGCCAGTACAAGCGCCTGCGCAACGAGTTCACCGGCGTTTTGACCGGCAAGGGCCTGTCCTACGGCGGCTCGCTCGCGCGCACCGAGGCGACCGGCTACGGCCTGTGCTACTATATGAAGGAAATGCTCGCATACAAGGACACTTCGTTTGAAGGCAAGACGGTTGTCATCTCCGGTTCTGGTAACGTAGCCATCTACGCCTGCCAGAAGGCGACCGAGCTGGGCGGCAAGGTTGTCACCATGTCCGACTCTAACGGCTTTATCTACGATCCCAACGGCATCAACCTCGATGTTGTCAAGGACATCAAGGAAGTCAAGCGCGGCCGCATCAAGGAATATGCCGAGCGCGTGCCGGGCAGCACCTACACCGAGGGCCAGCGTCCGTGGAGCGTCAAGTGCGACATCGCACTGCCCTGCGCTACCCAGAACGAGCTGGATGAGAACGATGCCAAGGCACTGATTGCAAACGGCTGCAAGTTCGTTGCCGAGGGTGCCAATATGCCGTCCACCCCGGAGGCAGTTGCTGCATTCCAGGCCAACGACGTATTCTTCGGCCCGGCGAAAGCTGCAAACGCAGGCGGCGTTGCAACCTCCGGTCTCGAGATGAGCCAGAACTCGCTGCGTCTGAGCTGGACCTTTGAAGAGGTCGACCAGCGCCTGCACGATATCATGGTGAACATCTTCAAGACCTGCATCACTGCGGCTGAGAAGTACGGCCACAAGGACAATCTGGTCATGGGTGCGAACATCGGCGGCTTCGAGAAGATCGCGGACGCGATGCTGGCACAGGGCGTTTGCTGATTGCCTTGCGGCGTATAGCCTGCAATAAAATACTGGCGATGCCTATTGCAGTCCCCCGGATATCCGGGGGACTGTTTTTTCTCCAACGCAAAAGCCCGGAATTCTGCTTCCGGGCTTTTTCTTGTGTGCAAACAGGGGATGTCCTCCCCTCCCCTATTGACAGCTGGTTCACAACAAATCACGCAGCGCGTCAATCAGCCGGTCCATCTGTTCATCCGTCCCGACTGTGATGCGCAGGTAATTGTCGATGCGCGGCAGCTTGAAATACCGAATGAATATGCCGCGTTCCCGCAGCGCCGCAAAGATATCGGACGCATTTTTGTCCGGGTGGGTGACAAACAGGAAGTTGGTCAACGAGGGCGGGACGACAAAGCCCAGCCCGCGCAACGCGTCCGCTGTACGTTCACGCGTGGCGACCACCTTACAGCAGGTTTCCTGAAAATACGCCTCATCTGCGACCGCAGCCTCGCCTGCGGCGAGTGCGACCGCGTCCATCGTGTAGGAATTATACGAGTTCTTGACCGCTTCGAGCGTAGCGATCAGCGTTTCCGAACCGAGCGCATAGCCGATACGCAAACCGGCCAGCGAGCGCGACTTGCTCATTGTCTGCACGACGAGCAGGTTTTCATACTTTTCGATCAGCGGCACCGCACTCTGTGCGCCGAAATCGACATAGGCCTCGTCAATGATGACCACGCAGTCCGCATTGTGCTGCAAGAGATCCTCGAGGAAGGCAAGCGACACACCACGCCCGGTCGGCGCGTTCGGGTTGGGCAGCACGATGCCGCCGTTCGGGCGGTCGTAGTCGCGAATATTGACGCAGAAGTTTTCGTCCAGCGGTACAGTCTCATACGGGATGCAGAACAGGTCGCACCAGACCGGATAGAACGAATAGGTGATATCCGGGTACAAAACAGGCTCGTCTGAGCAGAAAAACGATTGGAACGCGAGCGCCAGCACATCGTCCGAGCCGTTGCCGAGAAACACCTGCGAAGGCTTCAACCCGAACCGGTTGGCCAACGCGGTTTTGAGCGCCTTGCCGTTGGCGTCCGGATAGAGTGCAAGGCGCGATGCATCGAAGTCGCGCAGCGCCTGCTGCACGCCCGGCGCGGGCGGGTACGGATTTTCGTTGGCGTTTAACTTGATGATATCATCGCTCTGCGGCTGTTCGCCCGGCACATAGGGGTCGATACGGCGGAGCCTTTTGAGAAAGGGCTTGTCCATCGGGAAACTCTCCTTTTTGCGTTTTACTGACTGCGGATAGTTTACCATAGTAAAGCAGGAAAGTCAACCCTTGTTTGTACAACCCTAAAAAGCGTGGTATAATCAAGCTATCAGAAAAGCTTAGAACGGGGGCAAGGCATGTACCAACCCTTAGCGGATAAAATCCGCCCGAAAACCTTGGACGACGTGGTCGGCCAGCGGCACCTGCTCGGCAAAACCGGCCTGCTGCGCCGCGTGATCGAGTCGGGTACAATCCCGAATATGATTTTTTACGGCCCGTCCGGCGTGGGCAAGACCACGGTCGCGTCCATCATCGCAAAACAGACTGAGCGCCGGCTGTATCACCTCAACGCCACAACTGCAGGCATCTCAGACATCAAGGCGATCATCGACGAGCTGGATACCTTCCTTGCGCCCAATGGCGCGCTGGTGTATCTGGACGAAATCCAATATTTCAACAAAAAGCAGCAGCAGAGCCTGCTGGAGTTTATCGAGACGGGCAAAATGACGCTGATCGCATCGACGACCGAAAACCCATATTTCTACGTCTACAATGCTATTTTGAGCCGCAGCACGGTATTCGAGTTCAAACCGATCGAAGCTGCGGACATGCAGCGTGCGGTCGAGCGGGCCTTTGCGCTTTCCATTGGGGACAAAAACATCCCCGTCGGGGACGGGGTCGCGGCCTACATCGCGCAGGCGGTCGGTGGGGATGTGCGCAAGGCGCTGGGCGCGGTCGAGCTGCTGGTGCTGGGCGCAGGGACGGACGGCGTGACGCTGACGGACGCGCAACAGGCGGCGCAGCGCTCCAACATGCGCTACGACCGCGACGGCGACAGCCATTACGATATCCTTTCCGCGCTGCAAAAGTCCATCCGCGGCTCCGACCCCGACGCCGCGCTGCATTATCTCGCGCGGCTGCTGGAGGCGGGCGACATGATCTCGGCGGCGCGGCGCATGCTGGTGATTGCGTCCGAAGATATCGGCCTTGCCTATCCGCAGTGCGCAGCCATCGTGAAAGCGCTGGTGGACAGCGCCTTCCAGCTCGGCCTGCCCGAAGCACGCATCCCACTTGCCGAGGCCGTCATCCTAATGGCAACCGCGCCCAAGTCCAATAGCGCAGCCGCCGCCATCGATGCGGCCATGGCCGATGTGCGCGCCGGGCGCACAGGCGACATCCCGGCACATATCAAGGACGCACATTACGGCGGCGCGGCCAAACTCGGCCGCGGGCTGACCTACCAGTACCCGCACGCGTTCCCGAACCACTGGGTCGCGCAACAGTACCTGCCAAACGAGATCAAAAACGCGCACTATTACGACTACGGCCCGAACAAGGTAGAGCAGGCAGCCAAAGCCTACTGGGAGCGCATCAAGGGCGGACAGTAACGCTCATTCGAACACGGTCGCAATGTATTTCCGGTCACAGCAGGGCGGGGTGTACACCCATTCGCCGATGTGGCCGTCCGTGATAAAGTACGGCGGCGGGGCCGGCTCGGCCGACGGCGCGAGTACGTCAATGACGGTCAGCTTGATTTTCATGCGCTGTGGCAGAATGGATTTGATGTAAACCGACACAATGGTGCCGGGTGTCAAATCGCCGCGCGCCTCCGCCAAACCGGACAGGTTCGGCGCCAGCTCGATAAACACGCCGTACGGTTCGACCGACCGCACCACACCGCGCACGGTTTCGCCTGCGGCAAACTGCGCGGCGTTCTGTTCCCATGTGCCGAGCAATTCGCGGTGGGTGAGCGAAATACGGCGTGATACCGGATCAACAGCACGCACCGCCGCGCAGATACGCTGGCCGACGCGCAGCCGGTCGGACGGGTGGAAGATACGCGAGACCGACAGGTTTTCAATGCCGATGAGCGAGGCGACGCCGCAACCGATGTCGACAAACGCGCCGAAGTTTTCCAGATGGGTTACCACGGCCGGGATTACATCGCCGGGGCGTAACGTGTCGAGAAAATAGTCCTGCGCGCGCTGCTGCACGATCGTGCGGCTTAGCCAGACAATGGGCGTATCCGCGCTTTCGTCGATTTCGGTGACGGAAAAGCAGGTGGGCTTGCCCACGCGGGACAGGATGGCGATCTCGCGCGTATCGCCCTCAGCCACGCCAAGCGCGCCACACGAGCGCGGCATGATACCCTGTGCAAAGCCGAAGTCAAACAGCAGGTCGTGTGCGGCGGTGCACCGCTGCGCGACCGCCTCGAGGATGGCACCCTCATCCTGTGCGCGGCGCAGGCCGTCGAGCGACGCGAGCGCCTGCCGTACCTCGGGCAGCGCGGTGTAACTGCCCTCGGGCAGATAGCATTCGCTTGTTTTCATAAATAGCAGAGCCTCCTTTGGGGTCTGCCTTACTATATGGGCGCGCGGGCGGGATTATGTCTGCGCGCGGATGAGGCTGGGCTTTGCCTGCCGTTTGTGGTATGATAGTGGAAAGCATAGGAACATGCGGAAAGGAGAAATGGGTATGGATGTGCAGGTCGGCGATATGCTGACGATGAAAAAGCCGCACCCCTGCGGCGCAAAGCAATGGAAGGTGCTGCGCACGGGCATGGATTTCAAGCTCAAATGCCAAGGCTGCGGGCATGAGGTGATGCTGCCGCGCTCGAAAGCCGAAAAAAACATCAAACTGATCGAACGGGAGGGAAAACCGGTATGTTAATCGACAGCAAGCAGATGCATTTACAGATTACCAAGGGCGATATCGGACGGTATGTGATTTTGCCGGGCGACCCGGGGCGCTGCGAAAACATCGCGCGCTATTTTGACGATCCCAAGCAGATCGCGCAAAACCGCGAGTACACCATCTGGACGGGCAAGCTAGACGGCGAGCCGGTCGCCGTATGCTCGACCGGCATCGGCGGCCCGTCGGCCGCGATCGCGCTGGAGGAGCTGGTCGAGTGCGGCGCGGATACCTTTATCCGTGTGGGCACCTCGGGCGGCATCGTCGACGAGGTCTGCGGCGGCGATATCGTGATCCCAACCGCCGCCATCCGGCAGGAGGGTACGAGCCGCGAATACCTGCCGGTTGAGTTCCCGGCGGCGGCAAATTTCGAGGTTGTCAGCGCGCTGCGCGACGCGGCCAAACAGCTCGGACTGACCCACCATATCGGCGTCATCCAGTCCAAGGACAGCTTTTACGGCGAAATCCGTCCGGCGCAGCAGCCAATCGCGGATGAGCTGCTCGCTAAATGGAAGGCGTGGAAGGCGGCGGGCGCACTGACCAGTGAAATGGAAACCGCGGCGCTTTTCATCGTATCACAGGTACTGCATGTGCGCTGCGGCGCGGTACTCAATGTGTTGTGGAATGCAGACAACGACGAAGCGCCGAACATCCCGCCTGACGCAGCCGAGCGCGGTGTGCGCACGGCGGTCGAGGCGCTGCGCATCCTGATACAGGAGGATAGAACCCACTGATATGGCAAAGCAAAACAAACAGAAACGGGCTGCCGATCTGGGCAAGGATCCGGTCGGCCCGCTGCTCCTGCGGCTGGCGCTGCCGACCATCTGCGCGCAGGTCGTCAACCTGCTCTACAACATCGTCGACCGCATCTATATCGGCCAAATCCCGGTCGAGGGCAAGCTGGCGCTGACCGGCATTGGCGTGACCTTCCCGGTCATCACACTGATTTCGGCGTTTGCCGCACTCATCGGCACGGGCGGCGCACCGCGCGCCTCGATCGCCATGGGCGCAGGCGAACACGAAAAAGCCGAGCGCACGCTCGGCACCTGTACCGCCGCGCTGTGGGGGCTGGCCGTCGTACTGACCGCGTTGTTCCTGCTGTTCCAAGAGCCGTTGCTTGTGCTGTTCGGCGCGTCGGCGGACACACTGCCCTACGCGATGCAGTACCTCAACATCTATGTATTGGGTACGATCTTTGTCATGACCGCGCTGGGACTGAACGGCTTTATCACCGCGCAGGGCAAATCCAGCGTTGCGATGAAAACCGTATTGATCGGCGCAGTGCTCAACGTTGTGCTCGACCCGGTGTTCATCTTCCTGTTCGGGCTGGGCGTGCGCGGCGCGGCAATCGCGACCGTGATCTCGCAGGCGGTTTCTGCGCTGTGGGTCGTGCGTTTCCTGACCGGGCAAGATTCAACGCTGCGGCTGAAAAAAGCCTTTTTCCGGCTGGATAAACGCCTGCTGTTTCCCGCCATCGGCTTGGGCGCAGCGCCTTTCGTGATGCAATCGACCGAAAGCCTGTTGGCTGTGACCTTCAACGTGTCCCTGCAAAAATACGGCGGCGATCTGGCCGTCGGTGCCATGACCATCCTGACCTCGGTCGCGCAGATGGTGCAAATGCCGCTCATGGGCTTGACGCAGGGCGCGCAACCTATCCTGAGCTTCAACCACGGCGCGGGACGTCCTGACCGTATGAAGCAGACGGTACGGTACAACCTGCTGGGCGCGTGTATTTTCGCATTCGGCGTGTGGGGCCTGTCCATGGTCGCGCCGCACACGATTGCGCGCCTGTTCGCGCACGACAGCGCACTGATCGACGAAACCGCGTGGGCGCTGCGCATTTATTTCGCGGTTGGCTTTGTCTCGGCGTTTCAGAATACATTCCAGCAGTGCTTTGTCGCACTGGGCGAGGCAAAGATCTCACTGTTCCTTGCCATTGAGCGCAAGATCATCCTGCTCATTCCGCTGATTTTGATTTTGCCGCACTTCTTCGAGGATCAACTCTTCGCGGTATTCTTCGCCGAGCCGGTCGCGGACTTGATCGCAGCCGCAACGACTACCACGCTGTTCCTGATCAGGTTCCGCCAAATCCTGCGCAGCCTGCCTGAACAGACGAAATAATCATCCCGCCTCCGTAAGGCCCCTCCCCTACACCCACAGCCATTGACGCTGCGGGCGAACCGGCGGCCATGGAGACTTCCGCACCTGCGACAATAACAACAAACAGGCCCCGCTGTGGCGAATGCCACGGCGGGGCCTGTTTGCTTGTCGTTATGCCTTGTTCATAAATTTTGACGCAGCTTTGGCCATCAGCCGTTTGGTGCCCTTTTCGTCAAACGCGATTTCGAGCAGCGCGTCGCCGCCCATGGGCTTGACCGATACGACCATGCCCGAGCCAAACGCCTTATGCTGCACACGGCAGCCGGGCGTGAAGTCCGGCAAAGGCGTTTCCGTCTGGGTTTGCATGCCCAGCGACGACGCAGATGACAGACTGCGCGCGCGCGTCACCTGCGCGCGGGGCAGGTCGGGGTCTGGCTGAGTGGCGGACGCGAACATCCGCCGCGCGACAATGTTGCTGTCCAGCAGCTCGCCCGGCATCTCGTCAATGAAACGCGACGGGTGTGCATACTGCGTGCGGCCATACAGCAGACGGCGCTCGGCGCAGGTGAGGTACAACTCCTCCTTCGCACGCGTCACCGCAACATAGCACAGCCGCCGTTCTTCCTCCATGTCCTCCTCACGCTCGGTTGCTCGGAAGCCGGGAAACAGCCCATCCTCCATACCCGCAAGGAACACCACGGGGAACTCCAACCCCTTGGCCGAGTGCATGGTCATCATCAGCACCGCATCCTCGTCCTCGGCGGTCTGGTCGGCGTCGGTGTAAAGCGCCATATTCTCAAGGAAGCCGCCCAGCGTGGGCATCTCATTCTTTTCCTCATAGTCGACGATGTAGGACTTCAATTCTTCGATATGCTCGATGCGGCCCTGTTCCTCGGTGCCGCCCTTTTCCATCAACGCACGCAGGTAGCCGGACTGGTTCAGCAGCTCGTCGTACAGCTCGGACAAGGAGAGAAACTCGCGCTGCTGACGCAAGTTCTCCATCATCGTGCCGAACTTCTCCATCGCGGCGGCGCTGCGCCCGAGCGGCGCAAACTGCGAGGCGTTCCGCACCACGTCATAGAGCAGCATCCCGTTTTCGAGCGCAACCTGCGCGGCGGTTTCAACCGATTTGTCGCCAATCTTACGGGCGGGCACATTGATGATGCGCCGCAGGCGCAGCTCATCCGCCGGGTTTTCCAGCACCCACAGATAGGCAAACATATCGCGCACCTCGGCGCGTGAGAAGAAGTCGCGCCCCTTGTAAACGCGGTAAGGGATGCCGTCGCGGATGAATGCGGCGGCAATGTTATCGCTCAAGACGTTGTTGCGGTACAACACGGCAAAGTCGCCCCAGCGGCGGCCGGCCTCGACACCCGCGCGGATGGTGTCCGCGATGTAAGCCGCCTCCCCCTCCTGACTGTCCGAACGGTGCAGGTGGATTTTCGAGCCGCCGTCGTGGTCGGTCCACAGCTCCTTGCCCTTACGGCCGACGTTGTTGCGGATCACCTCGTTGGCGGCGCTCAGGATGTTGCCGGTCGAGCGGTAGTTCTGCTCAAGCCGGATGGTTTTGGCGTTTTTGAACTGCTTTTCAAACTCAAGGATGTTGGTAATCGTCGCGCCGCGGAACTTGTAGATGGACTGGTCGTCGTCACCGACCACGCAGATGTTCTCGAAATGCCCCGCCAGCAGACTGGTCAGCACATACTGGGCATAGTTGGTGTCCTGATATTCGTCTACCAGCACATAGCGGAACTGGTGCTGATAGAACTCGAGCACGTCCGGGTTGTTTTGCAGCAGCAGCACGGTTTTCATGATAATGTCGTCAAAGTCGAGCGCACAAGCCTTGCGCATCTCCTTTTCGTACCGCTTGTACACGTCCGCAACCTTTTCGCGGAAGTAATCCCCTGCAGCGTCGGCGGCGAACTGCTTCGGAGTCATCAGCTTGTCTTTCGCGCGCGAGATCATGCCGATAACCGTGCGCGGATCGAAGGTTTTCGGCTCAAGGTTCAGCTGCTTGAGCACGTTTGTGATCACACGCTTTTTGTCATCCTCGTCGTAGATGGTAAACGGCGTATCGAAGCCCAGCAAATCGTTATACCGCCGCAGGATGCGCAGGCAAGCGGTGTGGAACGTGTACGCCCAAACGTCGCTGGCCGCCTGCTCGTCCGGTAACGCGGCGAGCAGACGCTCGCGCAGTTCGCGTGCGGCCTTGTTGGTAAAGGTGATGGCAATCACCTGCCACGGGCGCGCAGGCTCCATGGCACACAGGCGCAGCGCATGGTCGCGGTTCTCCGGCTTGGGATCGGTCAGGTATTCGGTCAGGAACAACAGGTCATCCTCGGTTGCGCCTTCGGGTGCAAACTCGCTCGTCAGCCCCTGGCCGAAGCGCAGGATATTGACGATGCGGTTGATCAGCACGGTCGTCTTGCCGCTGCCCGCGCCCGCAAGGATGAGCAGCGGGCCTTCGGTAGTGAACACCGCCTCGCGCTGGCGGTCGTTAAGATGGGCGAAATACCCCTCGATGATCGCGCGCCGCACGGCGGCATATTTCATGTCAAATTTAGTCGGTTCCATAGGGTTCCTCGTTTCGTTTTGAAGGTTCCCCATCAGTATAGCATAAACGCGGCAAGAAAACAAAAGTTCTATTCATGGGCACACAAAAAAGCCGCCACATGGGCGGCTTTTTTCAAGCGAAACCAAAGAGTGTGCATGCGCCGTGTGCGATCAGGCAAAGGGCAATACCGCAGACGGTTGGCAGCGCAACAGCGGCAAGCGTCCATTTGAGGCTGCGCGTCTCTTTCCAGATGGTCAGGCAGGTGGTCGAGCACGGCCAGTGCGCCACCGCAAACAGCAGCGTACACAGCGCGGTGCAGACTGTCCAGCCATTGGCAACCAGCAGGGTGTGGAACGCTGTCAGGTCGGAAAGGTCGGTCAGCGTACCGGTAGCGAGGTAGCCCATCACAATCAGCGGCATCACCAGCTCATTGGCCGGAAAGGCAAGGATGAACGCCAGCAGGATCACACCATCCAAGCCCAGCAGCTGCCCTGCGGGGTCAAGCAGGGCGGTCAGGTGGGTGAACACCGACGCGCCGCCGATGTCAACGTTTGCCAACAGCCAGATCACCCCGCCCGCAGGCGCGGCCACAGCCGCCGCGCGGCCCAGCACGAACAGCGTCCGGTCGAGCACGCTGCGCACAATCACCTGCCCGAGCTGCGGGGCGCGGTAGGGCGGCAGTTCGAGCGTAAACGAGGACGGCACGCCCCGGAGAACGGTTGCGGAAAGCAGCCGGGACACGCCGAGCGTCAGCGCGACACCCCCCGCGATCACGCCGGTCAGCAGCAGCGCGCCACCCGCGGCGCTGCCGGCGAAAAACGCCGAACACAGAAAAATCAGCAGCGGGAACCGTCCGTTGCAGGGCGCGAACACGTTGGTGAGCATCGCGATCAGCCGCTCGCGCGGCGAGTCGATGATGCGGCAGCCGGTCACGCCGCAGGCGTTGCAGCCGAAGCCCATACACATGCTTGGGTAAAAAGTGAATGCGGTCCTGCCGCTCCGGCAAACGGTCAGTAATAGCTGGCGTACACGCCGAACTGCTCGCGCTCGCAGATGCGGCCGCTTTTGATCGCGTCATATTTGACCGCCCGCACCAGATGCCGCGCGGAGATCGGTTTTTCTTCCATCGCCGCCATGTACGCGGCGTTGAGCAAAATCTGCTTGATTGCACTGCCGGACAGCGCAAAGGTTTTGGCGAAAAACGCGAGGTCAAGTCCCTCGGCGCGTGGCGCCGCGGGCGGCAGGTTCTTTTGCCACAGCCGCAGCCGCATCGCCTCATCCGGCATTTCAAAGCGCACCGTATAGGTGATACGCCGCATAAAAGCGGGGTCGAAGTTGTTGGATAAATTGGTCGCCAAAATTGTCATGCCGTCGTATGTTTCGATCCGCTGCAAAATATATGCCGTTTCCGCGTTGGCGTGGCGGTCGTTCGAGCTGGTCACCTCCGTGCGTTTGGAGAACAGCGCGTCCGCCTCGTCGAAAAACAGGATAACGTTGGATTTTTGCGCGGAATCAAAGATGCGAGCGAGGTTTTTCTCGGTTTCACCGATATATTTGTCCACCACTTGGCTCAGGTCGACGCGGTACAGCTCCATGCCGATGTCGTTTGCCAGCACCTGTGCTGCCATGGTTTTGCCCGTGCCGGGTGGGCCGTGCAGCAGCACGCTCACGCCGCGGCCATAGGTCACCTTGCGGCGGAAGCCCCAGTCCTCCTCCACGCATCGGCGCAGGCGCATCCGCGCACCCGCCAGTTGCAGCAAGCTGCGCTGCTCATCGGGCAGCTCGATATCATCCCAAGTGAACGTGCTTTGCAGGCGCTGGGCCAGGCCGTCGATGTGCACCGAACGGTTTTGCATCACCGCTTGGGACAGCATCGCGTCGGTTACCTGCGCCTGTCCGCGCGCAGCGGCAAGCGTCATCGCGCTGAACAGGCTGCGTCGGATTTGGTCTGGCGTCAGGTAATAGCGGCTGGCGTAGGCGGTGAGCGAAATATCATCCGCCAGCGGGCATGGCTTTGCATAATACTGCCAGATCTGCTCGCGCTGGGTAATATCAGCCTCGCCCAGCTCGAGCGTCACCACATGCGCGCGCGGCAGGACACGCGGCAGCTCATCGGGCGCCGCTGTGACGCAAACGATCGGCACGCGCGTGGCCAAGGCGTCCTCCAGCCGCCGGAACGCTTCCGCCTGTTCTGGTTGCAACGCACCGCGCACCTCCAGATGGACGGCGCTTTCGGTAAGGTAGGCTTCGGTGGTGATCTCGTCGAGCAGCGCCTGTCCGGCGCGCTCGTCTTCCGGCAGGCGTTGCACATCGACCGACAGAAAGGGAAGCCCGGTCTGCGCGCTTACCGTGCGCAGCAGCAGCTTGCGCCCCGTGCCGGGCGCGCCGATCAGGTGCACCAGCAGCTGGCCGCCCTTTTCCCCTACCTCGCCGATCAGGCGCAGCAAGGCGTCCCGCGTGGCGGTGTGCAGGAACAGCTCGTCAAGCCCGTCCGGGTTCAGGTAGTGCAGGATGCCGTCGGGCAGCGTGGGCGGCGCTTCCTGCCCGAGCAGGAACGCGGCCACGCGCGGCCGCAGCCGCAGCGGGGAGGACAGCAGCGTATCCCCGGCCGGCGGCAAGAAACAGAATCTTCCCTCCTGCCCCCATGGCGGCTGTTGCTCTACGTTACCGCCCGCCGCGGCGTACAGTGCCTGCGCCAGCCCCAGCGTCGGGTGGACGGCGGTCGTGCTGTCCTGTAAATAGGAATAGACCATCTCGTACTTGCGGTCGGCCTGCACCGAGGCGGCCAGCAGCAGGCAGAAGCTGCCGAACGTATCCAGCCCGAAGGCGGCTGCCACCTGTTGCAGCGGCAGGATGCGTCCGGCGGCGACCGTCAGCACCTCGCGCTGTTCGATCTGCTGCCACACGGTCTGTAGTCCGCCCGACGGCGGCTGCGGCGCGGGCGTCTGCCCGGACAGGAAGGCCTGCGCCTCCTGCTGCGTCATCACCATGCCGCGCCGGTAGTGCGGGCCGCCCGCGGCGCAGAACTGCCGCAGCAGCGCGTCCAGCGCGGCCAGGCAGTGCGCCAGATGCTCCTGCGCGGAAGCGTATGCTTTCATGTTTTGCTCCCCCTTCCGTCGTGCATAGATGGGAATACCGCACCGCCTGCGCGATGGAGCGCCAAACGGTGCGGTGGTTTTTTAGCCGAGAAGTTGATCCAGCGGCTTTTTCTTTTCCAGCGCGGAAGCGATTACGCCATACGCTATACCGTACTCCGATTCCAGCCCATACTTCTTCAAAAGTTCCCTTGCGTTTTCCAGTATATTTGTCATTTCCAGCTTGAACCCTTCCATCCGCTCTCGTTCTGCCTGCATCAGGCTGACTTTCTGCTTTTTGGGAGAATTCTTTACGAATCCGAGGATCTGCAAGCCGCCCATGGCAAAGCGGACAGTGACTTGATCGTGGGTTTTTTCCGCCTCGGCCTTGGCGAGGGCCACCGTCTGGCCATAGCGTGTCTGTAGTTTCTCCCACCCATCTGTCACGGAGTTCAAATCACTTTCCGACATCTGCTGCAAACCTTTGGCCAGGGTTTCCTTACGCACGACCTTCTCTACGTCATTCTTATCCGCCTGCTGCACTTTCTGTTGCAGCCTCTCACACGCTTTTTCTGCAATTACCTGCGCGCTGTCCTCCCCGCCGGCAAACCCTTCCGGGAACAGGCCGAGCAGCGCGGTCTGCATCGCTTCTTTATAGCTCGCTATCTCTTTCCCGATTTCTTCCTCCTTTAGTGTTTCCCCAACAGGCTTATCTTGGAGCGCGCCGCGGATGGCATTCTTGATTTGTGTCACGCGATTGTCGGGCACCATGATCTCAACGATGTTTGTTTTGTGCTGATTGATGTCCATGATTTGGTTGATTGCCTGACCTCTCGTTGCTTTTTTGCGCTGCTCCTGATAAACTGTCTCCGCATCTGTGCCATTTGTAAGGGCGGCCTTGCGCAGCGCGAGACCCAGAAGCATGGTGTGGGCAGAAGCCATCTCACTACTTGACAGATGGTTCTCAATTGCGTCTTCCACAGTCACCCGCTTTTCTTTGTCTTTCTTATCCGTGCTTTCCTCTTGGCTATCCGCATTATCCGAACCGTCGTTTATCTTCGCTTTTTCCGCTTGCCACACGGCCCACGCTGCCTGACCCTTGCTGCCACGCAGGCCGGCAAGCAGCTCCTCATAAGCCTCGAGCTTCTGATTCCCCGGCAGCAGGTCGAGCACCGCTAACTTGTTCGTCATCTTCAAAATGCTTTTTCCTTCGATGTTCTGGAGCCAAGTGCCGTCCATCTTCGCGTGCATATCCCCGAGCAGAGTCGATATGGAGTCATGCAGGACAGGGGCAAGCGCACTGCCCGCCAGCTTGCCGCGCGCCGCCTCTTCCAGCGCATCGTCCGGCTCTCTGGCCAGCAGCCGCGCCGTTCTGTCGAGGGGAATGGAATCCCTCTCGCCGGTGAACACTTCCGCTGCCTCCCTCTCGTCCGCATCCATCGGGGTTTCCTGTTCGTCCTCTGCAACATCGTCCAGGGCGGTAAACTTCCCCGCTTGCTCGCCAGCCGCCATCAGGCGATCCCAGTAATTGACAAACGCATCAGGCGCCTTTGAATTCTTAAGCTCACCCACGGCACTCCCCGCCTGCTGCTTAATCTCTTGCAAGGTGTCCGACAGCTTTTCTGCGTTCTCCTCGAGATCCTCTGTGCCGACGCCCAGCTTCACCGTACGGATCACCTGATACTGTTCCAGTGCATTTTCCAGCAATTTCGGCATTCCTTCAACAGTATCTGTCACTGCTTTCGGCCCAAACGGGTTGCTCCAGTCCTTATTCTTGCGGATCTCGCGCCGCCACGAGGAAAAATAGTTCCTCCTGGTCGCAGCTTTTTTGATATCGCGCGAAAAGTCCTGCGGCGCAGGCAGGCCGAGCGCTTCTTTGGCACCGTCCGCCGCAGCGCCGTTCATGTTGGCGTTGCCCAGTTTGCCCAGCATATGCATCCGTGCTGCATGTTGGAACCAGTAGTTTTCATCCTTTTCTCCGTTCTTGCCCAATTCCGGCTTGTTCACGATGAGCGCGCTCTTGTCATCCTGCATCGCCAGCAGGTTTTCCGCCACATCCGAGGGCGAATAGCCGTGGAACTTCATGCTGCCGCCGCGTCCTTGTTGCCGGGATTCCTGATAGCGCTGCAGCTCCGCTTCGGACAGGCGCATCTTGTCAAAGGCGTTAAAATCGCGCTTTTGCAGCAGGGCCTTCATTTCCGCCGGTTTATTCTTAACTGCGCCCATTGTACGTCCAAACATCTGGAGGAACGCCAGCTTGGCTTTGGCTTTGAGGCCGAAATGCCAGTCGGTTTCCTGAAACGCGCCCTCCACCCCGGGGATGGCGGCCTGCTTTGCAACATTTGCCACAAAGGTGGTGCAGTTGTTGTAAATCAGGTTATAGGGCATACCGGAGTCGTATTTGTCCATTACATTCAGGGCGGCCTTTACCTTGTCCTTGTCGATGGGGAAGCGGCGCCGCACGCTGGCGGATGTGAGCGTGTCGCTATCATTCTGTACCTCACCCGGATAGTCCGTGCGGTGCAGCAGCGCCTCTTCCATGCCGCCGATGCCCGCGCCGGCGCGCGGGTGGAAGCCCACATGGAGGCGCGCACGCCTATACTCATCCGACGGGGTTTTCGCGGTAAATTCCAGCACCGCGGAGGTGTGCCCCGGGTCGGTATTGGCGTCCATCGCTTCACGCGAGCCGACGTTTGGGGTCTCCACCACCACTTCCAGATACGGCTTTTGCCGGATACGCTCCGGTTCATCGCCCTTTTCGCCGCGTTCCCAATCATTATGTTTGTAAAAAACAGCCGGTGGTTGGTATGCCGCCTCGAATGCTTCTTCGTCGTCGGATGTTTCTTCGTCCTCGGATGCTTCCTCATCCTCGAATGCTTCTTCCTCCTCGGATGCCTCCTCCGCCGCAGGCAGCTTCTCCCCGACTGCTTCCGCCCCAAGCTGTGCTTCCGGCTGCACCACGGGCGCTTCTGCCCCGGCCTCGACTTCCAGTTGCCCGGGCTGCGCTTCCTCTTCACCCTTGTTGCCCGCCTGCACCGCGCCCGTTTCCGCCGCGGGCTGCCCGACGGCCGGCTCGGCGGCCGGCTCGCCCACGCCCGCAATCGGCAGCGCATCTTCTTCCAGCTGCTCGTCCTCCGGCTTTTGCGCGACGGCGGGCAGCGCGACCGCACCCTCCGGAAGCGTGCGGTTTTGCTCCTCCGCTATAATCTCACCCCACGTCAGCGAGTGCTCTAACTTCCCAAAGCTGCGAACCGGCGCGCCCCGATCCAGCAGCTTCTCCGGCGCATTGCCTTGCAGCAGCGCATAGCCTTGGTGGCCTTTGCCCTTCTTGCGGGTCTTCCCCTGCTCACCCGAATGTTTGTGTCTTGCCATGCTGCGCGCCCCCTCCTTTTGCCTGAAGCTACGGTTATGCTGATTTTATTCTATCAAAGTGCCCCTGCAAACGCAAACGAATTATCCTTTTTTCAGCAAATCTTTAAAAAGCCGGTCGCTTGCACGCGGCGCGCCCGCCCGCCTGCCCGGACGTGCAAATGCAGCCCGTTTTTGTACACAACTTGTTACTTATCCGGGCGCCTGACCGTGCCTGCCTTATTGCAGACTATCATCCTGTCATGGTATAATCAATTCATCATGGTTAACCACCGCATGCCGATGTATGCGCAGCTGACTACGTGGGATAGGACAGGCACACGGTGGAGGAGGGACATAACATGTGCAATCCAATACAGCAAGAGCACGAGATACAGCAGGCACCGGCGCCGATCGTCGTACAGGAGCAGGATCAGGCTGTCCAGCAGGTGCAGCAGGCGCAGGCTGTCGAGCAGGCACAGGAACAGCAGCAAGCCGTCCAGCAGGAACAGGTGCAGCAGCAACAGCAGGCGCAGCAGCAGCCCGCCGCGCCGGTCGACGCCGCGCCCGCGCAGACCCAGAACAAAAAGAAAACCGAGCGGATTGCCCCGGTCACCCGCAAGCAGGTGCGCGGCAACTTTTCGGATGTGCGCAAAAACGCGTTTCAGGAAAACCTGATGGATAACGTCCGCATGGATGCAGCCGTGCATGACAGCAAGCCATATCGGGCGGTGATGGAGGCCATCCGGGACTACGCCTCCATGAATCTGGAAAAGACCAGCACGGACAAGCAGTCCGCGGCGCTGGCAAAAGCGCGGCGGTTGCTGCGCGCACACCCGGCGACACCGGATGCGCAGGACGCGGAAAGCGTCGTCATCAACCGCTACCGGCTGTATTTCGACACCTTTACCGACGGGCAACTCACGCTCCCGCAAGATCTGAACAAGGAATCCCACATTGATTACAGCCAGAAGGAGATTACCCGCACGTCGATCGTGGCGGGCATCAAGCCGGGTTGGGCGGACGTGAAAGACCAACCCCTGTTTGCGCACGAGCCTTCCGCCAACGATATCCAACAACGTTTGCTGGGCGACTGCTACCTACAGGCGGCAATCAGTTCTTTGGTGCGCAACGCGCCGGAAAAGCTCAAGGAGTGCCTGCGGGACAATGGGGACGGCACGGTCACGGTGCGCTTTTTCAAAAAGGGCTACGACCTGATACAAGACCTGCCACTGTCTTACCAGAAAACGGCCGTGGAAACCGACCCCGCGAAGCTGACCGACCAGGATCTGCTGGTGCGGCTGTTTGTCGATTGGAAAAAAGCAGACAAAACAGAATGGGAACAGTTGACCAACATCTATAACCACCAAGTGGCCTATATTCGAAATGAGCCGCAGACGAAGCTGGCGTTCGACCAGCAGACAATCGATCTGTTTGACCGAATGAACACGGAAACCGACCCGGCGCTCCAAGCGGAGCTGCAACAGCAGTTCGCGGATTTACCACAGCAACAGTATAAGCAGGCTCAGGAAAAGACCGGTCTTAACGGGATGATCGCCGGGATGAGCATGCACGAGCTGCCGCGGGCAGCGGCACTGGCCGCCCGGCTGTGCGCCGAACCCGACTTCGCCCCGGTGCTGGAGGCCATCCGGCAGGCGCGGGACAGCGGCAAGGACGTGGTGGGCGTGCTGACCGAGGCCATCCGGAACTTCGACAAGGCCGCCCCGCTCATGCAGCGCCTGCGGACAGATCAGCCCGACCTGTTCAACCCGCCGCCCGACGGGCCTGCCATGCACCCGGTGTATGTGACGGTGCGGAAAACCGTGCCGCGCGTAGCCGGCGTGGACGCCTATGCCGCCAATTGCCTGTGGCTGCAGATGATCGAAAAGGCTTACGCGGCGTCCGGGCTGCATATTGAAAAACTCGAGGACCGGAAAGCGGACCTGCGCACCTACGAGCAGATCGAAGGGGGGTACAGCGACCAGTTTTTGGAGACGCTGACCGGGATGCATGCAAACAGGTTGGAGCAGAGCGGCGTCACCCCGCTGCGAGCTGACCTGCAAGCGCAATTCAAACCGCTGTTCCAACGCGACAGTCAGGAGCAAATGCGCCGGCAAGGGATTGACAGTTTGGTTCATGTTGTGGTGCAGAATGGCCTTCTGCGCGAATTGAAAAGCCGTTTTTTGCGCGACTATACCACAAAAGAAAATAACGTAAAAGTCACCAAGCAATATGCCCTGTCCGCGCTTACGATTGAAGATATCCGGGAAACCATCATGGATTGGCGCAACTGGGAAAAGTTGCCGCAAACGGAACCCGCGCTTGCCCTCATTAAGCAGAGCCATTCCGATTTTGACACGTTTACGGACGAGCATATGCGCAAAATTGCCGATTTTCTGGAAGACTATTATGCCAATCTGGATACGCCCGCCTTGGAGTACCGCCGCTTTGCCCAAAAGGAGGACGGCACGCCCAAATATACGCGCTGGGCAGAGAACCAGTATCAGGCCATCCACGATGCGCTGGCAGAGGGCAAGCTGATTTCGGTCGGCACGCAGACGTTCATCCCGGAAGAAGTACAGGGGCATGGGCTGAACGGGGAATCCCAGGAGGGCGGTCTGGTGCAGGGACACGCCTATTCGGTGACCGGATGCGAGGAGATCGACGGCCGGAAGTACATCACGCTGCGCAACCCCTGGGCGCGCTTTGAGCGGAACTATGTCAAGGTGACCGAAACGGATGGGCGCGTGCACTATGAGGTGAAGGAAAACACGCAAGGCCTGTTTGCGCAGTCCGACAACTCCGGCACCTTCCACATGGAGCTGAATGACTTTATGGGCAGCGTGAACCATATTTATATCAACGGATGACACGCGGAAAGGAAAAGCAGCTATGGATGAAATTTTGATACGCCCGCTCCACGGGGCGGGGCGCGGACAGGCTGAGCCGCTGCTGTTCCGCAGCCAGCAGGCGGCGCTGCGGCAAAACGGGCTGGTGCTGGCCGCGTTCTGCGGCGATACGGTCTGCGGCGCGGCGGGTGCCCTGCCCGCGGACGGTGCGCTGCGCCTGGTCAGCCTGTTTGTAGACGAACCCTACCGCCGCCAGGGGGTTGCAGCTGCCCTGCTGCGCGAGGTGGAAGCGCAGGTGCGCGCCATGGGGCTGCCGCAGGTTACCGCCGCGTATTCCTGCGCGCCCGATCAGGCCACAGGGCTGCATCGCCTGTTTCTGCGGCAGGGCTACCTGCTGCCCGAGGCGGGCGAAACGCTGTACCGCCTGCCGCTGGCCGGCCTACAGGGCGGCTATTTCGCGTCGCTCCCCGCGCCGTCTGCGGAGACGATGGCGCACATCCTACCCGTGCGCAGTCTGCCCGCGCAGGCCGCAGCGGCGTACGCTCAGCTGTGCCAAACGGAGGCGCTGTCCTTTTTATCCATGCAGAATGCACCGGGTAAAGTGCTGCCCTCGCTGTGTCTGGCCTATGTGCACGGCCAGCAGCTTTGCGCGGTGCTGACCGTGTGCGACGCTGTTAGCTGTCTGCACATTAGCGGCGCCTATGTGGCGCAGGCGGCGTGGGGCAAGGCACTGATTGCGCTGCTGCAAACGGCGCTCCGCACGGCGCAGCAAAAGTACCCGCAGTATGACACGGTGACCGTCACGGCGGCCAACACCGCCGGCGGGCGGCTGATTACGCGGCTGCTTGCCGGCACGTCGCCCATGCTGCAAACCGCCTACCAGACCAGCAAACTGGTGCAGCTGGTGGACGAACCCGTCCCGCCGGGGTATGACGGTGTTCTGGCGCGGTTTAATACCCTGACACAGGAGCTGGCGGCGCGGGGCGTCGCCTCCCGGCTGGTGATGACGGAGGGTGCGCTGCCCTATCTCGAGCTGGATGTGGCCGAAGGCGGGCAACCCGCCACACTGTACTATCAGGCGCTGGGCGGCGGGGACTACGAGGGCTTCCGACTCAGCGCGATGGTCGAGTTCCCGACAGGGGACATGGACGAGGCGCAGCAGGAGGCGCTGTGCGCCCGCATGGACGAAACTGGATCTGCGGGGACATTTGTGCCCGAAGTCCAGCCGGACTGCATCCGTCTATGCAATGTGCTGCTGGAACCGCCCGCGTTTGACTACCCAAAGGTGATAGACGAATTTATCCTGCCGTTTCTGGCGCAGGCGGCGCGCTGTGCCGCGCTGGTGGACGGCTGATTTTTAGATACTGGTACCAAAAACGGGACACACTGCTATCCATCGGTGTGTCCCGTTTATTGTATCCAATCTGCCTCGTATGGCTCGGGCAGAAAGCGGAAGTAAATGACGATTTTCTGCCGTTTCACCCTGCCCTTATCTGTCTTTTCGTATGTACCCTGCCCGACTTCGATCCGCTCGATCAGCTCAAACAACAGGGATGGTGTCAATTCGGCCACATCCGTATACTGCCGAATGATGCTTCGCAGACGTTCCTGCTGCCGTCGCAGGGCTTTGTCCCCATCCGCGGACGGCAAAGCGTCCATCTGGTGCTGTAGTGCAGCTGTTTTGTGCTCATACTGTTCGAGCAGCGGATAAAAATTTGTGTCCCCGATTTTGCCTGCCGCGCGGTCTTCGTACAGCTGCGCAATCAGGCGCTGCACCTGCTTGTGCTCCTGCGTCAGACGTTCCCGCTCGCGGTCTGCCTCTCGTCCACGCTCATCCAGACGCAGGCGATGCTGTAACCGTTCGAATAAGGCGCCGCAGTCCTGTTCGGACAGGCAGACATATTGGCGCACTGCCTCTAGTACACAGCGATAGAGCGATTCATAGGAGATGAAATGGTTCGAGCAGGCAGATGTGCCTCGTAGCTTATATGCGCCGCAGGCCAGATTGGCTATTGAGTCCTTCCGGCGTGTGCCGACAGTCGACATAGCCTTGCCGCAGTCCATACAAAAGGCGAGTCCGGAAAACAGGTTGGCAAATGCCCCCTTTCGTTCACAGCGCCGTGCGGCACGCTGACGCTGTGCAGCGTCAAAGGTCTGCTGACAAACCAGCGGCATATGGCAATTGGGAACGATGATCCACTCCTTCGCCGGCTTTTCACGGGTCTTTTTGCTTTTGAAGCTGATCCTGTCGGTTTTTCCCTGCGCGATATGGCCCAGATAGACTACATCCTGCAAGATGCGGCTTACGCCAACCGAAGTCCATTGTTTCCGTTTGGAATACCGGTCTGCATCCAGCTCCGGATGCTGCCAGCAACGGTAAACCGCCGGCGGCGGCTCCCTGCGCGCGTTCAGCAGGCGTGCAATTTCCGTCGGACGCCGGCCCGCCGCTGCCCATGCAAAGATCTGCCGCACGATCGCGGCGGCCCGCTCGTCTGGAATCAGGTGGTTTTTGTCTGCTGTGTCTTTTTGATACCCGTACGGCGCGAAATTGCCGATAAACTTTCCTGCCTGCATTTTGACATGCAGCGCGCTACGAATTTTACGGCTGGTATCGCGGGCGTACATTTCATTGATGACGTTGCGGAACGGCGCAAGGTCGGTATCTGACCGCGCGGTGTCAATACCGTCTCCTACCGCAATGAGCCGCACGCCATGCTCGGGGAACACCAGCTCCAGATACCGCCCGGTTTGGATATAATCGCGCCCAAGCCGCGACAAATCCTTGACCAGCACAACCTCGAACCGGTGTTGCTCCATGTCGCGGAGCATAGCTTGAAAGCGCGGGCGATCAAAACGCGTGCCCGACCAGCCATCATCCACGTATTCCCCGACGATAGCGAACCCGTGCTGTGCCGCATACCCTTGCAGCAGGCTGCGCTGATTCTGGATGCTCTCGCTTTCGCCGGGATTGTCGTCATCGCGACTGAGACGTAGGTATAGAACCGCCCTGCAGGCGGTTGCTACTTCGCGCATGGTGTGCGCCCTCCTCTCTACTCACCGCCTGCAAGCGTTCCGATGTGTTATGCCGGTGTCCCGACCGTTTCTGCCTCAAACTGTGCTGCGATGACATTCTCGAGCAGTTCGAGTAGACTACAATGACGCGTCGCTGCACCTGTATTCGTTCTTGACCCGCTCATGGCATGGCCTCCTTTCCTTTTTTAATTGTATTCGAAATCCTCCTATTCATTCTTGCCGAATTACTTTGCTGCACTTGTAATGAAGTGCAGAAGCCGGGATGCACAAATAGCGTTTTCCACTGATTTTTTGGTGGATTTGTCGGAGTTATCCAGCGACAAAAGGTTGTTTTGGCTGTTTTAGGAAGGTGTCTGCCGTTGAGCCGGTGATAGCACAAGAATAAACCGATTACAGACAAAAAATCTGGGTTGTTGTCATTTTAAAACTGTAATCTATGGGCTCGTCTGTTTCCGACAATGATCGGTTCGTTTCTCACAACAGAACATAACTGGGAGCTCCCGACACTAACAATGAAAATTTCCCAAATCTAATTAAATGAATGGCCGCCATCTCAATGCCTGGGTACTGAGATGGCGGCCTTTTTATACATTGGGAGATTTGACAGTTCTTTTGAGCCGGTGAAGTTGATCGTCATATCACTATTCCAGCGGCTCATCGTAATGGAAGGTTATGCATAGGTCTGGGTGGACGACGGGGTCATGGTGACCTGCACCACGTTATCCGTCACCGCATAGGCGGTAATCAGCCGCAGGTGAAAGATATCCCCCTCCTGCAGCGTGCGGTTGGCAGTCACTGTGGCGCTGACGGAACCCGCGCCTGAAGCAGTACCATTCCAGCCGTAGAGCATCGATACGCCAGAGGAAGTATCGCCGGTGACCGTGGCGGTCTGGGGCTGATTTTCCCCGTCAAAGGCCATAGTATAAGCCAGAGCCTCGCCATCAACCGCCACCTGGATGCAGTTGTCCAGCCGGGCCACCTCGGAGGCGGGAACGTCATCGCCCCAGCCCTTCACCACCAGAGAATAGGTCCCGGAGGACGTGGCCATGGGCAGCACCACCGAGGCATCGCTGAACCCGTCATAAATAGCGGTGTAGCCCACCTGACCACCGTTGCTATCATAGCAGTACAAGCCATAGTTGGTGTAGAAGCCGGACTTATCAAATGCCACCTGCAGCTGATGGTTGCTGTCAAGGCTCAGGGTCAGCTGACCTGTTGACGTAGTGTCCTCACTTTTGGTTGCACCGCAGACGGTGCAGGTGTAGGTCGTGGTTCCCTCGATAATCATCTCTGCAAAGTGTAAATCATCCAATTACGCCTCGTCCATTGCAGCTTGCGCATCTGCCGGTTCCGTCACATGTTCTACACCGATCACCTGCCCATTCAGGATTGAAGGCGTATCTTCCGGTGCCATCGCAATTATTGCATAAGCCGTCCCCCAAGCAAATCCAGCATGTTACCGGTTCGATGGTAGTACCATTCAATGCATTCGGAATGGTCGGTGTTGGTTGTACAGGAGTAGTGTTAGTGCCGACACCATTGCCATTGCTATCAAGCATTCCATAACCGTCGCAGCGTTCACATTTATTTTTCCCTGTATGCAAACATTTTACACAAATTTGTTGTGCTTCGGCATCCCATCCATCGCCACCGCAGTTGGAGCATGTCCCGATGCGGCCTTCCCCGTTACAATCCGGGCATGGATGTATTCCGGTGCTTTCGGAAGAGTTTTGATCTGGTTGAGATTCTTGCGCGGTATTTTCGCCAGTCTCATTACGGGACGTGCCAGATGGTTCGACTATTTCAACTTCTGTCACAATATCATCCGCAGACTTGATGTCATCTTCTTTTGCTTCTATGGGTTCTATTTGAACAACCTGGATCTCCGATGCCGTGCTTGTGTTGTCTTCTGTGGAAGGAGAGCAAGCGCATAAACTGAAGAATGATACGAGGGCAAGCGGTAGTAATGGAATAGGTCTGTGCATTTCAATTCCCCCTTGGACGATCTATGTATTGTTAGTATACATTGCTCCCCAGAAAAAACCAACGCAAATAAAGCACAATTATGGATGCGGATATTTGTTTAAATAGATTGGTTGGCAGCCCGGCGATAATCTCACGCTGCTCGAAGATCAGACGGGAATAATCGACATGCAATGACGCGAACAAGCCACCCGATTGGGTGGCTTGTCATTCTTCTCTTGCTTACAACAGCTCGTCGAGCGTCGGATTGCGACCGGTGGACACATACCGGTGTGCGAACGCATTGGCGAAGGCAATACGCTCATCGTCCGGCAGACCCATAACGGCGGCAAAGCAGGATGCGCCGTTAAAGTTATCACCCGCACCGGTCGAGATGCGAGGATGCTCGACAAAATCGGTCGCCTGCTGCGTCACGCCGCGGGATGTGACCAATATGCTTTTATGTATCGTATGTACGATCACCTCGTCGATCCCATAAGCAGCGCGCACAGCTTGTGCAATCTCCACCGGATCAGTCTGTCCGTACAGCAGGCGCTCAGCTGTCACCAGCGCCTCATTTTCGTTCAGGCTGAGCACGGCCGTGCGATAGCCGGAAAATGCACCGACACGCCGCAAAACAGCGTCCAACTCATCCGATGTTTTGCGGGAGACGTCGCACAGATCGAAAAACGCGAACCGCGCCTTGTCAGCTGGCTGCGTAACGACTACATCTAACACACGCTGCCACAGCGCATCGGCAAAGGACAGCTCGCTCCAGTTGACCAGCGCGATCAGATCGGCCTGCCGGAACAGGTCGGGTGCTTTACCGCCGGTTGCGTCCATTATGCACTGCCACGGGTCACCCGGCAGCGTACAGTCGGACGCGAGCAGCACCTTGCCGTCGTTAAACTCCATGCAGGTGGACTGGCCGGGCGCGGCGAACGAATACAATGCGCACGGCATCGTAGCAAACAGCGGGTCGATCATACCCGGCTCGCCCAGCATGCCAATGCAGGTCACATCCGCACCCAGACCGCCCGCTGCGCGTGACAGGAATGGCAGGTTGCCACCCAGCTGCCGCGCCTCAATCGCCAGCTCGACCGAGCAGCTTTTTTCCGCCTTGCTGATCAGAAATTCCCCGAACGCGCGGATGGTTTCAAAGGGCTGCGCGTCCTGTCCGGCTGTGGCGGCTTGCCGCAGTGGACGGACGATGGTATCGGCAAATCCATCAAAGCCGACCGTGATCCGCTTGTCGCACGCCTGCTGTCGCCGTGCGCGCAGCGTATCCTGCCAACTCATAGCTTGGCGGCGGCAGCCTCATCCACCACCACATAGCAGTTCGGATGGTTCTGCAGCACGGACGCAGGCACATGCGGGCTGACCTCGCCACGCACCGCCTGCTGGATGATATCCGCCTTGTGTGCGCCGTTGGCGATCAGGATAACGGTTTTCGCCGCCATGATCTGACGGATGCCCTGCGAAATACCGTACTCCGGGTGGAACTTCTCGCCGAAGTACTTACTCATGACCTGCTTGGTCGTGTCGGACAGCGGGATGATGTGCGCGTTCAGGTCAAAGTCTACGCCGTCCTCGTTGAAGCCGAGATGGCCGTTCATACCGATACCCAGCACGGAAACCGTCAGCGGGCCGTGCGCGGCGATATATTCATCAAGCGATGCGCGCTCGGATTCGATATCCGCCGCCGCGCCGTTGATGATATGCACATCGCCAAACGGCTTTTTCAACCGTCCAAGTAGTTCGGTGCGGTTGAACAGGCCGCAGGCGCCTTCGTCCTTGTCCGACAGGCCGACCCACTCATCGAGCGACACATAGCGTGCGCGCGAAATATCGACCTCATCACGGTTGACCATATCGGCAAACTCGTGCACCATGCCGAGCGGTGTGTCACCACCCGGGAAGCTGACCAGCGCCTTCGGCTGCTGCCGGATGCACGCTGCTGCAAGCCCGGCCGCACGTCGGCTCATTTCCTCATAATCCTTGCATACGATGATCTGCATGACGACTTCCTCCTCAGTCGATGATCTTCAAATCGCGCAGATAGTTCAGGTTGCGCTTGGCGGATGCGAATGCCTGCTCGGTCGTGGCGCGCGGCATGTCGGACTCGACCACCGCGATGCCCGCGAAGCCGATTTCGTCCATCACGCGCCCAACCTCGGCAAAGTCGATGATGCCATCCGGCAGGTCGCACATGACGTTGATATCAAACGCGGTATCTGAGTCGATGTGCTCATCCATCACTTTTTTGTACACCGCACCGTCGACCTGTTTGAAGTGCAGATATGCAATGCGGCTGGCAAAGCGGCGCATGAAGTCCGGCGCGGACGGGTCGCCCGGCTGGCCGTTACCGTTGTCATAGGCATGGTGGCCGGTGTCAAAGCACAGGTTGAGGCCGGTGAAACCCATCAGGCGGATAATCTCATCTTCGTATTCGATCATGGTCTTGATATGCGGATGGTAGACGACCTCGATGCCATACTCGTTTCTGGTGTACTCGCCCATATCCTTGATCTTGGTCAGGAAGCTGTTCCAAACGTCCGTCCCCATATCCTGTTTTTTTCGCTGTACAGGCCAACGTCGGACTCATCCATCGTGACCAGATATTTCGCGTCCAGCGCGGTCAGGCGGCGGCACAACGCATCCACCTGCGGGCGGAAGTCTGCAAAGGATGCACCCTTATCGAACTGATAGCAGGCCGTACCCGCGCAGACCGACAGGCCGCGTTTGTCCAGTTCCTCACGCAGGCGGGCTTCGTCGGTCGGCAGGTAGCCGTCCGGGCCGAGTTCGAGCGCCTTATAGCCTGCCTCAGCGGCCTGATCGAGAAACACCTCATACGGCGTGCCCGACGGCGTACCGTCGGCATACCACACGCCCCAAGAACAGGGCGCGGTTGCGATTTTCACGTTGCTCATTGCGCTCCCCCCTTACTTCTTCTGCGCTGCCATCACGCGGATAATCTCCTGAAACAGTTCCAAATCCGCGACCGCATCCTCCAGATTGGTCTTGGGCTGCTTGCCGGTTGCAATGCACTCCGCAAACAGCTTCAGCTCGGTGTGGAACGCATCATGGAAGTCCGGGCCGTAAACCGTGGTCTTGGTGTCGGTATCTGTTGACTCGATCACCTCAACCTTGGCAGGCTGATAGCGCAGGTACGGGGTCTCATACTTGACCAGCACCTTGCGGGTCTTCTGGAACACCTCGATCGCCGCATCAAACTGCACGATATTTTGGTTGTTGACCAACTCATAGGTGGCAAGGAAACCGTCCTCGAATTCCATGACGATTACCACATGCTCGCCATTCGAAGCGGTGGTGACAGAATGGATCTTCTTCGGCACGCCGAACAGCTCGCGCACTGCGGCAAACGAATGGCAGCCCAGACCGGTCATCATCTGGTAGGTGGTACGCATCTCGTCGGTTGCGTCTGCGCCGATCGCACGGTCGAGGTGCTCGCGGCGGCGCGCGCCGCCGTCTGCGATCGCCTGCGCGGGCACATCCTTGGGGTAGAACACCGGTTTGGTCTGGCCGATGAAGAAAGGCGCTTCGAGGATGATATCGCGGAAACGCAGGTATTCAGTTTTCATCGGCTTTTCGGTCAGGATTTCCTTGGCCTTGAGGTACGGGCCTGCATAGCGGCGCATATAGCCAACCATAACGATCTGGTCCGGATACTGTTTCTTCAGTTCAATCAGTTCCTTCAGCTCATCCAGGCACAGTGTCACCGGTTTTTCCACGAATACATGCTTGCCCGCCTTGAGCGCGCGCGCCGCATATTCGCCGTGGTACTGGTCAGGCGACAGGATGAGCACCGCATCGATATCCGCCTTGTCGATCAGTTCGGTCGCATCCAGATAGCTCTGTGGAATGCGGTATTTTTTCTGAATATACTCCACCAGCGACGGCGCGACATCGGACACCGCCGTCACCTCATACTGGTCACACATATCCTGCAAAATCGGCAGATGCATGCACTGCGAGACCTCACCGAGGCCAATCACACCAACTTTAATCATCTGTATTTCCTCCATTTCATTTTCTTCATCGGTTATTTTGACGGATGACCAGCCGCCGGATATCCGACCATGCGGCAAAGCTGGTCACAAAGCTGCCCATGCCGAACGGCACAAACAGCACCAATGGCAGGGAGAGTGGGAACAGCCAAAAGCTCAGGCCATACAGCAGCAGCGCTACCACCAAAGCGGGCAGGCTGTGCTGCGGGAACGCCAGTGCCAGCACGGCTGCATTTTTGATCGCAGCGCGCAGCGGCACGTCGACCGCGACGACCATCGGCCACAGATAGCCGAGCACCAGCACCACGATCGCCGTCAGCGCGAGCAGCACGACGCAAGCGACTGTATTGCTGCGTATACCGGGCAGTGACAGCAGCAGCATAAGCATACCGAGCGCGAACAGCTCGAGCAGCCCCAGCGCTGTATTGCGTGAAAAATCCTTTTTCAGCTCTTGCCGGAAATCGTCCCACACATCGTTCGGCACATCGCGCACCATGTTCATCGTGCAGCGCGACAGTGCCGCGCGTGCCGCACCAAAGGTCACGAGCGGCAATGCGCAGATAACAAACAGCAGGTTGAGCTTGAGCAGCTGCCAGAACTCGCGCACCAAAATCTCAAAAAACAGCGCAAGCCCGGTTTTGGGCGGCGCATCCTTTTCGATGCCCGGCCCCTCTTTCAGATAACCCGGCCGGAACCACAGCATGGCCGTCCGTCCCCCTTTCCGATCAGTGCAGGATCACCTGCTCGGTCTCCTTATCAAACAAATGCAGCTTATTGCCGTCCAGTGCCAGACGGAGGGTATCGCCCGAGCGTGCCTGTACACGCGAGGGGGCGCGTACGGTCAGCGAAACGTCCGCGCAGGTGCCGTACAAATATACCTCCGCGCCCATCAGCTCGGCGATGTCGACATGCATCTCCACCACGGTTTCGGGCGACGCATTGAGAAATGCCGGCTCGGTATGTAAATCCTCCGGACGGATACCGAGCACTACGGTTTTGCCCACATATTCCGATAGCGCGGTATTCTCGACCTTTCCGGCCTGCAACGGGATGGTATACGAGCCGAATGTGACCGCATAGCCCTCGCCCTGCTTGCGGACGATCGCGTCGACAAAATTCATCTGCGGTGAGCCGATAAAGCCCGCGACGAACATGTTGCACGGTGCATCATACAGGTTCTGTGGCGTATCCACTTGCTGGATGACACCGTCCTTCATCACCACAATGCGGTCGCCCATCGTCATAGCTTCGGTCTGGTCGTGCGTGACATAAACGAAGGTGGTTTGCAGACGCTTATGCAGCTTGGTGATCTCGGTGCGCATCTGGGTGCGTAGCTTGGCGTCGAGGTTGGATAGCGGTTCGTCGAGAAGGAACACGGCGGGGTCGCGCACCATCGCGCGACCGAGCGCAACGCGCTGCCGCTGGCCGCCGGACAGCGCCTTGGGCTTGCGGTTGAGCAGGTGCTCAATGTCGAGGATCTTGGCCGCCTCGTGTACCTTCTGGTCGATGGCCGCCTTGTCCTCCTTGCGCAGTTTGAGCGCGAACGCCATGTTTTTGTAAACCGTCATGTGCGGATAAAGCGCATAGTTCTGGAAAACCATCGCGATATCGCGGTCTTTGGGCGGCACGTCGTTGACCCGGCGCTCGCCGATGCACAGGTCGCCGCCCGTGACTTCTTCGAGGCCCGCAATCATGCGCAGCGTGGTTGATTTGCCGCAGCCGGACGGACCGACCAGAATGATAAACTCCTTATCCTTGATCTCCAGATTGAGGTTGTCGATGACCTTCACATCACCCGGATAAACCTTTTGGATATTCTTCAGAGAAATGCTTGCCACTTGCTTCCTTCCTTTCTCATTCCTTGACCGAGCCTGCGGTCAGGCTGGATACGACCTGCTCCTGAAACACCGCGAAAATTACGATCGAGGGAATGACGGCGATCGTCACGGCAGCAAACAATGCAGTATAGTTAAAGCTGAACTGAGCAGTGAAGTACGACAGCGACAGCGGCAGCGTACGCGCCTCCTCGCCGCTGGTCAACACGAGGGCAAAGGTAAATTCGTTCCATGACTGCAAAAACGCCAGCACCGCCGCAGAGGTCAGGCCGCCCTTGGCGCAGGGCATCATGATCTGGAAAAAGGTGCGCACAAAGCCCGCACCGTCGACATAGGCGGCTTCCTCGAGGGCTTTGGGAATGGACGCGAACGTGCCGCGCAGGATCAGCAGGCTCATCGGCAGGTTGAGCGCGGTATACACCAGAATCAGGCCGGCTTTGGTGTCATACAGGCCGAGCGTCTGCACTACGCTGTACACCGGATGCAGCAGCGCGGTCATCGGGATAACCATTGCCAGCGAAAGCAGGAAATACAGCGCGTCCCGTCCGCGGAAGCGGCATCTTGCAAATACATAGGATGCCATCGCCAACAGCAACACATTGAGTGCAGTCGAGATCACGGTGATGATGACGCTGTGGCCGAAATAGCTCAGGATCGGCGAGATCGTCAGCGCGTCGCGATAACCGACAAAGCTGAAATTCTGGGGCAGTGCCATACCGTTGGACAGGATCTCCGCGTTGGTTTTGAACGAGGACATGATAACCCACAGGATGGGGAACAGCGCCAGACAGACACACAGCGCGAGAAACAGATATTTCAGAACGCACAAAACACGTTCCTTCATGGTCATTTGCACAGGGCTCACGGTTTTGCACCTCCTTAATAATCTTCCTCGTTGACTTTCATAGCCTTGTTGATCACCGTCATGGCGACCACGCCGATCACGACGATTACAACGCCGATGGTGTTGGCATAGCCGTAGTTGTTCTCGCCCTTATACACACCGTAGAGCAGCAGCGGCAGGTTGGTTGTCGCCTTGCCGGGGCCACCGTTGGTGGTGATATAGATCAGGTCAAACATCTGCAGCATGTAGGTTGCGGCCATGACCATGGTCGTACCAATGATCTTTTTGAGTAACGGCAGTACAACGAACAGGTCGGTCTGGAACGGGGTTGCACCGTCTACGTGCGCTGCCTCCAAAACGGACTCGTCGATCGACAGCGCCTGCGCCAGTACGAGCGTGGTGGTATAGCCTGCAAACAGCACCCATACCATGGTCACGGACGGGAAGGCCGTTGTCGAGTCCATCAACCAGTTATGCGTCAGGTGCTCCAGCCCTATCGCTTTGAGCAGCGAATTGATAACGCCGTATTGCGGGTTGAAGATATTCAGGAAAATCATACCCATCGCCGCGTTGGAAATGATATTCGGGATCATGTAAGCCGTGCGCACGAACTTCCAGCCGCGCGGCTTTTTATACAGGATCAGCGCAAGGAACGTGCCCAGCGCCACATGTACGATACATTGGATCAGAATCCAGATCACCGTATTGGTCAGAGCCTGAAAGAAATCGGGATCTTGGAACAGCCGGATATAGTTGTCCAACCCGATAAAGGTCATGCCTGTTCCGGTCAGCCGGTAATCGAACAGAGAGGTACCGAAAACCATCAGCAGCGGTACCGCATAAATGAGCAGGAACAGCACGACCGCCGGCAGCAGAAATACAGGAATCCAGCCTTTTTTAATCTTCAAGGTGGTTTTACTCCTTTCTGTGATGCGGTTGCGGCGTGAAAAGGGGCCGTCGGAGCGCCTCCGACGGCCCCTTTCATGCCGGTATGGAGAGAAAAGTGAATCGTTACACGCTTAGTTCTTTGCCGCAGCGTCGGTCAGAGCCTGGCAGAATGCAGTTGCGTCCAGCTCGCCCGAGTACAGGCGCGGCAGCTCCTGGCTGACAACGTCCAGCAGGTTGGAGAACATCGTCGCCTGCATATTATCCGAGCGCAGCTCCGCACCAGCCGCCTGATCGAGGAACTCGACCAGCAGCGGATATTTGCTCTTGGCTTCATCCGTTACCTCAACGGTCGACGATGCGGGAACCATGCCCTGCATTTCCAGACCCAGCTGCTGTGCATGCGCGGAGGTGAAGAATTTCACCATTTCCACCGCAGCTTCTTCCAGCTTGGGGTCGTCCTGCTTGGTGACAAAATAACCCTGAATCGGCGCGTCATATACAAAGCTATCCGGATAGATCGCGGAACCGATCTTATCTGCAAAGCCCTCGGTTGTCTTGGAGGTATCTGAGAAATCGCCGATCATCCACGGGCCGTTGGCGATCATGGCCGCCTGACCGGACAGGAAGTTGTTGGCCGCATGCTCATATTTACCGCCGATTGCATCGAGCGTGGTATATTCCTGCAGCATTTTCTGCACCGTTTCAACAGCTTCCACCATTGCCGGGAAGTTGTAGTCGGTCGGGTTCATGGTCTGCATGAACTTCATGCCCTCTTCGCCCGAGGTCGCGACCATTGCGCCCCACCACAGCTGCGTTACCCACGCGGAGTCTGCGGTATCCAGCGCCAGCGGGGTGATTCCGGCAGCCTTGAGCTTATCGCACTGCTGGAAAAACTCTTCCCACGTCGTTGCAGGGGCTTCAATGCCAGCCTGCGCGAACAGATCCTTGTTGTAGAAATAGCCTACAACCGAGCCTTCGACCGAGGAAGCATAGATTTTACCGTCGCGGCTGTTGGTGTTCAGCGCAGTTTCGGAATACAATGCCTTCCACTCAGGGTCGGCCTCTACATAGGGCGTCAAGTCAACGACAAGATCCTTGGCCAGCGCCAGATCGAGCAGGTTATAGCCCGCGCCGTATACCACCGGCGGCAGGTCGCCTGTGCCCAGTTGCACCTTAATCTTATCGACATAGTTTGCGTCGCCCGGCACTTCCTCCAGCTTGATCTGGTACTTGCCGGCGTACTCTTCGTTGAACTCCTCAACCAGCTGTGCCACGACAGGCGCTGCGGTATTAACGCCGCACTGGAAGGTCGGATAATTGATGGTGATCACACCATCCGCCGACGCGCCAGAGTCCTCCTGCTTGTCGCTGCCCGATCCACAGCCTGCCAGCGTGCCCGCACATAACACGCCTGTCATTAACATGGCAATCAATCTCTTCTTCATACGTCTCCTCCTTTTGCTCGATCTACGTCCGACGCTGATCTGCTTTGATGGTTCCCATTATACCTGCCGTACCAGCCGGGCACAATCGAGCATCTTGCCCGGAGATGGGACTTTTTTGCCGGTTTTTCAGAAACAAACCGGCCGCAAACCGCATCTTTGGAAAATCAGACTTTTTTTGCACTCCATCTGGTATAATTTTGTCCTCTTACCCTGCGCTGCCGCTAAAACGTTCGCACGGCTATTCCCCTGACCCTGCAAATGTGATAAAGTAATAAAAAACAGGAGGTGCGAAATGAGCAAACGGAAGATTTCTCTGGTCTCGATCGCCATTGCACTGTGTTGTGCTCTGGTGCTCGTGCCTGTCATATGCTCCGTGCTGTATTTCGGCACCTCTGTCGCGCACCGGTTGGAAGGGAACGCCCGTGAAACCGCTTCCTTTTATATTGACCAGATCGCAACGAAGGCGAGCGGGACACTGGATACGCTGCGTGGCAGCATCTACTATCTGATGAGTGACCAGAGCACACAGAAACTCATGCGCAACCCGGAGGAGGCGACCCAAAGCGAACGTCTTGCTGTGGAAGAAGGGCTTAACCGGGCATTTTTTCTGGGCAACCAGCTCGATCAAAGCACAGTGACCGGCATTTATATGGTCAAGGATAACCTGCAATACCTCTCTGTCTTGCGCGGCGGCATCTATCTGGGCACTTCTACCCGGGTCACACATGTGTATCAAACCTTTCAGGATGTCAATTCTGCGCGCGACCTGTATGTAGATCCTTCCTATCCGGATTACTGTTACCTAATCGTGGATTATATTGATTTGGATAGCATGATCTCACTTGGCAAAATCATCATTGAACTCAAGTTGGAAGGACTGATCGACGCTACCTACTTAACGAATATGTATCACCAGTCCGTCGTCATGCTGCGCGCATCGGATGGCCGCATTCTGAGCAGCGACCTTGACGCATTTGCGAAAGCTGCTTCCGCGCAAAATGACTACGTTGAAGTCGAGGGCGAACACTATTACCATACCTCCCGCCAGCTTTCGCCCAGCCGCGTCCTGATTGATGTTTTTATCCTAAAAAGCGAAATTTTTGAAACCTCCAACGACGCAATCAAGATTTACATTTTCTTTGCCTTCATCGTACTATTATTGACGCTATCCATCGGTTCGGTCGCCGCCTATCGACTTTATAAGCCGCTGCGTCAGATGATGCGCAACATCGACGGACTGGCCGCAGGCGACCTGACTGTCCGTATGGATGCAACCCCTTACCGCGAAACCGAGCAGATGTCTGCCGCGTTCAACCACATGGCCGACCATTTGGAAGCATTGTTCGCTGAGGTCTATGAGCAGGGCATTCTGCTGCGGGATGCGGAATTCCGTCTGCTCGAATCGCAGATCCGGCCGCACTTTATCTTTAACATTCTCGAGCTGATCAATATCCGCTGTTTGGAGGCTGGACAGAACAGCATCTGTCGCGTAGTGTCTAATCTTGCCCAGCTGCTCCGCGCCAATATTACCCACAAGCACGAACAGACCATCTCCTTCCGCGAAGAGCTGCGCTATGTCCGCTACTATCTGGAACTGCAAAAGGAGCGCTTTGGCGATAGCCTGACCTATTCCATTGATCTGGAGGATCTCTCGATTCTGGACTATTCCATCCCCAAACTGACGATCCAGCCACTGGTGGAAAATAGCATCGTGCATGGCCTTGAGCCGAAGCGCGGCGGCGGCGCCGTGCGCATTGGCATCTGGGAGGAAGAGGATGCAATTTACATCCGCATCACAGATGATGGTGTCGGCTTCGACGCTTCACAGCTTACGCTGGATATCCACAGCAATACCCCTGCCGGCGCATCGCACAACCACATTGCACTTTCTAACATTGCACGCCGCATCCAACTGCTGTATGGCAGTAAATACGGCATGGAGATTGTATCCTCGCCGGGCAACGGCACGACCATCACAGTCACGGTCCCCGCGCTGCCGCCCCATGCAGAAAGGAAGGATGACAATGCTTAAGATCATGATCGTGGACAATGAAGCCTCCATCCGCAAGGGCCTGATCCACTGTATCCGTTGGGAAGCGCTGGGTTGTATCATCGCGGCACAGGCGGTGGACGGGATTGATGCACTTGAGCAAGTGCCCGCTGTGCAGCCGGCTATCATTATCAGCGATATCCGTATGCCCGGTATGGACGGGCTGGAATTGGCGCGCCGTATTAACGAGCAATACCCGCATATCAAAGTCATTATACTGACCGGGTTCCCAGATTTTGAATATGCACAGCGCGCCATCCAATATCAGGTAGTGGATTTTGTGCTTAAACCCACCTCAATCGAAAGCCTGACGCAGGCCATTGAAAAGGCTAAGGCGCGTATCGCCGAAGAGCAGAGCAATCAGGAACTGGAGCGTAGACTTGCCAGCAAATCCGAGCAGAACTTGCAGCTCGAGCGTGGCATGCTTCTGCACGATCTCATCCACCGTGTTGACCTTTCCAACCTGTATGTGATCAACCGTATCGCGCAGCTTGGTCTGAACCTGACACGCTATCATGTGCTCCGGCTGGATATCGCTCCACTCTATTCTGACGTGGAGGATGGTAATGCAGACCTGTTGCCCTATCTGCACCAAGCGCAGGAAGTGTTGTGCGACAGTATCGGGGAATATGATATGTATTTTGCGCCCTATGGGGGGCAGGCATGCTACGCCATCGTTTGCACGGCGGACACCGACACGCTTGCCGCGCGCTGTCAGGAGACTGTGGATGTGCTGAGCAGCCTGCCACAGTTTTCGTTGTCCATCGGTATCAGTCGTTTCTTTTCCGATCCCATGTGCATGGCGGATGCCGCCCATCAGGCCGATCAGGCTGTGCAGTTTGCCTGTTACACCGCCGAAACGTCCGTGCAGCGTTTTGATCAGCTGCCCGAGATTCCACCGCAAGCGTTGCAGCGCGTGTTCGATGACCTGCGGCTGCTTAAAAGCGCGATTGAAAATCAAAATGACGGGACTGCCCACGATATCCTTCTACGCTTGTTCACCTTCATGCGGGAAAACAAGCTGCCGGTCGACACGGTGCGCAGTGTATGCCTGAACATCCATCAGTTCTGCATCAGTCTGCTATTCCAGCCGGATGCCGCGCAGCATCTGTCCGCCAGTCAAGATCTGCCCATGCTCAAGCGACTGATCGAAGGTGGCTCGTTGCTGCAGCTGGAAAAAGACATGCAGGAATTTGTCTGCCATATCCTCGCGCAGACGGGTGGCAATACGGACGATGGGGCTGATGCGGTCCATACCGTTCAAAATTATGTGCGGCAACACTATGCCGAAGATCTGTCGCTGGAATCCCTCGCCGGGATAGTCTATCTCAGCCCAGCCTATCTCAGCCGCCTGTTTAAACGCGAGACCGGCGAAACGCTCAGCGCTTATGTGCAGAATATCCGCATCGAACAGGCAAAGACCCTGTTGCGTACCACCAGCCTGAAAACCTATGAGGTCGCTGAACGAGTTGGTATCCCCGACCCTGTCTATTTTTCCCGTATTTTCAAAAAGGTCACGGGTATCAAGCCGCGGGATTTTCGACGTGACGAAAGCACGCAATAACCGTTTTCTATGGATTTCCGTTTTATCTCCCGTAGAAAACAGCCGGCGGAGGATGCCTTTTCGCAGCGTCCTCCCGCTGGTTTATGCGGCAGATTTTGAATAAAATCTCCAATGCACAAATAAGCATCCCGGAAGGTGTAACCCCATTCAGTGATGCAACGGCACTCGTCCACCACAATCAAGGTAAGGTCAGTTTCTTGCATCATAGTATCCTGTCCACCGGTCAGCGATCGGATGGGAGAGACCTGATGTTTGCGCGGTTTGTCGAAACCCAGATCATGGAGTGCATATTTGATATCTCGTTTGATATCCGTAAAAAATTTCTCCTTTGAGAATGGATTTATTCTCATGTTGGAGGATGGTAAAAAGAAAATGCCCGATCGTTACGAAAAAGCAAAAATTTTCTGCAAATCGTTTGATGCAAAATATCAGGAGAAAACTGCTTTGCAACGGTGTTAAGACAAGATTTTGATGCATTGAGTTATAAAAAGTGTAAAAAGCGCGAATAGATAGGAGTGTTTTCTGATTAACGTTCAATCACTGCCGCGCCTCGTCACGTTTTTGCTAAGCAAATCCTCCCCATTGCACATATGCCGCATCCACTTTTCACCCAAGCACATGGTCAGGCTTTGCTTACCGCAGGCATGCGCGCGGCGGAATGCATGGTCCAGCTGGAACGCGACGCGCGGCAGGTAGCCCGCGTCCTCCAGCAAGGTAAACAGCGGAAAGAAAATCGCCATCGGCGGCAGCATGACCGACACGACAGTCGCGAGCACCTGCCACACGCCGTCGACCAGCAGCGATACCGCGACGGGCGGCAGTCCGAGCACGGTGAGTGCCGCGGCGAGCGGCGCGCCCAATCCGAGCAGATGCTCGCTCAGCCACGCGCTGGGCACATTCGCGCCGGACAGCGTAATGTAAAACACGGCTGCAAGCAGCAGCAGCATGAGCGGCAGCCCAAAACGACGGCTAAGCACAATCCGGTCGATGCGGCGGTCGCGTGCGTCCGCGTCGTCCGGCATGTGCATGCAGGTGAGCGCGATCTCCTCAGCACGGAGCGCGGCCGCGGCCGTGGTCAGATCGTCCAACTGCTGCGCGGTCAGCCCGGCGGGCGGGTCGGCCGCGAGCACGGCGAGCGCCTCGGCGCGTGCAAGGCCGCTGTCCTGTATAGCCCGCTCAATCTCCTCCGGATAGCGGATCACAGTGGGTTGCGGGTCGACTGCCCCGTCCAGCACGCGCGCAACGGTCTGCGTCAGCTGGGCAAGCCCGCGCCCACGCCGCGCTGCACACGGTACGACTGGCACGCCCAATTCGCGTTCCAGCGCCGCCACGTTGATGCGGATGCGCTTTTTGCGTGCTTCGTCCATCAAATTAAGGCAGACGACCGCGCGCGGCAGCAGCTCAAGCGCCTGCAAAATCAGGATGAGGTTGCGCTCCAGACAGGTCGCGTCAGCGACCAGCACAGCCGCGTCGGCTTCGCCCGAAGCAAGGAAGGCACGCGCGACACGTTCCTCCTCCGACCGCGGATGCAGCGAGTAGGTACCCGGCAGGTCGACCAGCGCGACCGGCTGACCACCGCAGCGCATCATGCCGCGTGCGCCGGATACCGTTTTGCCGCTCCAGTTGCCGGTATGCTGCCGCGCGCCGGTGAGCGCGTTGAACACGGTTGACTTGCCGACATTGGGGTTGCCCATGAGCGCCACCACCGGCGTGCGCGCCGCGCTCAATGCACGCCCCCGATCTCAATGTGCGTCGTATCGTCCGCGCGCAGCGCGATCACCGCACCGCGAATGCGGTAAGCGGTCGGGTCACCAGAAGACGCGCGCTGAAGACAGGTCACGCGCGTGCCCGCGACCAGGCCGAGATCCTGCAACCGCCGCCGCATGCCGCCCGACAAGTGCAGCGCGCACACGCGCGCCTGTGCACCTTCCGTCAGCGTGGACAGCGGGGAAAAGGGTTGTGAGTCCATTTGATCAGTCCCGAATCGGTGGATTTGGCCGCATTTCCCGCAGGGAAAGCGGTCATTCCATGCTATGCGGCGGGCGCACAGCATGCTATACTGGGAAGCGGCAAAAATTTCTCCGCTGTTCTGTAACGAATGATGGAAAGGCCGGTCTTATCTGTGAGAAAAGGAGGTGGGCATGTGCAGGACTTCGAGCAGGTATACCGGACGTACTTCACCGACGTGTACCGATATATATTGTCGTTGTGCCGGAACGAGAGTGTGGCCGAGGAGGTCACGCAGCAGACGTTTTTCAAGGCGCTTCGGGCGATCGGTAGTTTCCGGGGCGAGTGCCGCCTGTATGTCTGGCTGTGCCAGATCGCAAAAAACGAGTATTACGCCTGGTTGCGCAAAAACCGGGGTGGCGAACCGGCCGAGGAGCGCGTCGAGGATCTGGAGCACAAATTGCTGCGCAGGGAGACGGCGTTTGCCGTCCACAAAGCGCTGCACGCGCTGCCCGAACCTTACAAAGAAGTGTTTTCGCTGCGGCTGTTCGGAGAACTGCCGTTTGCGCAGATCGGGCAGTTGTTTAACAAAACCGAAAGCTGGGCGCGTGTGACCTATCACCGTGCGAGACTGAAACTGAAGGAGGAATTGCGAGATGAAGCTGAGCTGTAATGTGATCCGCGACTTGCTGCCGCTCTATCGGGACGGCGTGTGCGCGGCCGAGACACGCGCGCTGGTGGAAGATCATCTGGCGGACTGCGCGGCCTGCCACGCCCAGCTGGCGGCGCTGAACGCGCCGCTCGGGCAGACAGTGGATGAGCAGCGTGAGGTACGCGCACTGGACGGCGTGGCAAAAACATGGCGGCGCGGCAAGCTGCGGGCGTTTCTCAAGGGCTGCGCGGTCACAGCGTTGCTGTGCGCTGTGCTGCTTGGGCTGTTCGCGACTTTGGTCGGTTGGCACGGGGCGGTGCCGTATAACCTGTCGGAGATGCGAGTATATGACCAGTGTGTGCTGCCGGACGGGCGCATCGCCTACCGGCTGGATTGCCCGGGCGACCGCTATATGGAATACGGCTTCGAGGAAGGGGAAAACGGGGAGAAGTACAAAATTCCCTATCACTCGATTACTGGACTGGGCGAACAGGGGCATCGCGACTGGCAGAGCGGCGACTGGCATATCTACGACTGGGAGGAAGAAAACGTCCTCCGTGTGAAAAATGGCGCGCAGACGACGACTGCCTATTACTGGGGCGAAGGGGACGATGCTGTGCTGATCTGGCAGCAGGGCATGGATTTGCCCCGCGCGACCGATGCGCAGCTGGCCGAAATCACCGTACGTTTCGGTATAGCGGATATGCGCCACTCGCCCGCTGCGGAGGCGGCAGCAGCCGCAGGAATTGCCGTGACAGACTACCCGACGCCCGACGAACTGCTGGACTATATCCCGTATTACCTCAACGCCAATTACCCCGGTTGGCAGACGGAGTAACCCCGCGTCGTAAACGCAAAAAACCGGAACCCTCGGGTTCCGGTTTTTCTGCATTATTCCGCACTTGACAGCATCAGCTTGATGCGGTTCTCCTGATTGATCTTGGACGCGCCGGGGTCGTAGTCGACCGCGACGATATTCGCCTGCGGATATACCTCGCGGATACGGCGAATCATGCCCTTGCCCGCGATATGGTTGGGCAGGCAGCCGAACGGCTGGGTGCAGACGATATTGTTGACGCCCTCGCTGATCAGCTCGACCATCTCGGCGGGCAGCAACCAGCCCTCGCCCATCTTGACGCCCTCGCCAATGATCGCGTGCGACTTCTTGCGCACCTCGTCAAACGGCATGGGCGGACGGAAATTACCATCCTTTTTCATGATCTTAATGATATCCGCCTGCTTGCCCAGCAGGAACTGGTAAACAAATTTGTAGACCGCCGCGCGTTTGCCCGACCGGCCGTACAACTCATGATCGATGACCGAATTGTAAATCGAATACAGGCAGAAATCGGTAAGACCCGGCAGCACCGGCTCACAGCCCTCGCCCAGCAGGAACTCCTCCAAACGGTTGTTGCCCAGCGGGGAGAACTTGACGTAGATCTCGCCCACAATGCCGACCATCTTCTTTTTCTCCGACTTGTCCAGCCGCAGTTTGCCGAACACAGCCAGCACATAGCGGAACAGGTGCTTGACCTCGCCGTAGCGCACCATGCGGTCGCCCGTGAAGCGCGCGGTCACCGCGTTCATGCAGATTTCAATCGCCTTTTCAGTCGAGCCGGGCACCAATTCGTACGGACGGCACTGGTTGGCCACCAGCATAATCAGGTCGCCAATCAGCAGCGCATACGCGATCTGCACCAGCATGGTCTTGGTCAGTTTAAAGCCGGGGTTTGCATTTTCCTCCAACCCGGCGAAATTGAGCGAAATAACCGGGATATAATCGTAACCATTCTTTTCAAGCGCCTTGCGCATCAGGTGGATATAGTTGGACGCGCGGCAGCCGCCGCCCGTCTGCGGCAGGATGAGCGCCACCTTATGCACATCGTACTTACCCGACTCGATCGCGTCCATCAGCTGGCCGATGACCAGCAGCGCCGGATAGCAGGTGTCATTGTGCACGTTGCGCAGGCCTTGCTCAACGATATTCGGCCCGTGGGTATCGAGCAATTCCATGTTGTAGCCGTAATTCTTCATCAGACGGCACATCAGCCCCAGCTGCACGGGTAGCATGTTGGGCACGAGGATGGTGTAATCCTTGCGCATCTCCTCGGTAAACTGTGCGTATTCGTATTTATTCGTTGTCGTTGTGCTGTTGTTTTGCAAGTTTTCTGCCCTCCTCTACCGCGGCCAGCATGCTGCGCACGCGGATCTTCGCCGCGCCGAGGTTGCTGATCTCGTCAATTTTAAGCTGCGTGTACAGCTTGCCGCCGTTTTCACAGATCGCGCGCATCTCGTCTGTCGTGATTGCGTCGATGCCGCAGCCGAACGATACCAGCTGAATCAGCTGGGCGTTTTCCTTCTTGGTCACATATTTTGCCGCGCCGTACATGCGCGAATGGTACGTCCACTGGTTGAGGACATGTACCTCAGGCGCTTCGGTCAGCTGCCAGACCGCATCCTCGGACACGATCACAAGCCCGAACGAGGCAATCAACTGGTCAATGCCGTGGTTGATCTCGGGGTCGACATGGTACGGCCGCCCCGCGATCACCGCGATATCCAGCCCGTGCGTATCGGCGTAGGCAATGGCCTTCTGCCCCTCGTCACGGATCTGCGCGTAGTAGTCGCCCAGTTCCTGATAGGCTGCCTCCGCCGCCTCCGCGACCTGCTTTTTCTTAATCTGCCGGTACTTCCCGCAGAAATACTTCGCCGCCTGCTGGACAAACCGCTTCGGGTCGGCCAGTTCAAAATACGGCATCATAAAGTCGAAGTCCGCCAGCGCCGCGACGTTCGCCTTGAGCAGCTCCGGATAATACGCCACGACCGGGCAGTTATAGCAGTTGGTCGCGCGGCCTTCGTCGAGGTTGTAGGTCATGCACGGATAGAAGATCGCGTCCACGCCCTTTTCGAGCAGGTTCTCGATGTGGCCGTGCATCAGCTTTGCCGGATAGCACACCGTATCCGACGGGATGGAGTGCTGCCCCTGCATGTACATATCGCGGGTGGACACGTCGCTGAGGACGGTTTCAAAGCCGAGCGAACGCAGGAAAGCCGTCCAGAACGGCAGCAATTCGTAATAGTTCAGTCCGAACGGCAGGCCGATCGTGCCGAGCGGCGCGGGCTTGCCGGACGGCTCGCCGTAGCTCTTGAGCTTTTCCAGCTTCCATTTATACAGGTTTGGCAGCTCGGTCTTTTTCACGCCGCCGAGCGGCCGCTCACAGCGGTTGCCCGAGATGAAGCGCCGACCGCCGCCGAAATCGTTGATGGTCAGGTTACAGTGGTTTTCGCACAGGCCGCAGCGCGTGGTGCGCACGGTGTGTGCAAAACCGGCGAGTACCTCCGGGCCGATGAGACCGGTTTTCTCCGGGCGGTTATCCTTGGCGTGCAGCGCCGCGCCATATGCGCCCATCAGGCCGGAAATCGCCGGGCGGGTCACGTCGCGGCCGATCTCCTGCTCGAACGAGCGCAGAATCGCATCGTTTAAGAACGTGCCGCCCTGCACGACGATGTGCTGGCCGAGGTCGTCCGGCGAGTGCGCGCGAATGACCTTATACAGCGCGTTCTTGACGACCGAGACCGACAAACCGGCCGAGATCGCGTCGATGCCCGCGCCGTCCTTCTGCGCCTGCTTAACCGACGAGTTCATGAACACCGTGCAGCGCGAGCCGAGGTCGATCGGGTGCTTTGCGAACAGGCCGAGCTTGCAGAATTCCTCGATCGAGTAGCCCATGGAGCGGGCGAAGGTCTCGATGAACGAGCCGCAGCCCGACGAGCACGCTTCGTTGAGCGAGATATTATCAATGCACTTATTGCGAATCTTGAAGCACTTGATATCCTGTCCGCCGATGTCGATGATGAAATCAACGTCCGGACAGAAGTGGCGCGCCGCGCGGAAGTGCGCGACCGTCTCCACCAGACCGAAATCCACGCCAAAGGCGTTCTGGATGAGCGCTTCGCCGTAGCCCGTGACCGCCGAGGACACGATATGCACCCGGTCGCCGCACAGCTCGTAGAGCCGCGTCAGCTGCTCGCGGATAACGTCCGCCGGGTTGCCCTTGTTGGACTGATAATGATGGTAGAGGATTTGGTGGTCGTCGCCGATCAGCACCAGCTTGGTCGTGGTCGAGCCGCAGTCAATGCCGAGATAGGCGTCGCCCTCATACATGGTAACATTTTGCGTCATCACGTCATGTACGCCGTGGCGGTGCTGGAATTCCTGATACTGCTCCTCATTTTCAAACAGCGGCGGCAGGTAATTGGCAACCACCGGCGCGCCCGCCGCATGCTCAAGCGCTTCGAGCAGCGTGTCGACCGTATAGGTTTTCTGGGTGTCGGCAGCGTATTCCGCCGCACCCGCCGCAATCGCATAGGGGGCAAGTTCGGGGAAATGGGCGTGTTCGTCATCGAGCGCAAGCGTCTCCTGAAAGCGCTTCTGAAGCCCCTTGAAGAAGAACAGCGGCCCGCCGAGGAACAGCACGTCACCCTTGATCTCGCGGCCCTGCGCCAGACCCGCGACCGTTTGGTTGACGACCGCCTGAAAGATGGAAGCGGCCACGTCCTCCTTGCGCGCGCCTTCGTTGAGGAGCGGCTGAATGTCCGACTTAGCGAACACACCGCAGCGCGAGGCGATGGTGTAGATGCGCTCTGCGCCCTGCGCCAGCTGGTCAAGCTCGGTCGGGGTCACGTCGAGCAGCACGGCCATCTGGTCGATGAACGCACCGGTGCCGCCTGCACACGAGCCGTTCATGCGTTCCTCAAGCTGTCCGGTTAAAAAGACGATCTTCGCGTCCTCGCCGCCCAGTTCAATGACGACATCCGCTGCGGGAACGTGCACGCCGACAGCCTTACGGGTGGCAAATACCTCCTGCACAAAGTCGATATCGGCCGCCTTTGCCACGCCCAGACCCGCCGAGCCGGTGATCGCGCAGCGCAGCGTTGCATCCGCGCCGATCAATTCGCGCGCGTTGCGCACCAGCTCAACCGCCTTTTCGCGCACCTTGGAAAAGTGACGCTCATAATGTTTGTGAATGATTTTGCCATCGCGCACCACGACGATTTTGACCGTCGTCGAGCCGATGTCAATGCCTACGTTTACGTTCATATATCCTGTTTCTCTCCCATGGTAAAAACAATGCGTCCACGGGACGCATGGTGAATACGGATAGGAATATACCGGTAAAGCCGCATAAACCATACCGATTGCAGGGCATATTCCTACATATTTAATATAACGGTGCGCCGGAAAAAAGTCAACCGACAGGCCGTGTCCGAAATTGCCGAATTTAGCCCTTGACAAACCGCGCATTTTTATATAAAATAAACCGCGTAAGTAAATATACGACCTTATCCAGAGCGGTGGAGGGAACGGCCCTATGAAACCCGGCAACCTGCGCAAACCCATGCGAAAGGTGCCAAATCCGGCGTAGAAACACGAAAGATGAGGGGGCAAAACGGTTTTTTCGCTCCCGAAAGGGAGCGTTTTTTGTTGCGCTCCAGCACCAAAAAGAAAGGAATGTGAAGCACTATGGCACACCACTTTTTCACCTCGGAATCGGTCACGGAAGGCCATCCCGACAAAATCTGCGACCAGATCTCGGACGCAGTTCTTAGCGAAATCTTAGCGAAAGACCCCTATGCGCGCGTTGCGTGCGAGACGACCTGCACCACCGGTATGGTACAGGTAATGGGTGAAATTTCCACCGACTGCTATGTCGATATCCCGAAGATCGTGCGCGATACCGTGCGCGGCATCGGTTACGACCGTGCAAAGTACGGCTTCGACTGCGACACCTGCGCGGTGCTGACCGTGATCGACGAACAGTCCGCAGACATCGCCCTCGGCGTTGACAACTCGCTGGAGCGCAAGGCGGGCGCATCGGATGCCGACCTCGCCATCGGCGCGGGCGATCAGGGCATGATGTTCGGCTACGCCTGCGACGAGACGCCCGAGCTGATGCCGCTGCCGATCTCGCTGGCACACAAGCTGGCCAAGCGCCTGACTGAAGTTCGCAAGAGCGGGATGTTTACCTACCTGCGCCCGGACGGCAAGAGCCAGGTCACCGTTGAGTACGACGAGGATAACCAGCCCGTGCGTGTGGATACGGTCGTACTGTCCACACAGCACAGCCCGGAGGTTTCGCTCCAGCAGATCCGCAAGGATATGATCGAACAGGTCGTAAAGCCGGTGATCCCGTCCCACCTGCTCGATGAGAACACCAAGTATTACGTCAACCCGACCGGCCGCTTTGTCATCGGCGGCCCGCAGGGCGACTCAGGCCTGACCGGCCGTAAGATCATCGTCGATACGTACGGTGGCATCGGCCGTCACGGCGGCGGCGCGTTCTCGGGCAAGGACCCGACCAAGGTCGACCGCTCGGCGGCCTATGCGGCGCGCTGGGTTGCCAAGAACATCGTTGCGGCAGGTCTGGCAAAGCGCTGCGAAATCCAGCTGGCGTACGCCATCGGCGTGGCGGAACCTGTTTCCGTCATGGTCGACACCTTCGGCACCGGCACGGTAGACGAAGGCAAGCTGGAAGCGGCTGTGCGCAAGGTATTCGACCTGCGTCCGGCGGCGATCATCGAGACGCTCGACCTGCGCAAGCCCATCTATAAGGAACTGGCCGCTTACGGCCACATGGGCCGCGAGGAACTGGGCGTCAAGTGGGAGAATACCGATAAGGTGGAGGCTCTCAAGGCCGCGCTTGCATAAGCCAAACAGACAAAAGCCCTGCCAGCGGCAGGGCTTTTCGTTTTGTCGAAACCTCCAAAACTGCGCCGCCGAATCGGTCACAATGACAAAAAGACCTCCCCCAGTTGACTTTGCCGCGCAAAAAAGCTATGCTTGAAGCAAAGGAAAAGGAGGCGGACAATCATGCAGGTATTGGAAAACGAACTGTTCCGGGTGGAGATTGACCCCATGGGAGCAGAGTTGTGCAGCATGAAGAGCAAAAAGACCGGGACGGAATACGTCTGGCAGGCCGACCCGGCCGTGTGGAAGCGGCACGCGCCGATCTTGTTCCCGATTGTCGGGCGGCTGAAGGATTTGACGTTCACCGCAGCCGGTAAGCCGTACAAGATCACGCAGCACGGCTTTGGCCGCGACCTCATGTGGCAGGTCGGCAGCGCAGGCGACGATTACGTTGAGTTTGTGCTAGAAGCGAGCGACAAGACGCGCGAAATGTACCCGTGGGACTTTGTCTGCACGGTGCGCTATACGCTCACCGGCGCGACGCTCAAAAAGGAGCACATCACGATGAACCGCAGCGACACGGATATGTATTACGAGGTCGGCGGGCACGACGCCTACACGCTGTGCTGGCTGCCGGGCGAGTCGATCACCGACTACTTTGTTGCATTTGAGGGCACGGAAGCCCTGCACCCGATTGAAAAGGACGAAAACGTCATGCTCAGCCGCGACCACGGCGACCTGCCGCTGGTGGACGGCCGCCTGCCCATTACGCGCGAGACGTTCGCAAACGATGCGATCATCACGGACGACCTGCCGGTGCGCCGGGCAACCATCGGCTGTGTCAAAAATGACCGCTCTGTGACGATGGATTTTGCAGATTTCCCGTATTTCGCCGTGTGGAGCGCATACAAGGATTTCGATGTGCCGTATGTATGCCTTGAGCCGTGGAGCACACTGCCTGACGGCGGCTACCTCGACCACGCGATCGAAAATAAGGTCGGCGTGCGCGTACTCAGTCCGGGGCAGCAGGAGTGCCTATCCTTCTCCACGACCATTCAGGAGTAACCGCCCTGCATACTCTGCATGGGTTTTAAACAGAAAACATAAATGGGCGGCAGCAGAAAAAAATCCCGCTGCCGCCCATTCACGACACCATACGGCTCGCACGGATGGCAAGCAGAATATTGCCATTCATCCGCTGCGGCCACCTACACCAAAAAGGGGGACTGATATGAAACGCTGGTTTGAACACCGCTGTCCAGCCGCATGGCGGGCGGCCGCTCTGGCCGCCGCCTTGTGCCTGACCCTTGCCGGCTGCGGCGGCAGCCCATCCAATGCGAACAGCAGCGCTGTGCCGCCCGACCTGACCGGCGAATGGGTACAGGCCGACAGTGAAGACACTGCAACCTACCAAACCGCAACCATTACAGACGACAGCATCACCGTCCAATGGGTATCCGACGGTACGACTGCGCTGTACTGGGCGGGTTCATTCGTACCGCCCACCACGCCAGACGAGCCATATAGCTGGGACTCCGTGCGGGACACCGAAACGGACGAAGATGCTGTGCTCTCCCCTACCGAGGACAGCAAAACCTTCACCTACGAGGACGGATATCTCAGCTATACCGTGTCCGCCATGGGCGTATCCACCACCATTTATCTGGAGCGACAGTAACACGTCCTGCATGCACGAATCCTACTGTGATTGGTAAAACTGTAAATTGACGGAAATACCGCAGGTGTGATAAAATAACACTGGAAAGAGGATGATCCGCATGGAGCAAAAGGGCGGTGCGCAGGATCGCAAACAGGCGGCGATCAAATTAACCAGTTGGATGGCACACAAGCATTATTGTGAAAACGACTCCGAAGCACTGATCTCCCAGTTCGGCGAACCTTTCAGCTGGATTGGTGCGGGTGAACAAGAATATTCTTCCAGCCGAGAACAGGTCACCGCTGCCTTCCGGCAGATGGCCGGCATGGTGCCCGAGTGCATCATCTCGGACGAGCAATACGACGCGATCTGCGTGGCGCCGGATATCTATGTCTGTTCCGGCATGATGTGGATCCGAACCGCGCCCTCCACCGGGATTGCACTCCGGGTGCATCAGCGCATCTCCACCGTGATCCGTTTTTCGGGTACTACTGCTGAATGCTGCCATATCCATATTTCCAACCCCTACGCCGAGATGCAAAGCGATGATGTTGGCTTCCCACACGCGATGGCCCGCGTCTCCCGCGAATATCTTGAGGAGCAGGTTGCAGCGCAGAAAGCGCAAATCGAGGCACAGGCCGCACAAATGCAGTGGCTCAGCTTTACGGATACGATGACCGGCCTGTACAACCGCAACCGTTTCAATGCGGAAATGGAAGCAGACCATCACGATAATCCCCCCATCGGGGTAGCATATTTTGATGTAAACGGCCTGAAAGAGGTAAACGACCAGCTTGGCCACCAGCAGGGCGACGACTTGCTGCGCCGTGCAGCGGCGCATATCAAACAAACCTTTGCAGGCAAAGCTTACCGCATCGGCGGTGATGAATTTGCAGTCATTGATCACGAAGCGGATGAACAGGTTTTTGCGGCGGCGGTCGCGGATGTGTGTGCGCGCATGGAACGGGACGGAATTTACTGCGCAGCGGGCTTCTGCTGGCGGGATGCCAACTGCAAGCTCAACGAAGCTGACCGCATGATGTACACCGCGAAAAAACGTTTTTATCAGGAACGCGGCATGGCCTATTTCCGCGGACGCACGTCCCACGGGGACGATGCCGTCCAATAATCCACAAAACATGCAATACAAAAAGCGCTGATGAAACATCAGCGCTTTTTTCTATTTCCGCCCGTACTGGTATCACGCCTGAAAGTTCGAACGGACTTCCATATATTGCACGATCTCCTCGACCACGCCCTCAAAGCCCAGTACGCCGCTGTTAAGCGACAGGTCATAGTTGCGGGCGTCATACCAGTCGTGGCCGGTATGGTGCTTGTAGTACTTGGCGCGGTACTCGTCGATCTCGGCGATCTTGCGCACGACCTCATCCTCAGGCAGGGAGTCGACCTTCATCGCCTCCTGCAAGCAGAACGCCGGGTCGGCATGGACGAACACGCGAACCACATCCGGCCGCCCCTTGAGCACAAAGTCTGCACAGCGCCCAATGAGCACGCACGGCCCCTGATCCGCCAGCTGTCGGATGATCTTAGCCTGATAATCGAACAGTGCGTCATCCCGCAGATACGCCTTGGAAGAATCGCTCGGCAGCGGGAACTCGCTCTTATACCGGCTTTTCAGGCGTGTCAGCAGGTCGGGCTTGAGCCGCTCGTCGGAAAACAGCATGGCGTTGATGCCGCTGTCCTCGGATGCCATGGTGATGATCTCACGGTTGTAATACGGGATACGCAGCCGGTCGGACAGCATCTTGCCGACCGTCTTGCCGCCCGAGCCATACTGGCGGGCGATGGTGATGATATACGGCTTCATACACAGTCTCCCCTTTACTCACCCAGATATGCTTTTTTGATTGCGTCGTCATTGAGCAGGTCGGCCGCTTTGCCGGACTTGACGATCTTGCCGGTTTCCAGCACATAGCCACGGTCGGCGATCGACAACGCCTTTTTCGCGTTCTGCTCGACGAGCAGCACGGTCGTGCCGGCAGCCGAAACCTCCTGAATGATCTTGAACACCTCGCCGACGAATAACGGCGACAGACCCATAGACGGTTCGTCCAGCAGCAGGATACGGGGCTTTGCCATCAGCGCGCGGCCCATCGCGAGCATCTGCTGCTCGCCGCCGGACAGCGTGCCCGCCGGCTGGTTTTTGCGTTCCTCCAAACGGGGAAACCGCTTGTACACCTCGGCCAGCGAGGACTCGACCTCGCCCTTGGGGCGGGTGTACGCGCCCATACGCAGGTTCTCGCGCACGGTCAGCCCCGCGAATACGCGGCGCCCTTCGGGTACATGGCTCATACCCAACCGCACGATCTCATGGCCGGGTTTCTTGGTGATATCCTTGCCCTCGAACGTCACCGTGCCGCCCTTGGACGGCAAAAGGCCGGTGATCGTGTGCAGCGTGGTGGTTTTACCCGCGCCGTTCGCGCCGATCAGCGCGACGACCTCACCCTCGTTGACCTCGAAGGAAACGTCGCGCAGCGCATGGATCAGGCCGTAGTAAACGTGGATTCCCTTCACTTCCAGCATTGCCATTGGTTGGTTTCCTCCTTTCTTATTCGCCGAGGTAGGCCGTAACGACCTCCGGATTGCTGAGCACTTCACCCGGTGTGCCCTCGGCCAGCAGACGGCCGAAGTTGAGCACATACAGGTATTCGCAGATGCCCGATACCAGCTTCATATCGTGCTCGATCAGCAATACGGTCACGCCGAATTTCTTGCGCACAAGCTCAATGGTCTCCATCAGCTCGGCTGTTTCGTTCGGGTTCATGCCGGCTGCCGGCTCGTCGAGCAGCAGCAGTTTGGGATCGGTAGCGAGCGCGCGAGCAATCTCCAGCTTGCGCTGCTGGCCATACGGCAGATTGGCGGCCTTATAGCCTGCCACGCCCTCCAGCCCGAACACGCCCAGCAACTCCATCGCGCGCGCATCCATCGCGCGCTCTTTTTTGCGGTAGGAGCCGAGGTGCAGCAGGCTTTCAGCCAGCGAATAGGTAATCTCGTTATGCAAACCGGTCTTAACGTTGTCCAGCACGGACAGGTTAGCGAACAGGCGAATGTTCTGGAACGTACGCGCCACGCCCATCTTGCAGATGTCGTGCGGTTTTTTCCCGATCAGGTTCTGTCCATCCAGACGGATACCGCCGTCCGTTGGGCGGTACACGCCGGTCAGCATATTGAACACGGTCGTCTTGCCCGCGCCGTTCGGCCCGATCAGGCCGACCAGACCGCCCTCTTCGATTTTCATGCTCAGCTCATCGACGGCGCGCAGGCCGCCGAAGGAAATGCCAAGCGAGGTCACTTCCAACATAGCCATCGTTACGCGCCCCCCTTTTCGCTTTTCTCAAGTTTTTCCATCTGCTTCATGCCGCGCTTTTCCAGCAGGCGCGCCTTGAGCGGGGAATTGTTAAACAGCATCATCGCAATCAGCAGGATCGCATAGATCAGCATACGGTAGCTGTTGACCGCGCGCAGCAGTTCCGGCAGCAGCGTCAGCAGCGTCGCGGCGATGATCGAGCCCCAAACGTTGCCCAAGCCGCCCAGCACGACGAACACAAGGATCAGGATCGAGGTGTTAAAGTCGAACTTAGCCGCGGTGATGGTCGAGTAGTTCATCGCGTACAGCGCACCCGCCATGCCCGCAAACGCTGCGGAAATGACAAACGCCATCAGTTTGTAATGCGTGGTCGAAATGCCGATCGAATCGGCCGCGATCTTATTGTCGCGCACCGACATGATCGCACGCCCCGCGCGGCTGTTGATCAGGTTAAGCACGATAAACAGCGTAATCAGAATGAGCACGAAGCCGGAAGTAAAGGTGGACAGCTTCTGCACGCCCGACACACCCATCGGCCCGTTGATGATCATTTTGCCGCCCTCGGCCAATTCAAATTTCTGCTCAAGGATGCTGAAATGCAGGCCGGATGCGTCTTTACCGACATACAACACATTGATGATATTCTTGATGATCTCGCCGAACGCCAGCGTGACGATGGCGAGATAGTCACCCTTGAGGCGCAGCACAGGCACGCCGACGATAACACCCGCGATCGCGGCGCAGATCGCGCCGACGATGATTGCAAGGATCAGGCGCACCACGCCCGACGGCACCGTGTCGGCCAGGCTGGTTGTCACCACAATGCCCGAGAACGCACCGACCGACATAAAGCCCGCATGGCCGAGCGACAGCTCACCCAAAATGCCGACCGTCAGGTTAAGCGAAACAGCCATGATGATATACGCGCAGATCGGCACCAGCAGGCCCTGCATGGCGCTTGAAAGGCTGTCACCCAGCACCATCGCCTGCACCACGGCATAGGCGATAATCACGATGCCAAAGGAGAGCAGACGGTCACGGCCAGCCGTCGAGGCAGTGTACTTTTTCAATTTATCCATCTTGCACCGCCCCCTTATACCTTTTCACTCACGCGCTTACCGAGCAGGCCGTCCGGCTTGACCAGCAGCACAACGATCAGCACCGCAAACACAATCGCGTCCGACAGCTGGGTCGAAATATACGCCTTGGCAAAAATCTCGATGATACCCAACAGGATACCGCCGAGCAGCGCACCCGGAATCGAGCCGATGCCGCCGAATACCGCCGCGGTAAACGCCTTGATGCCGGGCATCGAGCCGGTGGTCGGCAGCAGGGTCGGATAGGCCGAGCAGAGCAGCACGCCCGCAATCGCGGCAAGGCCGGAGCCGATGGCAAAGGTCAGCGAAATCGTTGTGTTGACGTTAATGCCCATCAGCTGCGCCGCGCCCTTGTCCTCAGACACTGCGCGCATGGCCGTACCCATCTTGGTGCGGCTGGTGAACAGCGTCAGCGCCAGCATAATTACAATGCACGCTACGATAGTCACGATCGTCACGCGTGTGATGGTCAACTGGCCGCCAAATAGCTGCACCGGGCTGCCGCTGATGACCGAAGTAAAGCTCTTCGTGCTCGACCCCCAGATGAGCAGCGCCGCATTCTGCAAAAAGTAGGATACGCCGATCGCCGTGATCAGCACAGCCAGCGCAGGTGCCATGCGCAGCGGCTTGTACGCCAGCCGTTCAATGACGACACCCAGCGCCGTGCATACTACAACCGCCAGCGCAACGCCCGCCAGCGGTGGCCAGCCCAGATAGGTCGTGGCGCAGAAGCACATGTAGCCGCCCACCATGATGACGTCGCCATGGGCAAAGTTCAGCATCTTGGCGATACCGTAGACCATCGTGTAGCCCAGCGCGATGATCGCGTAGATGCTTCCCAGACTGATACCGTTGATCAGATTCGTGAGAAAGCTCATGGTTTAATACACCTCAAATCTTCTTTTATTTCTCCGGCAACGCCGCACCATGCGGCAAAACGATTTGCATATACGTTTCCATCCAAATGCGGTGTTGCACTTTGTTTGTGGGATGGGGCGGTGGCTTGGCAGCCTCCGTCAAGCCGTCGCCCCACCCCATAAATGCCGGGAAAGCGGGAAAACGGACAAAGGAGGGCCGTCGTCAACACGGCGCCCTCCTTTGCTTCCCATTTCGTTTGGTTGTTTACATGCCCACGTAAGCGCCGTTCTGGATGACCATGCCCTTCGGGCTCTTGGAAACCGCACCGGTCGTATCCCAGGTCATGTTCTCGCCGGTCAGGCCGTTGAAGGTCATGGAGGTGAACTGGGCGATCATCGCGTCGCACAGCTCCTCGTTGGACATATCGGTGGTCGCGCCGGCAGCCTCAAGCGCCTGCGCGTAAGCGTAAACGCAGTCATACGCGTCCGCCGCGAACTGGTTCGGCACTTCGCCGTACTGCTCCTGATACTTCTCAACAAAAGCGACGGTCTTTTCGTCGGTCGCGTCCGCGTTGAACGGGGTGAGCAGCATAACGCCCTCAGCCAGCGCCTTGTCGAAGTTCTCAACCGTCAGGATGCCGTCCATGCCGTCCACGCCGAAGAACTTGGGCGCATAGCCCATCGCGTTAGCCTGCGTCAGGATCAGGGACGCCGGGGTGTAGTACATCGGCAGGAATACCAGATCTGCACCCTTGCTCTTTGCGTCGCCCAGCTGCACCGAGAAGTCGGTCGCAGAAGCGTCGGTAAAGGTCGTGTCGGAAACGATCTCCAGGCCCTTAGTCTCGGCCTCGGCTACGAACTTGTCGTGGATGCCGGTGGAGTAAACGTCGTCATTCTTCCAGATGATCGCGATCTTGCTGCCCAGCTTCTGATCTGCGATATATTCCGCAGATGCGGTGCCCTGGTTCGGGTCAGCAAAGCACATTTGGAACATATTGTCCTTGCCCTCGGTGGTGGCAACAGAGGAAGCCGACGGGGTCAGCGCGAAGATGCGGTCCGCGTTGATATCGGTGGAAATCGCCTCACAGGGCTTGGACGTAACCGAACCCAGCGACAGCTGCATGCCCCAGTCCTTCAGGGTGTTGTACGCGTTGACGGCCTTCTCGGTGTTGTTCTCGTCGTCCTCGAACTTCAGCTCGATCTGCACGCCGCCCAGCGCGTTGATCTCATCCGCCGCGATCTGTGCGCCGCGTGCAACCGCATTGCCGTAGATCGCCGCGTCGCCGGTCAGCGGCGCCGTGCCGCCGATCTTGAACGCTGCGCCCGAAGCCGTGCTGCTGTCGTCCGTACCGGCGTTATCCGTGTTTGCCGTGTTGCCGCCGCCGCAGCCCGCCAGAGTACCGACCAGCATCACGCCGGCCAGAAGCATGCTGAGACTTTTCTTCATGGTTATCTTCTCCTTTTCTTTGCATCTTTCCCGCCTGCTGCCCCCTACGGGGGCAACGGTGCGTTCGGATTGCTTTCTATTATACTACGCTTTTCCCGAACCGGCACCGCCTTTTTCAATATTCTGTGCAATTTCAGAAAAAGCACTGATTATCTTTTGTATAAAAATGCAAATTTTGTGCTTTCTACTGAAAACACTTGTCCACCGTGCAAGGAATCATGCAATCGGTTTCAGTCCTACGCAGGTTTTTTTGCGTGGGAACACGCGCCCTGCGCCTGCGGACAGCATCAAGGTTCGCGGCATTCTTCCAGCAGGCACACGCAATGCGCTGCAATGCCTTGCTTTGCACCGGTAAAGCCCAGTTTTTCCTCGGTCGTGGCCTTGACCGACACCCGCCCTACCTCGCAGCCGATGGCCGACGCAATGTTTTCACGCATCTGCCCGATGTGCGGGGCGAGCTTGGGCGCCTGTGCGAGCACGGTTGCGTCCAGATTGCCCAGCCGGTAGCCTTCCGTTTCGACCAACGCCGCCACATGGCGCAAAAGCGCCAGACTGTCCGCGCCCTGATAACGCGGGTCGGTATCCGGAAAATGTTTCCCAATGTCGCCCAGCGCAAGCGCGCCCAGCAGCGCGTCCAGCACCGCATGCACCAGCACGTCCGCGTCCGAATGGCCGTCCAGCCCGGTTTCATGCGGGATATCCACCCCGCCGAGGATGCACTTCCGCCCCGGTACGAGCCGGTGCACGTCATATCCATGCCCGATGCGCATATCAATCCGCCTCCCCCTGCAAAAACGCCTGTGCGATCAGCAGATCCTCGGGCGTGGTGATCTTGATATTCTGGTAGCTGCCGTGGGTGACGAACACCGGCTGCCCGTAGGCTTCCACTGCGGCACAGTCATCCGTGTAAGTGCGCCCTGCACGCGCGGCGTCTCCCAGCGCCCGCTCGAGCAGCGCGCGGCGGAATACCTGCGGCGTCTGCACCGCCGCCAGCGTGTCGCGCGCCACATCGGCTGTGATACGCCCGTTTTCGATGCGCTTGATGCTATCCTTGACCGGCACGACCGGTGCCGCCGCACCGTGTTCAGCCGCGGCGTATACCGCTTCGGCGATCAGCGCCTCGCTTACCAGCGGGCGTGCGCCGTCATGCACCGCGACCAGTGCGGTATCTGCCGGTGCGGCCTCCAGCCCGGCCAGCGCCGAGGTGGTGCGGCTGTCCCCGCCACGCACCACCGCGTACAGCTTGGAAATACCCGCCGACCGCGCCAGTGTCGTGTAGGGCAAGATATCCTGCTCCCGGCAGACCAGCACGATATCACGCACCACGTCGCAACGCTCGAACGCGCCCAGCGTATGCCCCAGCAGCGGCGTGCCTGCCAATTCGAGCAGCAGCTTGTTATCCCCGCCCATGCGCTGTGACGAACCTGCCGCCACGATCACCGCGCAGACGCCTGCGGGACAATTAATTTTTTTGCGTTTTCCCGGCATATCTGTCACTTCCTTTGAAAAAAGGCTTTGCTTTGCCGCAAAGCCTTTGCATCATACACACAAATGTTGATCGACGATCGCCGCAATCTCCTCCGGGCTGCGTTCCAGCGCCGCGCAAAGCTCGGACTCCAAGATCTGCCGCGCGGATACGAGCATTTTCTTCTCCCCCGCCGACAGCCCCCGCTCCCGGTCGCGTGCGGCAAGGCTTTTGACCACCTGCGCGACCTCGTGCAAATCGCCAGAGCGCAGGTGCAGCATGTTCTCGCGGTAACGCTGGTTCCAGCCTTTGTCCGCGCCGCAGGTGATGCCGTCCATCCCGCGCACAAATTCCTCGGCCTCGGCGCGCGAGCATACCGGTCGGATGCCCAGCTTATCGCACGACGCCAGCGGGATAAACAACCGGGTCTCGTCCCGCGCGAATGTCAGCGCATAGTACGTTGCGCACACGCCGTCAATCGTGCGCTCGACAATGTCCTCGATCTGCCCTGCCCCATGCAGCGGATGAACGACCTGATCGCCGATCTGATACATAATGCCTCCGTTTCCAGCAAGCCTCTATGATCTCCTTTATCTTACACCATAGCGCGATATTTGGCAAGGTTTTTCGCAGTTTTCACGCAAATCAGTGCACCGATCAGCAGCAGCCAAACGCCGCCGCCCGCACGGCACAACCATGCCCCGCCCCCCAGCAGACCGACGGCGCTCACGCCTGCGAGCGTAGCCCGCAGCGCGGCCAACCGCCCGGCGCACAGATGCACCAGCGCCATACCGCCGTCAAGCGGCGGCAGCGGCAGCAGGTTAAACAGGCCAAGCAATGCGCTCGCACCCGCAAGGCGCAGCCAGCCAAGGTTGCCGGCCAGTGCGGTCAGCGCAAAGCTCGCTGCCGGGCCAGCAAGACATACCGCCGCCCGTGCGCAGCGCCCAGTCGGCAACGTGCAGTGCAACACCGCGCCGCAGACGGTCAGTACCAGCCGGTGCAGCTGTCCGCCCGACAGGTGCAGCACCAGCAGATGTCCCCCTTCGTGCACCGCTGCGGCCAGCAGCACAAGCGGCAGCACGTTTGTCCCGTCCGCACACCACAGCGCAGCCAGCAGCACGAGAAAGCCGTCCCGCACCTCAACCCGACCGCGCGTCACGCCACTTCCAGATAGTCCGCAGGGTCAAGCGCCATGCCGTCTTTCCACAGCTCCAGATGCAGGTGCGGGCCAGTCGCATCCCCCGTCTGCCCGACGAGCGCGATCTCACCGCCGCACTGCACCTCGTCGCCCACCCCCATCAGAATACTGCTGCAATGCGCGTACAGCGTGGAAAAGCCGCCCGCATGGTCAACGATCAGGTACTTGCCATAATCGGACTCCCCCACCTCGCGCACCGTGCCATCGGCAAAGGCCGTGATCGGCGTGCCCTCGTCGGCGGCAAGGTCCAAACCGTAGTGGAAGGCAGTCTCTCCGGTCGTCGGGCTGACCCGGCTGCCAAACGGCGAGGTCAGCACACCTGCAACCGGCATCACATGGTCAAACGACATCGCGTGCACGGTGTCATCCACCGTATCCGGGAACAGGCTGTGCGTTCGGCCGAGCACATCCTCCGCCCCGCCCGAAGACGCGGCATACTCCTGCTCCCCCGTTTCCAGCGGCGCGTCCGTCCCGCTGAACACCGTCAGTACTTTGTCCACCCCGGGCGCACCTGCGAGCACCTCCGCCGCTTTTTGCCGCGCGGTGACCGCAAAGGGCGCATCAGTATATTTGACCACGCCTGCCGCCAGCACGAGCGCCACCACCAGCAACAGCCCCTTCCCGCTGCCCGCACGCTTGCGCACCGGCCGTCTTCCCGTCATGCGCACCGCCTCCTTTCGCATGGTACAGCCTATGCGCCGCCGGACAGGGATATGCCCCGCACCGGCGCGCGTGGGCTTTTCCACACACGAAAAGGGACTGCATAGCCGAAGCGATGCAGTCCCCTACGTTTATTCCCTTATCAGCCGCCGCCCTTGATGACCAGCCCCAGCCGTTTGGCCAGCATGGCTGCCTGCTCCATCGTCACCACAGCGACGCGCAGTTCGGCGTGGGTATCGGACACCGCGACGCCGTCCAGCTCACAGCCAGTCAGATCCAGTCCGGTCAACGGCGTATGCAGCAGGCGTACCGACCGCAGGCTGGTCTCCGCAAGCGTCCACCCCTTCCATTGGCAGTCGCAAAGCGACGCGCCGGTCAGGTCGCAACCGGAAACCGCCACCCGGCGCAGCCGTGCCCGGTCGAATACTGCGTCCGGCAGGCGACAATCGCGCCAAGCCGCATCCCGCCAGCCGGTTTCGCCAAAGTCCGCACCAGCAGCCTTGCAGCCGGCCAACTCGACCCGCTCAAAAAACGCGTCCTGCCAGCCGCTGCCCGACAGTTCACAGTCCTCCAGCACAACGTCCGCTAAGTCTGCGCGCTCCCAGCGGCAGCCGGTCAAGCGGCAACCTTCCAGCCGCACGCCGCGCATTCGCAGCCCATCATACCGGGTTCCAGACAGGTCGGCCCCGCGGATGCACACGCCCTCGACCGTGCTTTCCTCCCCGGCGGCGCGGGCCAACAGTGCCGCCGCATCCTGCACCGGCGTGAGCGCTGCGGGCAGCCGCGCGCTCATGCCCGGTCGAGCAGCTTGATGATCTCGTCGATCTTGCCCTCGCGGGCCTGCTCGTCGCCCGTCTCGAACGCGTCCTGCACGCAGCCTGCCAGATGCGCGCGGAGCACCTCGCGCTGCGCCTTATGCACGAGCGACTCCACCGCCTGAAGCTGCGTGACGATCTCCATACAGTAGCGGCCGTCCTCGATCATCTTGAGCACGCCGTCCAGCTGGCCGCGCGCCGTGCGCAGCAGCGGCTCGACCTTCTTCCGGTCCGCCCTCATTGCAGGCCGACCACCTTGTAGCCCGCCTGCTCGACCGCCTCAGTCAGCTTAGCGTCCTCCGGCAGCTGCGCGCCCGTAACCGTTGCCGTGCCGCTGGCCAGATCGACCTGTGCCGCCACGCCCGGCAGAGCCTCCAGCGCCTTTTTCACATGCGCCACGCAGTGCTCACACATCATGCCCTCTACTTTGATGGTTTTCTTCTGATCCATTTTCTTTGTTTCCTCCTTTGGCAGAACTACGGGTTGGCCGCCCGTCGGACGGGGCGACGCTTTAAAAAACCGCAAACGCAATGCGTTGGATACCACACAGACCGAACTCAGGCTCATTGCAGCCGCGCCGATCATTGGGCTAAGTCCCAGATGCAGCGGCGCCCACAGCACGCCCGCCGCGATCGGAATACCGATGCAGTTGTAGAAAAACGCCCAGAACAGGTTCTGACGGATGTTGCGCATGGTCTGGCGCGACAGGCGGATCGCGTCTACCGCGTCCATCAGGTCGCTCTTCATCAGCACCACGTCGGCCGACGCAATAGCCACATCCGTACCCGCGCCAATGGCAATGCCAACGTCCGCGCGCGCCAGTGCGGGCGCGTCGTTGATACCGTCGCCCACCATCGCTACCTTGCGCCCCTGTGCCTGCTTTTCGCGCACAACGCGCTCCTTATCCTGCGGCAGCACCTCGGCCACCACGTCCTGCAAACCGAGTTCGGCTGCGATCGACTGCGCGGTTTTCTGATTGTCACCGGTCAGCAGCGTCACCTCGACGCCCAGCCCATGCAACGCCTCCACCGCCGCGCGGCTGGTGGGCTTGAGCACATCCGCCACCGCGAAAATACCGACCACCTGCCGGTTGGCCGCGAAATACAGCGGGGTCTTGCCCGCTGCGGCAAGGCTTTCGCCCATCTGCTGCGCCGAGCGCGACAGCGCCAGCCCATTTGCCAACAACATACGGCGGTTGCCCGCCATGCAGCGCACACCGTCGATCATCGCGCGCACGCCCTGCCCTTCTACTATTTCAAACGCGGTGGCCGCGCGCTCCTTGACATGCTTGGAACGCGCATACCGCACAATGGCGTCCGCCAGCGGATGGTCGCTCTTGACCTCGATCGACAGCGCGAGCGACAGCAGATCGTCCGGGTCGACGCCGAAGGACTTGACGTCGGTCACGACCGGCCGCCCCTCTGTCACCGTGCCGGTCTTATCCAGCACGACGCAGTCCACATCGTGCAAATTCTCCAGCGCCTCGGCCGACTGGAACAGCACGCCGTTTTTTGCGCCCATACCCGTGCCGACCATAATCGCCACCGGCGTTGCCAGCCCGAGCGCGCACGGGCACGAGATGACCAGCACCGCGATCGCCCGCGTCAGCGCAAAGCCGGGCGTTTGCCCGACAAGCAGCCAGATCACGGCTGTCACCAGCGCGATCAGCATGACGACCGGCACAAACACGCCCGCCACCTTGTCCGCCAGCTTGGCGATCGGCGCCTTTGACGCGCCCGCCTCCTCCACCAGCCGGATGATCTGGCTGAGCGTCGTGTCGTCGCCCACGCGCGACGCTTTCATCACAAAATAGCCGTTTTTCGTCACCGTTGCGCCGATAACCGGGTCGCCCGCATGCCGCTCAACCGGCATGGACTCGCCAGTGATGGCGCTCTCGTCCATATAGGCATGGCCCTCGGCAATCTCACCGTCCACCGGGACGGCCTGCCCCGCGCGCACGATCACATAATCTCCGACGCGCACCTCGTCGACCGGCACCTCGACCTCCTGCCCGCCGCGCACGACCGACGCGGTCTGCGGGCGCAAATCCATGAGCGCCGCAATCGCCTCGCCGGTTTTGCGCTTGGCGCGCGCCTCAAAGAATTTGCCGAGCGTGACGAGCGTTAAAATCATGCCCGCGGACTCAAAATACAGGTCATGCGCGAACGCATGCACACGCGCCATATCGCCCGCCGCACCTGCATAGCCGATCTGGAACAGCGCATACACGCCGTACACCACGGACGCACCCGAACCGACTGCAATCAGCGCGTCCATCGTGGGTGCGCGGTGCCACAGCGTGCGCGCACCGTTGATAAAATACTTGCGGTTGATAAACAGGATCGGCAAAGTCAGCAGCAGCTGCACCAGCGCAAGCGCAAAGGCGTGCGCCTCCCCACTGACAAAGCCGGGCAGCGGCAGGCCGACCATCGGCCCCATCGAAAAGTACATGAGGATGACGAGGAACACCGCCGAGACGAGGATGCGCGTTTTCATCTCGCGCAGGTCATCCTCGGGTGCGGCGGCTTTTGCGGGCGCGCCCGCGCGCGTGCCGCTATCGACTGCGGCGGTGTAGCCGCCCTCCTCGACCGCGCGAATGATCTGCGCGTCGCTGCACGCAGTTTCGTCGTACTCGACCACCATGCTGCCCGCGAGCAGATTCACCTGCACCTCGCGTACGCCCGGCACTGCGGCCACGCTCTTTTCCACATGTGCGGAACACGCCGCACAGCTCATGCCGCCGACGCGAAATCGTTGTTTCATCTTGGGTTCTCCTTTTTCGCTATCTCACCCCACCCCCGGGGAGGGGGTATTGCACCGTTAGTATACCGCAGTGTGCAGGTTTTGTCAACGCCTGTCAGGCACAGCAAAGCGCCGCAGAATTTTCTGCGGCGCTTGATATGGTTTTTATTGTGCCGAATGGCTTTCCAGATCGCCGTTGCCGTCCGTCACCAGATAGGAGAGGTCGTCGCGCACATACAGGATCACATCCGGCTGGTAGCCTTCCAGATACTCATAAATGGTCTTGCCGGTGTAATATCGGAAATCCAAGCTGCGCATTTCATCAAATGAGGTATACAGAATGGTTTCCAGCGCGTTGGTGAATGAATCGCCCACGACCAGCACGTCCGGCAGGGCCGGTCGGTTGGTGCGGATGATGGTCTCGGCCACATCGCCGCCCATGTAGTAGGCATACACGTCCCGGTCAGCCTCGCTGTACACGGTTGCGTCAACCGGTGCGCCGTTGTCCTCGCGCGTAAAGGGGATGGATTCGGCCAGCGTGCCGGTATACAGCGCATCGTCGGTTTCAAACAGCCCGTACAATTGGCGGTTACGCGAACCAAGGAAGTCCGTATCGACCGGCGTAATCGTCAGGTCATCCGTGACAGGCGCCGCGCAGTAATGCGCGTTGATATACTCCATGATGCGCAGATAGGTCTCATACGCGCCGTACAGATTGAAATGATGGTCTGTCGTGCTGTAATACTGTTCGCGGTCCGCGGTGAGATACGGCGCCATATCGAGAAAGTCAATACCGCGCGCGGCCAAACTGTCCCCAAACGCGTCGGTCAGCGACATATCACGGAAGCCGGAATCCTTCAGGTAGGACGGATACCGGTCGCGAAACACGCTCCCCTGCTCCGGGATGCCGACATACAGAAACGCAATCCCACGCTGTCCGCAGTAGCGGTTGAGCTTGTCCAGCATATCCAGCTCCTGCCCCATCGCCTCTGCATCCTGCCTGTCAAGCTGCACCCCGTAATAAGGCAGCAGCACATCCTCCGTGACCACGGTTTCCCCGACCACCGGGTTGTGCAGCGCCAATTCTTTGCGGATATTCAGCCGAATCAACCGCGTGCGCTCGGTAAAATGGTCGGTGATGTAGGTTTCCACCTGTGGGAAATACGTGCCGTCCAGCACTTGCTGCATGTTGAACGAGGGAAATTCCGCCAATGCACGGTTTTCGTAATAGGAATAGTCTGCGGGCTTTTGCACCAACATCACAGCGGGCAGCAAAAAGAGCGCGCCGCAGAAAAAGAGTACTTTGATGATATGCTTCATATGCGCACCGCCTGTCAAAACCGGAAATAGATGAAAGGGTTATAGCTGTTGTTCAGCAGCGACATCACACACAGCACCAGCAGCGCCGCCAACAGCGGATAGCTCAACAGAACAAACGCCTTGCGCTTTGCCAGCCGCGGATAAATGGGCGCGGACAACACCACGCCGCACAGCAGATACGGCCAGAACCGCGCGAGGTATTCAATCAGCTGCGGGTCGACCGTCAGGCTGGGGGTGAGCATAACGCGCAGATAGTCCAGCGCATAGGAAAGCGTATCACTGCGGAACAGCACCCAGCCGATGACGATAAAAAGCAGCGCATACAAATGGGTCAGGACGCGCGGCAGACGGTCAATCAGTTTTGCCAACGCGTACTTTTCACAGATCAGCAGCACACCGAAGTACAGCCCCCACGCCAGAAATGTAAAGTTTGCGCCATGCCAGAAGCCGGTAAGACCCCAGACCACCAACAGGTTGAAGATATGGCGCTTGGACGAACACCGGTTGCCGCCCAGCGGGATATACACATAGTCGCGGAACCAGCTGGACAGCGACATGTGCCAGCGCCGCCAGAACTCGGTCACCGAGCGGCTGATGTACGGATAGTTGAAGTTTTCGAGAAACTGGAAGCCAAACATCTTGCCAAGGCCAATCGCCATATCGGAGTAACCGGAAAAGTCGTAGTAAATTTGCAGCGTATAGGCCGCCGCACCAAACCACGACAACAGAAACGTCAACTCATCGGTTGGACGGAGCCAAATCCCATCCGCGATTTGTGCGAACACGTTGGACAGCAGCACCTTTTTTGCCAACCCGTAAACAAACCGGTCGATGCCCTCGGAAAAGCCCGCCACCGTATGCGCGCGCTGCGCGATCCGGTCGTCCACGTCACGGTAGCGCACAATCGGCCCGGCAATCAGCTGTGGGAACATTGAGATGTACAGCGCGAGCGAAAACGGGTTTTTCTGCGGCCACGCCTGACGGCGGTACACGTCGACCACATAGCTGAGTGCCTGAAAGGTATAAAACGAGATGCCGATCGGCATAACAATATCCAGCAGCGGCGTGGACGTGCCGAACACGCTGTTCGCCGTTGAAATGAAAAAGTTGAGGTACTTATACACACCCAGCATCGCCACATTGCAAAAAACGCACAAAGCCAGCCAGATTTTTCGGTACGGGCTGCGCATGAGCAGGCCGAAAAAGTAGTTGAGCGCAATTGACAGGAATAACAGTGCAATCAGCCGCGGCTCACCGTAGAAATAGAAAAAAAGGCTGAATGCCAGCAGCACGCCGTTGCGCACCGCGAGAAACCGTTGCGGCACGACGTAATAACACAACAGCACCGCAGGCAAGAAGAAGAAAAGGAAAATCAAGCTGCTGAATACCATATTGTCCCCCACGCTCCTATCTCTGCCTTTATTTTACCATCCGCAAACGGCCGCTTTTCCGTAAAATGACCTGCACCCGATCGCTGTCCGTCTTGCTGAAAGCAACGTTTTCGACAACCCAAACGCGTCCTTTTCCAATCTCATATCCGCAATACATAAAGCGTACAATAATTTCCCAACAGATACAATATTGCTTTGCGACAAATTGCGGGCCTGTTCTGCCGGATGCCTCGGTAAATGTGCGCAAAAAACATCCTTCCCGCTACTGCACACCGTGTAGCAGACGGGAAGGATGTCCCCCCATTCGTTATGATTCTATTATTGGGAGCATTTCGCTGGTCAATCGGCCGCGCTCACATGATAAGCCGTGATGTGGTGATAAGTCTCGCCCGCGCGCAGCACGACGGACGGGAAATCCTCGTGATGGATTGCGTCCGGCCATGCCTGCGTTTCCAGACAGAACGCCGACCGTGGGCCGTAGCTTACGCCGTCCTTGCCGGGGTAGCCGTCCAGATAGTTGGCGGTATACAGCTGCAAACCGGGCTGGGTGGTATAGCACTCCAGACACAGCCCGCCGCCGGTAGCCTTAGCCACCAGCCCCAGCGGGGAAACCGGCGTGCGGCGCAGCGTGAAATTATGGTCATAGCCGTTTCCCAGCGTCAGCTGCGGATGCCCCATCGCGATGCCTTCCAGCAAATCCCGCGGCTCGCGCAGGTCGAACGCCGTACCCTCGACCGGAATCAGTGTGCCGGTCGGCGTGCTGTCCGCGTCGGTCTCGGTGATTGCGTCGGCAAACACCTGCACCTGCTGCCCTTCGAGCGAGCCGAACGCATGGCCGCGCAGGTTGAAATAGCTGTGGTTGGTCAGGTTACACAGGGTATCGGCGTCACTCTCGGCTCGGTAGTCAATCGCCAGCGTGCCGTCCTCGATCAGCGAGTAGGTTACCTGCACGCGCAGCGTGCCGGGGAAGCCCTCCTCCCCGTCCGGGCTGACATGGGTCAGCACGAGCGTGCCGTCCTGTTCCTGCGCCTGCCAGACCGCGCGGTCAAAGCCGCGCAGGCCGCCGTGCAGACAATTCGGGCCGTTGTTGGCAGCCAGCGGATAGTGCACGCCATTCAGGTCAAACGCCGCCCCGCCGATGCGGTTTGCCACGCGGCCAACCAGCGCGCCCAGATACTTATCCTGCGACTGGTACGAGTCCAGATCGTCATAACCGAGCACGATATCCCGGCTGCCCTCCGGCGTGGGAACGATGAAGCTGCGCAATACGCCGCCATAGGTCAGCACCTGCGCGCTGTACGCACCGGCGCACAGCGTCCACTGGTCGACGGATACGCCGTCTGCGGTCACGCCAAAGGGCTGTTTTGTCAATTCCGCCATTGCTTACACCTGCCTTAAGAACCGGAGGAAGGCCTCCTTGCCCTCGTCGGTACGCGCGTACACGCCCGCGTGCTCGAGCACCTTGGCAAAGACCAGACCGGTCTCCTTATATACGATATCCAGCGCGTTCTCCGCAGTCAGGTCGTACTTGCCGCGGAAGCCCTCCGCCCATGCCGCGTGGGACGCGGTCAGCGGGTCGGCGGTCAGGTCGTCGCCTGCGGCCAGCTTTTCCGCAACCGCAGCCAGCTCGGTTTTCAGGCGGGCGGGCAGCACAGCCAGACCCATGACCTCGATCAGGCCGATGTTCTCCTTCTTGATGTGGTGCAGCTCGGCGTGCGGGTGGTACAGGCCGAGCGGATGCTCTTCGGTCGTCAGGTTGTTGCGCAGCACAAGATCAAGCTCAAAGTCGCTGCCGCGGCGGCGCGCGATCGGCGTAATCGTGTTATGCGGCTCGCCGTCCGTCTCCGCGAGGATGACAGCCGCCTCGTCGGTATAACCGCGCCAGCTGGTCAGGATGCGGTCGGCCAGATCAATCAACCGCTGCGGGTCGGCAGCGGTCAGACGCACAACCGACATCGGCCACTTGACGATGCCCGCCTGCACGTCCTCAAAGCCCGGGAAGGTGAACGGCATCTCGACCGGCGCCTTTTCCATGGCGAACGTGTAGCGACCGCCCTGGAAATGGTCGTGCGCGAGGATGGAGCCGCCCACGATGGGCAGGTCGGCATTCGAACCGACGAAATAGTGCGGGAACTGGCCGACAAAATCGAGCAGCTTGCCAAAGCACGCCTTGTCGATCTTCATCGGGGTATGTACTGCATTGAAGCAGATGCAATGCTCGTTGTAGTACACATAGGGGGAATACTGCAAGAACCACTGCGAGCCGTTGATCGTGATGGGCACGATACGGTGGTTCTGACGGGCGGGGTGGTTGACCCGGCCGGCATACCCCTCATTTTCCGCGCACAGCAGGCACTTAGGGTAAGCCGACTGCGGCATATTACGCGCCGCCGCAATAGCCTTGGGGTCTTTTTCCGGCTTAGACAGGTTGATCGTGATGTCCAGCTCGCCGTAATCGGTCGGCGCCTTCCACTGCACATCCTTGGCGATGCGGTCACGACGGATATAGTTGGTGTCCTGACTGAAGCAGTAATACCAATCGGTTGCCTTTTCCGGGTTTTCCGCGCGCAGGCGCTGGAAGGTGTCGATCACCTGTGCCGGGCGGGGCGTCAGCGCACCCATCAGCGCGGTATCGAACAGGTCACGGTAGACGACCGAGTCTTCCTCCAGTACGCCGCGCTCATGCGCGTCGTCCATCAACACGCCCAATACGGCGGGCAGGTCAATCTCACCGGATACGTCCTCCTCCGGCTGGGTATAGCTGTCCAATTTGAGCACGGCCAGAATGGCGTTTACCGCCCATGTCTGCTCGCAAGGCTCAATCAGCTCTTTTTGCAGCGCATAGGCTACCAGTTTTGCAATTGCTTGATCCCGATCCATGCTCAACCCTCCGTATAGCCGTGCGGATGATCCTTGTGCCAGCCCCACGCCGATGCAACAATGGTGGACAGGTCGTTATACGCCGGCTTCCAGCCGAGCACCTGAACCGCCTTCTCCGAGGACGCAATCAGCTGCGCCGGGTCGCCCGCGCGGCGTTCCGCCATCTGCGCCGGAATCGGATGTCCGGTGACCTCGCGCGCCACGTCGATTACTTCCTTGACCGTGAAGCCCACGCCGTTGCCGAGGTTAAAGACGTTGTTTTCGCCGCCCTTCATCAGGTAATCGAGCGCGAGGATGTGCGCCTGCGCCAGATCGGTGACGTGGATGTAATCGCGGATGCAGGTGCCGTCCTTGGTCGGGTAATCGTCACCGAACACGCTGATCTTTTCGCGCTGCCCCAGCGGCACCTGTAAAATCAGGGGGATGAGGTGGGTCTCCGGGTTATGTGCCTCGCCGATCTTGCCGGAAACATGCGCGCCGCAAGCGTTAAAGTAGCGCAGCGCAACATAGTGCAGGCCGTGCGCACGGGAAACCCAGCCCATCATGTGCTCCATGTCGAGCTTGGTCTGGCCGTAGCAGTTGGTCGGCTTGGTCGTGTCGTCCTCCAAAATCGGCACGCGCTCCGGTTCACCATAGGTCGCGGCGGTCGAGGAAAAGACGATCTTATCCACGCCGTGGTCGACCATCGAGCGCAGCAGCACCATCGTGCCGTGCAGGTTGTTGTCGTAATACTTGAGCGGGTCGGACATCGACTCGCCGACCTGCGAGGAGGCGGCAAAGTGGATGACGCCGTCGATCTTCTCGGCTTCAAACAGCGCGTCCAGCCCCGCCTTGTCGCGGATGTCCACCTCGTAGAACTTTGCCTTGGGGTGTACGGCCGCGCGGAAGCCGGTCTGCAGGTTGTCTGCCACGACGACCTCACGCCCTGCGTCGATCAGCTCATACACCGTATGCGAGCCGATGTAGCCGGCGCCGCCCAACACTAAAATAGCCATAGTTCGGTATGCCCCTTTCTAAAAAAACGCGATTACTTGGATGTTACGACCAGATTACCGTGCCGCCTACCGGACGGATGCGCAGCACATGGCAGCAGCCCGCTCCCAGCGCGCCCTCGACCTCACTGCGGAACGCCGTCAGGATATCCAGCGGGACAAACGCCTGAATCGTGCCGGCAAAACCGCCGCCATGTACGCGGCAGGCACCGCGGCCGCCCAGCGCGCGCTGCGCGACGGTGAGCGCAACGGCCATATCCTGATGCTGCACCGCGCCTGCGGGCGTGATGTTTTGCAGCAACTCCCACGAGGAGCGGCCGGACTCGTTAACCAGCGCAAGGAAGGTATCCATATCGCCGGCAGCCAGTGCGTCGGCCTGCTTGGCTACGCGCTCATTGTCCGCGAGGAAGTGGAATGCGCGCAGCACCGCGCGGTCGCCCACCTTCTGGCGCAGCGCGGGCAGGTCGCCCAGAACATCATTTTCGCTCACCTCGCGCAGCACTTCCTTCCCGAAGTGCGCCGCAACCGCCCGCATTTCCTGCGGCACGGCAGCGTATTCATCCGTCAGGTCGGCGTGATCAGCGCCCGAGTCGATGATGCACAGCGCGTAGCCCAAGCTGTCCAGATCGACCTGCAATGCACGCACCACCGGCGCAGCCGGGTCGGCAAAGTCGATCGTGACGGCGCCGCCGACGGACGAAGCCGCCTGATCCATCAGGCCGCAGGGCTTGCCAAAGTGGATGTTTTCCGCCTTCTGGCCCATCTGCGCAATGGTCACCGGGTCAAGCGCGTCGCCGCAGAACAGGTGGTTCTCGATCACGCCGAGCAGCACCTCACAGGCCGCCGAGGACGACAGGCCCGAGCCGGGCAGCACACTCGAGGTAGCGTACACGTCAAAGCCCTTAACGGTGTAGCCGCGCTCGGCTGCCTGCGCAGCCATACCGCGCACCAACGCCGCCGTGCTTTCCTTCTCTTCCTCCTTGGGGTCGAGCGTATCCAGCTCGACCTCTACCATCGGCCAGCCCTCGGACTGGAAGCGGATGGTGTTGGTGCCGTTGGCCGCTACGCAGGCGATAAAGTCAAGATCGACCGCGCCTGCCAGCACACGCCCGTGCTGATGGTCGGTGTGGTTACCGCCGATTTCCGTGCGGCCGGGCGCCGAGCACAGCGCCACAGGGGTATCCTCGCCCGCGTCGAAGCTTTTCTGGAATTCATCCAGCAGCTTGGCGACCCGCTGCTTTGCCGCCTCCAGATCATCATACAGCAGGTGGGACAGCTTTTCGTTCATCTCGCCGCCAGCCAGCGCGCGGCGGACATCACCCAGTTTTTGCATGGTTCTCCTCACTCCTTCTTGCCCCGTCCCGCCGGGGCATTCCGTTCCGACATAATCTGACTCTCTTTTTGGAATACACAGTCGTAAAGCCGCTGCAAAGCAGGCAGGGGGCCTCCATATTTGCCTTGCAGCGGCTTTCGCTTATAAAAGGTTGGATTTACTTCTTCTGTACATACTTCAGGCAGTCGAGCATAACGGCTACCAGAATGATGATACCGGAGAATACGAATTGCAGGTTGGTGTCGATACCGAGGGTGGTCAGCGAGTACGTCAGCGCGGTGAAGATGAATACACCGACAACGACGCCCGAAATCTTACCAATACCGCCGGTAAACGAAATACCGCCGACAACGCACGCCGCGATCGCGTCCATTTCCCAGCCTTGGCCGTAAGCCGCCGAACCGGAGCCGACCATACGGATGCATTCCAGCCAAGCGCCGAAGCCGTACAGGATACCGGCCAGGATGAATGCGCCTACCGTGACCCAGAATACCGAGATACCGGAAACGGCAGCGGATTCCGGGTTGCCGCCCACAGCGTACAGGTTCTTACCGAACGTGGTCTTGTTCCAGATGAACCAGACGATAACCACCGCGGCAACTGCCCACAGGATGATTGTGGGGAAGTTGTTGATGCGCGGGATGATCATGTTCGGGATATTGGGGTCGATCGCACCGAAGGACACGCCCTTGGTGGAATAAGTAACCAGACCGAAGATGACCAGCATGTTGGCCATGGTTGAGATGAACGGATGCATCTTGAATTTCGCGGTAAAGAAACCGGCGATCGTGGTAAACACGGTGCACAGCACGATGCACACAACCAGCGCCAGCAGCACGCGCGCAAGCGCGGGCAGGCTGGTAAAATCAAAGATGTGGCCGAACACCGAACCAGTGTTGATGCCCTGATGCATAACGATGGTAGCCGCCGTCATACCCATACCGACCATACGGCCGATGGACAGGTCAGTACCGGCGAGCAGGATCAGGCCCGCAACGCCGAGCGCAAGGAACATACGCGGCGAAGCCTGCTGCAAAATGTTCAGCACGTTGTTCACCGTCAGCAGCTGGACGTTCTTGACCAGCGGCGTGATGATACACAGCGCGATGAAGATGATGATAATAGCGATGTACAGGCCGTTCTTGAGCAGGAAGTCACGGCGGTTAAAGGTATACTTGTAGTTCTCCCACTTCTGCGCCATGGTTTCGCCAAAGGAGAATCTGGACATGCGCAGCAAGTCGATCAGGTGATACTTGTGCTCAAACGCTGCATGCTGCCGGTCCTTCACCTGCTGCAAATCCTTTTCCAGACGCATTTTTGCGTCGAAAAGGCGGTTTTTGTGGACGTACTTCTCGTCCTTAATTTCATGCGCATCGCTGAGCTTGGCAATCGCAGCCTGATGCTCCTGATTGAGCTTGGCAACCGCTGCGCGGTAGTTTTCCGCAGCCAGCACTTTTTCCTGACGGCAGCTTGCCACAACCGCCTGATAATAGTCCGTGTCGTAATGCGCCTTGAGGTAACGCTCCGCGTCGCCGATCAGCTTGGCGACCTCGTCCTTGTTGCGGGCCTCGACCGCCTTGGCCTGCTCCAGCGCCTTCTGTAGCTCCTGCAGCCGGACGGTTTTCTCCTGCGCGGTGTAAATTTTATCGCGCTTGAGGCTGTCCATCGCGCTTTGGATTTCGATCACCTTATCGGTGCCGTCCTCGCGCAGGTCGTTGATCTTATCCTGAATATTGCCGACGTAGTCGTCGATCGGCCGACGGAGCTGCACTTCCTGTTCGGCCGTAAGGATTTTTGTACTTGTTGATGCCATAAGCAATTCTCCTACTTACAGGTATTTTGCGCTGAGCCGCAAAAGCTCTTCCTGATCGGTCTCTTTGGTGTTGACAATGCCGGAGAGATGCCCGTTGGACATGACACCGATGCGGTTGGTGATGCCGAGGATCTCAGGCATTTCAGAAGAGACGACGATGATGGTCTTGCCCTGCTTGGCCATCTTGATGATCAGTTCATAGATCTCATACTTCGCGCCAACGTCAATGCCGCGCGTGGGTTCGTCCATCATGAAAATCTGGGGTTCGCGTTCCAGCCACTTGCCGAAAATGACCTTCTGCTGGTTGCCGCCCGACAGGCTGGAAATCATATCGTCCGGTCCCATGCACTTGGTATGCATGATCTTGATTTCCTTGTTGGTCGCCTTGATCATCTTGGTTTCAGACAGCGCCAGACCGGCCTTATACTGCTCCAGATTTGCAATCGTTGTATTAAAGGTAAGGTCACACTTGAGGAAAAGGCCGTTTGCCTTGCGTTCCTCGGTGATCAGCGCGAAGCCGTGTTCGATAGCCTCGCGGGCGCTGCCGAAGTTCATCAGCCGATTTTTGAAATAAACGCGACCCGCCGCACGCGTGCGCACGCCGAAAATCGTTTCGAGCAGCTCGGTACGCCCGGCGCCCACCAGTCCGTACAGGCCGAAGATTTCGCCTTCCTTCACGTCGAAGGTAACATCCTGCAAATAAGGCGCGTATTTTGTGGAAAGATGCTGCACCGACAGGATCGTATCTCCCGGCGTGTTATCTACCGGCGGGAAACGGCTCTCAAGCGAACGGCCTACCATCGCGGCGATCAGTTCGTTCATGTTGGTCTCCGTAGACGGCTTGGTCATAACCAGATTACCGTCGCGGAGCACCGAGATCTCGTCGCAGATCTCGAAGATCTCATCCATCTTATGCGAGATGTAGATCAAGGCAATACCCTGCGCCTTGAGCATCCGCATCATTTCAAACAGTTTATCTACCTCCTGCACGGTCAGGGAGGAGGTGGGTTCGTCCAGTACAATTACCTGCGAGTTGTAGGAAATCGCCTTGGCGATCTCGCACATCTGCCGCTGGGAAACGGACATATTCCGCATGGGCTGGGTCAGGTTGACCGTCATGCCCAGCTTGCGGAACAGTTCCGAAGCTTTCTTTTTCATCCTGCCTTCGTCTACCATACCCACAGAATTGGTAGGGTAGCGGCCAAGGAACAGGTTATCAATCACGTTGCGCTCCAGGCACTGGTTCAGCTCCTGATGCACCATGGCGATCCCGTTTTCCAAAGCGTCTTTCGGGCCGGAAAAGCTGATTTCCTTGCCATTGAGGAAGATCTTACCTTCATCCTTCTGATAGGTGCCGAACAGGCACTTCATCATCGTCGACTTACCGGCGCCGTTTTCGCCCATCAGACCCATAACCGTACCGCGCTTAACATCCAGATTGATGTGATCAAGCACGCGGTTACGGCCAAAGGACTTGCTCATGCCGCGGATTGACAGGACAATATCGTTTTTTGCATCTGCCATTCTCGTTACTCCCGTTTATGCAATATTGACCGGTTGGACAGGCCATATCGGCCCGCCCCAGCTTGCTGAAAACACGACAAGGGGAGAGGTCCTTCTTCCGCAAAGGAGAATCGCTTCCCCTGAGACGGAGAATTTCCTCTCCCCAATCGTGTCTGCCGTTACAAATTATTCAACTTGAAAGAGGTTGGGCACCGAATTACTGGTTCAGCAGCGCGGTGTAGGAAGCAGCGTTGTCAGTCTTCACCATGTTGATGGCGAAAGCGTCATACGCGCTCGGGTTGCTCAGGCGGTTGGTGATGTTGGCCTCAGTCTGGCCGTCGCCGCCGATGTACTCTACCTTCAGGTTGAGCAGGTCGTCGTAGTTCTGCAGCAGCGGCTGGTAAGTAGCGCTCAGGAAGTTATCCGCCGCGTTGTAGATATTCAGCCATACGCTCTTCTCCGGGTGAGCGGAAGCATCCAGCTGGTTGCTGACAGGCTCGTAAACCTTGGTGGAATCCATAAACTCAGTGTAGTTGCCAGCCGTAACTGCTACGTTCAGAGCGTAGTAGGAGCGGACAGCTTCGTCGTAGTAGTAAACATCGTCGGTCAGCACGTTGCCTGCGTCGTCTGCAGTGCCGATGCCGGTGTCGATGTCTACGCCGTCAAGTGCGTTGCGCAGTACGCGCAGGGTCAGGTAAGCCTGAACGTCAGCATGCTGGCTGATGGTGCCGCCGTAGCCCTCTGCGATTGCTGCAACAGCGTCAGCGTTTGCGTCATAGCCGAAGGTCGGAACCTTGTTGGCCTTGGACCAAGCGTTGAACATGGACATGCCCATGCCGTCGTTGTTGGAAGCAACGATGTCGATCTGATCGCCGAAGGAAGAAGCCCAGGTGCCGATCGCGTTACCAGCGGTAGCCGCGTCCCAAGTTGCGCCTGCGGAGTTCTTCATTTCCTGAGAAGCGAGCTCACGGACAACGTAGGTCTTGCCGTCAACTTCCAGGCTGCCGTCCTTAACAGCGGTAGCGGAGCCGTCAGCATTGCTGCCAACCGGATCGCTGATGATCGCGCCGTCCTTCTCTACGGCCGTGCCGAGCGCCGCGCGAACGCCGCGGGTACGAGCGATAGAGTCGTTATGGCCGATATCGCCGATGGCCAGAACATAACCGATGATGCCGTCGCCGTTGCGGTCGATGGTAGCGATGTTCGCCTTGACGTAGTCGAGGATCATCGTACCCTGCAGCTCAGCGCCCTGGTTGGCGTCGAAGCCGACATAGTAGGTGTTATCGTTGAAGTTCAGCGCGGTCATGTCCAGCTCGCCGGTGGAGCTGTTGGACGGCTGACGGTTGAACCAAACGAGGGGCTTATCCTTGTTTGCAACTTCCGCCGTCTCGGTGCCGCCGCCCTGCTCATCCGTCGACGCATTGTTGCCGCCCGAAGAGCACGCCGCAAGACTGAATACCATAGCGCCTGCCAGGGTCAGTGCGAGTAATCTTTTCTTCATAGTGATTCTCCTTTTCTCCTTTTCTCGTGGAAGGGGCCCCGACACGGCCGCCCTCCTTCTTGCCTTCCATTTTACAGGATGCCTACCCGAAAAACAAGGTGAAAAATCACTGCGAAGGGGCAAATTTTTATGTAAACTTGCGCATGAGTGAAATTTTTCTACAACAAAACTGTGCATTATGCACAATTCAACGCGAGTCGAAAGCGAACAGCACCTTTTGACTATCCACCTCAAACAGATTCTCCCTGTCCACGGTCTGCGTGGAGGTATCTACGATGCGCTCCACATCGCCGGACTGGCCGCTCAGCAGCCGGTAGGCGCTTTCCACCCCCAGATAGCCCATGGCGTACGGATTCTGCACAATCAGCGCGTCCACCGACCCTTCCTGCAAGGCATCCACGGTAGCGACATTGGAGTCAAACCCCACAAGGAACACGCCGTCCTCCAGCCCCATTTGCTCAACCGCCCGTGAGGCGCCTACACTGGTCGGCTCGTTGAAAGCGATCAGCACGTTGATCTCCGGATGCTCCCGCAGCAGGGTTGCGGTGTCGACTTTGGAGTAGCCCGCCTCGGACAGTGTATTGATCACGCTGACGATTTCCGCGCGGCCGCTGGCCTCCAGCAAATCCCGTGCGCCCTGTTCGCGTTCCTGCCCGTTGGCGCTGTTGATATCATAATTGACAATGCCTACCCGGAGCATCCCACCCACCCGGTCGAGCGCCGCCTGCGCCGCCATCTGCCCGGCGGCATAGTTATCGGTGCCGATATAGGTGCTGACCGCGTCGGACGCTACATTGCTGTCAATCGCAACGATTTTGACCCCCGCCTTGGCAGCGGCGTCGATCGCAGCAGCATTATTCTCATAATCAATGGCGGAAAACACGATCGCCTGCGCACCTGCGCGCACCGCCTCATCGACCATCTGGTTCTGCGTCTCGTAATCCTCCTCCGCATCCGGGCCGGTGATGGTCAGCGTCAAATTGTATTCGGTGGCGGCGGCCTCCGCCCCGGCGAACACCGACAGCCAGAACTCGGTCTCCGTCGATTTGACCACCAGCGCAACCGTATTCTGCTGGGCATAGCCCGTACTACCCGCACAGCCGGACAGCAGGCAAAGCAGCGCCGCACACACAGCCGCCCCCCTATTTCGCTTCATAGTCCCCCTCCTGTATCTTGGGCATGCGAATCTCTACGCAGGTTCCCTCGTCCGGCTCGCTGGTGATATGCAGCCCGTATTGCTTGCCAAAGTAGATTTGCAGCCGGTCGTTGACATTGCGGATACCGATGCCCGTCCGGTCCTGCTGCCCCTGCTCAAGGACGGTATGGATCATCTCGTCGCTCATGCCGACGCCGTTGTCGCGCACGGTAAACACGATATCCTGCCCATCCTGCCGCACCTGCACGGTAATACAGCCCTCGTCTACCAGCAGGTCGAGGCCGTGGTTAATGGCGTTCTCAATGATCGGCTGGAGCGTGATTTTGTTGCAATAGTAATCCAGACACGCCGGATCGACGTCAAACTGATAGGTAAACTGGTTCTTATAGCGGTATTTCTGAATCTGCAAATAGCTTTCGGCATGTTCGATCTCCTTGGCGATTGGAATCAGCTCATGCCCCTTACTGATGCTGATGCGGAACAGCCGCGCCAGCGCGTGGATCATCTTTACTGCGTCGGCGTTGCGCCCCTGCTCGCACATCCACGCAATCGAGTCCAGCGTGTTGTACAGGAAGTGCGGGTTGATCTGTGCCTGCAACGCTTTCAGCTCGGTTTTGCGCAAATTGACCTCTTCCTCGCGCACCGTGGTCATCAGCTGCTGGATGCGCCCCACCATATGCTCAAACGAGCTGGATAACTCCTGTATCTCGCGCGTGCCGCCGACCGGGCGATAGGTAAAGTGGTCGGCGTCACTCTCAAAACGCTCCATCGCGCCGGCCAGCCCACGCAGCGGACGCGCCAACAGCCGGGACAGCAGAGCACTGATCAGCACCGCTGCCGCGAGCAACGCCGCGAACAGCACAAGCGACAGGCGGAGCATCTCGCGAAAGCTGCGGTTGACCATCTCGTCAACATAACTCACACCCACCACACGCCAGTCGCTGCCCGCCACGCTGGTGACCGAATAAATCACCGTGTCGTCGACATAGGAGCCGTCCTCCAGCGCGGCCAACGCCGCCGTATCCTCGGATTTCAGCCCGGCATACAACAGCTGCTGCTGCGGATGATAGATGATGTTGCCCTCCTTGTCTATCAGGAAGCAATAACCACGCTGGCCGATACTCACCGTATTGATATGGGTGGAAATGCTGGAAAAACTCAGGTCGAGCGAAACCCATGCGGTCTGGTTACCTGACGCCAGCGGGATGGTCATGGTGACCACCCAAGGATAATAGCCCTCAAAAATACTCTCCACATGCGGGGCGGTCATGTAGGCGCTGCCTGAACCGCGCGCCCTGTCCAAATCGAAGGAAAGGTTCTGATAGATCAGCTCGCGCGGCTCGTGATCCAGACACCAGCAGTCGAGCAGCTTACCGGATGGCGAATAGCTCGTCACCGCCACCACGTCCGGACGGAAGGCTAAGAACGCATTGAGCAGCCGGTCGCGGTTGTCCGTACTCTCCAGCATCGACTGTTCCACCACTGACATAGCCTGTCCCATGCCCTGCAAATAGTTACCGACCGTGCTCGACACCTGCGAAACCGCCTGCGAGCTGCTGGTCAGCGCGCCCTGCACCATTGTGCTGCGGTACCGGTTGAGGAAAAACAGCATGCAGCAGCATAGGATGATGGCAACCACGCCGACCACCATCGAGACGAGAATGGTCGTGATACGCAACCCCGTGCGGGAAACGCCGTTTTTCACATGCTTTCACCCGCCCTTTCCCGATCTAATCTGCGGCGCATCATGCTGGGGGACTCCCCACAGTATTTTTTGAAACAGTAGCTGAAATAGTGCTGGTCGACATAGCCGCACCGCTGGGCGATCTCTTGTATCTTGAGCGGCGAGGATATCAGCAACTCCCGCGCAGCTTCCATCCGCTTGCGGATCAGGATGGTGATAAACGTCTCGCCCGTATACTTTTTGATACAGGTGGACAGGTGGTTGGGGCTGACGGTCAGCATGCCGCTGAGCGATACCAGCGACAGGTCGGCATCCATATAATGCTGGTTGATCGCCTCCATCGCGCGCTTACACAGCAGTTCGCCCCCCTTGACGGCGGGTGCAAGATCGCTGATGAACTGCACGCCGCCCTCCGTTCGGTCGCCCTGCCGCAGTGCCTCCATTGCCTCACGGTAGGCGTCATGCAACGCGGTCAGCGCGCGCGTGGCGCGGCCGACCCCGATGCGGCAGCGCCTGCCCAGCACGCGCCCCGCCATCTGGACGATTTCGTCGGCTAAGATATGTAGGTATTTTTCAAACTCCGCAGGACTGCCCAGCAGCACGGAAATCACCTTGCCCGAGGCGAAAAAATGCGCGCCGCGCAGATACTTGGCTGCCAACCGGTCAACCGACGCAACAAACGACGGCGCAGTACAGTTGCCGCCGTCCGTCTCCAGCAGTGTAGACACCATAACCGCAAAGTACGGCCTTTCGTCCATATCCCGCAGCAGACCGCACTGCCGCGAAAGAGATCGGAGACGCTGCTCACTGTCCGGCTCGGTATATTCGTCCAGCACCAGCGGCATCAGCATCGCCGTCTGCATGTCCAGCCCGCCCGGGCTGGCCGATGCCTGCCGGAACATGGCGAATTGGGCATCAATCTTCTGCCGGATATTTTGCAGTTCACGGCTCAGCCCTTCCATCGTCAGCGGTTTGAGCATATAGCTGATGATATTGTACTGGATTGCCTGCTTGGCGTATTCAAAGTCATCGTAACCGCTGAGAAACGCGATATTGGTAGCCGGACGAATTTCCCGCACCTGCCGCGCCAGCTCAATACCCGAAATAAACGGCATGCGGATATCGGTCAATAGCAGGTCAGGCTCATATTCCTCCACCATCTGCAACGCATCCAGCCCATTGCTGGCACTGCCTACCAAACGGAAACCATACTCCTCCCACGGGATCATGGTGCATACAGCTTCCCTCAACTCGTCCTCATCGTCCGCGACAATCACAGAGTATATGGTCTTTGCGGCCATAACGATATCCGCCCCTTCCTTGCCAAGATGGTATGGCTGGGGTCATGCAACAGCCTCCCCTGCCTGCGACGGGTACTCCCCCATCGGTTCTTGTGTCATAATTATACCCAAAGTCTACCGCAGGTGCAAAACTTTTTCAATCGAGTTGCAAAGCCCCCTATGCAGTGGCGCAGCACATTTACCCGTTGTGACGCCAACACGTCACATGGGATCGTTTTTGTTACATTGCCATTTGGCTCAGCTGATACAATCGTATCAGACCGGCTTATGTGTCATGACTTCACTTTAATCGAAGCGGCAAATAACTTTTTATATTTTTTACTTGACAACCTGCATATCCTATGGTATAGTATATAAGCACCTTGAGTGAAGCATCATATCGCGGGGTAGAGCAGTTGGTAGCTCGTCGGGCTCATAACCCGGAGGTCGTTGGTTCAAGTCCAGCCCCCGCAACCACTAAAAAGCACTGATTCGACAAGAATCAGTGCTTTTTCTTTACTTTTTCGTCATCTTCAAATTTTTGTGCGCTGCAAAAAGCGCACATTTGGCGCACACGCAAAAAACGAGGGCTTTGCCCTCGCTTTTTATGCCTCCAGCAGATCTCCTGCGCGGAAGCTTTCCGCCAGATATTCGCGCGGCTGGAAATAGGCCACCTCGTTATAATCGCTGAGCACATCGTTCAGCCAGGACCCATATACCGCAAAAAGCGTCTCGATCACGTTGTCTTCGTCCGACAAATCCTCGATCAGTCGCGCATACACCTTGCCGATCGTCCATACATCCGGGACGGCATACCGACAGTCCCCCACGTTGTCAAAGCTTCCCGGCTGCAGCTTGCAGTCCTCGATCGTGTCTTCCGCCACCTTTTCCAGTGGCTCACAGTGTAGTACATCTGCATACTGATAAACCCGCTCGACCTCATTCCGCCCTATCGCGGCAACCACCGCGCTGCGCCGCTGCCTGAGCTTGCGGCCAATGCATTCGATCAGGCTGCAGGTGAAAAACAGGCTGCTGTTATTTCGTTTGCACATCGACCGGATAGCTCCTTTCAAATTTCAGGTGTTGCAGGGCCTTTTCCGTATGGAAGCTGATCTGGTGGGTTGGGTGCTTGAATTTGACCAGTTCCCAAAAGGCTGCACGAGAAATCTCGCCGTCCAGAAAGCTCTGCACATAGTTGAATACCGCGTCGTCCGCCATAGGCCCCTCTACTACGTCATAATCATGCGGATGCCCTGTGCGGCAAGCTGCTATGAAATCCAGCCACGCTTCATCCATTTCTTCAAATCGTAAAATGCGCAGAGACGCATCTTCCGCAAAGGAATATACATTGACGACACCCGACCGGCCGCGTCTTGTCGCCCAGCGCACGGCCTGCGCCTCGATCTGCGTGCAATAAAAGCCCCAATAGAAATCCTTGTGGTACTTGTGCGTCCGGATTTCCGGCTTGTCCACGATCTGCGTACTGCCATGATACAGTGTCAGCATTGCTCCACCTCCCGTGTCCACTCTCATTTTATCATATCGGTTACACATTGTCATGCGGTTCCTGCGGCGGGAAAGGATTTTTACGCAGCAACACATTGGCAATGCATTCCGCAGACTGGGCATCCGCCTTTTGCAGGATATGACCGTAAAAGTTGAGTGTTGTGCTGGTATTCGCATGACCCAGCCGCTTGGAAATCGACAGGATATCCGTGCCACTGTTAATTAGTATACTGGCCATGGAATGACGAAAGGCATGTGGATTGATATGCGGCAGACCATGCCGCTCGCTGAAATGGCTCAGCCACCCATTCACACTGTCCGGATGCATGGGAAGCCCATTCTCCCGTGTAAATACATAGCCGGTCTCCTCCCAGCGGTCACCCAAAATGGTACGGATTTCTGATTGCGACCGGTGGTATTCACGCAGCAAATCGGCTGTCTCAGGTGGAATATTGATATAACGATGACTTTCGCGTGTTTTAGGCGTATCCTGATAAACACCGGTTTCCACCGCGAGCAGCGTTTCCCGTACGCATATCATCCGGCTCTCTAGGTCAACATTTTCCCATTTTAACCCCATGATCTCACCGCGCCGGCAGCCCGTCACGATCATCAGATGCACAATAGTGCGCCATTTAATCGGTTCTTCTTCCAGTGCCTCAAGAATTGCTGTGATTTCCTGAGGCTGAAAGCTGTTGACCTCCGGCGGCAGTGCCTTGGGCGGCGTTGCTTTGCTCGCCGCATTGTACTGTACAAGCAATTCTTTTTCAGCCTGTCCCAGAATGGTGCGGATCAGCCGGTGATGTTCCAATACGGTCTTCACCGAGAGTGGGCTGTCATCTGTAGACTTGATAAACAGCATTTCTACCGGGCGATCCATAGCAGACGCAATTGCTTCTGCTTTACTCCACAGAATAATCCCACCGTCACGCGCTTTGTGAATGGTAGACGCGGAAATATGTGCGCGCCGTCCGATCTCCTCCATGCTGATTCCAAGCTCAGCGAGTTGCTTGCCAAACGCCGGTTTGGCGCTTGCCTTTGCAGGCGTGCGGCGAATCCCTTCCTCAATCAGGTTGTCATAAAACAGGTTCAAATGCTGTGGCCGAATGTCGATCAGCTTCAAATGCCCGATACCTGCGTTGATCCGCACGAGAAGCCCTCGGTACCGTTCATAAGTAGACCGCTTGAGCCCTGCTTTACGGCGCACTTTTATAAAGTATTCCGCATACTCAGCGAAGGTAATCTTGTTATCTGGTTGATAGCCCAAGCGAAGTTCCTCCTCAAATTGCAACGCCTCTTTCGCTGCCAACTTGTCTGCCCTGCTTTCGCTTGTCCCCTGCGGCGGCTTAAAAGTCTTATAGTGCCTCTGCTGCTTCCCATCCCGCGTACGTCCCATAGACACCGTGATCTTATAGGAAATACCATCCTTCCGGATCATCTTTTTGATATTTGCCATCTGCGTTCCCTCCATAAAAATGCCCGCCGTGTATGCGGCGGGCACTGCAAGTAGTTTACATGATACGGCGGATACCATCTGTTACCTCCGGCGGGAGCTCTGGCAGCGGGGTGCCTTCCATCAGAACTTTCATGACGTTCGGATAATACAGATATGCCTTTTGCCCACAGTATGCCGCCGGGATCACACCGGTGCGCACCCATGTCCGCAGCGAGCTTTCGGTTACGGAAATCCCCTCACTGTGAAGACGATCTAATGTCTGGCGAATGGTTCCTACGTCGTATTTTTGCATGGTATGGCCTCCTCTTTTGTCTTACTATAGATATAATATATCATTTTAGTATGCTTTTGATGCGGACAGATCCGGCTGCCAGATCTGCCGGATCTGCCGCTTTTTTACTACTCGATTTGTTATTCAGAAATACGCAATCCACAATATCCGCGCTGCGACGCGTATCGATATGGCTCTAACCCAAGATCATTTTTCAAACAAGTGGAAAACGCTTTTTCGCTGCCAGGGTGATAACCATGATCGCGGCAAAATGCATAAAAACGATCGAAAAGATCCCTGGTCAACGTTCTGGCTTCGGCGTCTAATTCGCAGCATTCTGCTATGAATTGGCGCACCCGATCCACCGGCGAAGTGCTTTCCGCGCCGAACTTCAACTCCTCTGCACGCTGGCACGGAGGAAAAACCATGCCGCGCTCGAGAAACTTGCCATAATGTTTAAGCGCTTTCCGAATGATGTAATCCGATCCTTTGAGCAGATGCTCGATCAAATCCGGATCACGCTTGTCGCGCGGAACCTGATGCTCGAAGGGAATGAGAACCATACGTGACCAAAATGCTTCATCACACTCACGGAGGCGGGGAAGATGATTTCCCGCGAACAGAAACTTGACGAATCGCGAATCCAAACGCTCAATGGAGCCGAATTTCTTCTCGACTGTAATCACATCGCTGCCGCCGCTCGTTAGTTGTTTGAATACGCCGATGTTCTTGATCACCACAGAAGGCTGGTCCAGGTTGATGTTTGCCAGCTTGCCGCGCAGTTCGGCACCGTGGTATTTCGCGTCGATTTCGTGCAGCTGGATATTGCCGCAGTTCTCCTGACCGATCAGCCGCATGATTAGTTTGCCGAACAGGCTTTTACCGGTATCCGGAGGGCCGTAGAGGTAGAAAAACGCCTTGAACCGCGCCTCAGTGCTTAGCATGGCGCCGATCGTCGTCCACATAAGGGCTTCGATCTCGCGATCACCGCCCGAGGCCTCTGCAAAGAACCGGTCGACAGCATCCTTGTACTGGTTATTTTTACCTTTCTTCGGATAAAACGCTGTCGCGTTCGCCGCAATGAAACAATCGGCTGGGCGGCCTTCGCGCATTTGCTGCGTTTCAATATTGTAGACACCATTCGCAAATACAAAGTCGTGCGGATCATAACGAATAACATTAAGGTCGATCTGCAGATCTTTTTCAGTTTTCAGTTGATTCACGACCCGTTTAAGGCACGCCATCGTCACCTCGCTACGGATATTGGGCGGCAGTGCGGCCTTGATTTCCGTCTGGATCTCGGTGTCGTCCAGCGCACGGAAACAAGGGGCCTGAAACAGGTGCAGATGCCCGCCAATAATCGCCATCGGGATCAACTTTTTCACGTACTGCGCGAGTGCATATTCATTATCCAACAGGCTGACAGGAGCCGCGATTGGAGCGGCAGACACGCTAGCCTTCTTCTTGACTACCGGAAGAATCGTCTCCTCCTTCAAAATATCCGGCACATGCGGCTGATCCGGCAAATCATCGGTCGATGAGCCGCGCAAGGCTTTTCCGATGATTTCTTCAAGTTCGAATTCTGACCTGACGCGAGGAACGGATTCCTTATCTGGCTGTAACTTTTTACCGCAGTCGGTACGCAGCTGAAACAATTTATCTCGCTGCTCCTCATTATCTGGCTGCAGCCTTTTGCCTAAATCTGAACGCAATTTACTCATCTTCCATCACCTCCCTGCTCACCTCGAACGCTTCCGCAATCTCTTCAAACCTGATTTTTTGAACCGGTGGAACGAAAGTCTCGAAGGTCTTTTGAAGCATTGGTTCATCGGTATACGCAAAACGGAAACTTTGCGCTGGCGATGCTGTCAAAAGAAAGCAATATCGGCGATGTTTTGCATAAATCATGAACTCCGAAGCGAAGCTAAAGACGGTTTTGCCCAAATAATCTTCGGTACACATAAACAGATGTCCGGCGTCTTCTGTGTCAACAAACAGACCGAACGGAAATTCTCCAACTCCCACTCCTGGATCTGGCACATGAATCTGACCGTACTGGTCAGAGCTCGTCCAAAATCCATGCATCTCGCCTAACGGGAACGCCATCCCCCCAATGAACAGCATTGCGGCATACTCTTCACCACGGCGCTTGACTGTTAACGCGATGTACTGATCTGTAGTTCTGTCGTGCTGCGCAGCTTTGAGGATTTCCATGGCCGGGATACGTGTGGTTTCGTTAATTTTTTTGATTTCAAGCATGATTTGTGCCTCCTTTATCATGATGCCTACATGATATCACGCAGAGGCACAAAAAACAGTCTACTAAAAAATTTTTAAAATAAGGGGTTGATATTATTGCAAAAATCTTATAAAATAAAATTT
>DWZQ01000032.1 GCA_019117485.1 Candidatus Agathobaculum intestinipullorum | reverse complement strand
TTGAACACCTTTCCGGTGAGCGTAATTTCCGTCCCGGTCGCGGCCTCGACCTGGCACTGTGCGCCGATCGGCGCTTGCCCGTAGCCCTCGCCCGTGCCGCCGGGGTCGATGTAGTCCTGCACCGCCTGCACCAGATCGGGCGGCGCAGGCTGGCCGGTGTTGTCGATCAGCACGATGTCCACCGTGCCCGGCCCGCGTGCCAGCGGGAACACCTGCACCGCGCCGACCCCTGCGACCTCCAGCGCCCAGCTCTGGTAGTGGTAGATGTTGCCCGAGGTGGCGGGTGTGCGGATTTTGAGCAGATAGCGCGCGTAGTAAGCCGCGTCGTCCTCCTCGTCGTAGCCGCCTGCGGTCGGCTCCGGGTTGTCGCAGGCAGAAATGCCCTGCAAAGTGACCGGCATCTGCGTGATGCTGTGCACGGGCAGATTGCCCGCTGCGCCGTCCACCCGGCAGGTGACGCGCACCTGCCCCTCACCGGTGATGGACACGGTTTCGCTTGCGGCAAACTGGATGCCGCCCCCGCTCTCAAACAGCGCGCCCTGCTGCACCGTCCCCGTGCCGGTCACGGTTAGCACGCCGGTGGCAAACGTCGCCTGCCGCCGCTCAAGCCCTGCGCGCGGGAAGATGTAGCGGTCGAGGTCGCTGCCCGCGAGGTTTTCCGGGTCGAGCGCCGCGCGCATCGCCGCGACTTCCGCATCCGTGCCCTGCATGCGCAGCGCTGCCGCCGCCAGCAGGTCGTGCGTGGGATAGCCGACCGTTTTCTGGTAGCTGTCCGGCATCCCGTCCAGCAAGGTTTGCAAAATGTCACTGGCCGACATAGGTCGTCACCTCCGTCTGTTCGCCCGTGCGCAAGAGCGCTCTAAATTCCACCTGCAGGCCGCGCCGCAGGCGGGTAAAAACGAAACTGTCCACCGTGCGCACTGCGGGGTTAAAAGCCGCCGTCTCGCGCACCTGCCGCTCGATCTCGGCCGTGATAAAGCCGAGCGGCGCGCGCGTTTGCAACAGCGTGCGGTCGACGCCCAGCGCGGTGGATGCGTCCGTGCGGTAGACCGGGATCGCGTCCGGCAGCTGGCGCAGCATCAGGTCGAACCACTGTTTGACCGCTTCCGCGCCCGTCCGCTCGACCAGCGCACCGTCCACCAGCCGGAACGCGCCGCGCCCCCGCTCATCGAAGTCGAACGCGGGCACGCGGCCGACCTCTGCCGCCGGGATGCCCTGCAGCTCGGTTGGGGAAAAGGAAAATTTCGCGTCTGCCATGGGTTAACCTCCTGAAATCTTGTCAAGGATGAGCAGCCCGCCGCCGGACAAAATCGCGGCGGCGCGCTCGCCCCGCTCCCAATTCCGCGCGGCAGCCGTCGCGGTGAGGGTGAGGTTTACGCCCTCCTCGGCGCGGACATTGCCGTCCACCGCGCTGAAAATCAGCGGCTGCGGGCGCTCTTGCTCGCATACTGCCTCGTACCACGCCGCCGCATAGGGCGACTTTTTGGCACGTCTGCCGCCATGCTCGACAATGGCTTTTGCGATTTTATAGTCGTATGCCATGCGCCCTCCTTATCCCCAAGGTGTGCAAAACCCTGTGATTTCCGAGTAGTAGCGCGTCATGGCGCGCACGCTGTCCGAGCAGTTGCCCTCAATCGTCTGCACGGCCGCGCGCGTCGCGCCGGTCACGATGCCGATGTGTCGGTCGCCCTGTATCATCAGGTCGCCCGCCTGTGGGATGTAGCCGCTCGCCACCGTCTTGTACTGCCCGCGCGACTGGAAGTAGCTGCGCATCTCACTGACCCCGCCGTAGCCCGTCGGGATGGGCGCGCCGGACTGGTCGGCGCACCAGCAGACGAAATACACGCACCACGCCGCGCCGTTGTTGCCCGCCCACGCGCCGTACTTGTTGATGTTGCCGGGGCTTTCGTGGTAGCCGACCTCGCCGCGCGCGACCGACACAAAGCTGGCCGCGCTGCCGTTCCCGCCCGTGCCGGACGAGCCTGCGCCAATCGTGTCGGGCAAGCCCCAGACGGACACCGCGTCCTGCTGGGCAGCGGCCTGTCGCGCCGCATCCGTTGTGCCGGCAGCCGCCGCGCGCGGCTCGTCGAGGGCGGTGATCTCCAGCTCCATCGTGTGCCCCGCGCCGCCGTAGTGATGGACAACGCGCGTCACGCGGTTGCGGCCGGAAATGCCGAAAGCCGGGCTGTTGAAGTCCAGCACCGTACCGCTCACTACCTCGTCGCAGCCCCAAATCTCGCTGATGGTACGCGTGCGGCCGACGCGGTCTTTCTGCGCAAGGAGCGTGCGCACCATCTGGCCGAGCTGCGCCGTGCCGGGGTTCTCGCTGACGCTCTCGATATACTGCAAAAAGCCGTACCGCTCGATCGACGCAGCATCTGCATATTCCTTGCGGATGAAATACCGGTCGCCGTTCTCGACCGGCGGCATGTTGAAAATCTCGAGACCCACGCTGATCCGGCAGATCACCTCTGCCATGGAAATGGAGCTGGCTCCGGTTCCGGGCGAGAGCATGAGCCTTGCCGATATTGAGCGGCGGCTGGACGAGCTGAATGACCAGACCCGTGAGTTGGTGGCAGAAGCCGCTCGAGCGGAGGACGCCTCCGCCTGCACCGCCCAGCTGAGGGCCATTATGAATGAAGCTGTCGCACTGAAAGAAAAGCGAGCCTTTATCGAGGAACAGCGCCAGAGCAACGCACAGGCCCTGCGGCGCATTGAGGATGCCGCTGCTGCGATGGCTCAGGCATCAACCCACATCAGCGAATGGGATGAAGCTCTCATCCGGCAGCTGGTGGATACGGTTAAGGTCAACTCGGCGGAGAAGATCACGGTGTTCCTCCGCGGCGGCATCCAGGTGGAACAGGATATGATATAATAAGCGAAAGAAGGTGAACCGATATGATCTACGCTACCGGCGATACCCACGGCAACTTCCAGCGGTTTGCACCCGAACACTTCCCCGAGCAGGCCGGAATGACCAAGGAAGACTATATGATCATCTGCGGAGATTTTGGCGGCGTATGGGATGGGGGCAAGAAAGAGGAGCGCAGTCTGGACTGGCTGGAGGATCTGCCCTTTACCACGCTGTTCATCAGCGGCAACCATGAAAACTTCGACCTGCTGAGAAAATATCCGACAGAGGAATGGAACGGCGGAAAGATCCAGCGAATCCGGCCCCATGTGATCCATCTGATGCGCGGGCAAGTCTTTGACCTGCAAGGATACTCCTTCTTCACCATGGGCGGAGCCAGGAGCCATGACATCGAGGACGGCGTTCTGAATCCTAAAGCGCCGGATTTTGAAGAACAATACTGGACCCTTCGCAGAATGGGGGGCGCTTCCGGGTCAACCACCACTCCTGGTGGAAACAGGAGCTTCCCAGCCAGTCCGAGTACGAGGAAGCTCGGCACAGCTTGGAAGGCATTCACTATGAGATGGACTATGTGATCACACACTGTGCCCCAACCAGCATCGTGGACATATTGGGTAACGGTGGATATGTTCACGACCACCTGACCGACTTCTTGGAGGAAGTCAAAGAACGAGCCAAATTCCACTACTGGCTGTTCGGACATTACCACGACAACAAAATCATCGACGACCGCTTCGTCCTGCTCTGGGAGCAGATGGTACAAGTGGTGTGAACAGGCCAAAGAGAAACGCAGGAGGCACCTCCTGTGCTTCTCTTTGGCCTGTTTCAAAATAAGGCAGGTTCTGCCGGAAAGGAGAAGCTATGAACATCCGCAAAAATATCGATTATTCCGCCATGTTTGCAGCTCTGGACGCTGCGCTGAACGCTGAGCTGCCCCAGATGAAACTCTGCCGCGAACTGGGCCGCATCGTCTGTTCCCGGACGGAGAAAGGCGCGGCAGTGGCCGCAGCCGAATATCTGCACAGCCATTTCCCCGATGCTTCCGGCTTTTCCCCGCGGAACCTTCGCCGGATGCGGGACTTCTATCGGATGTATGAGGACTCCCCCGAATTGCTGACGCTGGCCATGGAGATCAGTTGGACACAGAATGTAGTCATTCTGGAAGCAGACATGGAGCCGGAGGAGCGGCGCTGGTATCTTCGTGCCGCTGGTCGTTTCGGCTGGTCAAAGGCAGAACTCCAGAGAAAAATCGCTTCTGACGCCCATCTGGAAATCCAGCTCGACGAATCTGATGTTCCGTGCTATTCTGAATTGGAAAACAGCAATTTGGAGTGTTCATCGCATGATCAAGATACTTTTCCTCTGCCACGGCAACATTTGCAGAAGCCCGATGGCCGAGTTCATTATGAAGGATCTGGTGAAGAAAGCCGGTCTGGAGCAGAGCATTCAAATCGAGTCGGCAGCTACCAGCACCGAGGAGATCGGCAATCCGGTATATCCGCCAGCCCGCCGCAAACTGTCCGAGCATGGCATCGATTGCTCCGGCAAGAGAGCCCGTCATCTCCTGAACAGCGATTACGAGAAGTACGATCTTCTGATTGGCATGGATCGAGCCAACCTGCGGAGTATGTACCGGATCAGCGGCGGCGATTTTGCCGACAAGATGCACCTGCTGATGGACTTTACCGACCGTCCCGGCGAGGTAGCCGATCCGTGGTACACCGACGATTTCGACACGACCTGGCGGGATGTGGAGGAAGGCTGCCGGGGATTGCTCCAAAAAATAATCAGCAAAGAGGTTCGGACGAGTGGACAAGCTGGTTGTCAAGGGAGCGGAAATTAGTGTACAATAAAATTTCGAGCGAGATGACTTTATCAGCTTGACTGACAGCGCCAAGCTGAAGGACAGTGACAATCCTCGCTACATTATCCAAAACTGGCTGTGGAACCGGAATACGATTGAGTTCCTGGGTGTTTGGAAATCTCTATACAACCCGTCTTTTAACCGTGTCGAATTCGATGCGTTTAGGAGTCAGGCCGAGCGGCTGGCAAATCCCAACGCCATCGCCATCAGCCAGATGGAAATCTTGATACAGGATCACCGCATCGAAGCTCTGGAGGCTCATAGCGGAGAACTGTCTCCCAGGGAGTAAAAAAATTATATACCGGACGCTTGCGAATGGACGAAGGCTATGGCATCTATAGTGTTGCGATGTTCCAAGAGGTGAAACACTTTCGATGCCGTGGGCTGAATGCCTACGGCATCAAGTGTTTTTGGACTTTTTACCCTCTGTATTTTACAGGGCAAACGAAATATGACAATTCAAATTTTTGGGGGTTTGCAGGGATTCGAACCCTACATTTCCGTTTAGGTCAGCGTTTCCAAACGAAACCCCATTTGTTAGATATTGTATAGAACATCGCAGATGGGGTACCTTTTATACCATCACACACGCCATTCTATGTCAATTTGCCGTCTTTTTAGGCGGCTTTTGTTATTTTGCAAGGGTTTCGATGCCCATGTATGTAATTCCGCCGATCAGTCGTGAGTTTTGAAGCGTTTCCATCCTTATCGCATTTACATTGATGCGGAAGGGGAGCATCTAATCTGCGGGGCAAAGGGAAAATGAGATTGGCAGGGTATCCGGCGTGCTGAGATAGTGTGGTAGGATTGCATGGCGTCCCCGAATGACGCTTGTATAGTTGACATTTGGTCGAATGCACTTTGCTATAAAGATGCTATTTAAAGCCGGGAAAAAGAAAAGTAGCGTAATGTCTTTTCGTACATTACGCTACTTTTCTGTAACTCAAAAATCTTGTTGACTGTCTGTGTCGTCGACGAGATATCTTGTTATTTGACAGTGCAGTTCAATCGGCTTCACTGATTTCTAAGATAGGACTGATACCAGTAATATGACTTTTTGGGGATTCTGCGATATGTGCCATTGCCATCGTCATCTACATCGACATAGATAAAACCGTATCGCTTGGAAATTTGGCCAGTAGACGCGCTGATGACATCCAGTGCAGACCACGGCATATAGCCGAGCAGTTCCACGCCGTCCTGCATGGCGGCTTGCATATTTTCCAGATGACGCTTTAAATATTCGATACGGTAATCATCCTCAACAGCGCCGTCTATTACTTCATCCTTGGCGCCCAGCCCGTTTTCCGCGATCAGCAGCGGTTTCTGATACCGGTCATACAGGTCATTCATGCTAATGCGCAGACCAATCGGGTCGATCTGCCAGCCCCATTCGCTGGATTCCAGATAGGGGTTTTTGATGGACTGAAAGATATTACCGGCGGTCAGTTCGGCGCCCTCGCGTTGCTCGCTGCTGCAAACCTTGGAGTTATAATAGCTGAACGAAATAAAATCAACCGTGTTTTTCAGCAGTTCGATTTCTTCTTCCGTGATATCCAACGCAAGCTCCCGCAGCTTGGGCTGCGCATACGAAGGATAGTACCCCCTTGCCTGCACGTCGATAAACCAGTAGGTCTCCCGGTTCTTTTGAATCGCCAGCAGATTGTCCTCGGGACGGCAGGTCTGGGGATAATAATTGCCCGCCGCCAGCATGCAGCCCATCTGGTTTTCCGGATTTAGTGCATGCGCCAGTTGGCAGACCTTGGCGTTTGCCACCAGCTGGTTGTGCGCCGCCTGATAGGTCAGCTTTGCCCTCTGTTCTGCCGGGCAGTCCACGATGCCGCCGCCGACATACGGCAGATGCAGGATCATATTGATTTCATTAAACGGTATCCAATACCGCACCCGGCCGTTAAAGTGTGTCAACAGCGTCTGCGCATAGCGGACAAAAGCGTCGATGCAGCTTTTGTGTGTCCAGCCGTTGACGCGCTCGGACAGCGCAAACGGCGTGTCAAAATGCGACATGGTGACGATCGGCTCGATGCCATAGTGCAGAAGCTCGTCGATCAGATTATCGTAAAACTTGAGCCCCGCCTCGTTCGGGCTTTGCTCAGTGCCTGTCGGGAAGATTCTGGGCCAGCTGATCGAAATGCGCAGGCTATTGATGCCCATTTCCGCCAGCAGCTTGATGTCGGACTGATAATGCTCATAAAACTCCACACCATGATGGCTGGGATAGTGCGCAAACGTCCGCGAAAGATTGTTCTTGGGGTCGCTCATCACCTGAAAGCGCTCCTTGCCCGCGGGCAGCTTGTCAATGACCGACAGCCCTCTGCCGTCAACGTCAAACGCACCCTCCGCCTGATTTGCGGATAAGGCCGCACCCCATAAAAATTTCTTCATATTTTACAACCTCAAGATACTTTCACCACGCAAACCGTGTTGTCTGCGTTTTCCTCATATGTAAACTGCATATCGGCATATTCATCCGAATTGGTGATGATAACCGGCACTTCTGTGCTGTATCCTTCCTTCTGGATGCCGGCAATGTCAAACTCCAGCACCTTTTCACCCTGCTTGACGCGTGCGCCTTCTTCCTTCAGAGCATTGAAATGCTTGCCTTTCAGGTTCACCGTGTCGATACCCACATGCACCAGCACTTCCACGCCTGTGTCCGATACAAAGGCGATCGCATGCTTGGTCGGGAAAACAGTGTTGATGATCCCGTCAAAGGGGGCGTATACTGTGCCTTCCGTCGGTGTGACCACAACGCCCTTGCCCAGCATACCGCTTGCAAAGGTCTCATCCGTGCAGGTGTCGAGGGCACGCACTGAACCACAGACCGGTGTATAGACTGTCTTTTCCGCGCTGTCCGCATCCGCCGACGGCACATCTGTCTCCGCCTGCTGTGCCGCAGGCTGCCCAATGTTCTTGTTGAGTACAAAAGTCAGGATAAAGGCGGCGACCATCGCGACGCAGACGGCGAGCACTACATACATCAGCTGCGTATTGTTGCCGTCCCCGGAAACGAAATTCAAAAATCCGATGATGCCCATACCGCCCAGAACATACATTTTCACCTGTGCAATGCCGATGACGATACCGCCGATTGCGCTTGCAATGACCGACGAAATAAACGCCTTTTTATTCGGCAGGGTCACGCCGTAAATCGCGGGTTCGGTGATGCCGAAGATTGCAGAGATACCTGCGCTTGTTGCGATGGACTTCTGCTCGACATCCTTCTGACGGATGCTGAGCGCCAAGCAGCACGCAATCTGCGTAAAGCTGCATACAAAGCAGGCCGGGAAGATGATATCATAACCCATCATGCCGATATTCATAAAGATAATCGGGAACAGCATGCCGTGCAGGCCGAACATAATGAGAATCTGGAAAATAGCGGCGAGCAGGATGCTTGCAAGGATGGGGCTAAAGCCATAGAACGCCGAAATGCCGTTTGCAATCATGTTGCTCAGGATGCTGACGATCGGGCCGATGACGATCAGCGTCAGCGGAACCATGATCAAAAGCGTCAGGCAAGCCGGCAAAAAGCTCTTGACCACTTTGGGCGTATATTTGGCGACCAGCTTTTCAAACTGTACCGCCGCAAGCACCGCAATGATAACCGGGAACACCGACGAAGAATAGTTGACAACAATGGTCGGGATACCCAGAATGGTTGCCGTCACATTGGACGCAAACGGCGTACCCTCGAACAGAACCGAGATCGGCTCTGCGCTGGAAAGCGCCAGAATATTCGGGTAAACGAGGGCAAGGCCGATCGCCATGCCAAGAAACGGAGAGCCGTTGAAGCGTTTTGCCGTGGTATAGCCCAAAAACGCGGGCAGGTAATAGAAAATAGTATCGCCAACGCCATTTAAGATGGTATAGGTCGTAGAGGCATCTGACAAGGCACCGCACGCTACCAAAAGCGCAAGCAGGCCCTTGATTAAGCCGCTGGCACACATCAGGCCGATGATGGGGAAGAAAATCGCGGAAATCGTATCAATGAAGGATTTTTTCTCGTTTTTCTGCTCGCCAGATTCTTTCAGACCCGTCATTTGGCAGAATTCATCATATACGTCGGTGACTTCATTGCCAATGACGATTTGCAACTGGCCGCCTTTTTCGACAACACCTTTTACCCCTTTGATGTTCCCCAGTTCATCTTTGTCCGCTTTTGTGTTGTCCTTTAAGACGAACCGCAACCGCGTGTAGCAGTGTGTCAGGTTGGTGATATTTTCTTTTCCACCCACATGATGCAAAATTGCAGTCACCATGCGCTCATATTTCATAGCCGTTTTGTTCCTTTCTCTTACCACTTTGTTTCTTCCGTCGCAACCGGTTGTATGTAAAAGTACTTTTTCTGATTCTTATTATAAAGTCATAACAGTCACTGCACAATTAAACAATCCACAAGCTTATTTGGCAAAAAAGTGAACAGCCCGGCATAAAATGCCGTGTGTTCATTTTCTGCAGAAGGGCGCCGTCGTTGCTTTTTTGCGCGCAACACGATATAATCAAGGTATCGTGATAAAACAATTGTAAAAACGGGGTTTTGCTATGTTTACAGACCGTCAGGAGGATATTATCAATAAGCTGTTACATCACGCCGGCCCAATCCATCAGCAGCTTTTATCCCATGAGCTTGCCATTTCGGAGCGTACACTGCGCAAGGATTTGGCGGAAATCAACGACGCGCTGGCAGCATCCGGCTGCTCTATCCGCCACCAGCGGAACCATGGATATTATATCGCCGGTGAAGACCGGAAAACCATCAAGGTCATGATCCTGAAAAACGAAAAGTACAGCGAATTTCTGCCCCAAAACGACTATCAGCGCAAGCTGTATATTTTGTTTACGCTCCTGTGGACGTCCCAGCCCGTTTCATTGGCTCGGATTGCGGAGGATATCTTTGTCAGCAAAACGACGGTATACAATGATTTCCAGAGCATTCAGCAGGATTTGCAGCAGGATTTTCAAATCTCGCTTCGCGTGTCCAAAAGCAATGGATACCGGCTCGACTGCGATGAGGTGATGAAGCGTAGGATTTTGAGCAAAGTGATTATCAATCACAAAAAGAGATACAAATACCTGATGAAGATGTTTGTCAAATACGATATTTATTACTACGATCAATATAAACAGCTGATTGACGTGATTTATCAATGGGCAAAAGATAATGCCATCATGGTATCTTCAATGGATGTCATCAATTTTGCGCTGGAAATTCAGATCTGTTATCGCCGGTTCCGCGATGGTTTTTGCGTTTCCGGATATATCGAGCAGCCCAAAGTCCAAAATTTTCCGTTGGATGAAATCAGCCGCATCATGAAGACCGAACTTTCCAAAACCGAAGCCGATTATTTGCTCAGTACGCTCAATCACAAAGCCTTTCTCATTCCCTATTTTCCGAAAAAACTGGATGATTTTAAGCAGATTACGCAGGAGATTCTCCAGATGATTGACAGCACCCTGGAAAAGAAGGTGCAGTTTTCACAGGCGGAAATGCAGGATTTTGAGATTTATCTCTCCGCCCTTGTCAAATCGCTTTCCAATCAAATTCATCAGGATGTGGTGACCGAATTGGTTGTGCGCCAACAATATCCGTTTTATTATGAGTTGGCATGTAAGATACAACCCATCCTTTTGAAATACACCGATTATGTTCTGACACCCGGCGATCTCGAGCACATCGCCCTCTATCTGGTCAGCATGCTTCAATATCGGAAGCGGAAAATCAAGGTGATGATTGTCAGCGATTATACCAATATATTGCTGAAATTGTTTCTGAAAAAGCTCACCTATTATTTTGGTCAACGGCTGGATATCATCGGTGTTGTCGATACCAAAGCATGGATACAGCAGGCGGTTCCGTCCGATTTTGAACTTGTTATTTCTACCAATCTATTGCCGCAGGATATCGCTGTCTGCTATGTGAACATCACGCTGGAACAAAACGATCTAATCAAGTTGATTGAGTTACTGGACCATGGCTGATAAATCATCACGGAACTAGGGCGTTTAAAAAGCTGAAGCATAGCGTCAATTAAGCAGGCGCCGATGGGTACTTCTTTTGTGAACAGATTGCAAAAAGCGGCGCCGCAGCCTTGTTTCAGCGGGATGAGGTTGGTATACTATATATATACTTTGCTGCGGTGCGCCGCGGCACGGCAGGATGTGATACGATGACCGCCGAGATGTTTTTCGACCTGTTCCATCGTTACGGCCTGATTCTGGTCTGTGCGGTGATCTTTTGCGAATATATGAACCTGCCCGGCTTTCCGGCGGGTGTGATCATGCCGTCAATCGGCGTTTTGATCGCGCAAAGCGAGTTGTCGCTCGTGCTGACGGTGGCGCTGAGCGTCGTGTTCGGTGTGCTGGGCAGTCTGGTAATCTACGGGTTGTGCTACTGGGGCGGCGAGCCGATCATGGAGAAGTTGTTTGGCAAGAGTGAAAAGTTCCGATCCTTTGTGCGTCGTGCGCATGACTTCATCGACGCGCAGCACGGGCGCGGGCTGGCAGTCTGCCGCATCATCCCGGTGCTGCGCACGATCGTGTCCATCCCGGCGGGGCTGATTCGCATGCCTGTGAAGTGGTTTATTGGCTGGTCGGCGATCGGTATTGCGGTGTGGAACGCCGCGCTGATCTCATTCGGCTACTTTTTCAGCGAAAAAATACTGTCAATGGTATAAAAATTCTCGTTTTAAAATGGCGGAAAAGGCGTGCTTTGCACAGTTTTTCCGCTATTTTTGACTGTAACCACTTTGAAAGTTGCAATTGGTGGGGGCATATGGTACAATATACTGCATGAAATTATGCGTAGTGGGGGAGAAGTATGCAAATCGGTTCTGTAACGCTTGCCGGGCGCATGGTGCTGGCGCCGATGGCCGGTGTGACCGATCGCGCCTTCCGGCAGATCTGCTGCGAGCAGGGCGCGGCGCTGACCGTGACCGAAATGGTCTCCGCCAAGGCGCTGACGTACGGGGATAAGAAAACGCCCGGGCTGCTTGCGCTAGGCGTGGATGAGCATCCGGCGGCCGCGCAGATTTTCGGCCATGAGCCGGAAACCATGGCCGAGGGTGCAAAAATCGCGCGTGAAATCTCGGGCTGCGATATCATTGACATCAATATGGGCTGTCCCGCGCCCAAAATCGCGGGCAACGGCGACGGCTCCGCGCTCATGCGCGACCCGGCGCTGGCCGCGCGCGTGATTGAGGCGGTCGCAAATGCGGTCGATGTGCCGGTAACTGTCAAGTTCCGCAAGGGCTGGGACGAGAAAAGCGTCAACTGCGTCGAGTTTGCCCGCATGGCCGAGCAGGCGGGCGCGGCGGCTATCGCGGTGCATGGCCGCACGCGCGCGCAGCAATACAGTGGCAACGCCGATTGGGATGCGATCGCGGCGGTGAAGCAGGCGGTATCTATTCCGGTGATTGCCAACGGCGACGTGGCCGTACCCGAGGACGCGGTGCGCATCCTCCGGCACACCGGCGCGGATGCGGTGATGGTCGGACGCGGCGCGCTGGGCGACCCGTGGATTTTCGCGCGGGCGAACGCGCTGCTGGAAACCGGTGTATGCCCGCCGCTGCCGCCCTTTACTGAACGGATCGACACGGCGGTGCGGCAGATCGAGCTTGCTGCAGCCTACAAAGGCGAGCGTGTGGCCATGCTGGAAGCGCGGCGGCATGTCAACTGGTATCTGAAAGGGCAAAGCGGCTTGAAGGCATTTAAAATGCGCATTTGCGCGCTCGAGCGGCTGGAAGAACTGTATCCGCTGGCCGACGAGTTAAAGCGCGCGGCCGGCTGCTGAACGGCTGGACAACGGAAGGGGGGACACGGACGATGGACGAAAAGCATATCCTGACCCGGGCGCGCCGCGGTGAAACTGCGGCGTTTGAGGAGTTGGTGCGGCTCTATGAAAAGCGCGTCTACGCGGTCGCGCTGCGCTCGTCCGGCAACCCCGAGGACGCGGCCGATATCGTGCAGGAGGTCTTTTTGCGCGCATGGCGGTCGATCGAGTCCTTCCGCGGCGACAGTGGCCTTTCCACTTGGCTGTTCCGCATCACGATGAACCTGTGCGTCGACCACGCGCGGCACAAGCACGCCCAGCCGCAGACCCAGCCGATCGTGACCGACGACGAGACCGAGCGTCCGCTGCCCGATCCTGCGCCCACGCCGGAGGAGCATCTGGACAACCGCGAACTGGGGCGTGAACTGGCCGCGGCGCTGGAGGAAATCAGCGAGGAACACCGGCGCATCGTGCTGCTGCGCGATGTATCCGGTATGAGCTATACCGAGATTGCAGAGGTACTGGAGATCAGCGAGGGGACGGTAAAATCCCGCCTGTCGCGCGCGCGCATTGCGCTGCGCAAGGTTTTGCTCAGCCGAGGGAACATTTTGCAGTCTGCCGCGTCTAACCTATCGAAAGGAGGCGGGGACGCATGAGCGATGAAGAATATTTTGAGCAGCTGGTATCGAGCAGTCTGGATGGCACGCTGACCGAGTCCGAGCGCGAGAAACTCGAAGCCCATTTGGCAGAGTGCCCCTCGTGCGCCGCGCTCAAACACGATCTGGAGCAGATGCGGGCGCTGTTTGCGGTGGAGGCTGAACTGCCCGCAGGGTTGCATGACGATATCATGCAGGGTGTCAGACAAGAGCAACGTCTGCGCGTGGTGCAGCCGGAAAAGCCGGTGCGCCGCATGCCGGTGCTGACGATGGTGGCCGCGGCTGCGGTTGTGGTGCTGGTCGTGCTTGGCGGCGGGCTGATGCCCGCGTTCAGCACGGTGGGCGGCGCAAGCACGACGGATGCGGCAACAGCGGAAGCCAATACCGGCTCGGATGGCGCTGTGTCGCGGGTGCGCGATGCGGCAAGCGACGCTGGCCTGACCGGCGGCAGCGATAACGGCGCGCAGGAAGATGCTGCACCGGAATCGGCAGCGCCGGAGGAAACGGGTGAGGCAGTGCCTGAGGCAAAGCTGGCGACGCCCCAACCGGCGAGCGGGGACACGTCCGCGCAGGCGGAACAGGAGCAGCAAACAACGCAGGCAACGGCGGAAACAGCGCCTGCCAGCGGAGACAGCCGGGTGTGGGAGGGGCTTCAGCCCAGCACGCCGCCTGAAGCCGCGGGTGACGCAGCGACGCAGGGCGCGCATGTGGATATCACACTCGCGGACGCGTTGCCGGTGATTACCGTACCGGATTCGCTGCGCGGCAGTCGTGTGGCGCATTGTTATCTGGCCACGGGCGGCGAGACGCTGCCGGATGTGGATGGCGAACTGCTGTACACAGACGAGGGCGCGTCGTGGATTTCGCTGGAAAATAATATGTCGCTATTGCAGGATACGCTCAAGCTGCTGGAGGATGCGGGCTTTACCGTATCGGCCTTTGACGAAGTGGGCTTGACCATTGACAGCAAGGCGGCGACGTGGCTGCTGATCGTGGAGACCGGCAGCTGATGGTATCAGGCAGGACGGCCCGGTGGGTAACAACACCCCGGGCTGTCGCTTTGCCCAAAAAAACTTTGTAAGAACGCACAAAGTTTTTGCAGAAATTTTGTGTAACCGCTTGACTTTGGGATATGCTTGTAGTAATCTATAGAAGCACCTGCGAAAAGCGGGAAAAACGCGATGATGCCGGAGATTGCTGCGTAAGGCAGGTAACTTCGGCGGAGTAGGTCCGACAATCGGGCGGTTGAGATAACTGCTATCAGCCGGGGCGCTTGCGCCCATCGGCAAAAATGCAATGTTCGTGCGCAAATTCGGGACTCGCGGCGCGTGCGCCGCCAAGCCGATAGTCCGAACCACTTGCGTTTCTTATTGTGACCGGATCATTACACTATCAGTGTGCCCGGTTATTTTCATGCCCGCGCGTGATACACACGGCGGGGTTGCAGTTTCTCTCCGTAGCGAGTCAAGACATTATTTAATGTATGGCACACATACGAGGAGGAAAAAACCACCATGGCAAACGCACAGAAGATTCGCATTCGCCTCAAGGCGTACGACCACGAGCTGATCGACCAGTCTGCGGAGAAGATCATCGAGACCGCCAAGCGCAACGGCGCGAAGGTTTCCGGCCCGATCCCGCTGCCGACCGAGAAGCAGATCGTCACCATCCTGCGCGCGGTACACAAGTACAAGGATTCCCGCGAGCAGTTCGAGCGCCGTACCCACAAGCGCCTGATCGATATCATCAACCCGAATCAGGCCACCATCGAGGCGCTGACCACCCTCGACCTGCCGGCAGGCGTCGAGTTCGAGGTCAAGCTCTAATTTCTGTCAACAGGCAGACGGCTTAACCCGACCGGCTGCTTGAAGCCCTGCCGCGACACGCGCGGCGAGGTCATGTTGGCGGCCAAATGCCGTCAACCAATAACCTTTAAGGAGGAAAACAGTATGCTGAATAAGGCAATCATCGGCAAGAAGGTCGGCATGACCCAGATCTTCAACGCTGACGGCAAGGTTATCCCCTGCACCGTTATCGAGGCAGGCCCCTGTGTCGTCACCCAGCTCAAGACCGAAGAGAAGGACGGCTATAACGCAGTTCAGTTCGGCTTTGAGGACATCAAGGAGCGCAAGCTCAACAAGCCGGAGAAGGGCCACCTGAAGAAGGCTGGCGACTCCCTTAAGAAGTACCTCAAGGAGTTCCGCTTTGCGGACTGCTCCACCTTCCAGCTTGGCGATGTGGTCAAGGCCGACATGTTCGCCGTAGGCGATTATGTCGACGTGACCGGCACTTCCAAGGGTAAGGGCTACGCGGGCGTTATCAAGCGCTTCAACGCGGGCCGCTCCCCGATGAGCCACGGCGCCGGCCCGATGCACCGTCATCAGGGTTCGATGGGCGCGTGCTCTGACCCGTCCAAGATCATGAAGGGCAAAATGATGCCGGGCCACATGGGCGCCGAGCAGGTTACCGTGCTGAACCTCGACGTTGTCAAGGTTGATCCGGAACTGAACCTGATCGCTGTGTGCGGCGCGGTACCGGGCCCGAAGGGCGGCATCGTAGTGCTCAAGAACACCGTCAAGAACAACAAGGTTGCCAAGGGCGAGGCTGGCGTCAGCAAGAACCCGCAGAAGGCTTCCGCGAGAAAGTAAGGGAAGGAGGAGCAACTCATGCCTACAGTAGCAGTTTTTGATATGACCGGCAAGAAGACCGGCGAGATGGAGCTTAATGCGGCCGTATTCGGCATTGAGCCCAACATGGCTGTGGTTCACGCCGCAGTGAAGAATTATCTGGCCAACCAGCGTCAGGGCACCCAGTCCACGCTGACCCGCGCTGAGGTGCGTGGCGGCGGCATCAAGCCGTGGCGCCAGAAGGGCACCGGCCGTGCCCGTCAGGGTTCGATCCGTTCCCCGCAGTGGACCCACGGCGGTATTGCCCTCGGCCCGAAGCCGCGTTCCTATAACTACTCCCTGACCAAGAAGACCAAGCGTCTGGCGATGCTCTCCGCGCTGAGCGCGAAGGCTGCTGCCGGCGAGATCATCGTGATCGACGGTCTGGACATGGGCGAGATCAAGACCAAGTCCTTTGCGGGCTTCCTCAAGGCGGTTGACGCGACCGGCAAGAGCCTGGTCGTTACCCCGGAGGTTCGCACCAATGTCGTCAAGTCCGCGGCTAACATCCCGGGCGTGCGCACGACGATCGCGTCTACCCTGAACGTATACGACATCCTCAACGCCGACAAGTTCATCATCGACAAGGCGGCGGTTGAGAAGCTGCAGGAGGTGTACGCATAATGAAGTTCGCTTACGATATTATCAAGAAGCCGATCATCACCGAGCGTTCCATGATGGGCTCCCAGAACAACAAGTACACCTTCGAGGTCGCCGCTGACGCGGGCAAGATCGAGATCAAGAAGGCTGTGGAGGAGATCTTCGGCGTAAAGGTTGCCAAGGTCAACACCATCAAGCTGCCGGGCAAGTGGAAGCGCATGGGCGTCCACGTCGGCAAGCGCCCGGACATCAAGAAGGCGGTCGTCACCCTGACCCCGGACTCCAAGGGCATCGAGCTTTTTGAGAACATGATGTAAAATCCTCTAAGGGGGACCAGTCCCCCTTAGATACCAGAAAAGTTCCCGATGGAAACTTTTCTGGATAACCCCCTCGCGTTTGCACGGCAAACGCGGTTCGGGACACGCGTCCCGAAGCAGTGGGATGCAAGTCCGGCGCAGCCGCACTTGCATAAACCCCGCGCAGCGGGGGATGAAATGGGATTTGCAACGCAAATCCATAAAAACCGGGAGCATGTATCACGGTTTTTATACAAACCGCTGTCAAGTGTGCCCGTAGGGCGCGCGCAGATCAGCGGAATGATCGGTCGAAACCGTGGTTTCGACCGAAGCCGTCAGGCTTTTATGGGGATGCCACCCCGATAAGAAACAGTTTTAAGGAGTTGAAATTCCAAATGGCTATCAAGACTTTCAACCCGACGACGCCCTCGCGCAGAAATATGACTGTGCTGTCTTTCAAGGGCCTGTCTAAGGTGAAGCCCGAGAAGAGCCTTCTCGAAAAGGTCAAGAAGACCGCCGGCCGCAACAGCTATGGCCGCATCACCGTCCGTCACATCGGCGGCGGCAACAAGAAGAAGTACCGTATCATCGACTTCAAGCGTCAGAAGCTGGATATGCCGGCAACCGTTATGACGCTCGAGTACGACCCGAACCGTTCCGCGAACATCGCGCTGATCCAGTACGAGGATGGCGTTAAGGCTTATATCCTCGCGCCGGAAGGCCTCAAGATTGGCGATCAGGTCGTCTCCTCCAAGGACGCCGACATCAAGCCCGGCAACTGCCTGCCGGTTGAGTTCATCCCGGTCGGTACCATGATCCACAACATCGAGCTGTACCCCGGCAAGGGCGCGCAGCTGGTTCGCTCCGCTGGCGTTGGCGCGCAGCTGATGGCGAAGGAGAACGGCAAGGCGATGGTTCGTCTGCCCTCCGGCGAGCTGCGTTACGTCCGCCTCGAGTGCAAGGCGACGATCGGCGTTGTCGGCAATTCTGACCACGCGAACGTCCAGATCGGTAAGGCTGGCCGTACCCGTCACATGGGTATCCGTCCGACCGTCCGCGGTTCTGTTATGAACCCGTGCGACCACCCGCACGGCGGCGGCGAAGGCAAGAGCCCGATCGGCCGTCCCAGCCCGGTTACCCCGTGGGGCAAGCCGGCGATGGGTTACAAGACCCGCAAGAAGAACCACCGCACGGATAAGCAGATCGTGCGTCGTCGCAACGGCAAGTAAGAAAGGAGTTAAACGATTATGGGCAGAAGCGTTAAGAAGGGCCCTTTTGTGGCTCCTGAGCTTATCAAAAGAGTCGTTGAAATGAACGAAAAGGGCGAGAAGAAGGTCCTCAAGACCTGGTCCCGCGCTTCCACGATCTTCCCGGAGTTCGTCGGCCACACCTTCGCGGTGCATGACGGCCGCAAGCATGTGCCGGTGTACGTCACCGAGGACATGGTTGGTCACAAGCTGGGCGAGTTTGCTCCCACCCGTACCTACAAGGGTCACGCGGGCAGCAAGACCTCCAATAACGGCAAGTAAGGAGGAGTTAAGGAAACATGGAAGCAAGAGCAATCGTACGCAACGTGCGCATGACCCCGCGCAAGATCAAGTTGATCTGCGACCTGATCCGCGGTAAGGATGCGGGCGAAGCGATGGCTATCATCATGAATACCCCCAAGGCAGCCTGCGAGCCGATGGCGAAGCTCCTCAAGAGCGCTGTTGCCAATGCCGAGAACAACCACGGCATGAACACCGATAAGCTGTACGTGAAGGAAGTACACGTCGGTCCCGGCCCGATCATGAAGCGCGTTATGCCGCGCGCACAGGGCCGCGCATTCAGAATCCTCAAGAGAACCTCGCACATCACGCTGGTTCTTGGCGAGAGAGAATAAGGGAGGGTAATCAATGGGCCAGAAAGTAAATCCGAACGGTCTCCGTGTCGGTGTTATCAAGAATTGGGATTCCCGTTGGTTCGCAAAGGACAATGTGTTCGGCGACCTCCTCGTGGAAGACTACAACATCCGTAAGGAACTGAAGAAGCGTCTGTACGACGCAGGCGTTCCGGCGATCGAGATCGAGCGAAAGAACGACGAAATCAAGATCATGATCCAGTGCGCGCGTCCCGGCATGGTTGTCGGCCGCGGCGGCGAGGACATCAAGAAGCTCGAGGAAGAGCTGACGAAGAAGTACGGCAAGAAGGTTCGCTGCTCGATCATCGAGATCAAGAACCCGGACACCAACGCAACCCTGGTTGCCGAGAACATTGCCGCACAGCTTGAGAAGCGCATCGGCTTCCGCCGTGCGATGAAGCAGTCCATGGGCCGTGCGATGCGCATGGGCGCCAAGGGCATCAAGGTTTCCTGCGGCGGCCGTCTGGGCGGCGCGGAAATCGCCCGCACCGAGCACTACCATGAGGGCACCATCCCGCTGCAGACCCTGCGCGCGGATATCGATTACGGCTTTGCCGAGGCCGCGACCACCTATGGCCGCATCGGCGTTAAGGTATGGATCTACAAGGGTGAGGTCCTCCACGGCGGTCCGCGTCTGGGCCGTTCCATCGAGGCTCCCAAGCCCGCTTTCGAGCGCCGCGAGCGCCGTGGCGGCCGTGACGACCGCCGTGGTGGCCGCCGTGACTTCAATCGCGGTGAGCGTCGCGCACCCCGTCAGGAAGGAGGCAACCGCTAATGCTGCTCCCCAAGAGAGTTAAGTACCGTCGCGTGCATCGTGGCCGCCTCAAGGGCAAGGCCATGCGCGGCAACTTCGTATCCAACGGCGAGTTCGGCCTGCAGGCTACCGAGCCGTGCTGGATCACCTCGAACCAGATCGAGGCAGCCCGTATCGCCATGACCCGTTACACCAAGCGTGGCGGTCAGGTTTGGATCAAGATTTTCCCCGACAAGCCGGTAACCGAGAAGCCGGCCGAGACCCGAATGGGTTCCGGTAAGGGCTCGCCCGAGTACTGGGTAGCGGTCGTCAAGCCCGGCCGCGTGCTGTTTGAGATCGCCGGCGTTTCCGAAGAGGTCGCCCGCGAGGCTCTGCGTCTTGCCAGCCACAAGCTGCCGTGCAAGACCAAGTTCGTTGCCCGTGAGACCAAGAATGGCGGTGAAGCATGATGAAGGCATCTGAGATCAGAGAACTGACGGCCGAGGAGCTCGCCGCAAAGCTTGGCGACCTGAAGAAGGACCTCTTCAACCTCCGTCTTCAGCTCGCTACCAATCAGCTGGATAACACCAACAAGATCACTGAGGTCAAGCGCGACATTGCGCGTGTCAACACCGTAATCCGTGAGAAGCAGCTCGCGGAGAAGGCGTAATAGGAGGGAAACGAATTGAGCGAAAGAGCATTACGCAAGACGCGTGTCGGCAAGGTCGTTTCCGACAAGATGGACAAGACCATTGTCGTCGCGATCGAGGATCGCGTAGCGCATCCTCTGTATAAGAAGGTTATTCCGCACACCTACAAGCTGAAGGCGCACGACGAGAACAACGAGTGCGGCATCGGCGACAAGGTGAAGGTGATGGAGACCCGCCCGCTGTCCAAGGATAAGCGCTGGCGCCTGGTCGAGATCATCGAGAAGGCAAAGTAAGGAGGAGAACACAACATGGTTCAGCAGGAAACTTTTCTGCGTGCGGCTGACAACAGCGGCGCAAAGGAACTGAAGGTCATCCGTGTTCTCGGCGGCTCCGCTCGCAAGTATGGCAACATCGGTGACGTAGTCGTCTGCTCGGTGCGCAAGTGCACTCCGGGCGGCGGCGTGAAGAAGGGCGACGTCGTCAAGGCGGTTATCGTCCGCACCGTGAAGGGCCTGCGCCGCGCGGATGGCAGCTACATCCGCTTTGACGAGAACGCCGGCGTCATCATCCGTGATGATAAAAACCCCCGCGGCACCCGTATCTTTGGGCCTGTCGCTCGTGAGCTGCGCGATAAGGACTATATGAAGATCCTGTCGCTTGCTCCGGAAGTACTGTAAGGAGGTCGCCAAGAATATGAATACTCTGCATGTTAAGACGGGCGACACCGCAGTCGTTCTTTCCGGCAAGGAAAAGGGCAAGCGCGGCAAGGTTCTGTCCGTAAACCCGAAGAAGGGCATGGTCGTGATTGAGGGCGTCAACATGATCAAGTGCCACGTAAAGCCCCGCCGTCAGGGCGAGACCGGCGGCATCGTCGAGCGCGAGGGTGCGCTGCGCGCCTGCAAGGTGATGCGCGTTTGCCCGAAGTGCAACAAGCCGACCCGCCCCGCGCACAAGTTTGCTGAGAACGGCGCTAAGCTGACGGTGTGCAAGCACTGCGGCGAGACGCTTTAAGAAGAGGAGGCAAGCAATCAATGGTACCGAATATGAAAGCCAAGTATACCGCGGATGTTGCGCCTGCTCTGATGAAGAAGTTCCAGTATAAGAGCACGATGCAGATCCCGACGATCGACAAGATCGTTATCAATGTCGGCTGCGGCAAGGAGGCCAACGGTAATTCCAAGGTCATCGAGTCCGTTGTCCGCGATATCACCCAGATTACCGGCCAGAAGCCGGTCGTCACCCACGCACGCAAGTCGGTTGCGAACTTCAAGCTGCGTGAGGGCATGCCGGTTGGCGTTAAGGTTACCCTGCGCCGCGACCGTATGTGGGAGTTCCTCGATCGTCTGTTCAACGTAGCGCTGCCGCGCGTGCGCGACTTCCGTGGCATCAACGGCGACGCGTTCGACGGCCGCGGCAACTATGCCCTGGGCCTGAAGGAGCAGCTGATCTTCCCGGAAATTTCCTACGATCAGATCGACAAGATCCGCGGCATGGATATCGTTATCTGCACCACCGCGAACACCGACGAAGAAGCCAAGGAGCTGCTTACCCTGATGGGCGCTCCGTTTGCGAAGTAAGGGAGGAGAAACCACATGGCTAAGAAGGCAATGATCCTCAAGCAGCAGGCGAAGCCGAAGTTCTCTACCCGCGCTTACAACCGCTGCAAGATCTGCGGCCGCCCGCACGCTTACTTGCGTGATTTCGGCATCTGCCGCATTTGCTTCCGTGAGCTGGCTTACAAGGGCCAGATCCCGGGTGTGCGCAAGGCTTCCTGGTAAGTTCTGCGCCTGTAAAAGAAACGAAAAAGCGGGCGCCCTAGCGCCCGCTTTTCGTAAATTTTGCCGAAACCTGTCGGCAAAGGGTTTTTTATTGCGTTTTGACGGGAACGAAAGCCGAATATTTCTGAAAAATATGCACTTTGTTGCTTGCCAACGCGCAAAAAAGCATGGTATAATTAGTCGATAGCCCGCCCATGCGGGCTTGTCGGCTGTTATAAAAAAACAGTTACCCCCGGCCGCTGTCTGTGGAAGGGCCACAGGCAGTGTAAAGAAAAGTGGGAGGCAAACAGGTCAATCAAGAGGGGACCCAACCCAGCCCCGCTCCGATTGCTGCACTACCCCCAAACTTCTTGAAAAGGAGAGCATTTATGCAGATCACTGATCCTATCGCGGATATGCTGACCCGTATCCGCAACGCCGGCAATGCACGTCATGCCAGCGTGGACGTACCCGCGTCCAAGATGAAAAAGGCAATTGCCCAGATCCTGCTCGATGAGGGCTATATCAAGTCCTTCGAGGTCGTTGAGGGCAACACGCAGGGCATCATCCGCATCACGCTGAAGTATGTGGACGGCCGCCAGAAGGCAATCACCGGCCTCAAGCGCGTGTCCAAGCCCGGCCTGCGCGTCTATGCCGGCGCACAGGAGCTGCCCAAGGTGCTTCGCGGCCTTGGCATTGCCATCATTTCCACGTCGAGGGGCATCATGACCGACAAGAAGGCCCGCGAGCTGAATGTCGGCGGCGAAGTCCTCGCATTCGTTTGGTAAGGGAGGTATAAAACATGTCTCGAATTGGTAGAATGCCGATTGCCATCCCGTCCGGTGTGGAGGTCAAGATCGACGGCCACGTCGTTACGGTCAAGGGCGCAAGGGCAACCCTTACCCGCGAAATCCACCCGAACATCACCGTCGCGGTGGAGGGGAATGAGATCCTTGTTACCCGTCCCAACGACAACAAGGAAAACCGTGCCCTGCACGGCCTGACCCGTTCGCTTGTTCACAACATGGTCGTCGGCGTAACCGAGGGCTTCAAGAAGGAACTGAGCGTACAGGGCGTCGGTTACCGTGTAGCCAAGCAGGGCAAGGATCTGGTTATGAACCTCGGTTATTCGCATCAGGTCACCATGAGCGAAACCGACGGCATCACGATCGAAGTTCCCAACCCGAACACGATCATCATCTCCGGTCCTGACAAGCAGAAGGTCGGCCAGTTTGCTGCGGAAGTCCGCGAGAAGCGTCCGCCGGAACCCTACAAGGGCAAGGGCATCCGCTACGCTGACGAGTATGTCCGCCGCAAGGAAGGCAAGACCGGCGCGAAGAAGAAGTAAGGAAAGGAGAGGCGAATCATGGTTTCGAAGAAGGATTCCAACAAGGCGCGTCTGCAGCGCCACAAGCGCGTTCGCGCAAAGATCAGCGGCACGGCCGAGCGTCCGCGTCTGGACGTTTATCGTTCCGCCAAGAACATCTATGCACAGGTCATCGACGATGTCGCCGGTGTTACCCTCGTTTCCGCCTCGACTGCCGAGAAGGACTTCACCGAGTACGGCGGCAACAAGGATGCAGCCAAGAAGGTTGGCATGCTGGTTGCAGAGCGCTGCAAGGCCAAGGGCATTGAGTGCGTCGTGTTTGACCGCGGCGGCTACCTGTACCACGGCCGCGTGAAGGAACTCGCGGAAGGCGCCCGTGAGGGCGGCCTGCAGTTTTAAGTCGGGAGGAGGTAAATCATGGCTCAGTTTAACAGAAACGATAAGCGCGAGGACGAGTTTTCCGAGAACGTAGTCGCGCTCAACCGCGTTGCCAAGACCGTTAAGGGCGGCCGTATCTTCAAGTTTGCGGCGCTGGTCGTTGTTGGCGACGGCAAGGGCACGGTCGGCTTCGGCCTCGGTAAGGCTTCCGAAGTTCCGGACGCGATCCGCAAGGGCATCGAGGACGCCAAGAAGAACCTCGTGAAGATTTCGCTCAAGGGCACCACCATCCCGCATGAGGTCATCGGCGAGTTCGGCGCGGGCCGCGTGCTGCTCAAGCCCGCCGCTCCCGGTACCGGCGTTATTGCCGGCGGCGCGGTGCGTGCAGTTGTTGAGGCTGCCGGCATCAAGGACATCCGTACCAAGTGCCTGCGTTCCAACAACCCGCAGAACGTCGTGACCGCCACGATGGAAGGCCTCAAGAGCCTGCGCGACGCTGCTCAGGTAGCGGCGGTTCGCGGCAAAGCCGTAGAAGAACTGTAAGAAAGGGGTAACTCACAATGGCTAACATGAAGATTACCCTGAAAAAGAGCCTGGTCGGCCGCTTGGATAAGCACATCGCGACCGCTCATTCTTTGGGGCTTAAGAAGATCAATGACGTAACCGTTCAGCCGGACAACGCGCAGACGCGCGGCAAGGTAAAGCAGATCGGTTACCTGCTCGAAGTTGTAGAGGAGGCGTAACCCATGAAGCTTCACGAATTATCGCCTGCCGCGGGTTCGACCAAGCCGGCTTACCGTAAGGGCCGCGGCGCAGGCTCCGGCAACGGCAAGACCGCAGGCCGCGGCCACAAGGGCCAGTGGGCCCGCTCTGGCGGCGGCGTCCGTCCGGGCTTTGAAGGCGGCCAGATGCCGCTGGCACGCCGCCTGCCTAAGCGCGGTTTCAACAACATTTTCGGCACCACCTACGCACCGGTCAATGTTTCCGCTCTGGAGAAGTTTGAAGACGGCGCCGAGGTCACCGCAGAGACCCTGCGCGAGGCCGGCATCGTCAAGAATGCACTCGACGGCGTCAAGATCCTGGGCAACGGTACGCTCACCAAGAAGCTGACGGTTAAGGCCGCCGCGTTCTCTGCGTCCGCAAAGGAGAAGATCGAAGCCGCAGGCGGAAAGGCCGAGGTGATTTAAGGTGTTCCAAACCCTTAAAAACGCCTGGCACATGCCCGAGCTGCGGGGGAAGATCCTGTATACCCTGTTTATCCTGTTGATCTTCCGCTTTGGCTCGTGCATCCCGGTTCCGTTCATCGACACCCAGCTGTTGGCTGCTTACTTTGAGCAGGCGGCGGTTTCCGGTTCGATGCTCGGTTATCTGGACATGTTTACTGGCGGCGGTCTGTCGCAGGCGACGATTTTCGCCATGTCCATCACCCCGTATATTAACGCATCCATTATCCTGCAGCTGCTGACCGTGGCCATCCCCGCCCTCGAGCGTATGGTTAAGGACGGCGGCGAGGAAGGCCGCAAGAAGATTGCTTCCTGGACCCGCTATCTTGCGGTTATCCTGGGCCTTCTGCAGGGCTTCTCTTACTACGCGCTGCTGCGCAGCAACGGCTTCCTGTCCAACACGGGCGCGTTGGCCGCGGCTGCCATCATCCTGACGTTCACCGCAGGTACTGCGCTGATCATGTGGCTGGGCGAGCACATTACCCAGAACGGCATCGGCAACGGTATTTCGATCATCCTGTTTGCCGGCATCGTGTCCCGCGGCCCGGCGCTCATGCGCACGCTGTGGAACCTGCTGCAGACCGGTACGCAGGGCATCGTTGCGGCGGTGCTGATGGTCATCATCGGCCTTGCGGTCGTTGTGTTCATCGTGTTCATGTCCAACGCGGAGCGCCGCATCCCGGTGCAGTACGCCAAGCGCGTGGTTGGCCGCAAGATGTACGGCGGCCAGTCCACCCACCTGCCGATCAAGGTCAACGCGTCCGGCGTTATGCCGATCATCTTCGCGTCGTCCATCCTGTCCCTGCCCCAGACCATTGCGATGTTCTGGTCGCCGGAGGCTGGTACGGTCGGCTACCACATCATGAACCTGTTCTCGCAGGCGAACCCCTTCTATATCGTGGTTTACGGCCTGCTCATTCTGGCGTTTGCGTATTTCTACGCGTCCATCCAGTTTAACCCCATCGAGATCGCCAACAACCTCAAGAAGAACGGCGGCTTTATTCCGGGCTTCCGTCCGGGCAAGCCGACCTCGGACTTCATCACCAAGGCGCTGGGCAAGGTTACCTTTGTCGGCGCGATCTTCCTGGGTATCGTTGCGATCCTGCCGCTGATCGTCGGTGCGATTTCCCCCACGCTGTCCAATGTGGCGCTGGGCGGCACCTCGGTCATCATCGTGGTTGGCGTTGCGCTGGATACGGTCAAGCAGATGGAAGCGCAGATGCTGATGCGTCATCACAAGGGCTTCTTGGAATAATGCTGGAGGCGAAGTAAAAGTGAAATTGATCTTATTGGGCGCTCCGGGCGCCGGCAAGGGTACGCTTGCTTCCTACCTGATCGAAAAAATGGGTATCCCGAGCATCTCCACTGGCAACATCCTGCGTGAGGCAATCAAAAACAACACCCCCCTCGGCCAGAAGGCCAAGGGCTTCATGGACGCCGGCCAGCTGGTGCCGGACGACCTGGTCATCGACCTGCTGAAAGAGCGCGTATCGCAGCGCGACTGCAAGAGCGGTTTCATCCTCGACGGCTTCCCGCGCACCATCCCGCAGGCCGAGGCGCTCGACAAAATCGCCGAAATCGACTGCGCGCTTTCGCTGGAAGTCCCCTATGAGGTGATCGCCAAGCGTATGACCGGCCGCCGCGTGTGCCTGCGTTGCGGCGCAACCTACCACATCGAGGCAAATCCGCCGCGTGTGGAAGGCCTGTGCGATATCTGCGGCGACAAGCTGATCATCCGCAGCGATGACCAGCCGGACGTGGTAAAGCGCCGTCAGGAGACTTACCACGAAATGACCGAGCCGCTCAAGGGCTACTATGAAGCACAGGGCAAGCTCAAGTGCATCGACGGCACGCAGGGCATCCGGGAAACCGAGAAGCTCGCGGTTGCGGCACTGGGTCTGTAAGTTATGATCCGTATTAAAACCGAGCAGGAGCTCGAACGGATGCGTGTCGCCTGCCGCCTGACCGCCATTGCGCGTAAGGCGGCGGCGGACGCCGTCCGTCCCGGCGTCACGACAGGCGAGATCGACCGGATTGTCCGCAAGACGATCGAGGAGGCGGGCGGCAAGCCCTCCTTCCTCGGTTACGCCGGCTTTCCCGGCAGCGCCTGTGTATCGATCAACGACGAGGTCATCCATGGCATCCCTTCGGATACCCGCGTGGTGAATGAGGGCGATATTGTCAAGGTGGATGTGGGCGCCTACATTGGCGGCTTCCATGGCGACTGCGCGTGCACCGTGCCTTGCGGCGCGGTCAGCGACGAGGCCAAGCGCCTGATCGAAGTGACCCGGCAGAGCTTCTATGAGGGTATCAAATTTGCCCGTGAGGGCTTCCGCGTTTCGGATATCTCCGCGGCTGTGCAGGCCTATGTGGAGAAAAACGGATTTTCGGTCGTGCGGGCCTACGTCGGCCACGGCGTAGGGGAAAACCTGCACGAATCACCCGAGGTGCCGAATTTCGGTCGCCCGGGGCACGGCATCCGTTTGCAGCGCGGCATGACCCTTGCGGTGGAACCCATGGTCAACGTGGGTGTGTATGACATCAAGGTCCTGCCGGACGGCTGGACCGTCAAGACGCGCGACGGCAAGCTGTCCGCGCATTATGAAAACACCATCGCCATTACCGACGGCGAGCCGGAGATCTTAACCAACATCGACGGCGAGGTACTGTGATGGCGCAGTCTCATACAGCCGACATTGTCCTGTCGCTGACTGGAAGGGACAAGGGCCTGCTCATGCTGGTCGTCGCAGAGGAGGGGGATTTCCTGCTGCTGGCCAATGGGCGCGCGCGGCGGGCGGAACGCCCCAAGCGCAAGCGCCGCCGGCATGTCAGCCTGCAAGGGCGGTGCGACGAACGCACCGAACGCAAGCTGCGCGAGAACGGCCGCCTGACCAATAGCGACATCCGTAAGGCGCTCGCGCTCTGGACGGGCGCGGAGGACGCAAATTGACCGAGGAGGGTATTCCACATATGGCAAAAGATGATGTAATCGAACTGGAAGGTACCGTCATAGAGGCGCTGCCCAACGCAATGTTTCAGGTAGAGCTGCCCAACGGCCACAAGATCCTGGCACATATTTCGGGCAAGCTCCGCATGAACTTTATCCGCATTCTTCCCGGCGACAAGGTCACCGTACAGATGTCGCCCTACGACCTGACCCGCGGTCGCATCACTTGGCGTAGCAAGTAATATAAAAGCGGGCGGAGGCGCGTAAGTGACCCGAGCGCCAGTGGTCGCCGGCCAAAGCCGGTGTCCCATCCCACCAAAAATTTTGATGGAGGTAAAATATCATGAAGGTAAGACCGTCTGTAAAGCCGATCTGCGAAAAGTGCAAGATCATCCGCCGCAAGGGCAAGGTTATGGTTATCTGCCAGAACCCGAAGCACAAGCAGAAGCAGGGATGATTTCGATCGAAACCACGCTTTCGATCGAGTCTGCCGGCTGCGAATCGCGCCCTGCGGGCACAATTCTCCGCCGGTTTGTGTAAAAACCCACGCGCATGTCGCGGGTTTTTACGGCAATCGCGTGGCGATTGCCAATTAAATTGCGCCTGCGGGCGCGAGATGCGAAAATCGGGTTCGCCCGTTTTCGGATAAATTGCCGCGCATCAAGGCGCGGGATGATGGTTTACGTGAACACGACAAGCACGCGCGCTGCGCGGCGCTGCAGGGGCGGGGGCGGTCCCTATACTGTGTTTGCCAACACGCTCCAGTGTAACAAATCGGAGGTTATAGTAAATATGGCACGTATTGCCGGTGTTGACCTTCCCCGCGACAAGCGCGTGGAGATCGGCCTGACCTACGTCTTCGGCATTGGCCGCAAGACATCCAACGAGATCCTTGCCAAGACCGGTATCAATCCGGATACCCGCGTTAAGGACCTGACCGAAGAAGAAGCCGCTAAGCTGCGTGAAGTGATCGACCGCGACTACAACGTCGAGGGCGACCTGCGCCGCGAGATCGGCCTGAATATCAAGCGCCTGGTTGAAATCGGCTGCTACCGCGGCCTGCGTCACCGTCGCGGCCTGCCGGTCCGCGGCCAGCGCACCAAGACCAATGCGCGCACCCGCAAGGGCCCGAAGAAGACCATTGCGAACAAGAAGAAGTAAGGAGGGGAACGTATAAATGGCTAAGGTACAGAAGAAGGGCGCGGCGTCCCGTACGCGCCGCCGCGAGCGCAAGAACATTGAAAAGGGCGCGGCTCATATCCGTTCCTCTTTCAACAACACCATCGTTACCATCACCGATCTGAACGGCAACGCGATCTCCTGGGCTTCCTCCGGTGAGATGGGCTTCCGCGGCTCGCGTAAGTCCACCCCGTTCGCTGCGCAGACCGCGGCAGAGACCGCCGCTGCCGCCGCAATGGAGCACGGCCTGAAGACGGTCGAAGTTTACGTCAAGGGCCCGGGTTCCGGCCGTGAGGCTGCTATCCGTGCGCTGCAGGCCGCTGGCCTCGAGGTTACCATGATCAAGGACGTAACCCCGATCCCGCACAACGGCTGCCGTCCGCCCAAGCGCAGAAGAGTTTAATAAGGAGGAAACCAATCCATGGCTAAGAATACACAGCCCGTTCTCAAGCGCTGCAAGACGCTTGGTCTCTCCCCCGCGGTGCTTGGTTACTCCAAGTCCACCAAGCGCCAGCCTAAGCAGACCCGCCGCAAGCAGTCTGAGTACGGCATGCAGCTGGCTGAAAAGCAGAAGGTAAAATTCATCTACGGCGTGCTCGAGAAGCAGTTCCGCGCTTACTACGAGAAGGCTGACCGCAAGCAGGGCATCACCGGTGAGATCCTGCTGCAGGAGCTGGAGCGCCGTCTGGATAACGTCGTGTTCCGTATGGGCTTTGCCAACACCCGCCGCGAGGCGCGCCAGCTGGTAAACCATGCGCACTTCACCGTAAACGGCCGCCGCGTCAACATCCCGTCCTTCCAGGTGAAGCCGGGCGATGTGATCGCTGTCCGTGAGAAGTCCCGTTCCTCCGCTAAGTTCAAGACCCTGCTCGAGGAGAACGGCAAGAAGCAGTGCCCGAAGTGGATCGACAAGGCAAAGGATTCCTTCGAGGGCAAGATCGTTGCTATGCCTGCGCGCGACGACATCGATTACGATGTAGCCGAGCACCTCATCGTCGAGTTGTACTCGAAATAATAGACCCTCGCTTTTGGAGTGGGCGAGGCGTCTGTCCCGCCTGCTCCGCCTCAAGTTTCCAACCAACGTGAAGGAGGGTACCCCATGATCGAAATCGAAAAGCCGCGTATTGACTGTGAACAGCTCGCGGAGGACGGTTCCTACGGCAAGTTCGTCGTTGAGCCGCTCGAGCGCGGATACGGCACCACGCTGGGCAACTCCCTGCGCCGCATCCTGCTCTCCTCGCTGCCGGGTACGGCGGCGTCGAGCATTAAGATCGCCGGTGTGCAGCATGAGTTCTCCACCATCCCGGGCGTGAAGGAAGACGTTACCGAGATCGTGCTGAACATCAAGGGCATCATCGCCAAGCTGCACTGCGACGGGCCCAAGACGGTCTACATCGAGGCCGCCGGCGAGGGCGAAGTCAAGGCCGGGGATATCCATGCCGACGGCGAGGTCGAGATCCTCAATCCCGACATGCATATCGCCACCCTGATGAGCGACGCGCGCCTGTCCATGGAGATCACGCTGACTTCCGGCCGCGGCTATATCCCGGCTGAGAAGAACAAGCAGCACCAGACCTCCATCGGGGTCATTCCGGTGGATTCGATCTATACGCCGGTCTTTAAGGTGAACTACACGGTGGAAAACACCCGTGTGCGTGACCTGACCGACTATGACAAACTCACGCTCGAGGTATGGACGGACGGCACGATCACCGCGCGCGATGCGGTTTCGCTCGGCGCAAAGGTCCTGCGCGACCACCTCGACCTGTTCGTCGACCTGTCCGAGGAGATCGGCTCCAAGTCCACGGTCGTGGAGAAGGCCGAAGCGCAGCACGATAAGGTGCTTGAAATGACCATCGAGGAACTCGATTTCTCGGTGCGCTCGTTCAACTGCCTCAAGCGCGCGGGCATCAACACGGTGGAGGATCTGATCAACACCTCCGAGGAGGACATGATGAAGGTCCGCAACCTGGGCCGCAAGTCGCTCGAGGAGGTCATCGGCAAGCTGGAGGCCATGGGCCTGCATCTGGCCAAGTCCGAGGAATGACGCCTGCCGGCCGAGTCCGGCCGCATGCATCATAACAAGAACGACCACGCGGCGGCACGCATGCCGCGCCGCCGCTTTCACTTTAATTTGGAGGTAAACACGAATGGCTAACAATCGCAAGCTCGGCCGCCCGACGGACCACCGTATGGCGATGCTGCGTGCGATGGTGACCTACCTGCTGGAGAACGGCAAGGTTGAGACCACCGTTGCCCGCGCCAAGGAAGTCGGCCCGCTGACCGAAAAGATGATCACCCTTGGCAAGAAGAACACGCTCGCGTCCCGCCGTCAGGCGATGGCTTTCATCACCAAGGAAGCTGTTGTCGCAAAGCTGTTCTCTGAGATCGCGCCGGAGTATGCCAGCCGTAACGGCGGCTACACCCGCATCATTAAGACTGGCCCCCGCCGCGGCGACGCTGCCGAAATGGCGATCATCGAGCTGGTCAAGTAAGACTGCTTTTCAAAAAGGTTATCCAGTAGCGTGCTTACTGGATAACCTTTTTTCATACCGTCCACAGGGCGACAGAAGTATTCGCGCTGCGGCGCAGGGAACTTTTTTCGGCAGATGGATGCAAATTACCGTGTTTTATGCGGGCACAGACGGAAGAAACCGGCGTTTTTTCCACAAAAGGGCTTGCAATACCGTGCAAACGGTGATATACTATACGAGTAAGTAAGAAAGTAACCGTAAGGAGTGGCGAAAGCCACTCCTTACGCTTTGATTGGAGTATTTTTTAAAGGAGGGGACGGCTTTGCAGGCAAAGCAGATCGTCGCCCGCGTGGAGGAGCTGGTGCGTCCGCTGTGCGAACAGGCTGGCGTATCGCTATGGGACGTGGAGTTTGAAAAAGAAGGCGGTCAGTATATGCTGACCGTTACGGTCGACAACCCGAACGGCGTGAACATCGACCAGTGCGAGCAGGTTTCGCGCGCGCTCGACCCGATGCTGGACGAAAAGGAGTTTGACAGCATGCCGTCCTATACGCTGTGCGTTTCCTCTGCGGGGCTGACGCGGCGGCTGAAAAAGCCCGCGCACTTTGCGGCTTTCCTCGGCCATACGGTTGAGGTCGGCTTTTATAAGCCGGTCGATGGCGTAAAGCAGGTGGAAGGTACGCTTGTGGCGTACGATAATGGCAGCGTCACGCTCGAGGTCGGCGGACAGCGCACAGTGTATGAACCCACAGATATTGCCGCGGTGCGGCTCGCGGTCGAGATATGAGTAAGGAGTTTGATTGGAAAAAATGGTGAACGCAGAATTTTTTGACGCGCTGGAGCAGCTGGAAAAGGAAAAGGGCATACCGGTCGATTATATGCTCGACCGCGTCGGGCAGGCGCTGATTACCGCTTACAAGCGCGACAACGACGGCATGACCGACAATGTGTTCGTTGAGCCTGACCGCGAAAAAAAAACCATCCGCATGTATGTGCGCAAAACCGTTGTGCGGGCGGAGGATATCTACGAGCCGTATGAGGAGATCACGCTGGAAGAGGCTGCGGAGTATAAGAAAAACCCGATGGTGGGCGATATCATCGACATTGATATCCCGACCAAGTCGTTCGGCCGCATTGCAGCGCAGACTGCCAAGCAGGTCATCATCCAGGGCATCCGCGAGGCGGAGCGCGGCATGGTGATCTCCGAGTTTGAGAGCAAGGAGCATGAGATCCTGACCGGCGTGATCGCCCGCATCGACCCGCGCTCGGGCACGGCTTATCTGGATGTGGTGTCCGGCGGCGAAAAGAGCGAGGCGGTGCTGTCCTCGTCCGAGCAGGTGCGCGGCGAGGAGCTGACCGAAGGCCAGCGCCTCAAGGTTTATCTGATCGAGGTGCGCCGCGGTACGCGCGGCCCGCAGGTGGTCGTGTCCCGCACGCATCCGGGTCTGGTCAAGCGCCTGTTTGAGCTGGAAGTGCCTGAAATCCACTCGGGCGTGGTCGAGGTTAAGTCCATCGCGCGTGAGGCCGGCAACCGCACCAAGATTGCGGTCGTCTCGCACGAGGAAAACGTCGACCCGATCGGCGCGTGCGTCGGCACGCGCGGTGCGCGTGTCGCGAGCATCACAGGCGAGCTGAACGGCGAGAAAATCGACATCATCAAGTGGAACGAGGACACCGCGCAGTTTGTCTCTGCGGCGCTCGCCCCGGCGGATGTGATTTCGGCCACGATGCAGGCGGATAACAAATCCTGCCGCGTGATCGTGCCGGATGACCAGCTTTCGCTGGCCATTGGCAAGGAGGGTCAGAACGCCCGTCTGGCCGCGAAGCTGACCGGTTGCAAGATCGATATCGCGCCCGCGTCTCAGGGCGAATAACAAACGGGGGGTGCGGCAGAATATGGTGCAGAAGAAAATCCCTATGCGGCAATGCCTCGGCTGCCGTGAGCATTTTCCCAAACGTGAGCTGATCCGCGTAGTGCGCTCGCCTGCCGGTGAGATCACGCTCGATTTCAAAGGAAAGGCGCCCGGCCGCGGCGCATATCTGTGCGGTAAGCCGGAATGTCTGAAAAAAGCGCGCAAGAGCCGCGCAATTGAGCGCGCGCTGTCGGTGTCCGTGCCGGAGGAAGTATACGACCAGCTCGAGCAGCAGATGGAACAGGAGGGTGCGCATGGCCAGTGATCCCTGTCTCGGTATGCTGGGGCTGGCGCGGCGCGCAGGCAAGCTGGCCTACGGCGATGAGCTGGTGCGTCAGATGTGTGCCGACCACAAGGCGCGCTGCGTACTGGTCGCCGCGGACGCGGGCGAGAGCACTGCGAAAAAGGCGGCGCTGTATGCCGCGCGGGCGAATGTGCCCTGCATTACCCTGCCGCATGGCAAGGATGAACTCGGCGGTGCGATCGGCAAAAACGGCTGCGCCGTATGCGCGGTGAGCGACATCGGCATGGCCGCCGCGGCGATCGGCAAGTTGGCCGCGCAGTATCCGCAGTACGCGGAGGTAGCCGCGCAGCTGGGGGAAAAGAATGCGCGTATCCAATCCCGCAGGGGCAAGAAAAAGCCCCGCAACCGGGATGCACAGCCCAAAGCGGAGGAGAAACCGTCTGACAGCCGCCGCGCAGCAGCGCCGCGCAAATCAAACGGTGGCCGACCTGCTTCGCCGCGCAGTGGAAATGGCAAGCGCCATTTCCGCAAGCCGGGAATCAGCAGCCGCCAAACCTCGCAGCATAAACCGAGCGAAAACCAACGCGCAAAGCGCGTATCAGATAGAAAATCCCCGCGCAGCGAAGCAAAGCGGTGATTTTCATCGCATGCACCAGCTTTGTCGGCGCATGCGATACCAGAGCGGAGCAAAGTTTCTCGTGTCGGAACTTTGCGCAGCTTCGGACGCAGCCGCGTGCAACGCGGTTCGCCCCTCTCGATCAAAACTGTACGTTTTGATCGAAATTTCGATAAGGAGGAGTTGCCCATGGCAATAGAGAATAAATATCGCGTACACGAGGTCGCCAAGGACTTCGGCGCATCCACCAAGGAGATCACCGAAATCCTGACCAAGTACTGCACGACCCCGAAAAACCACATGCAGGTGCTCGGCGATCAGGAACTGAGCGTCATCTTTGAGTATATGACCCAGCAGCACCCGGTCGCGGACATTGAAAAGGTGCTGAACCAGCAGGCTGCCTCCGTCCGCCCCGCGCAGCAGGCCAAGACGGAAAAGAACGAGAAGTCCGACAAGGGCGCCAAGCCCGCTAAGGAACAGGGCGCGCCGCAGGGCGAGAATAAGTCCGAAAAGGCGGAGAAGCCCGCGCAGCCGACCTCGTCCAAGGTCAAGCAGGTACACCGCATCGACACGCGCGGCACGGGCGACGTCAACCTTGCCAAGTACGACGACCATGTCGACAAGCTGGTCGACGCCAAGGCAGAGCGCATGGAGTCTAAGGGCTCGAAGAAGCAGAAGCTGACCAAGAAGTCCGACCAGCGCTCCAAGCCGTTCGGCAATAAGCGCCGTCAGGAAGAGCAGGAGAAGATGAAGCGCTTGCAGCGCCAGCAGCAGATGGCGGCGCTCAAGAAGATTCCGGTCAAGGTCATGATTCCGGATGAGATTTCGGTCGGTGAGCTGGCCTCCCGCATGAAGCGCACGGCAGCCGATGTCGTCAAGGGTCTGATCAAGCTGGGCGTGATGGCGTCCGTGTCCGAGATCATTGATTACGATACCGCTGCGATCGTGGCTGAGGAAATGGGCTGCAAGGTTGAAAAGGAAGTCCACGTCACCATTGAGGAGCGTCTGTTCGACGAGCGCGAGGACCGCGAGGAAGACCTGCTGCCGCGCGACCCGGTTGTCGTCGTGATGGGTCACGTTGACCACGGCAAGACCAGCCTGCTCGATGCCATCCGCAAGACCAAGGTCACCGAGGGCGAGGCAGGCGGCATTACCCAGCACATCGGCGCGTACCGCGTTGCGGTCGACGGCAAGCCGATCACCTTCCTCGATACCCCGGGCCATGCGGCGTTTACCTCCATGCGTGCCCGCGGCGCGCAGGTGACCGATATCGCCATTCTGGTCGTCGCGGCGGACGACGGCGTGATGCCGCAGACCATCGAGGCAATCAACCACGCCAAGGCGGCCAAGGTGCCGATCATCGTGGCGGTCAACAAGATCGACAAGCCGGGTGCAAACCCCGACCGCGTACTCCAGCAGCTGACCGAGTACGAAATCGTGCCCGAGGAATGGGGCGGCGACACGATCGTGTGCCAGATCTCGGCGAAGTTCGGCCAGGGTATTGAAAACCTGCTCGAAATGGTGCTTCTGACCGCTGAGGTCGCCGACCTGAAGGCCAATCCGAACCGCAAGGCGCACGGCACGGTCATCGAGGCCAAGCTCGACAAGGGCCGCGGCCCGGTTGCGACGCTGCTCGTGCAGAACGGCACGCTGCATGCGGGTGATACGGTAATTGCAGGCACGGCGGTTGGTCGTGTGCGCGCTATGACCAACGACGACGGCAAGAAGATTCAGGAAGCCGGCCCGTCCGTTCCGGTCGAGATCATCGGCCTTGCCGAGGTACCGGGCGCGGGCGATATCTTCGACGCGGTAGACGACGAGAAGATGGCGCGCGAGCTGGTCGAGCAGCGCAAGGATAAGGAGAAGGAAGAGCGCAACAAGCACTTCCACAAGGTCACGCTTGACAACCTGTTCGCTTCCATTCAGGAAGGTGAGATGAAGGAACTGAACATCATCGTCAAGGCCGACGTGCAGGGTTCGGTCGAGGCGATCCGCTCGTCGCTTGAAAAGCTCTCGAATGACGAGGTGCGCGTCAAGGTCATCCACGGCGCGGTTGGCGCGATCAACGAGTCCGACGTCATGCTGGCCGCAGCGTCCGGCGCGATTATCGTCGGCTTTAACGTCCGTCCCGACCGCACCGCGACCGACTCCGCCGCGCAGCAGGGCGTGGATATGCGCATGTATCGCGTTATCTACGACTGCATCGAGGAGATGGAGCAGGCCATGAAGGGCATGCTCGAGCCGAAGTTCAAGGAAGTTGTGCTCGGCCACGCCGAGGTGCGTCAGGTATTCAAGATCACCGGCGCGGGCGCGGTTGCTGGCTGCTATGTGCAGGACGGCAAGATCCAGCGTAACGCCGAAGTGCGCGTTGTGCGTGACGGCATCGTGTTCCACGAAGGCCACCTCAACACGCTCAAGCGCTTCAAGGATGACGTTAAGGAAGTTGCTTCCGGCTACGAGTGCGGCATGAGCATTGAGAATTACAATGACATCAAGGAAAACGATGTTATTGAATGTTTTGTCATGGAAGAGGTAAAACAGTAATCATTGCGGCTTGGGATTGCGGCGCCGCAGCGCCGCAATTTCAATTCCCTACAAAACCGGGGCTTTGCCTCGGTTTTGTACCCCTGCTTCGGGACGCGTGTCCCGAACCGCCCTTGTATGACAAGGGCGAGGGGGTTATCGAAACAAGTTTCTCCCGGAACTTGTTTCGTATCTAAGGGGGACTGGTCCCCCTTAGACCCGTTCCGAAAGGAGGAGTGAACATGTCTACACGAATCGACCGTATTTCTGAAGAAGTGATGAAGGCGCTGGCCGAAGCCATGCGTTCGGTCAAAGACCCGCGCGTGCAGAACGGGCTGGTGTCGGTCGTGCACTGCGAGGTGACCAATGACCTGCGCTACGCCAAGTGCTTTATCTCGGTGCTGGGGAGCGAAGCGCAGGCGAAAGAGGTCATGAAGGGGCTGAAATCCGCTGCGGGCTGGCTGCGGCGTGAGGTCGGCCGCAAGGTGCAGCTGCGCTACGCGCCCGAGCTGGTGTTTGAACTGGACAACTCGATCACCCACGGTGCGCACATTTCGGAAATGCTGCATGAACTGAAAAACGAGGGCAAGCTCGGAGGGGAGGACGAGGCATGACCGTAGACGTTGCGGGTGCTGCCGCGGCGCTGCAAAGCGCGGACGATATCCTCATCCTGACCCACCACCGCCCGGACGGCGATACTGCGGGCTGTGCGGGCGCACTGTGCCGCGCGCTGCGCCAAATCGGCAAGACGGCGTATATCCTCGAAAACCCGGAGATCACCAAGCGTTACACGCCGCTGATCGTCCCGTGCTATCCGCCCGAGGGCTTTACGCCACAGTACGTTGTGTCCACCGATATCGCGGAGGAAAAGCTGTTCCCGGATACGGCGGAGGGCTACAAGGGCAAGGTTGATCTTGCGATCGACCACCACCGCTCGAACGGGGGCTTTGCGAAAAAGAACCTTATCCGGCCGGATGCGGGCGCGTGCGCCGAGGTGCTGTATGACGTGATTATGGCGCTCGGCGTCAAGTTGACCACCGACATTGCCGAGTGCGTGTATATCGGCGTGTCGACCGACACGGGCTGCTTTAAGTTCTCCAACACGACCGCGCACACACATGCAGTCGCGGCGGCCTGCCTGACCGCTGGCATCGACGGCGGTGAAATCAACCGCGCGCTGTTTGAAACCAAGACCATGCCGCGCTTCCAGATGGAGCGCATCATCTTTGATACGATGGAGTTTTACGAGGACGGCGCGATTGCGGTCGCGGTGCTGTGGCGCGCCGATATCGACCGCACGGGCGCGGATATGGATGACCTCGACTCGATTGCGTCGCTCACGCGCCAGATCGAGGGCGTGCAGATCGGCATCACACTGACCGAGAACGTCGACAAGACGGTGAAAGTTTCGGTGCGCACGACCAAGGAGATGGACGCGGCGGCAATCTGCAAGAAGTGCGGCGGCGGCGGGCACATCCGCGCGGCGGGTGCGAGTTTCACCTGTGGTATGGACGAGGCCAAGGCGGCCATTCTGAAAGCCGCGCAGGAGCAGTATCATGCAGCAAAGTGAGTTTTGCGGCATCCTGCTGATGGACAAGCCGCAGGGCTTTACTTCGCATGACGTAGTGGCCAAGCTGCGCGGCATCCTGCACAAGCGGCGCATCGGCCATGGCGGCACGCTTGACCCGCTCGCGACCGGCGTGCTGCCGGTGTTCGTCGGCGGGGCGACCAAGGCGGCGGACTTTGCCGCGGCGCAGGACAAGGAATACTTGGCAGGCTTTACGCTTGGCTTTGAGACCGACACGCAGGACGTAACCGGCGAAGTGCTGCGCCGCAGCGGGCAAACCGCGTTGCGGGCGCAGGTGGAACAGGCGGCGGCGCGCTTTTTGGGCGCGCAGCAGCAGGTGCCGCCGATGTACTCGGCGGTCAAGGTGAATGGACAGAAGCTCTATGACCTTGCCCGCAAGGGCAAGGAGGTCGAGCGCCCTGCGCGCGATATCTTCGTGCGCGAAATGACGCTTTTGGACTTCGACGAGACCGCGCAGAAAGGCACGCTGCGGCTGACCGTCAGCAAGGGAACCTATGTGCGCACGCTGGTGAGCGACATGGGCGTATCGCTCGGCACGCTGGCGACCATGCACAGCCTGACGCGCACACGCGCAGGCGCATATCCACTCGAACAGTGCCATTCGTTCGATGAAGTGGAGCAGGCGGCGCGGGACGGCACCGTGCCGGACTTGCTCCTGCCGGTCGACGGCCTGTTTGCAGAGCATCCGGCGGTAGAGCTGACCGACGAGGGCGCGGAGCGTATCGCGCGCGGCGCGGTCGTGTTCCCACGGCAGGCGCGCGGCCTGCCTGAAACAGCGGGGACGCTTTGCCGGGTCTATCACAGGGGGCATTTTCTCATGCTTGGGCAGGTACGCACGCTCGACAAAGGCGGCGTCGGCCTGTTCGTCTATAAAAATTTCCGATAGAGAAACGGTCTGCCTATGGGCGGGCTTGGAAAGGGGGAAACCCTATGCAGGAATATCAAAAGCCGCGCGCGATTGCATTGGGCTATTTTGACGGTGTGCATCTGGGGCATCAGGCGCTGATGGAGCGCGCAGTCGAGCGTGCCCGCCAGATCGGCGGCACGAGTGCGGTGTTCACGTTCGACGTGCATCCGGATTCTGTCGTGCTGGGGCGGCAGGTGCCGCTGCTGACGGCCAATGCTTACCGCCGCGAGGAGATCAAAAAGCTGGGCGGGGTGGACGAGGTCATCTTTGGCCACTTTGACGAGCGCATGCAGCACATGGACTGGCGCGATTTCATCCATAAAATGCTGATCGGCCAGTTTGGCGCGCAGTGGATCATCTCCGGGCGCAACAACCGCTTTGGCTACAAGGGCAAGGGCAATGCCGCAGGCATGGCCGAGGAGTGCCAGAAGGCTGGTATCGGTTATGATTGTATCGACGATGTGAAGGTAGATGGCATTGTCGTTTCTTCGACTTACATCCGGCAGCTGATTTCGCAGGGCGACATGGAGGGCGCAGCGCGCTTCCTTGGCCATGCGTACACGGTCACCGGCGTGGTTGAGCACGGCCGCCGTGTGGGCACGAGTGTGCTCGGCGTACCGACAGTCAATCTGGCGCTGCCGCCCGAAATGGCGCTGCCGCCCTACGGCGTATATGCGACGCGTGTGTTGGTGGGCGACAAGAGTTATGTCGCCGCGACGAATATCGGCGTTAAGCCCACGTTCCTTGATAGCGGTGCGCCGACCATCGAGCCGCACCTGCTCGACTTTGCGGGCGATCTATACGGCAAGATGATCCACGTCGAGCTGCACAAGTTCCTGCGGCCGGAAATGCGTTTCGACTCCACGGAAGCGCTGCGCGCTGCGATCGACGAGAACGTGCGCCAGACGCGGGAGTTTTTCGCAAAGGCATAAGGATAACAAAAAACGGACGGCCACGGTCGTCCGTTTTTCTCTTTTGCGCACGCAATAAAATAGCCGCTCTGTGAGCGGCATCCAAAATCCGGGGGCTTCCCTCGGATTTTGACCACGACTCCGCGGCCTTGGGCCGCGACCGGGGGTATCAAAAGCGGTTTCTGCCGGAACCGCTTTTGTAGACAGGGGGTATTGGATACCCCCTGTCCTAAAGAAAAAAGCTGTCCTCACGGACAGCTTTTTTCCAAAGAGAGTGAATATAAAAAAGAGAAAAGGGAATTGGGAAGTATCAAAATAAAACGAAACGGCGCGCCGCACAGGCGGCAGACGCAGCAAAACGCAGGTTCCGAACCGATCAGCGCCGGGCGGGATGACCGCAGCAGGCATCGGACAGCGTCATGCCGAGGGGCGCATGGACTGCGCTTCGGCTTGGCCCTCCGTTTCGTGGTGGGCGTTTGTCTTGCTTGCTTTTGATGATTCTATTATAGCAATTTTGGATAAAAACACAAGATGAATTTTGTTCAACGTTGCGGTTGTTTTGCGAATTTTCTTGTGCATGCTGACAAATAGAGCTTTGCGATATTGTAAGATTCGCACAAAGAAAATGCGCTCCAGATCAAAAAAGTGCAGCATGGCCGGGAACGATCGGACGAGCTGCGTCGTGTTAAGGGCAGAAAGGAGGGGAGAGCGAGATGCAAAACGAACTGCGTTCGGATGAATTCCTGTCGGACGCGATGGAGCGGCACGGTGACGCGGTATACCGTCTGGCGCTGTGCCGGCTGGACAGCCGCGCGGATGCGGAGGATGTCTTTCAGGAGGTGTTCCTGCGGCTGCTGCGCGACACGACCGATTTTCGCGACGCGGAGCACCTGAAAGCGTGGCTGCTGCGTGTGACGGTCAACTGCTGTAACGACTTGCGGCGGTCTGCGTGGTTTCGGCGCACTGCACCGCTCGAAGCCGCGCCCGAAGCTGCGGCGCCGATGCTCGACGGTCACGATGAACTGTGGCAGGCGGTGCGCGCCTTGCCGGACGACCTGCGCACAGCGGTCTGGCTGCACTATGTGGAGGGCTACGGCACGGACGAAATTGCGGCCATGACGGGCTGCCGTCCGGCGACCGTGCGAACCAGACTGCACCGCGCCCGCAAACGACTGAAACTCGAACTGGAGGGAACTGACGATGAACAACCGGAACGATTGGGAACGGATGAAGGATATCAAAGCACCCGATGAGCTGAAGCAGCGGACACTTGCCGCCGCACGCGAGGCGCGCCGTGCCGCTCGGCAGGCAGAGCCGCAGCATCTGGCGCCCGCGCCGCGCCGCCGGTTTGGCATGGCAAAACGGATCGTGGCTGTGGCGTGCGCGTTCGGCGTGGTGGTCGGCGGCACGGCGGTCTGGAAATCACAGCAAAGCGGACAGCCTGCCTCCGACGCAGTGGCTGAGGCGGTTGCGCACTCGTTCGGCATCGTGGCATATGCCGCCGATACGGGGGAGACGATCGAACCCAAGGGCAGCAAAGTCGTGTTCGACATCGCGTCGGGCGGCAAAGACAGTGCAACCAAAGGGTTTTTCAGCGGCTGTCTGTTTCGCGTGACTGGTGACAATATCAAGACGGTCAGCGCATCGATGGACAAGGGCGGTTTGTACCGGTCGGAACGGGTGAATATTGAAGAAGCGGATGTCGAAGCGATCCTGCAGGGCACCAGCGAAGTGACTGCGGGCGCGGACGACATGATGGTGCAATCGGAGCCGGAAAAGGGACTATGGTGGGT
>DWZQ01000031.1 GCA_019117485.1 Candidatus Agathobaculum intestinipullorum | reverse complement strand
GAACTCGCCGCGGTACTTGGTGCCCGCGATCATGCCGGTCAGGTCAAGGGATACGACGCGCTTGTCCTTCAGGGTCTCGGGCACGTCGCCCGCGACGATCTTCTGCGCCAGACCTTCGACCACGGCGGTCTTGCCGACGCCCGGGTCGCCGATCAGCGCGGGATTGTTCTTAGTGCGGCGCGACAGGATCTGGATCACGCGCTGGATCTCCTTGTCACGGCCGATAACCGGGTCGAGCTTGCCCTCGCGGGCAGCGGCGGTCAGGTCGCGGCCAAACTGGCCGAGCGCCCCTTCCTTGCCTTTGCCCTGACCGGATGCGCCTGCGGCCTCCATCCCGTCGGGCTGGCCGCCGCCGAGCGTTTCGCTCAGCTTTTCAGCCAGCTGCTGTGGCGTAACCTTGAGGTTGGCCAGCGCGGTCAGGCCGACGTTCTGCCCCTCGCGCAGCAGGCCAAGCAGCAGGTGCTCGGTGCCGACATAGCTCGCGCCCATCTGAGCGGCGGACTGGATGGACAGCTCGATGATGCGCTTGGTGCGCGGGGTCATGCCCTGCGGGGCGGCCGCGTCCGGCGTGCCGCAGCCGGACAGCTGCTCGATTTGCTCGACCAGCGCGTCTTCGGTCACGCCGCAGGCGGTAAGCGCCTTGGCCGCCGGGCCGCCGCCTTCACGCAGCAGGCCGAGCAGCAGGTGCTCCGAGCCGATATAACTGTGTCCGAACGAGCCGGCGGCCTGCTGTGCATTGGCCAGCGCCTGCTGGGCGCGCTCGGTGAAACGGTTCTGATAAAACATAGGTCAACACTCCTTTCCGAGTGGAACGGTTAAAGTTTGGTTATTCTAAAATCAAGTCTTTGGCTGCCGCGCGCAGCAGTTCAGCGCGCTTTTTGTCGCGCTCGTGGGGCGCACCGGACAGCATGGCTGGGCGGATGCGCTGCTCCAGGCGATACAGCTTCTGCGGCTCAAGGCCGGACAGCAAGCCCATTTGCAGGCCGACCAGCACATCCGAGATGCACTGCACGGCCTCGGCGGTGTCGATCTGCCATGCCGACCGCAACGTGCCAGCTGCGCGCCAGACGCGGTCGCGCAGGGCGTCCTCGTCCTGACTGCGCACCTGCTCGCGCATTTTCTTTTCCGCGTCGATGATCGCGGTCGCGGTCTCGACCAGCTTGTCGGTCAGCTCGGCTGCCGATGCGCCCAGCGTGACCTGATTGGAAATCTGATAGAAGCCGCCGACTGCTTTGGAGCCTTCGCCGTATGCGCCGCGCACGGCGCAGCCGCGGCTGCCCGCGTAACCGGTCATGCGGCCGATCTCGCCCGCTGCCGTCAGTAGCGGCAGGTGCAGCATGATGGATGCGCGCAGGCCGGTGCCGACGTTGGTGGGGCAGGCGGTCAGGTAGCCCAGCCGTGCGTCATACGCAAAGGGCAGTGCAGATTCGATGAGCGACGCAATGCGCTCGGCTGTTTGCAGGCACTCCTTTGGGCACAGGCCGGTGCCGATCACCTGCAAGCGCAGATGGTCTTCCTCGCCGACCATGATGGACACACCGCCGTCGTTCGAGACGATCAGCCAGCCGCCGTTTTGCGCCAGTTCGGGCGAAATGAGGTGTTCCTCGACCAGCTGGGACGCTTCGGTCGAGCGCGGGATGACCTGCTTTTGCGTAAACTCCGGCCCGACGGTCGGGTTGGCCTGCAAGGCCGCAAACACCTTATCCGCAATCTCTTTGTGCTGTGCATCCGACAGATGGAACGGGTAACCTTTGATATTGCGCGCCAGGCGCACGCGGCTGGACGCTGCAAGGCCGTCAAAGCCGCCATGGATTTCAAACATGCTCATTTTTGCTCGCCCTCCATTCTGCGGATTTCGTCACGCAGGCGTGCGGCCTGCTCGTATTCCTCGTTTTCGACTGCCGTTTTGAGCTGTGCGCGCAGCGCTTCCACCGGGTCGGCTGCGGGCTGTTCCGGTGTGGCGGGCGCGGCACCGATATGCTGCGTCGCGCCGTGCACCTTTTGCACATAGGGGTTCAGGATATCCGAAAACGTGTTGTAGCAGTCCGGGCAGCCCACGCGGCCACCCTGCCGCAGCTGGCTTTCGGTCATGCCGCAGGTCGGGCACTTGCGCTCGGTGCCGAGCAACGTCGCTGTCGGCGCGCCCAGCATTTCGTTCCACAGGCTGCCAAAGCCGCCGCCGAGGAAGGAATGGAACGGGTCGCTCCAGAAGTGGTTCATCGACTGAAATGCGCTTTCAAACGCGCCGCCGATGTTCTCCTTTTGCGCGCAGTCTTCACACAGGTGCATTTCGCGCGTCACACCGTTGATGTTCTCCTTATAATACATCGTTGCTTCATTCTTGCCGCATTTTTCGCATTTCATAAGTCAAAACTCCTTTCGAGAGGGTTGGATATACAAAGTTTCAATCGAAACGGCGACAGCCGTTCGGATTTATCAAACCGCAGATTTGCCGCGGTTTGATTCCACTGTCCGCGCCGTGGCGGCGCGGCCTCGTCTGCCGTGCAGACGAGAGGGGGTTATCGAAAAAAGTTTCTACTGGAACTTTTTTCGTATCTAAGGGGGATGAAATCCCCCTTAGAGGCCGTCAGGCGGTTGCAATGCCCATCACTGAGCATCGGAAGATCGCCGCGCGCAGGCGGTCGCGGCTGGCTTTGTCCACCTCGGCCAACGCGCCGTCCGAGCAGGCCGAGAGCAGAAGCTGTGCTTCCCGCTGTGTCAGCAGCTCCGCCGAAAGCAACGCGCGTGTCAGCCGTGCCGCGTCGTTTTGCGTCAGCCGTCCGCCGATGCCGCGCGCGGCCTCGAGCAGCGTGCGCTGCTTGTCGTCCATCAGCCGCACGATGCGGATGTAACCGCCGCCGCCGCGCTGGCTTTCGACCAGATAGCCGTGCTCCGGTGTGAACCGCGTTTCGATGACGTAATTGATCTGGCTTGGTACGCACGAAAAGCGGTCGGCTAAGCTTTTGCGCTGCACCTCGGCAACGCCGCCACCGGACGAGAGCATCTCGCCGATGAAATCGGCAATGATATCCGACATTTTCATGCTGTCACCTCCTTTGGTCTTGGGTCTTTGTTTCTGACCTTTCCTGACCTTTGACTATATTATAGCTGGACTGCATTGCAAATGCAAGAGAATTTTCTGACCATTTCTGACCTTTAAAAGCATCTGCGACACGAAAAACTGGCATTATCTCTTGATTACTCATGTAATTTCATTATTTCTCGCTTTTTTAATTTTCTGACCTTCTTTTGACCTGTCAAAAGTTAGCTAACACTAACCAATGCTTTTTATTGATTTTTCCCAAACTTGTGATACAATAAATGTGTAAATTCAAATGGAGGTGCAATACCAATGGCATATGTTATCAGTGGCGCTTGCATCAGCTGTGGTTCCTGCGCGGGCGAGTGCCCGGTAGGCGCTATCTCTGAGGGCGACGGCAAGTACGAAATCAATGCGGACGCTTGCATCGACTGCGGCAGCTGCGCAGGTACCTGCCCGGTAGGCGCGATTTCGCAGGGCTAAGTTTTAGCATAGACGCGAAATACTTAACCAAATCCGGAATACCGGAACACAATAACGCCTGAGAGCGGCATAGCCGCTTTCAGGCGTTTTGCTTTGCCATGCGATGAGAAGCCCTCGCATTTTTTTAGAAGCCGCAATACTCCTTTTCCTGATCTTTTACCGACAAAAAAGAGCCTGTCCAACCGGACAGGCTCTTTTGTTTGTGGTATGAACCCAGACTTACTTGGAAGCCTTGGCAGCCTTGATAGCCTCGATCATCATCGGAACAACCTTGAACAGGTCGCCGCAGATGCCGTAGTCCGCTACGTCGAAGATCGGCGCGGAATCGGACTTGTTAACAGCTACGATGC
>DWZQ01000030.1 GCA_019117485.1 Candidatus Agathobaculum intestinipullorum | reverse complement strand
CTGATGCACATTTTGCAGAACAGTTCGGTTGCACAGGAAATCAACGCCTATACGAGCGAGGACTATACGACCTATGTGTTCTCCACCACGGATGAGCAGGATTTCTACAACCTTGCGGATATCTACACCACTTGTGTACTGTTTCCGCGCCTGCGCACCGAGCCGAATATCTTCAAGCAGCAGGGCATCCGTACCGAATGGGTAAATGGCAAAGCGCAGTATAATGGCATTGTGTACAGCGAGCTGCGCTTGCGCAATTTAGATACCGCGCAGAACTCGCTGAACTTTGTGTCCAGCCAGTTGTACGAAAACCTGTACGGGGATACCTCGCCGACGTTTGATGCGGGTGGAGCGATCCCAGACATCCTCGATTTGACCTATGAGGATGTCATGCGGGTTTATGATACTTATTACACGCCTTCCAATATGCTGATTTATACAGCTGGCGAGCAGGACATTGATAAAACGCTCGCCATGCTAGACAAGTATCTTGACCAAGCGGGTGATCGGAACCGCCCTACGATCCAAATTGATGCGGAGTCGGTCGCGCCGTCCAAGTTGGTGCAGGAGTACAATATCACAGAAACAACGCAGACGGTTGATATCGGCTTTATGGCGCATGGTCCAAGCCTGCTGGACAGCAAAAAGTCTGAGGCATGGGGCGCGCTGGTGACCTGCATACAGCAAATGCTGCGTGCGCAGTTCCCAGACGCGCTGGCCTATACCGTGGGCGGCAATGCAGGCGGAGTCTACAATGTCGGCATCATTCTATCGCAGGTACCAATCGGGCAGAAAGATGCGGCAGTCGCGGCGATGCAGCAGGCGCTTGCCGATATCGCGCAGAATGGCATCCCAGCCGATATGCTGAACGACGCGCTCGACCAGCAGGAAGAGGCGCAGCAGTTCGGCCGTGAGGAGGTTTTCATGGGCTTCGCCTATGCGAATGATCCGCTGGCTTGTGTCGGTCGTGCGGAGGTGATCAGCGGTTTGCGGAACGATCCGGACTACTTCAAGGCACTTGCCGCCGAATGGAAAGACAGCCCGTATCAGACCCTTGCGGTTTCGGGCAACGGCGCAACGCAGCCCGAAACCTATGAGCCGCAGCTGACTGCGGCGGAATTGGAGCAGGTCAAACGGGACACCGAGGATTTCAACGCATGGCTCGATCGGTCGGACGATCCGGCTGTGCTTGCCCGCCTGCCGATGCTGGATCTGAAAGATTTTGCGGACGATCCGTTCTCGATGAACCAGATAAACGAGACTGTAGATGGTGTGACGTATTATCTTAACGAGGAAGCACAGAGCCAGACACCGTCCTTTTCGTTATATTTTCCGGTCGAGGTTAAAAACGAGGATGCCGCGTTGTGGTGCCTGCTGTGCGAATTCCTGAATGATCGCATGCAGGCGGCTGGCCTATCAGGGTATCTGGGTATGTCTTCGGGCGAGCGGTATGACGATCTGGATACCCTGCACCCGGCGCTTGTCCTTGGTGGGTCTGGTGAAGCGGGCAAGGTGGGGGAGGCTGTGCAGGTGCTTGCCGCTTGGCTGCAAAGCCCGCCGCTTGCGGATACAGCTGCGCTGCGTGCCTTTCTGACCGAGCGGAAGAGCGCGCTGCGTGCGCAGTACAGCGATCCGTACTACTATGAATACAGCATGATGCTGCAGGCCAGCACCCAGCCAAATCGATTCATGGATAGCATTCCTGCGGGCTATGTGGGTGCGTCGATGTCGTATAAGGATTTTATCGATGCGGCGGTCGCTGATCCAGACGGCAATAAGGCGTTGCTTGCGCGCATGCGCGCTTTGTTGGATAGCGCGCTGCATCGTACTGGTGTTGCGGCGGAGTTTACCGGCAGTCGTGCGGATTACAGCGATTTTCGGCAGGCTGCGGCAGCTTGCATCGCCGCGCTGCCCGCGGGGACGGGCGCATCCTCGTGCGAATGGCTGCCGCAGGGCTGGCCGAGTGCGCTGGTGATATCCTCCAACACGCAGGCTTCCAACCATGTGATGCTGGTCGGGGCATTTGAACAGAAGCCGGAAAGCATGGCGGTATACGATGTGCTGGGTGCGGTTTTAACGGCAAAGTATATGCTGCCCGAGCTGCGCGATCGGCGCGGCGCGTACGGTGCGACGCTGCGCTTTGAGCCGAACGGTGTGACCATGGTGTCTTCCGGTGGTGTGAGCGTAGATGAAGCGATTGCGGTGTTTCGGGGTGCGGCGGCATTTCTGCGCGCGCTGGAATTGGCGCCGAGCGAGCTGGCAGGCTTCAAGGTCAGCGCGGTCAGTGAGTTTGACAACAACGCAGCATGGGAGCGCGCGAGCGGCTTAGGGCTGGCGCGCGCAGGACGCACGCAAGCGGATTACGCGGCGGAACGCGCGGCAATCCTCGCCGTTACCGAGGACGATCTCAAAGCTTGCGCGGACGAACTGGAACGCATGCTCCAGCAGGCAACCGTGTTTGCGCAGACAACCAAGTCTGCGGCGGCTGGGGTGCAGTATCCGTTTGCCGCTCATGTTGACGGGGATACGGGCAAGGTGACGCCGCAGCTGCGGAGCGATATTTCGGTGTCGAACGATACGACGCCGGTCACCCGCGGCGAAGTTGCGGAATTGCTGGCGGAATTTCTGGTTGACCAGAGCGCGGCCGAGCAGCCGGATTTGGAAAGATTTACGGATGTAACATCGGGCAGTGCACAGGCAAATGCGCTCGCCAAGCTGCATGATCGTGGCCTGCTGAACGGCTATGCGGACGGCAGCTACCGCCCACAGGAAAAGATCACCCGTGCGGAGTTTTGTGCCATTGCGTCTGCATTGACAAAGGATACCTCGAAAGTAGGTGAGCAGTCGTTTCGGGATGTACCGGATAATCACTGGGCGCATGATGTGATTGCTGGCATGGCGGCGCAGGGAATTCTCGAAGGGTATGGCGATGATACCTTCCGCCCGGAGGAGCTGGTCACACACCGGCAGACAACACTGATTCTGCAGCGGTTGGCAAACGCATAAGTGTCATCGAAAAGACCAAAACAAGAAAACTGCATTTCGTGCAAAAGGCCATGCGGGGCGATATGCCACGCATGGCCTTTCTGCTTTATTTTGCATGGTGGTGCACAAGTTTGCAAAAGCATTCGCTGTGTGCCTGTCCGAAAATTATTATAATTCGTTGATCGTTTCGGACACTGCCATATTACAGATTCTTTTTCCGGGGGCCAAAGGGACAATTAGTGCGGTACATACCAGCAGCACCAAAATCCCGCCCGCAGAGGAAAGGGGAAGATGCCAAGCTGTGCCCCAATAGTTGGTGATCATCTGCCCATAGAGGAAGTAGTGCAGCGGTAGGCCCAAACCGAAGCCTGCAACGAGCCCCAGTAAGGTGTAGGTGGCAGATTCTGTGGTGATCATCTTTTGGATTTGGCGTCTGTCCATGCCTACGGCACGCATAGCACCATATTGTCTTGTTCTGGCAGACACACTCATGGCAATGCTGTTTGCCGTATGGATAATGGTGATCAGGGTGATAACCACCAGAAAACCGTACACAAAGAGGCAGAACATGAAATAGGTGCTTTGGGTGTCCTTGTTTTGGGCAAGACGGTCATAAAAGTCGTACTGTCCATTGGCCAAAGCTTGAAGCTGATTGACATCTTGCTGTGTGGCGTCTGGGGTCAGCTGCACATCCAGAATCGCATAGGCATCCTTTCCTGTGATTGCGGTAAACAGCATTTCCGAGCAGATTACCGTGGGCTGATCCGATGTGTCAAAGGGGCTGTCCTCCAGAACACCGACCACCGTGAGGGAGGTGTTGTTCAGGTGGATGACATCGCCCACCTGCAAGGTGTTGCTTTTGTCAAAAACCGTCAGCACACCGGTGCCTTCCCGTACCGCATCCATATTTCCAGACACCAAATCCCCCTCTGCCCACTGAAACTGCTGTGCATCATAGGAGATCAGATCGATTGTACCGGATTTTCCCTCGTACGTTGCGGGGAGACTTTTATACATCCGTCCAAATGCGCGTTCGACATAGGGCTGCTGCTCCACCGCCGCGGCAAAACTTTTGTCAATCTCACACTGATTTTCCGGGCTGCTGTAAAAGACATCTGGCGCCCATGGCTGCAGCGGATTCAGAGCAAGCTGGACCCATTGAACCAGAACGGAGAAACTCAGAATCAGGATGATGCTGAGCGCAAAGGAACCGGTCATGAGAAGCAGATTTTTCGGCGAGGATACGGCATGGTGCATGCCGAGGGCCGTCTCAATCTTCAAAAAGCCTTTCCGCACCGGCCGGGACACGGAGTTGCCTTGGGCACTGTTTCCGGTGACCGCAGCAATCGGAGAGACAGACGCTGCCCGCCTTGCCGGGGAAAGGGAGGACAGCAGCACCGTCAAAACGCCCACAACAACACCGCTGCAGATCCCGATGGTGCTGACCCCAAAGAGCGGAATCTGCACGAACTCTGCGCCGGCGCCAAAGCGAAGGAGGGCACAAAGAAGCCAAGTGACCAGAATACCCAAAACGACCCCGACGGGAACCGCTGTTTTACACCAAAAGAGTGCTTCCAGCCGGACAATGTGCATGATCTGCGCCTGGCTTGCGCCGATACAGCGGAGCATTCCAAAAAATTGAGTTCGCTCTGCAGTGCGGCTGTTCAGACTGCCTGCAATCATAAAGACTCCCGCAGCCAAAACCAACACGAACAAGATCGCGGCTACCAGATAGAGCCCCATCACATACGGATCGCTGCTGAATCCGGTCAGCCCCAAAAGGGCGGTATTCTCGGACAGATTTTCTGTCGTAAATCCATAGGCCTGCTGCAGTTCTGTGATGACCTTGCGGGGATTGGCATCTTCGGTAAAGCGTACAAAACAGACAGGGACAGATTCATACCCCTCCGCTTTGGCAAGGTCTTGAAAGGCGTCCCAGCTGACAAACGCTCCTACCACATCGGC
>DWZQ01000029.1 GCA_019117485.1 Candidatus Agathobaculum intestinipullorum | reverse complement strand
CACCTTCCTGCTGTTTACCCAATAATCCAAAAAGGGCCTCCCGCTCCGGCCCGTTTGCTGGCCTCCCCCAGAATGATGGACATATCCCAGAGCTTCTGGCTGCGGTTATAGCTGGCCGGGTCAACTACGAGAATCTGACCGTCCTGTACGCCCCGCAGGACGATGAAGTGCCCACTGCTGGTAAAGTGCCCCTTGGTCATGATGGCTACCACCAGCTTGCCGCTGCTCAAGGCGTCCACGATGCGCTGCGGTTCTGCGGCGGTACAGCCCTCTATCATCGACACCCTGCAAAAAGTACGGGAGGAGGACGGCGGAAAGTATAGCTATGCCAACGACTATGAGGTAATCACCAAACTGAAACGGTTTGCCGATATAAGTGGGGTTTGCCTCCTGGTGGTACATCACACCCGCAAGCAGCAGGCCGATGACAAGTTTGATATGATCTCCGGCACCAACGGCTTGTTGGGTGCGGCAGACGGGGCCTTCCTGCTCCAAAAGGAGCGGCGGACAGACAACGCCGCCACCCTGGACATTTCCGGGCGGGATCAGCAAGACCAGCGCCTCTACCTTAAACGGGACGAGGAACGGCTTGTGTGGGAGCTGGAGCGGCGGGAAACGGAGCTGCGGCAGGAGCCGCCCGACCCGGTGTTGGAGGCTGTTGCCGCCCTGGTGACGGCGGAACGGCCAGAGTGGAGAGGGACGGCCACGGAACTTGTCGCCGCCCTGGGGCTGGATATGAAACCCAATGCCCTGGCTATGCGGCTGAATGTCCGGGCATGGCGGCTGTCCTATGAGTACCACATCCGCTATGAAAGCGCCCGAACCCATGCAGGACGGAGTATCAAGCTCACGCTGGAAGAACCCCAGGCGTGACGACCGTGACAGCTGTGACAGCTTTTTGGAGTGCGGAGGCGGTGTGCAAAACATCGTCACGGTCGTCACGGCTGTCACGGGGAGCGGGGGCGAAAGTCAAGGGGGCATACCTGCGGGTGGAGATTGCCGCAAGGCAATACAACCCGAACCCCTTGACTTTCACCCCACGGAGAACACTTGCCGGGTGGGAGGAAAGGCCGCTGGCCTTTCCTCCCTGCCCCACGGCGAGTGAAAAAGTTTAGGCGGGGTGCAGGGTGCCCTTTTCAAAGGGCGGCCCTGCTGGGGGAGCCGTCCGCAGACGGCGGGGGCAAAGCCTCCACACCACCCCGTAGGGCGCAAATGCGCTTTTGATTTACTTTCGCAGAAAGTAACAAAGGCCCGCCGCTTGCGCAGCGGAAAAGGAAGGAGGGATTGTTTTGAAAAGGACAATCAGCGCCATGGTGGGCCAAGGATCAGTGAACCATAACAGCAGAAAATTCCACGCCAAGAACACCGATCCGGAACGCTCCCATTTGAATGTCACCTACTGCCAGGAGAATATCAAGACGGTGTACCATGAACTCTTTGACGAGGCTCTGGAGCGCTACAACGCTAAACAGACCAGGGCCGACAGAAGGATTGAGGATTACTATGAGAAAATCCGCTCGGGCAAGCAGGAAAAGCCGTTCCACGAAATCATTCTGCAAGTGGGCAATCGAGACGATATGAGCGCCGACAGCGAGGAGGGGCAGCTGGCGGCAGCGGTTTTGGACGAGTACATGAAGGGCTTTCAAGAGCGCAATCCCCAACTCCGGGTGTTCTCCGCTCACCTCCACATGGACGAGGCTACGCCCCATCTGCACATTGACTTTGTACCATTCACTACCGGGAGCAAGCGAGGGCTGGACACCAGGGTATCGCTGAAACAGGCGTTAGCGGCCCAGGGTTTCAAGGGCGGCACCCGAGGGGACACGGAGTGGAGCCAGTGGGTGCGCTCGGAAAAGGAGCAGCTTTCCCTGGTTATGGAGCGCCACGGGATTGAGTGGGAGGACAAGGGCACCCACGACAAGCACCTGTCTGTGTTGGACTACAAGAAAGAACAACGGGCAAAGGAGATCGCCGTCCTGGAGACAGTCAAGGCGGAGAAAGAAAGCCAGGTGGAGAGCCAGGAACGGCGGCTCAAGGAACTGGCCCCGGTGGTGAAGAACATGGAGCGTCTGGCGGCGGACTTCTCTGCCGACCCGGAGGAGATTTTACCGGAGCCGGGAACGCTGGAAACAGGCCGGGCCTACCGGGAGAAAAAGGCCAAGCCCCTGTTGGCTCAAATTGTCAAGGTGTTACGCTCCCTGTATCTGGCCTATGTTGAACTGCGGGGGAAATTTGAGCGCCTGCAAGGGGACTATGGCCGGGTGAGGGAGAGTAACGCCCGCCTGTCTGACCGATTGCAGGAGGTCAAGTTAGAAAATAAGGCCCTGCGGCAAGTCTCCGCCGACTATGAGCGGGTCAAGCGGGTCTTTGGCCTCGAACAAGTGGAGGTGGCGGTACAAGCGGACAAACAGCGGGAACAGGCGGAGAAAGGCCGAAAGCGGCCCCGGCGCTCTGTTGATCGGGGGGAGCGGTGAAAGTAAAGGATTTGTTTTTATACTTGATTATTCCATGCGTTTATGATACGCTAATATAAACATTAGAGGTGAGGTGGAAAGATGATTAACTTTTCTTGCAAATAAATTGGAATATACAGTGATACTGTGTTTTACAGTACCATTGTACCCATTGCAAGAAAGTTAAAAGTCTATTCACTCGATATATCGTAGGCGTATCACTCTTGATAGGGGTGGTACTATTATGCTGTGACGAGCTGCAAGAATTGACTTTCTTGCAGCTCTTATTTTATGTTCTTTATTCCCGGAATAAAGGAGGAATGCGATATGTCGATGATCCGAGTCGAGAACCTTACCTTTGCCTATCCATCCAGCTATGATAACATTTTTGAAAATGTCAATTTTCAAATTGATACAGATTGGAAACTTGGGTTCATTGGTAGAAATGGCAGAGGTAAAACAACTTTTCTAAATCTTCTGCTTGGAAAGTACGAATACCATGGGAAAATACAAGCCTCTGTGCAATTTGATTACTTTCCATACCCTGTTAGCAATAAAAACAGATTAACTGCGGACATTCTCTCGGAAGTCTGCCCGCTGGCGGAAGAATGGGAGCTGTTGAGAGAACTATCCTATCTGGAAGTCCGTGATGATGTGCTTTGGAGACCATTTTTTACGCTTTCCAATGGGGAGCAGACCAAGGTGCTGCTTGCCGCCCTCTTTCTGAATGATGGACACTTTTTACTGATTGATGAACCGACAAACCATTTGGATATGAAAGCCAGAGAAACCGTTTCAGCATACCTGAAACGGAAAAAGGGATTTATCTTAGTCTCTCATGATCGCTGTTTTTTAGATGGCTGTGTTGACCATATCCTGTCGATCAATCGGTCAAACATCGAAGTACAAAGCGGAAATTTTTCTACTTGGTTCACCAACTTCCAGCGCCAACAAGAATTTGAACTCGCTCAAAATGTGAAGCTGAAAAAAAGCATTGATAATTTGCAAAAGGCCGCTCAAAGAACTTCTGTCTGGTCAGACCGAATTGAAGCGTCAAAATATGGGAACGGCCCGGTTGACCGAGGGTATATCGGTCACAAATCTGCCAAAATGATGAAACGCTCAAAATCTATCGAAGTGCGGCAGCAACGGGCAATCGAGGAAAAGTCCGGCCTTCTTAAAAATTTGGAAATCATAGAAGATTTGAAAATCACTCCGCTTCTCTATTTTTCAGATACCTTAGTGACTTTCTCTGATGTTGTACCAATTTTTGACGGAAAAGATGTTTGCCAGCCAATCTCATTTACAGTAAAGCGGGGAGAACGCATTGCCCTTGATGGGAAAAATGGTTCTGGAAAAACGAGCATTCTCAAGCTACTGATCGGGCAACAAATAGAACATCGTGGGACGGTTACAATAGGTTCTGGAATGATATTGTCCTATGTACCTCAAGATACTTCCATGCTGAACGGTTCGTTATCAGAGTTTGCGGAAGCCAATCGTATTGATGAAAGTTTGTTTAAGGCGATCTTACGGAAAATGGATTTTTCACGAATACAGTTTGAAAAGAAAATGGAAGATTTTTCGGCGGGACAAAAGAAAAAAGTGTTGATAGCAAAAAGCCTTTGTGAACAAGCGCATCTGTATGTGTGGGATGAACCTCTTAACTATATTGACATCTATTCCCGAATGCAAATTGAAAATCTGATTAGAGAATTTTCTCCTACCATGATCTTTGTAGAACATGATCTTGCTTTTAGAAATAACATGGCGACCAAAAACATTCGTCTGGCTACCGAATAGCAAAGCCAGCCGAGCCAGTCAACGGTCAAGATGAACGGCGCATTTCATGCGCCGCCGTTGACAGCCCCGCCCGTCTTTGCTAAAAGGTAATCAAGGAGGGAAAGCCACAAAATGGCTTCCCGCCCATTTCAATTTTGAGGGAAAAAACGCTTCCAAGTTAAAGAGAGTGCGGCCAAGCACTTTGAGAGATTTGCCGCCTTGTCCACCCATTCAGCAGAACAACGGGAGGCGGTCAAGGCCGGGTGCAAACCCGTTCATTTCAGCCTTGACGGTTGCCCGCTGTTCTGCTATTTTGCCGGGAGTGTGGCCGCAGCTTCGGGACATTTTGTCCATAAGTCGGAGCGTAGGACGAGGGACGGGGCTTTCATATACCTGCCGCCGTTCTCTGAAACCAGCCCGATTTTTTGTTCATTCTCATTCACAAAAAGTCAGCCTGTTTTCCTGCCGGAGCAAGCGGGGCGCAAAAAGCACCGCACCCCGTTTCCCCCGCCAGCCACGCCAGCAGGTATAACACACTACACTTTGCAGGCAAAGTCGTGTGCCAAATGGGGGCAAGCCCCCTTTGGAAACCCCCACAAGAAAAGGCGGTATTCTACCCCTCCACGGGGCGCATACCGCCTTTTCTTGTTATCCAGCCCTCCGGCTGTATCGGTTGAGCAAAAGTCAACGTGGGTTTTGATGTGGTATCTTTAACTAAGTGAAACCCCTTTCTCCCATTTATTAACTGCCGGTGTCGATACGCCTAAATACTCCGCAATTTGCTCTTGTGTGAGAGATAAGGCTTTCCTTTTTTCTCGGATGATTTCATTGATTTTCATATTGCACCTCCGTTCTTCTGTAAATCATAATAGCAGAGATAATTTCACGGAACAATGGAGCAAATATTAAAAATTGAGTTTACAAAATTAACCTATGGTTAATAATTGGAATTGTGGGCTGCTGTCTATAAATTCTTGCGTGTTACTTTATGGCACATGAGCATTTGCCCCCGGATTGTCATTTCCATAACCTTCCATGAGGTTGATACCGCCCCAAATGCCAAGACCTGCGCCAAGCGCGATTACCAAAGTTTGCAGTACATCAACAGCAGAATTAAAAAAATCCATAGTTTACCTCCATAATTTGAAATAGATTGTTAGGTGATAGAGAAAAAGCCGCCGTTATTCTTCGGCGGCTGCGTCCTCGTCGGACAAATCTATTTCGTATATGTCAAAGGCTTCGTCGGGCTTTACGATTGCCGGACGGGTAGACATATACCGTTCAACGTCAAATGCGTTTTTCTTGTCGAAGTCGGAAAGGTATTTGTAGTTCGGGTGGCGCGTTATATCGTATTTGTCGCTGAAAAAGGGGCGCACACCGCGTAGCTGCAAAATACATTTTCCTCCGTCCATAACTGCGATCTCGTCCTGTGTCATCAACTCCTTTCCCAATTTCTGATAGTTGAGGCCATGAGAAACCTGCGTGCCGCGATTTTCGGAAGTGTTGAAACTGTCGATTGTTTCCCGTCCCAAGTTTTCCGAAATATCCTTTGCATTTTTCCCGCGCCCTCCCAAAAACAAGGTGCTGTCGGCATTATCTAAAATGATCTCTGCCGCGTCCTTGTAAATGGCTTTTAGTTGGCTCTGCGATTGCAGAATGATAGAAGCCGAGATTTCCCGGCTGCGGATTGTGGCAATCAGCTTTTCAAACTGCGGGATTTGCCCGATGTTCGCAAACTCGTCCAGCAGACACCGCACATGGACGGGCAGCTTGCCGCCGTATTCGTCGTCGGCCTTATCGCAAAGCAAGTTGAAAAGCTGTGATTGCAGCATAGCGATCACAAAATTAAAGGTGCTGTCCGTATCGCTCATAATGAGGAACAGGGCGGTTTTCCTGTCGCCCAACGTGTCAAGTTCCAATTCGTCATAGGACATGAGATCGCGGAGTTCCTTTATATCAAAGGGGGCAAGCCGCGCACCGCATGAAATGAGGATTGATTTTGCGGTCTTGCCCGCCGCCAATTTGTACTTGCGGTATTGCTTCACCGCAAAATGGTCGGGGTCGCGTTCCTCCAAGTCGGCAAAGAGCAGATCGACGGGGCTTTGATATTCCTCGTCGTCCTCGCGGGCTTCGCTTGCGTTGATAAGTTCAAGCAGCGTGATAAAGTTCATTTCTTCTGCCGGGGCTTCGTACCAGATGTAGCCCACCAGCGCACAATACAAAAGGCGTTCTGCCTTTACCCAAAAATCCTCCGCGCTTTTTTCTCCCTCGCCTTTGGTATTCGCAATCAGCGTGTTTACCAGCTTCAAAATATCCTTTTCGCTGTGGAGATACACAAAAGGGTTGTAGTGCATACTTTTCCGAAAATTGATTGTGTTCAGTACCTTAATGCGGTAGCCCGCCCGTTGCAGCAGCTTCCCGCACTCGATCAAAACCGTACCTTTCGGGTCTGTCAAGACGTAAGAGGAATGAAGCTGCATTAAATTAGGCTTGACGAAAAACCTTGTCTTTCCGCTGCCGCTGCCGCCGATCACGACGACGTTTTTATTTCTTGCGTACTTTGGCTGCTTCGGGCGGCTGTTCATGGTAAGCCGTTCCGTCTGCGTCAAAATGATGTTGTTGGAAAAATCGGGGTCTATGTAGGGCTGAATATCGGCTGTACCGCCCCAACGCGCACTCCCATACTCGCTGCCGCGGCGGTATTTCTTTGCGTTTTTCCCTTTGACATAGACAATCAGACGGATAACCACCGCGCCGACGATACCCACAAGCAAATCCAGCGGGTGGACGCTCGGCAAGGCGTTTTCAAAGGCTGCGGAAAATCCCTGCGTGATGTTCAGTATCTTTGCGGAAACATCTACGCCGGGGGCAAGCCGCACCGCCTGTCCCACTTTATCAAAGAGATAGACAAAGAACACATAGGGAATATTCGGAAGTATCAGCTTTTTGTAGTTTAGCTGCTTCATATCTCGCGCCCCCTGTCGATTTTCTTTACCTTGTCGCGGACGGCGTTAAGCTGCTTCGCCTTGTCCTTTGCCGCTGCAAGGGCTTTGCGGATAGAGGGCTTTTTGTCCCTGTTCAGCTTCTTTGCGGAAAACTCTTGAAAAGCGGCGGTCATAACATCTGCGTCCCGGCCTTTGAAAAACACAAGGTAACGGGTCTGTTCCCCCTTAACCTTTTTCAGCGAAAAATCTATGTTGTACTTTTTCGCCGTACTCTCAAAGGCTTTGATATTGCTGTCGGTGATCTCAATGTTGGAAACGCCCGCGTTTTGCTTCATAAGCTGCCGCATGGTCTGTTTCCCATGCGGGGCTTTGCCTTTCTGCTCCAAAAACTTCTTGATTGCTTTCTGCAACGCCTGTTCGGTCAGCTTCGCCGCGCCTTTTCCCACTTTGACATAGAGGGCAATCGTTTTTTGGGTTACTTCCTCCTGCAAGGTATCTCAACTCCTTTCCCGGTAAACTGCGGCTATGCTCATTCGCCGCCGTAAAGATCGTGATTGACAAGGGCGGTATAGTAGCTGTCAATGGTACTCGGCGCATTGAACAGCACCGCTTTTAGATACTGCTTGATATTGCGTACTTTGGTTGTGTTCTCCCTCATGCAGTCCAAAACAAACTCAATATGACTGCTGTTCAGCTTCAAAAACTTTGATTTCACTAACTCGGCGGGATAATCGTCCCCGGCAATACGGATTGACTTCCGCGCTGTGCAGACGGTTTCCAGCATGAGGTCAACAATCTCATTCAGACGGTCAGCGTCAATGTTGCAGTTCTGAATGAGGTGGTTGTATTCGATATTGTCTTTGATGATCTCCCGATAAATCTCTACTGCGCTTTGGCTTTTCGCTTCCGTTCCTTTCCGTTCCGGCTCTGCCGTACCCGTCAAAGGAGAGGGGTTAGGGGAAAGGATAGGAATGGAATGGGTACTTGATACATCTGTAATTGATTGTTCTTTACTTGATATATCTTTATTTAATTGCGTTGGATTTTCCAACGTAGGCTTTTCCTGCGTAGGGTTTTCCAATGTTGGATTTTCCAACGTAGGTAAATCCAATGTAGGCGGCTGTCCGTCGCCGGGTGGCTGCTGATCGGGTGGCTGTGGCTGCTCATAGATGATGTAATCCGCGCCCCGCAAGCGTCCTTTCTCGTCGCGCTCCCGGCTGCGAACAATATATCCGGCCTTTTCAAGTTCCTTGACTGCTTCACGGATTGCGTCGATCTTCTCGCGGTTGATGTGAGATAAGCCCTTTAGGGTATAGTCCCAGTCCTCCGGCAACGACAGCATTTGCGACAACAAGCCCTTTGCCTTTAAGGAAAGTTCCTTGTTGCGCAAGTGGTGATTGCTCATAACGGTATATCCCGTATTGCGTTCCACTCGGAAAACTGCCATGTTTCATCACTTCCTTTCTCGGTCTGCGTGGATAATTAGAAAGCCGTTTTCGGCGGTTTAGGTATTGCAATATGCCTTTGCCGTTTTCTGCGTCTGTAAAGCCGCATGGCGCAAGGCTTTTTACCCGCCTATTTGTCCATGCAGACAGACGTTTTCCGCGTCCTTTTGCCGGGGCAGTAGGGACACTCTTTGAAAACGCAAAACTCATATTTCCAATGCGGGCGGTAAAAACGGCAAGTCCCGCAATCTTCATCACTTCTGGCGCAACCGGATTGATAGCGGTCAAATCCCGGCTTCTGCTGCATGAGCAGTTCAAACGCCCGTTGTTCGTCCTCTGTGAAATACATTCCGGCTGTGCCTCCTTTCCTGCGGGCATAAAAAAACGCCACAACTTTTTAAGCTGCGGCGTGGTATGCAGAAAGGGACGCTATCTTTCGATAACGTCCCTTTTGCTCGGTTATTCAGTTGTAACCTGTTTGCCCGCTGTCCTCAAAACGTGATGATATAAGGGTTTTTGCTTGTTTTCTTATCTCACCGCGCTTATAGGTGGGCATTTTTGCTGCCAAAATAAATCGAACAAATTTTCGATAAAATACTTGCAATCAAAACCGCATGCTGGTATAATGGACGCATCGAATCAAAGCAGGAGGTACGCAATGGCTACCAAGAAACAGCTGGAACCGGTCGCGCCTGCGGCCGATAAAAAGAAAGCGCTCGCCGCAGCGCTCGGGCAGATCGAAAAGCAGTTCGGCAAAGGCTCGGTCATGCGCTTGGGCGAGAACGCGGGCATGAATATCGAACATATCCCGACCGGCTCGATCGGGCTGGACCTTGCGCTTGGCGTCGGCGGCCTGCCGCGCGGCCGTATTGTCGAGATCTACGGGCCGGAGTCCTCGGGTAAAACGACGGTTGCGCTGCATTGCGTGGCCGAGGCTCAGAAGATGGGCGGCACCGCCGCGTTTATCGACGCGGAGCACGCGCTCGACCCGGTTTATGCGCAGGCGCTCGGCGTCGACATCGACAGTCTGTTGGTTTCCCAGCCGGACACCGGCGAGCAGGGTCTGGATATCGCGGAGGCGCTGGTGCGCTCGGGCGCGATCGACATTGTGGTCATAGACTCGGTTGCTGCGCTCACGCCGCGCGCTGAGATTGAGGGCGAGATGGGGGACTCGTTTGTCGGCCTGCACGCCCGCATGATGAGCCAGGCAATGCGCAAGCTGGCCGGCTCGATCTCCAAGTCCAACTGTGTGGCCATTTTCATCAACCAGCTGCGCGAAAAGGTCGGCGTGATCTATGGTAGCCCGGAGGTTACGACCGGCGGCCGCGCGCTCAAGTTCTATGCGTCCGTCCGTCTGGATGTGCGCCGCGTCGAGCACCTCAAGAACGGCACCGAGCTGGTCGGCAGCCATACGCGTGTCAAGGTGGTTAAGAATAAGGTCGCGCCGCCGTTCAAGGAAGCCGAGTTCGACATCATGTATGGCGAGGGCATCTCGCGCACCAGCGAGTTGGTTGACCTTGGCGTTAAGTACGGGCTGGTCAACAAGTCGGGCGCGTGGTTCTCGATGGGTGAGACCCGTCTGGGACAGGGTCGCGATGCCGCTAAGCAGTATTTCAAGGATCATCCGGACATTGCCGACGAGGTACAAAAGCAGATCATGCAGAAGGTCGAGGAGGAAAACCGCCGCGACCATCAGGCGGCGAAGGCGGCGCCCGCTGCGGCGGCATCGACTGTGGCCGCGCCGGCAGCCAAACCTGCTGCGCCCAAGATGAGCGCGTCCAAGGCGGTTTCGATCGACGCGGACGACTTTGACGACCTCGACGAAGAATGAGTGAGGATAAATACCGCGCGGCGCTGGATGCGGCGGCAAAGCAGCTTTCCTACCGCGCGCTGAGCGCAAAGGGCCTGCGCGACAAGCTGCTGGATAAGGGGCATGACGAGGAAGCCGCGGACTATGCGCTCGCGTGGCTCACCGAGCGGCATCTGCTGGACGACACGGCCTATGCGGAAAGCGTGGTGCGTTCGTGTGCGCGCAAGGGCTACGGCGAAGCGCGCATCCGGCAGGAGCTGACGCGCCGCGGGGTCGACCGCGAGACAGCGGAAGCCGCCCTGACGGGTTTCACGCCCGACCGCGAGAAGCTCGTCGCCCTGCTGGATAAGCGCCTGCGCGGCGATGTCTCCGACCGCAGGGAGATCGACAAAGCGATTGCGTTTTTGCAGCGCCGGGGCTTTGCATGGAATGACATCCGCGATGCGCTCGCGGCCTATGGCGAGAGTATCCCGGACGAAATAGAATAAAAAAAGCGTGCGATGCACGCTTTTTATTTTGGAGCGAAGCGACGTAAAACAGAAAAAGCCTGTGAAACAGGCTTTTTCATCAAAAGGCAGGACATGCGCCTGCTTTTTGATACAGGTAAGAGAGAACGTTTCGAATGACGGAACTTTCTCTCTTTTTAAACGCATCCACGTTTATCGCGGTGCGTTCTTCTCGATGAAAGCTGTATGCTTTTATCGAAAAGCTTGCATGTTCTATGCGGTTGGGGTATCATAATAAGGTATTGAAATTCATACCGGAAAGGAAGTTTTTCCATGGAAACCATGCAGATCCCCGCGCGCGCGGACGTGGCCGCACAGGATAAATGGGCGATCCACGACCTGTTCGCCACCGACGACGATTGGCGTGCGGCGCTGACTGCCGCCAAGGATTATATCCCGTGCGTGCAGGCGTTCCGCGGGCGGCTGGGTGAAAGCGCGGATACGTTGCTTGCGTTCTTCCGTCTCGACGATGAAATCAGCCTTGCGTTTGACGCACTCGTACACTATGCCCAGCGTAAAAGCGATGAGGATACCCGTGTTGCGGCCTATCAGGAGATGATCAGCCAAGTGACGCGGCTGGCGGTTGAACTTCAGTCGGCGGCGGCGTTCCAGACACCCGAGCTGCTCTCGATTGCGGATGATACGCTCGCGGGCTTTTATCAGGCGGCGCCCGGCTTGCAGCTCTATCAGCGGAACATCGACCGTGTGCGCCGCCGGAAGGAGCACGTCCTGAGCGACAAGGAGGAAGCGCTGCTCGCGGCCGCAGGGGAGATGGCGGCGGCACCCGACGACGTATTCTCGATGCTCAACGATGCCGACCTCAAGTTCCCGGACGCGGTGGACAAAGACGGGAACAAGCACCCGGTCACGCACGGCACCTATATCCCGCTGATGCAGTCCTACGACCGCACGCTGCGCAAGTCTGCGTTTGATTCGCTTTATTCGGTTTACGGCCAGTTCCGCAACACGGCGGCTTCCATCCTGTCCGCGCAGATGAAGCAGCTGCTATTTTTCGCGAATGCCCGCAAGTATCCTTCCACGCTTGCCGCCGCGCTTGACGGCACCGAGGTCGACCCCGCGATTTACCACAACCTGATTGACGCGGTACACCGCTCGTTCGCGCCGATGCACCGTTATGTGTCGCTGCGCCGCCGCGCGCTTGGCGTGGATGAACTTCATATGTACGATCTGTATGTCCCGGTCGTCGAGGGCGTCGAGATGAAGTTCACGTTCGAGGAGGCCAAGGAGATCGCCCTCAAGGCGCTGGCGCCACTCGGGGAAGATTACCTGAACCTGCTGCGCGAGGGGTTCGAGAACGGCTGGATCGATGTATACGAAAATCAGGGCAAGCGCTCGGGCGCGTATTCAGCGGGCGCGCGGGTGCACCCGTTTGTGCTTTTGAACTTCAAGGGGACGCTGGACGATGTGTTCACGCTCGTGCATGAGATGGGGCACGCTATCCACTCGTATTTGTCCAACAAGCACCAGCCGACCGCCTATCAGGATTATGTGATCTTTGTGGCCGAGGTTGCCTCGACCTGCAACGAAGCGCTGCTGATGGAGTATCTGTTGTCCGTCACCGAGGACAAAAAGCAGCGCGCGTATCTCATCAACCACTTCCTTGAGCAGTTCCGCGGCACGCTCTACCGCCAGACCATGTTCGCGGAGTTTGAGCTGCGCGTCAACGAAATGACCCAGCGCGGCGAAGGTACGACCGCCGAAGCGCTTTGCGCGCTGTATAAGGAACTGAACGTGCAGTATTTCGGGCCGGACATGGTGGTCGACGACGAGATTACACTCGAGTGGGCGCGCATCCCGCATTTCTATTACGACTATTATGTCTACCAGTACGCGACCGGCTACGCCGCGGCAATCGCGCTGTCGCGCCGCATTTTGCGCGAGGGTGAAAGCGCGGTGCGCGACTATATTGGCTTCCTGTCGGGCGGCTGTTCGGCTGACCCGGTTTCGCTTTTGCGCGGCGCGGGTGTGGATATGGCAAGTCCCGCCCCGGTCGAGGACGCGACACGTCTGTTTGACCAGCTCATTGGGGAAATGGAAGCGCTTCTCGCGTGACAAACACAGGGAAATCCTGTATAATGAATGGAAATACCGGAGAGGAGAGATCGCATGCCGAAAATCGGGCTGATCTCGCTCGGCTGCGCCAAAAACCTGGTGGACAGCGAGCACATGCTGGCTTTGCTGCGCGCAGCGGGCTGGGATATTACCGAGGACATGGCCGAGGCCGACGTGGGTGTGGTTAACACCTGCGGCTTCATCGAAGCGGCCAAAAGCGAGGCCATCGAGACCATTTTGGAAACCGCGCAGTATAAGCAGAATGGCAACATGAAAGGTCTGGTCGTGACCGGCTGCCTTGTGCAGCGCTACGCGGAGGAAATGCAAAAGGAGTTGCCCGAGATTGACGCGATTTGCGGAACGGGCAGCTATGAAAACATCGTGGACGCGGCAAACGCCGCGCTCGGCGGCCACAAGGCCGCGTACATGGCCGATATGGCGTCGGCGGCGCTCGAGGGCGGCCGTGACCGCCTGACCCCGCCCTACACCGCGTACTTCAAGATCGCGGAGGGCTGCTCCAACCGTTGCGGTTACTGCATCATCCCCAAGCTGCGCGGGCCGTACCGTTCGCGCGAAATGGATGCGTTGCTCGAAGAAGCGCGGGAATTAGCGGATGCAGGGGTCAAGGAACTGATTGTTATTGCCCAGGACATCACCAAGTACGGTATGGACCTGCCGGAGCATAAGCGCCTGCTGCCCGAATTGCTGCGCGCGCTGTGCAAGTTGGATTTCACTTGGGTACGTCTGCATTACCTGTACCCCGACCAGATCACGGATGAGCTGATTGATGTGATTGCAACCGAGCCGAAGGTCGTCAAATATCTGGACATCCCGCTCCAGCATGTGTCAAAGCGCATCCTGCGTGCGATGCACCGCCCGGGCGACGGGGAAGAGTTTGCCGCGCTCATCGCAAAGCTGCGCGAGCGCATTCCGGGCTTGGTGCTGCGCACCAGCCTGATCGTCGGCCTGCCGGGCGAGACCGAGGAAGAGTTTGCAGAGCTGTGCAGCTTTTTGCAGGAAACGCAGATCGAGCGCGTCGGCGTGTTTGAGTTTTCGGCCGAGGAGGGCACCGAAGCCGCCGAGCTGCCTGATCAGATCGATCCCGAGGTCAAGGCGCAGCGCCGCCTGATCGTGGAGGAATTGCAGTCTGGCGTTCTTGACGATTACAACACCTCGCGCCACGGCGAGACGATGGACGTACTGTGCGAGGGCTTTGATGACGAACAGCAATTGTGGTTTGGCCGCACCTATGCCGACTCGGTCGAGGTCGACGGCCATGTGTATTTTGAAGCCGACGACGAGCCGCAGGAGGGTGCGTTTATGCGTGTGCGCATCACCGAAAGCCTTGGGCCTGACCTGCTCGGCGTCCGGCAGAAGGGGGAATAACAAATGACAACAGCCAATAAAATCACGCTGACCCGTATCGCAATGATCCCGTTTTTCCTGTATTTCGCGTCGCAGCCGATGCTGTCGGGTGATTATATGCGCGGTATCGTGGATTTTCCGACAAATACGGTCATTGCGCTCGTATTGTTCTGCGTGGCGAGTTTCACGGACTTTCTCGACGGCTATGTCGCCCGCAAGTACAATCAGGTGACTGACTTCGGCAAGTTCGTCGACCCGTTGGCGGACAAGCTGCTTGTGTCCTCGGCGCTCGTGCTGTTTGCCGAGCAAGGCGCGATGGCGGGCTGGATGGTATGCGTCATCCTTGCGCGTGAGCTGATCATCACCTCGCTGCGCGTGGTTGCGGCGAACAAGGGCCGTGTGCTCGCCGCAACGTGGACCGGCAAGGTCAAGACCTGCGTGCAGATCGGCGGCATCATCGCGATTTATCTGTATTATATCTTTATCGGTGCAGTCGGCAGCGGCGCGTTCGACTCGATGACGGTGTCGTCCGACGGCAGCTTCAGTGCGACCAGTACCGTGATGTTTCTCACCGGGACGGACGGCTATCCGACGTTCGTGTACTTTGTCGGCTGGGTGATCACGCTTGTCACCATCTACTCAGGCTACGACTACCTGCGAAAGAACTGGGACATCATCAAAGACGGCGCGGTCAAGCAAAAGTAAAGACAACAAAAAAACACCGTTCCTCATGGAACGGTGTCTTTGTTTGCCATATCGAGCGGTGATTAGATCGCGCGGACAGAGATCATGCCGTCGATCGCGCGTAGCGCTTCGAGGTTAGCCTCGCTCGGCGCTTCAGCGGTGTCAATGATGGTGTAGGCGTAATCGCCCTTAGAGCGGTTGCCCATGTTCTCAATGTTACACTTGACCGCCGCGGTGATGGATGCGATCATGTTCGGGATGTTCTTGTGGATCATGCAGATGCGGTAGCCGCCCTCGTAAGGCACCTTGAGGTTCGGGAAGTTGACCGAATTGCGGATGGTGCCATGCTCGAGGTAATCTGCGATCTCCTTGACCGCCATCATCGCGCAGTTGTCCTCGCTCTCGGGCGTGGATGCGCCGAGGTGCGGCAGCGTGATAGCGTTGGGCTGGGCGAGGATTTCGTCGGAAGCGAAGTCGGACACATAGGCCGCGACCTTGCCGCTCTCGAGCGCCTCGGCCATCGCCTTGGTGTCGACCAGCTCGCCGCGCGCGAGGTTGATGATGCGCACGCCATCCTTCATCTTGGCGATGGACTCGGCGCAGATGGTGTTCTTGGTGTCCGGGGTCAGCGGGACATGGATGGTGATATAGTCGCAGTTTGCGAAGATCTGGTCAAGCTCGGTGACGTGCTTGACCGAACGGGAAAGCGCCAGCGCGCCGTCAACCGACAGGAACGGGTCATAGCCCCAGACCTCCATATCCAGAGAAACCGCAGCATTCGCTACCTTAACGCCGATCGCGCCCAGACCGATGACGCCCAGACGCTTGCCCGAAATTTCCGGGCCGGCATAGGTCGCCTTGCCCTTTTCAGCAGCCGGGCCGATGTCCGGCGTGCCCGCGAGCGACTGCACCCAGTTTGCGCCCTGCACGATCTTGCGGGAGGCGAGCATCAGCGCGCAGACAACCAGCTCCTTGACCGCATTGGCGTTCGCGCCCGGCGTGTTGAACACGACGATGCCCTCCTGTGCGCAGCGGTCAAGCGGGATGTTGTTCACGCCCGCGCCCGCGCGCGCGATGCACTTGAGGTTTTTCGGGAATTCGACGTCGTGCAGCTTGGCCGAACGGACAAGCACTGCGTCGTAGTCCTCAAAATCTTCTGCGCAGGTGTACTTGGCCGGGTCGAGCTTTTCCAGACCGACCTTGGAAATCTTATTGTAAAGCTTTACGTTATACATGGGAAGCACTCCTCTTATCTTGTGTTTTCGCTCGGAGAGAGCGAAGGGGGTATTGGATACCCCCCATAAACGTTTACGCGTTTTCCGCCGCGAACTTCTTCATAAAGTCGATCAGGTACTCTACGCCCTCGATCGGCATCGCGTTGTAGATCGACGCGCGCATGCCGCCAACCGAACGGTGGCCCTTCAGGTTGCTCATGCCTGCCGCTGCGGATTCCTTGGCAAATTTCGCGTCCAGCTCGTCGTTGCCGGTGCGGAAAGTGACGTTCATGTGGCTGCGGGATGCCTTCTCGGCAACCGCCTTGTAGAAGTCCTGCCCGTCGAGGTAGTCATACAGCAGGCTTGAGCGCTTCTCGGCGCGCTCCTGCATCGCCTTTACGCCGCCCATCTGCTCGACCCACTCGAGCACAAGGCCAAGCACATAGATGCCGTACGTGGGGGGCGTGTTGTACATGGATTCCTTGTCGGCCATGGTTTTCCAGTCGAGCATGACCGGATACTTTTCAAGCGGGTAGTTACCCAGCAGATCCTCGCGCACGATGACGACGGTTACGCCCGCAGGGCCCATGTTCTTCTGCGCGCCCGCGTAGATCACGCCGTACTTGGATACGTCCACGGGCTTGGAGAGGATGTTCGAGGACATATCGGCTACCAGCGGCACGCCCGCCGGGGTTTCGGGGTCATACTGGTACTCGGTGCCGTAGATGGTGTTGTTGGCGCAGATGTAGAAGTAATCCGCGTCCGGGCGGATATCCAGCTCCGCCTGCGTCGGCACGCGGTCGAAGTTGCCCTCCTTGGAGGAGAACGCCACATGGATATCACCGAACTTGACGGCTTCCTTGTATGCGTTGTTGGCAAAGTTGCCGGTGATGGCATAGTCCGCTTTGCCGGTTTTCATCAGGTTCATCGGGATGGCCGCGAACTGGGTCGTCGCGCCGCCCTGAAGGAACAGAACCTTGTAATTGTCCGGGATGGACAGCACACGGCGCATCGCCGCCTCGGTCTCCTTGATGATCGCATCGTATACCTTAGATCGGTGACTCATCTCCATGACGGACATGCCGGAACCCTTGTAACTCAGCATTTCGGATGCACAGCGCTCGAGTACGGGCACCGGAAGCATAGAGGGGCCTGCGGAGAAATTGTAGATACGATTGTCAGCCATAGTGATAGTTACCTGCCTTTCAATAATCAAACATACTGTTTCCGTATAGGAATACGATATCCATTATAATATATGCAAAAGGGATTTACTACGGGAAATTAAAACAAAAATCCGCCGACAAAAGACGAATGTCTGCACATTATGGACAGAGCACGGCATATTCTGTGCCGCCCGTTCCTGATGCCACGCGGAAGTTTGCAAGCGCTCCGCCCGATGTGGTATACTGATTTATAAGAGAAAATGACGGAGCGCGGCCATACACAGCCCTGTGGACGAGACGCGCGCGAAGGAAAGGGGAGGACGCTATGTTCCGCCGCCGGCAGGCGCACCCACGCCCCCAGCTGACCCACCGGCAGATCAACCGCCTGATGCCGTTCACCGGCGCGCCGCTGTTCCACGCGCTGCAACTGCTCGCAACCGGGGATTCGGCGCGGTTCCACATGCCCGGCCACAAGGGCGAGCCGCTGTTCAACAGCTTTGCCGAGGTCTTTTCGATCGACTTTACCGAAACCTACGGCGCAGGCAACCTCTATCTGGGCGACGGCCCGATCCGCGATGCGGAGGTCGCCGCGGCGCTGTATTTCGGCGCGGACGACTGCTTTTTCCTGACCGGCGGGTCAACGCAGGGCATCCTTGCCATGCTGGCCACCGCAGTCGGGCGCGGCGGCGCGGTGCTGCTCGACCGTGAGTGCCACAAGTCGGTCTGCCACGCCTGCGCGCTGCTTGACATCACACCCTATTTTATTTCCGCACCGCTCGTCGAGCCGTTTGGAATCTCGGGCGCGCTGTCGCCCGCCGAGGCCGAACGCATGTTGCAGGAGCACCCGGAGATCAAGGCGGTTTTCCTCACCTCCCCGACCTATTACGGCATCCGCCGCGCTATCCCCGCCTTTGCCGACCTGTGCCGCGGGTACGGCAAACTGCTGTTGGTCGACGGCGCGCATGGCGCGCATTTTCCCGCCGTCGGCCTGCCTTCCCCGGTTGCCGAGGGCGCGGACTACGCCGTGCTGTCCATGCACAAAACGCTGCCCTGCCTTGGGCAGGGTGCGGTGTTGCTGACCAGCGCGGGCGCGGATAAACCGGCGCTGCGGGAAAATACCGCGCTGTTCGGCACGTCCAGCCCGTCCTACCCGATCATGGCGTCGATCGACCTCGCCCGCGCCTATGTCGAAGGCCCGGGCCGCGCGGCGTACCAGCGCGCCGCCGAGACCTGCGGCGCATTGCGTGATTACGTCGCGCGCCGCACCTGCTTTTTGCCGCTGGTGATGGCCGATTACCCTGCGCTCGACCCCTGCCGTCTGACCATCTGCACAGCGGGCACGGATGTGACCGGCCACCGGTTGGCCGATATGCTATGGAGCGAATGCGGCGTCGCCTGTGAAATGGCAGACGCGCGCAACGTGGTGTTTATCCTGACCTGTGCGGACTCCGGCCCGGCGCTGTACCGGCTGCGCCGCGGGCTGCGCCGGATCGCGCTGCGCCGCAGCCCGGCCGAGGGGCCGTCGGCCTGCGTGCCCTTCCCGCCCGCCGAGCGGGTGATGCGCGTGCGCGACGCATGGTTTTCCAAAACCGGCCGCGTCCATCCGGGCGACGCCGAGGGGCTGGTATGCGCGCGCCCGGTTACGCCCTATCCGCCCGGCGTGCCGCTGCTCTGGCCGGGGGAGAAAATTAGCCGCGCGCACATTGAACTTATCCGCGAAAGATGGTACAATGAGATCGGTGAGATCACGGTCGTGATCGGCTGAACCACCGCAAAGGAGGATATTTTGCTATGAAAATGGTACTTGCGATCATCAATTATGATGATGCCCAGGATGTGATAAACGCGCTGATGAAGGCGGGCTTCCAGATCACCAAGCTGGCGACGACGGGCGGCTTCCTCAAGGCCGGCAACGTCACCGTGCTGATCGGTCTTGACGAGTCCAAACTCGACGAGTGCTTCGACATCATCCGTGAGCATTCCTCCTCGCGCAAGCAGATCATCCCGACGACCGCCGAACTGGGTATGGGCTTTTTCCCGTCCACGCCCGTGCAGGTTGAGGTCGGCGGCGCGACCGTATTTGTGCTGAACGTGGAACGCTTTGAAAAGCTGTGACCGCTTTTGACAAATTGCCCGGCGGCAAAGCCCTGCACGACGCGCTGGGAAGGGCGCTTTCCGGCCGTTTTCCGCAGGCCGTGCTGCTCTCGGGGGACGACCCGGCGGCTTTGAAAGCCGTTTCCAATACGGTCGCGGCGGGCATCCTGTGCGAAGCGGAGGGCGCGCGCCCATGTGGGACATGCCTGTCCTGCCGTAAGGTGGACATGGGCGTGCATCCCGATCTGGCCATTATCGACGAAGGCGAGAACGAGTTGAAGGTCGATCTTGCGCGTCAAATCAAGGCGGAAAACGCAGTCGTGCCGAACGACGGCGCACGTCGTGTGACCGTTATCCGGCATGCACACAACTTAAACCCGATGGCGCAGAACGCGCTGCTCAAAGAGCTGGAGGAACCGCCGGCCTACGCCTTTTTCGTGCTCACGACCAGTCGGCCGGACACGCTGCTGCAAACCGTGCGCTCGCGCTGCACCAAGTTTGCACTTGCCCCGCAGGGGGAGGCGGATGGGACGGACGCGGCCGAAGCGGCGGCGCTGCTCGCGCCCTATCTCGAGGCCGTTGCCGCCAGACGCGAGGACCGCATGATGCTGGCCGCCCTTGCGCTCGAGAAAGCGCCGCGCCGGGCGCTCATCGGCGTGCTCGGCGTGCTGCAAAGCGCGTTGCGCGACGCGGTGTTTGCCGCGAAGAGACTGCCGCAGTCACCCATTGAGGGCGCGCTCCGGCAGCAGACGCAAAAACTGGCGCAGACGGTCGGGGCGGACCGGCTGCTGCGGCTTTATGATTTTACCGGCGTGCTGATTGGCCGCGTTTCGCGCAACGCTGCTGCGGCGGCCGTCACAAACGCGCTCACAGCCGATGCGTGGCGCATCTGCTTTCTGTAACGTAGGAGGATTTCTTTTTTGACGACGATTATTGGGGTCCGTTTTAAAACGGGCGGAAAAATGTATTATTTTGATCCGCAGGGCGTGCAGGTAAATGCGGGCGAGGACGTTATCGTCGAAACGGCGCGCGGGCTGGAATACGGCGAGTGCGTGCAGGGCAACACCGAGGTGCCCGACCAGACGGTCGTCCAGCCGCTCAAGCGCATGGTGCGCGTGGCGACCGAAGCGGATAAAAAGACGGTCGCGCGCAACAAAAAGCGCGCGGACGACGCGTTTGTCATCTGCAAGCGCAAGATCGAGGAGCGCGGACTGGAGATGAATCTGGTTCGGGCGGAATGTACGTTCGATATGAACAAGATGCTGTTCTACTTTACCGCCGACGGGCGCGTCGACTTCCGCGAGCTGGTCAAGGATCTGGCGGGCGTGTTCCGCACGCGTATTGAACTGCGGCAGATCGGCGTGCGTGACGAGGCCAAGATGATCGGCGGGCTGGGCACCTGCGGGCGTGAGCTGTGCTGCTGCTCGTATCTGGAGGACTTTCACCCGGTTTCGATCAATATGGCAAAGGATCAGAACCTGTCGCTCAACCCGGCGAAAATCTCGGGCGTGTGCGGCCGCCTGATGTGTTGCCTGAAATATGAACATGAAGCCTATGCAGAGCTGCAAAAGGTCACGCCCCGGCAGGGCAGCGTAGTCGATACGCCCGAGGGGCGCGGCAAGGTGATTTCCACCCAGATGCTGCGCGGCACCTGCAAGGTGCAGCTGGACGACAGCCCCGAACATTCGCTGACCGAGTTCCAGTGCGTGGACTGCTGCGTGGTCAAGGGCGCGTGCCGCAACCGGCAGAACGCGGCTGCGATGGCCGAGGAGCGCCGCCGCATGGAGCAGGCGGCTGCCGAGCAGGCCGCCAAGCCGGTGAAAAAGGAGCGTCCGGCCGGACAGGCCGACGAAGCGCCTGAGGATGTGCCTGAAACCGAAAATGCCGGTGCGGAAGGCGCGCCGCGCCGCCGCCGCCGTCGGGGTGGGCGCCGCCGCCGCAAGCCGGGTACCGGGGAAGGTGCGTCCGGCGTGGAAAACGGCGAGCCAGAACCATCCGATGATGCGGAATAACCGCTATAAATGCCCCCATCCGGGGGCATTTTTGTTTTTGTAATCGGTGCAATAAAACTGTAATATTCTTCGGGTGCATGTCACAAATGTTACACTTTTTTGGGTACTATTGAGTAGGATGCCGCAAAACGGTATAATTTAAGTATCAATAATCCCCAAGGATGGAAAACAACTATGCTCAAAAAAACCATTGCCGCCTTGTTTGCGGCTTGTTTGATGCTGACCGGTGCGGCGGCGGCTGGGACGATCTTCCCTGCCCAGCGTACCGGCGTGGATGGTGTGACCCGTTACGGCTATCTGGACGAGAGCGGCCGCGCCATACTGCCTTATGCCTACGCGCAGGCAGGCGAATTTGCCGATTGCGGCCTTGCCGCGGTCGAAAACGAAAAGTGGCAGACCGCGGTGATCGACCGCGAGGGCCATCTGGTGGTACCTTATCAGGACGCGCCGCTGTCGGTCGAGTTTTCGGACGACGCGATCGCCTACCGTTATGCCGACCACAGCGTGTATTACACGCTGACGGGCGAACAAACCGGTTCGTATGCGGGCGCGGTCGGCTTTTTCTCGGACGGCCTGCTGCTGTGCAAAGGCCCGGCCTCCGGGCGGTACTCCTATGTCAAGCCGGACGGCAGCCCGGCCTTTGACGGCGAGTTTACCGAGGCGGGCGTATTTTCAGAGGGGCTTGCACTGGTGCGCACGGCGGAAGGGCAGTACCTCGTCATCGACACCGAAGGCAATGCGCGATACACGTTGGAAAGCGGCGTGCAGCCGTCTTACATGGCCATTTACGGCGGCGATACGGTTATCCTGTCCGACGGCGCCAATCAGGCGCTGTATTCGCTCTCATCCGGCAAATACCTGACCGAATTCCTGTATAAGACGATTTCGGAATTTCACGGGGATGTGGCGATGGTACAGCAGGTCAACCGCTGGGGGCTGATCGACACCACCGGCCGCCAGCTCATCGCGCCGACCTACTATTATCTGTCCTACATGGGCGACGGGCTGTATGCCGCCCGTAGCGAGGACGGCTCGGTTGCCGCAGTCGATGCCAACGGCAATATCGCCTATCGCACGAGCAGCTATGTCGGCGGTTTTACCGAACTGCGCTACGGCCTGTCGTGGCATGGCACCGAAGACGGCAGCCTGATCTTTTTTAAGAAAAACGGCGGCTATTATGCCAACCTCAAAAACGCGGAAAACCCGGCGATCCTGAGCGAAAACGTCGTGCGTGTTACGCAAGACGGCCGGCTGCGCTATATCAACCTGTCCACCGGCACAACGCTCAGCGAGCAGCCCGACTCATTTAACTTAGGCAGCGGCATCACAGCCAAAACCGTGCACTATGAAAAATTCATGGGCTATCAGGCGGACGGCACCGAACATGGCTGGAACGTCGATTTCCCTGAGATCAGCGGCCTGCCCGATGGGACGGTGCAGAAATCCATCAACGACGCCATCCGCGCATTCTTCCTGAAAGGGCCGTCGGTGACGGCGGAATACGAGGCGCTGGAGGGCAGCTACGGCGCGTCGGTCGAGGGGTCGGTGCTGGTTGTCTGGGCAAACTGCATCAGCGGTAAGGGCGCGGGCGCATCGGTATGGAATAACTGCCTTGCGTTCGACCTGCGCACCGGCACGCAGTATCAGGCGGGCGATCTGCTTGTCAGCGGCTACATGGAAACGGTGGAGCAGCTGCTGCCCGACGAACATCCGATTTACCTGTATTCCTTCCCGCGCATGAGCGAGGAGGGCGTGACGTTCTATTATAACGAGTACGAAAGCGAAACCCGCCGCGCCTATACGGAAAGCTTCCTGTTGACGTTTGCGCAGCTGGACAGCGTGCTCAACAAGAAAAGCGACTGCTATCAGGCGCTGCACACGCCCTATATCCGTTCCGAAACTACGGTGGCCGGATTTTCCGACGTGCAGGCAACCCACTGGGCGGCGGGATACATCCAGACGGTTGCAGACAAAGGTCTGATGCAAGGCTCGGGCGGACTATTCCGTCCGGACGAGCTGATCACGCAGGCCGAGGTGTGCGCGACGGTTGCGCGCAGCCTGTCGCTGCCGGAGGCGGAAACGCCGATGGAAGGCCTGCCTGCGGACGCGTGGTACACGCCTGAGGTCAGTGCGGTGGAGGCCGCAGGCCTGCTTGACGGACTGGCTGAAAATTTCCAGCCCAATCAGCCGGTTTTGCGCGCGGATGCGGCGCAGCTGTTCGCTAACCTGTTGGTGCAGCGCGGTGCGACGCTGCCGGATGAGCAGACGGTAGAGAAAGAGATCGCCGCGTTTCAGGATGCGGCCGATATCCCGGCGGACCGGCGCGCAGCGGTCGTGCTGTGCAAGCAGGAAGGGCTGTTTGGCGGCTATGCGGACGGCACATTCCAGCCGGGCGGCAGCTTTACCCGCGCGGAATTTGCCAAGATCCTCACCCTGATTTGACACCATCTCCCCCTTACGACGCCGCGCATCCGCGCCGGGCTTTGGCCCGCAGGATGCGCGGCGTTTGCGCGCCGGTGTTTTTTGCCTGTGTTGTATTGGATTTCTGTGCCGGGAAGCGTGGGAAATGGCCGTTCCGGCATTGACTTTGCCGCGCCTGTATGATAAAGTAAAATAAATATTCGGCATCACTTTGAGAGGAAGTGGACTCTTTGAAAAATTCGACTAAGATCAAAGCGACCCTGCTGTTGACCAGTATTGCGTGTGCGGCCGGTGCCACGGCGGCGCTTGTGCTGTTGCAGAAAAAGCGCGAGGAAGAGGTATACCACGAGGCCGAACTCAAGGCCATGGACGAGCTGGAGGAGATGATGCGCGCCGAATCCGACTGTGCTTCCTGCGCCTGCGCAGAGGAGTGCGCTTCGGTTGAGGACGCTTATCAGGATACGCTGGAGGAGGACGCCGAAGAGGCGGAAGAAACCGCAGAAGCGGCAGCTGCAAAACCGGCAGCTGCAAAACCGGCGGCTGCGGCTGAGGCCGACGGCGAATAAAACAGACAGCGGGCGAAGGTTTTCCCCTCCGCCCGCTGATTTTTTGGATAAAAGCAAGGAGGAAAATCCCATGATCGAATATGAAGGCCGCGTGTTCCGTCCGCCCTCTGAGGCGTACAGCCTGATCGTGCAGGTGACGATCGGATGCAGCCATAACAAATGTACGTTCTGCGATATGTACAAGGAAAAGCGCTTCCGCGTGCGCAAGCTGGAGGACGTCAAGCATGATTTTGACATTGCGCGCCGCATGTACCCCAACGTGCGCCGTATTTTCCTTGCGGACGGCGATGCGCTCATGTGCCGCGCCGAGCATATGGCTGAAATTTTGCGCTATATCCGTCAGGTATTCCCGGAGTGCGAACGTGTGACCAGCTACGGCTCGCCTGCGTCCATTCTGGTCAAAACGCAGGAGGAATTGAACCTTTTGCACGAACTGGGATTGGAAATGATCTACCTCGGGTTGGAGTCCGGCTCGGATGAGGTGCTGCGCCGTGTCAACAAGGGCGAGACGGCCGACGAGATCGTGCGCGCCGGTTTGATGGTGAAGCAGGCCGGTATGAAGTTGTCCGTCACCTGCATTGCAGGGCTGGGGTCCCTGGAACTGAGCGAGGAGCACGCCGTCCAGACTGCCGCCGCGCTCTCGCGCATGAAACCGGAGTATATCGGCCTGCTGACGCTGCTGTTCGAACTGGAAACGCCGCTCATGCGCGACTGGCAGGAAGGGCGCTTCTACCTGATGAACCCGGTCGAGATCGCGCAGGAGACGCTCGTGCTGCTCGAGCATATTGATGCCGAGGGCAGCGTGTTCCGCGCCAACCATGCCTCTAACTATGTGAATTTGGCCGGTACGCTCAACCGCGACCGCGAGGCGATGTGCCAACGGCTGCGGCAGGCGCTGGAAGGCAAGATTGGCTTCCGCAGCGAAGCGTTCCGGGCAAGATAACCAAAAATTTCAAGGGCTGCCATGGCAATCCGGTAAAATTGCAGAAATTGTGTTGATTTCGTGACAATTTCGAAAAACCCGAGACAGCGCGCAAACTTTGTGATATAATTGCATTGTTTTGGGGGAGTTACGGATGTAGCTCATTTGTTAAAGAACTGTTAAGAAATGTGCGTTCCGTCTGGAGGATTGCTGATGGATTCGGTTTCTCATATTCGCGTTGCTAACCTGTTGATGGATTATGTAGAGCAAGTGTGCGGCGTTACATTTGATCAGGGCGGCTTTGTTTACGGCAACCTCAAGCCTGACCTGACCGGTACTTATCTGACTAAGCGCCATAACCCGTCCATTATGATGGACGAGGTGATGGAAAAGATCCGTGCTTTCACCGAGAAGTACACCATTGGCGCGGTCAACGGCCGCGAACTGTCGGTTGATTTGGGTGAAATCTGCCACTATATTACGGATTTCTTCACCTTCCCGCATAACGACGACATTTACGAGCGTAATCTGCTGGCGCATTATGTGTATGAAAAGCGCGTTGCGCTTGTCATCCGCCGCCGCATGACCGAGGCCCGCTTTGAGCAGTGGGCCAGCCCGATCATCCCGCCGGTCACGGTGGACGCGCTGATCGCCCGCCTTTCTTCCATGCACAACGCGTACCGCGCGCCGGGCCGCCGTCATGGTATCAACGACGACCTGATCAATATCTGCCGTGCGACTGCCATGGTCGTGCTGTCGATCATCAACATCGTCTACGAGCAGGTCGAAGTCCCGGTCGGCGTGACCGCGTAACTGCAAACAAAAAAATCAAACCGGTGCAGCTTGGCTGCACCGGTTTTTTCTATTTCAGCACGCCCTGCGCCATGTCTCGGAAAATACCCGACGTGTCCAGCAGTGCGCCGTAGCTGCCGCGCTGCACGATCTCGCCCTGTTCCATGACAAGGATCTCATCACAGTTTTGCAATGTGGTCAGCCGATGAGCGATGGAGATGACCGTCGTGCCGTAGTCATGCATCATGCGCTCGATTTCGGCCTGCACATGCTTTTCCGAGGTGTTGTCCAGCGCCGAGGTTGCTTCATCAAGGATGAGCACGCGCGGTTTTTTCAGGAAAATGCGTGCCAGCGCGATGCGCTGCCGCTGCCCGCCGGACAGGTTGGCGCCGCCCTCGGACAGCATGGAGTCGTAGCCCTGCGGCATGGCCTCGATATCGGCGGCGATGTTGGCCTTGCGCGCGGCTTCGCGCACTTCGTCCAGCGTGACCTCACGCCGCAGGCCGTAACAGATGTTGTGGAACACCGTGTCCGCGATCAGGAAAGGCGTCTGTGGTACGAGCGCGACGTATTCTGCCAGCGTCGCGCGGGACAGCAGATCGAGCGGCGCGCCGCCGATGCGCACCTCGCCGGTTGCCAGTTCCAGCTTATCGAGTACTTTGATCAGCGACGACTTGCCGCAGCCGCTCGGCCCGGCAATGCCGATGAACTGCCCCGCCGGGATGGTCAGGTCGATATCCCGCAGGATGGGCTGGCCGGGCTTTTCCGGGTAGCTGAAGCGCACGCCGCACACCTGCACGTCGTTGGAGACTGGACGCGCGTCCGACTCGCCCAGCGGGTGCTGGTAGGAGAAGTCGAGCGGCAGCTCGATCATGCGGAAATAGTCGTCTGCCAGCACAACGCACTCGGAAAATTCGTCGAGGATGCGGTGCAGCTCGCGCAGCGGGCCGGTCAGCTGGGTAAAGCATAGGTAGGCGGTCAGCACAGTGCCGACCGTGATCACGCCGTTCGCCGCCAGCAGCACGGAAAGCCCGATCACGAGCACACTGAAAAACGCTTCGTTGACAAATTTCAGGCAGTCATACAGCGCCATCGCCTTGTGGTGACGCATTTCTTTGCGGCGCAGCTGTTCCGAACGTGCGCCGATGCGGTCGCTCTCGGCCTGCGCGCTGTCCAGCGCGCGGATGGTTTCGATGCCGCCGAGCAGCTCGACCATCGTGCCGTCCATGTCGGCCTTGGTTTCCATCAACTCGACGCGGATGCCTTTTTGCGTGCTGATCTGGCGCAGCACGATGAACGTGCCGACCGGGATAACCAGAACGACCAGCGCCGCGACCGGCGCGGGCAGCTGCACGAAGATGGTCACAATCGCAGCCACACCCGTTGTGACCGCCGGGGCGAAATCCATAAACAGCAGCTTGACCAGCTTGACCGTGCCCTCAAGGCTGCGGTTGAGCCGCCCGTGGATGTTGCCGGTCATGTGGGCGCGGAAGTAGGCCAGCGGCGCGTGCAGCAGCGATGCGGTCGCGCGGCCGCGCGCGCTTTTTTCGGCCTGCGTGGCCGTGTCCTCAACCATCAGCCGCCGCGCGACCTTGATGACCTCGTTGACCACATTGACCACAAGGATGACCAGCAAAATTGGCACGACCGAGAGGAAATCTGCGCGCCCACCGGTCAGTACATGGTCGGTCAGGTAGCCGACGGCCAGCGGTGTCAGCTGGCTGAGCACCGCGGACACGGCCAGAATGGCCGCGATCCACAAAAAACGCCGCTTGTGCCGCTTGTCGAGCAGGTCAAAGATGTTTTTCCAGATCTGTTTGCCGCGTCCGCCTGTCTGCATACCGCACCGCATCCCTTCGCCATGGAGTTACGACTTTATTGTAGCATATCCGCGCGGGAAAGAGAACACCGCGCTGTGCTGCGATAGGGGAGGGGGGACAGCAAAACGCCCACCCCCAGTGGGGCGGGCGTTTTCGGTTCAGCCTTTGCGCAGGCGTTCTTCCATATAGTCGTGCGCGCGGTTTTCGATCTCGTCGTCGAGTGGCGAAAGCGGCTCGGCGCTGCCATATTTGTAGCGCAGCGCGGTTTGCAGGATAAAATCAGCCAGCACGGGGTTTTTGGGCAGCAGCGAACCATGCGAGTAGGTGGCAAATACGTTTTTATAGCGTGCGCCCTCGGTCTGGTCCTCGCCGTTGTTGCCATAGCCTTTGAGCACCATGCCGAGCGGCGCGACGTCCGCGCCGAGGTAGGTTTTGCCCGAGTGGTTTTCAAACCCGACCACGATCGAGCCGCTGCTTTCGGGCGTTAAACGGTACATATAGTTGCCGATCATACGCTCCTTTGCGCCGATGGTGTGGATGTTGATCGCGCCGATAAAGTCGAGCTGGTTGCCGTCCCACGTCTTATAGTATTGACCGAGCATCTGATAACCGCCGCAGATGGCGAGAAACACCTTATTTTCCTCAACTGCGGTGCGGATATCCCGCGCTTTTCCCGCGGCAAGGTCACGCAGCAGTACCTCCTGCTCGAAGTCCTGCCCGCCGCCGATGAAAAAGATGTCATACTTGTCGATATCGAGCGGCTGGCCGATCGAACACTCGTCAATATGCACCCCGATGCCGCGCGCCTCAAGGCGGCGCTTCATGGTGATGATGTTGCCCCGGTCGCCGTACAGGTTCAAAATATCGGGGTACAGGTGGCAGATATTCAGTTCCATGTCGCTTTGTCCCCCTTATTCGTAAAACGCCTTGACGTCGGTGTGTTTGGCGATTTCATTTCGCAAATCGAACATTGCCGTATAGGTCGGCATCAGGAAGGTGGGCGTTTCGTCCGCGCCGACCTCGCCCAGCAGCCTGTCGTAGTCGCGGATGACCTCCAGCCGGTCGGACGGGAAGCCCGCGTATTTCAGGCGCAGCGCCATATCGTCCGCGCGCACGCCGGATACCAAAATGCGCGTAAAGCGGTTGCGCTGGTCTGCAAGCGTTTCGAAATCGACGTCCCAGATCCAGCTGATGTCGGTGCCGTCGGCAAAGCGGTCGTTGAGCAGGAAAGCCAGTTTGCAGGTGCCGGTGTCGTGCGCGATCAGGTTGATGACCTGATTGAAGCCCGCCGGGTTTTTGACCAGCATCATGCGCGCCTGCGACTGGCCAAGCTTGAACTGCTCGGCGCGGCCGAAGCCGCACTCGAACTGCCCGAGCGCGCTGACCGCGGTCTGCTCGTCGATGCCGACGACGTGCGATACGGCAGCCGCCGCCGCTGCGTTGTAAATATTGTAGCCGCCCGGCAGGTTGACGTGCACTTCATGCGCATGCCCGCAGATGGACAGCTCGATATCGGACGAATCCGCGCCCGCAGCGAGGATCTTGGTGACGGCCACATCCGGTTCGCGGCGGTGGTAGCCGCATTTGGGGCAGCGGAAGCCGCCCAGATGGCCGTAGGTGATATAGTCGTACTCGTACTCGGTTTTGCAGTGGATGCAGTAGGGCGCGTCGGAAAGCTCGTGCGCCGCATTTTCATAGATCGGGACGTTCACGCCGAACCACAGCACCTTGTTTGGGATTTTGTCCGCGAGCGAGGCAGTTAGCGAGCAGTCGGCGTTGAGGCACAGCGTCGCATCCGGGATGTGGGTGATGCCCTCGCGAATGGCGTTTAAGGTGTGCGTGATCTCACCGTAGCGGTCGAGCTGGTCGCGGAAAATATTGTTGACCACCAGACATTCCACCGGCAGAAATTCGCTGGTTTTGCGGAAGGCGGCCTCGTCGCACTCGATCAGCGCATGCGTATACGGGCACTTGCCCGAAGCTGTGCAATGCTGCGCGAACACGGCGATGATACCGGTCAGCAGGTTTGCGCCCGATTTGTTGGAGAAGTACTTCAGCCCCGCGTCGGCAAAGGCCTGCTCGATCATGCGCGAGGTGGTGGTTTTGCCGTTGGTGCCGGTCACGACCGTGACCTTGACGCCGCGCGCCAGCTCGCCGAGGATATTCTTGTCGATTTTAAGCGCCAGCTTGCCGGGCAGGTTGGTGCCGCCGCGTCCCAGTTTGCGCAGCACCGCGCCCGAGGCCTTGCACACCGCAACGGCCAGCCGGGTTTTCAGTTTCATAGGATAACCCCTCTATCTTGTCAAATTCCTGTATAAAAGTATACCGCATTTTACCGCGCAGTACAAGCGTGGAAATACACAGAACAGAGCAGGATGCACAAATAGAGGGCGGGGAATTTCGTCATGTTGCCAGAAAATTGTTCCGCAAAATGAAATGCACAAAAAGCAACCAGTTTTTTTGTGGAAACATACCGGAGTGCATCAAGACATTCACAAATTCGCGCAAAAATACTTGCATTGACAAGCAAATATTGTATAATTTAAATAGTGGCTTTAGCCAAAAAAGAGTATGAGGTGATTCCCATGGATTATATGTCGGAATACCAGCGCTGGCTGGACAGCGGCGCGCTGGATGCACAGGAGACCGCAGAGCTGGAAGCGGTCAAGGGTAATGAGGAAGAGATCGAAAGCCGCTTTTTCGCGCCGCTTTCGTTCGGTACCGCCGGCCTGCGCGGCGTGTTGGGTGTCGGCCTGAACCGCATGAACCGCTTTACGGTCGGTCAGGCGGCGCAGGGCCTTGCCAATCTGGTCGTCTCCAACGGGCAGGCCGCAATGGACCGCGGCGTTGCCATCGCGTATGACAGCCGCCACTATTCGCCCGAGTTTGCCAAGCAGTCGGCTTGCATCCTCGCAGCCAACGGCATCAAGGCGCTGCTGTTCGACGAGCTGCGCCCGACGCCCGAGCTGTCCTTCGCCGTGCGCCACTATGGCTGCATCGCTGGTATCAACATCACTGCGTCGCACAACCCGAAGGAATACAACGGTTATAAGGTGTACTGGGAGGACGGCGCGCAGCTACCGCCTGCCGAGGCTGACGTGGTCGCTAAGGAAATGGCGAAAACCGATATCTTCACCGGCGTCAAGACCGCCGATTACGACAAGGCTGTCGCGAACGGCATGATCCGCATCCTCAGCAAAGAGACCGACGAGGCCTACCTCGGCGAGGTCATCAAGGTTGCGGTCAACCCGGACTGCGTCAAGCAGGTTGCGGACGAGTTCAAGCTCGTTTACACGCCGTTCCACGGCGCGGGCTACCGTCTGGTGCCCGAGATCCTGCGCCGTTTGGGCTACAAGCACATTATCTGCGAGCCTGAGCAGATGAAGATCGACGGCGACTTCCCGACCGTCAAGAACCCGAACCCGGAGTATAAGGAAGGCTTCAACCTCGCTATCGAGCTGGCAAAGCAAAACGATGTTGACCTGATCATCGGCACCGACCCGGACGCTGACCGCACCGGTATCGTGCTCAAGGACAAGGCCGGCGAGTACGTCACCCTGTCGGGCAATCAGGTCGGCGTGCTGCTGATCGACTACATCATCACCGCCCGCAAGCTGACGAACACCATGCCGGAGCACCCGGCGGTTTTGAAGTCCATCGTCACCACCGAGATGGCGCGCGCGGCGGCCAACAAGAACGGTGTGGACTGCTTCGACACCTTCACCGGCTTTAAGTTCCTCGCCGAGAAGATCAAGCAGTTCGAGGCGACCGGCTCGCACGAGTACCTGTTCGCGTTTGAGGAAAGCTACGGCTATCTGTCGGGCGACTACGCGCGCGACAAGGACGCGGTTACCGCTTCCATGCTGATCGCCGAGATGGCGGCCTACTACCGCACGCAGGGCAAGACCCTGTTCGACGCGATGGAGGAGATGTACGAGAAGTACGGCTATTACTGCGAGCAGACCATCTCGATCACCATGCCCGGCGTGTCCGGCCTTACCCGTATGAAGGAACTGATGGCCGAACTGCGTGTAAAGCCGCTGACCATGGTCGGCGCGGACAAGGTCGAGTATACCCGCGACTACCTGCCCGGCACGCGCACCTGCATGGCGGATGGCAAGGTCGAGCAGATCGAGCTGAAGGGCCAGAACGTGATGTATTACGAGCTGGAGGGCGGCACGACGTTTATCATCCGTCCGTCCGGCACCGAGCCTAAGGTCAAGGTTTACATCATGGCCAAGGGCGACAGCAAGGCTGACGCCGCCGCTAAGGTGGACGCGCTGGTTGCTGCTGCCAAGGAGATCGTCAAGTAAAAACAAGGGCTACCAGACAAGGGCGTGCGCCGGGTTCCGACGCACGCCCTTGCGGCTTTTTCAGGGAGAAATAATCATAGCAGATTGTTTTTGACGGAAGCATAAAAACACCCCGTCATCGACGGGGCGGTTTGTCGGCAGGCGGCGCGGGATCGTCCGTGCGGCCAAGCAGATAATCGGTGCTGGTATGGAAGAAGTTTGCAATGCGGCACAGCATTTCCAGTGACGGTTCGCGAAAGCCGCGCTCGTATCCGCTGTATGTGGTTTGTGCGATATCAAGCGCCGCAGCCAGTTCGGCTTGGCTCAGTTCTGCGTCCTCACGAAGGTCGCGCATCCGGTTGCATTGCATTTGCATCACCATCCGAGGATAGTGTATCCTAATTCGTTTTGAGCTATTGCGTTTTAATTCGATACGAATTAAAATGTTATTGAGGTGATACGAATGTGCCGCCTTCTTTTGTGCGTGCGGCGCTTATTCAGGCGCTGCAAGAAGCGGAGGACGCAGCGTGTGCACCCTGATTGATACACCTGTCCCGAGGACAAACCAGACGATTCGGAGTACACTGCCGACGGCGTGCTGGCCTCGGAAACCATCCGTGAACCTATCGCATGAGCAAAAAGCGCCCGCACGAGCGGGCGCTTTTTACGTCCTGTGGACAGAATATCCCTTGCCCGTTGGCAATGTTTTGCACTATAATAAAAGAAAAAGGGAAAAGAGGGGATTGCCATGCGTATTTTGGTCGCCGAGGACGAGCGCGACCTCAACCGGCTGATTTGCCGCACGCTCGAGCGGGCGGGATACAGCGTCGACGCCTGCTTTGACGGCGAAGCCGCGCTCGACTGCCTGCTCGGCGCAGAGTATGACTGCCTGCTGCTCGATATTATGATGCCGAAAGCGGACGGCCACACCGTGCTGCGCGCGGTGCGCGAAAAAGGGAACGCCGTGCCGGTCATCTTCCTGACCGCGCGCGACAGTGTGCAGGACCGCATCGAGGGGCTTGACCTTGGCGCGGACGATTATCTCGTCAAGCCCTTTGACTTTGATGAGCTGCTTGCCCGCATCCGCGCGGCGACGCGCAAGTACGGCACGCAGAAAACCAGCGTGCTGACGCTGGCCGACCTGACGATGGACACGGTCAGCCACACGGTCACGCGCGGCGGCAAGGAGATCCGCCTGTCGGCCAAGGAGTATGCGATTTTGCAGTACCTGATGCAGCATCAGGGCACGGTGATTTCGCGCACACGGCTGGAGGACCACATCTGGAATTATGATTACGCAGGCGGTTCAAATGTGGTCGATGTGTATATCACCTACCTGCGCAAAAAGATTGACGGCGGTTTTGATAAAAAGCTGCTGCACACCGTACGCGGCGCGGGCTGGATATTGAAGGAGGAGCCGTGAAGCACTTTTCCGTCAAGCAGAAGCTGACCTTATGGATCACCCTTCTTATGCTGGTGCTGACTACACTGGTGCTGACGTTCATGGTGGCGGTCAGCGCCAGCGTCGTGACCGAAAACGCGTTTGAACAGCTGTCAAACGTTATGCAGGCCAATGTTGGCGGCATTTCCCGGGAAAACGGCAATCTGGTGTTTGATACGGATTTTGCCTTTACCAAAAACGGGGTCTATACCGTGGTGTACAGCAGCACGGGCGCGCTGCTCGCCGGGCAGCTGCCGCTGTCATTTCCCGAGGGCGTGGGTTTTGAAAACGGCACGACCCGTCCGGTCGGAGAGGATGGGGAATTTTATGTGCTCGACCTGCGCCTGCCCTTCGGCTGGGAGGAGGCGGTCTGGGTGCGCGGCATTGCCGCCGCGCCAGACGTGGCCGACGTGTTCGACGACCTGACCGGCATTGCCCTGCTGCTGCTGCCGCTGATGGTTGTGGTCAGCGGCGTGGGCGCGTACCTGCTCGCCCGGTCTACCTTCCGGCCGATCGACCGCATTATCCGTGCGGCCGAGACGATCGGTGAGGGGCGCGACCTGTCGCGCCGCATCGGCCTGCCCGCCGGGCGGGACGAGATCAGCCGCCTTGGGCAGGCGTTCGACGGCATGTTTGAGCGTCTGGAAGCCTCTTTCGAGGCAGAAAAGCAGTTCACCTCGGATGCGTCGCACGAGCTGCGCACGCCGACCGCGGTTATCCTCGCCCAGTGCGAGGACGCACGGCGGCACGCCGAAACCCCGGAGCAGTATGCGCAGGCGGTCGACGTGATCGAGCGGCAGGCGCGCCGGATGTCCGACCTGATTGCCAAGCTGCTGCAAATGACCCGGCTCGATCAGGGTACGCAGCGCGCCACGTTCGAGCGCGCCGACCTGAGCGGGCTGGCCGAGGTCATCTGCGCCGAGCAGCCCGGACTGCCGCCCACAGCCACGCTGGAAACCGATATCCAGCCGGATATCGAGGCCGATTTTGACGTGACGCTGGTCAGCCGCCTGCTGCAAAACCTGCTCAACAACGCTGTGCGCTACGGCCGCCCGGACGGGCATATCCTTGTAACGCTGCGCCGCGAGGGCGCGGATGCGGTGCTGTCCGTGCGGGATGACGGCCCGGGCATACCCTATAACCAACAGGATAAGATCTGGCAGCGGTTCTATCAGGCCGATGCCTCCCGCAGCGGCGAAAACGGCGCAGGGCTTGGGCTGCCGATGGTGCGGCAGATCGCCGCGCTGCACGGCGGCACGGTCACACTGGACAGTGCGCCCGGCAAGGGCAGCTGCTTTACCTTCCGCTTTCCGGCGGAGCGGCCATAGCAAACCAACACCGGACGGCGTGAGGGCTTGCCTGCGCCGTCCAAAAAAATTTTTAGAAGTTCTACTTTTTTAATGGAGTTTTAATATTCGGCTGTTATGATAAAGGCACAACAAAGGAAAGGGCGTGACGGAATGAAAAAGCACATGATGATGTTTGCAGTGTCCGCGGCGCTGGCCGCGATGTTGGCGGGTTGCGGACAGACCACGCAGCGCAGCGCACAGATGAATTATATCGGGGCAGAGGCCGCGAAAAATATGGCGACGACAGATGCGCAGGTACAGGCGAGTGATGCAGTGTTTACGCAGGCATCGCTGAGTGAAAAGAACGGCACGATGTACTACGATGTAGAGTTTACCGCGGGCGATATGGCTTACACCTATGCAATCGACGCACTGACCGGCGCGGTGATCGAATCAAACAGCGGCGCAGCGCAGGCGGGTGACACATCCACCACTACCCAGACAGGCGGCGCGCAGAGCGGCGTACAGGGCGGCAGCATCGACGAGGCCGCAGCCAAGCAGATCGCGCTTGACCACGCGGGCGTAAGCGAGGGTGATACGGCGTTTCTGATGTCAAAGGCAGACTATGACGACGGCGTGGCCGTGTACGATGTGGAATTCTACGTCGCCTCGACGAACACCGAGTATGATTACGAGATCGACGCCGCGACCGGCGAGATCCGTAGCTACGATTATGACGCGGAGAATTACAGCGGCACGCAGTCCACGACCGGCGAGACCAAGGCCGAAGCGGAGATCCGTCAGATCGCGTTGGCCAAGGTACCCGGCGCAACGGATAAAGACATCCAGTTGACGCTCGACCGCGACGACGGCAAGCTGCGGTACGAGGGCAAGATCATCTACGACGGCACGGAGTATGAATTTGAAATCGACGCATACAGCGGCGCAATCCTCGAGTGGGACGCTGAGTCGGTTTTTAGTTAAGCAGTACGCAATTGACAACAAAAGGAGGATTTTCTGATGAAAAAGTTAATTTGCACGATGGCAATGGCTGCACTGCTGTGCGGCGCGGCAGGGGCGGCGCAAGGCTCCTACACGGTAACTGCCGAGCTTAGCCCGGATGTTCGGGTTGTGATTGACGGTACCGAGCGCATTTTCTACAATGTGCAGGGACAGGAGGTACACCCGATCAGCTACGCCGGTACGACCTACGTCCCGATCCGTTCGATCGGTGAGCTGATGGATAAGAACGTCAACTGGGATGAGTCGACGAGCACCGCTACCATCGGCGGCGCGCGCGTCACGCCGGACGCAACCGGCACCCCGGATAAAAATGCGGTCACGCAGGATATCACGCTGCGCATTGAGCCGGGTTATACCATTGTCATCGACGGTACGGCGCGCACGTTCTACAATGTAAACGGCCAGAAGGTTGATCCGGCGCTGTACAACGGCTCGATCTACCTGCCCATCCGTGCGATCGGTGAGATCATGGGAAAAACCGTTGCATGGGATGAGGCCACCCAGACCGTTACGCTGACCGCAAGCTCGTCGGGCGGCACCGTCACCGATTTTGATACCGGCAACCAGACCGGCGGCACCGGTACAACCACTCCGACCAACCCCGGCACGACCACCCCGAGCGGTTCGGTCACGCTCGAGCAGGCCAAGCAGACCGCGCTGAATCATGCGGGGAAAACCGCAGGGCAGGTCACGTTTGTCAAGGCACGGCTGGATTGGGACGATGGCCGTCAGGTGTACGACATTGAGTTTATCTACCGTTCCGGCACGGGCTATCTGGAATATGACTATGAGATCGACGCTTCGACTGGTAAAATCGTAAGCTATGACTACGATGCAGAGGGCTATACGCCTTCGACCGGCGGCACGGGCAGCCAGACCGGCACGATCACCGAAGCGCGCGCCAAGGAGATCGCCCTTGCCCGCGTACCGGGTGCGACAACGGCCAATATCTATGGCTTTGAGCGTGACTGGGATGACGGCCGTCTGGAATATGAGGGCAAGATCATCTACAATGGCATGGAGTATGAGTTTAAGATCGACGCGTCCACTGGCACCATCACCGAGTGGGATGCCGAGTCGGTTTACCACTAAAAAATCGCGGAGAGCATATGGCTCTCCGCGATCTTTTTTTATCGGATAGGCAGCATCTTGCCGGTTTCAAACGATTCCTTGCAGCGATAAGCCGCTTCGGATACCGCCGTACCGTCGTACACGGTCAGGTCGGCGGGCTTGGTGTTTTCGCGCACATGGCCGGTGAATGCGACCATCTCAGCGACAAACGCCTCGTGCCAGCGACTCATGAAGTCCGGATAGTACTCCTCGCGCGAACCGTGCTCGTCGACAATGTTAAGCATGTTCTTCGCGCCGACGTTGGCGATGCGCAGCGTGCCGTGCGTGCCAATGATCTCGGTTTCGACGTTCGAGCCGGCGGCATGCGTGCGGTTGGTGAACATAAAGCCCATTGCGCCGTTCTCCATCTGGATGGTCGCGGCCGCGTTGTCCGCGTCGTTCAGTTCCTTGTACAGGTCGAACTCGAACACGCCGCCGATCGCCCATACATTCTTCACGTCCGAGCCGGTGAACCAGCGGATCAGGTCGATATCGTGCACACACATATCGAGGAACTGGCCGCCCGAGTGCGGCGCGAACTTAAGCGTGGACTCGATGGTCGAACGGGGGTCCTGCGTGTAAGAGCGCACGAGCACGACCTTGCCGATGTCGCCGTTATCGATCTTGCGCTTGGCTTCCGCGTAGGACTTGTCAAAACGGCGCATAAAGCCCAGCTGGAAGATCAGGTCGGGGTGCGCCTCGACAACCTTTTCCGCATCCTTGCACTGGGCAACGTCCGTGCCGAGCGGCTTTTCGCAGAACACATGCTTGCCGTGTTTCATGGCAATTTCGATCTGCTGGCAGTGCAGGAACGAGGGGGATACGATGACGATGGCGTCCAGCTCGGGGTTTTTGCACATTTCCTCGAAATCCGTGTAAGTATAGGGCACGCCCAGCTCAGCGGCGACTTCGTTAACGCGCGCTTCATCGACGTCGCAGATGGCTGTCAGCGCACAGCCCGGCACCTGTGTTGCCAGATTGCATGCATGCTCGTAACCCAGACGGCCCAGACCGACCGAACCCACTTTGACCGTTTTCATATGCATTTTCTCCTTTTCTCCGTTGGTGTGGGCGCGCGGCGCGCCCCCGCTTATCGTGCTTTTATTGTAGCGCAGCGCACGGCCGATTACCACCGGAATCTTGCATGATATAACGGCAAAACCGCTGCGAAATCGCGGCGGTTGGAGAGGGACTTTCAAATTCTTGCGCGGGCGTGGTCAGGTGTGGTAGACGTACTCTCGCCGGAAGGTGCGCGGCGCCATGCCGACCGCCTTGGCAAACTGCGTGTTGAAGTGGCTGGGGTTGTCATAGCCCACCAGCGCAGCGATGCGTGTGATCGGCAGGTCGGTCGTGATGAGCAGCGTCTGCGCTTCGCCGATGCGGCGGCGCAGCACATATTGCAGCGGCGAGTAACCGGTCGCCTCCTTGCAGGCGTGCGACAGGTAGGACGGGCTGACGTGCAGCGCCGCGGCCATCTGCTGCAAAGAGAACTCCTCGGCAAAATGTGCGTCAATGTAATCCTTAACGCGTTGGGCAAAGATGTTCCCGCCCGCAGTGCGTCCGTCTGCACCTGCGCGGTATTGCTCGACCAGTGACAAGATCGCCATCAGCAGGTGGTGCGCGCCGTCGTCGTTTCCTGCGGTCAGCTCGTCGTAGAGAACGTCGTACAGCCGCGCAAGGCGCACAGTCTGCGCTTCGTTCAGATGACAGACTGGCGAAGCATCCTCGGGGATGAGCGCATTGGCCCGCAGGCCGGGCACGGCAAGGCTGCCGAGCGCCAAGCTGGATGTGGCCACCGGCTGGTCAGGGCCGGATGGCTCGTCGTGTACGGTGCGGCTATTAAAGATAAACAGGTCGCCGCGCCGCGCGTCGTAAGGGATGCCGCCGACGAAATACCGGCTTTCGCCGCCGCGCACCAGCACGATCTCGACCAAATCATCGTGCGCATGCATGACGCGCGGGTGCGCCGAGGCCTTTTCATCTGTCCGGCTGACCGAAAACAGGCGCGGCATACAGGGCAGGCCGAACGGCGCGGTATATTCCGTTTTGACAAAACACTGGATCACGCAGCAGTTCCCCTTTGTCTGCATCTTGTGGTTTCATCGTAGCACAAACGCCCGCATGGGTCAAGGCGCGCGCCGGATAAACCGAAAGGGGATATGGGGAACTGGCATCCCTTCGATACACCACAAAATGGCCGGGCCGACATATGTCGACCGGCATAAAAAAACAGGCCGCAAAAGCAGCCTGTTTTTGTCTACAATTCTACATCAGCAACTGGCCACGCAGGATAAGCGAGTTGATGTTCAACTCATCGTCCAGCAGAATGATATTGGCCAGCTTGCCCGGCTCGAGCGAGCCGTAATCGTGCTGGATGCCAATGGCACGCGCCGGGTTGGTCGATGCCGCGCGCACCGCCTGACCAAGCGGGATGCCCATTTGGACGGCCCGCTGCAAGCACTCGAACAGGTTGGCGGTCGACCCGGCGAGCGAACTGCCGTCGCGCAGCGTCGCACGGCCGACCCGCACCACCACATCCTGCCCGCCGAGGATGTAATCGCCGTCGCCCTGTCCGGCAGCTGCCATGCTATCCGAGATCAGGATGATGCGGTTCTCAAACAGGCGGAACGCCGCCCGCACTGCCGCTGGATGCACATGCACGCCGTCCGCGATCAGCTCCACACCGACCAGGTCGTTATCCAGCGCCGCGCCGATGATACCCGGTTCACGGTGGGTCATCGGCGGCATGGCGTTGAATAGGTGGGTGACTTCGCGCGCGCCGCGGCGGAACGCCTCGCACGCGGTGTCATAATCGGATTCGGTATGCGCCAGCGACAGGCGCACCTCACCGACCAGCTCGTCGATCATTTCCAGCCCGCCGGGCAGCTCGGGTGCAAGCGCACACAGGCGGATCAGCCCTTGCGCGTGCTCTTGCAGGCGACGGAACAGGTTAGCGTCCGGTTTTTGCAGGTAGGCGCTGTTTTGCGAGCCGCGTCGGGATTCCGACAGGAACGGCCCTTCCAGATAGACGCCTGCCAGTACGGCGCCGCAGTGTTCTGTGCGGTAAGACGAGGCGGCCTGCATCATAGCGGCAAGTTGGCTTTCGGGTGCAGCCATGGTTGCCGGGCAAAAGGCGCAGATGCCATTATCCGCCTGATAGCGTGCCATCACGGACAGCGCTTCCTCGGTTGCCTCGCCAAAGTCGTGCCCCGCGCAGCCGAGCACATGCATATCAATCAGCCCGGGGATGGCATACAGCCCATCCATATCGCAGGCGTCCGCCGAAGCGGGCGTGGCCGCGATGCGGTCGCCCGAGAGCACCAGCTCGCCCGTGTGGAACGAACCGTCCGGCTGGTACAGCCTGAGATTGCGAAATTCCATAGAAAGGTACGCGCCTTAGAGCAGGTCGAGGCACTTGGACAGCGCAGCCTCATCCGCAACGACCGATACATCGGTGTGCAGCTGCAGGATGGACGCCGGTACGCGCGGGGTGACCGGGCCGAAGAACGCTTCACGCAGGATATCGGCCTTGTTTTCGCCGGAAACGACGATGATGATCTTGCGCGCGAGCATGATGGTCTGCACGCCCATGGTGTATGCCTGACGCGGTACGTCGTCAGCCGAGGCAAAGAAGCGCTTGTTGGCTTCGATGGTGGATTCAGTCAGGTCGACGCAGTGCGTGCCCTTGGAGAAGTAGTCGTCCGGCTCGTTGAAGCCAATGTGGCCGTTCAGGCCCATGCCCAGCAACTGCAGGTCGATGCCGCCAGCGGCCTTGATCGCCTGGTTGTAGCGCTCGCACTCGCGCTCAGCATCCATCTGCGCGCCGTCCGGCAGGTTGATGCGGCTGTCCGGGATGTTGACCGCGTTGAAGAAGTTCTTGTACATGAAGTAGTGGTAGCTCTGGTCGTGGTCGGCGGTCAGGCCGCGGTATTCGTCGAGGTTGAAGGTGGTGCACTCGCCGAAGTCGACGTCGCCCTTGTTATACCACTTGATCAGCTGCTCGTAAATGCCGATCGGGGACGAGCCGGTCGCAAGGCCGAGCACGGAGTCCGGCTTGAGGATGACCTGTGCGGAAATGATGTTGGCCGCCTTGCGGCTCATGTCGTTATAGTCCTTTGCGCGGATGATTTTCATAAGTGATCCCACTCCTTTTCCAATTTTATCCAAAAATACAAAAACAAAGGCGGGCGTTTCGCCCGCCTCAGCTGCTTGAGGAACGCCGATGCGCCAAAAGGCGCGGCTTTTTGTTGTCAGCGCAGGGCGCGCACGCCCTTATGCTGCGTTTGTAGATTACAGGTTAGCGTGCAGGAACTTCTCCAGCGCTGCCGCTGCTGCATCCTCGTCCGGACCGTTGATGGTCAGCTTAACGGTTTCGCCCTTCTTTACGCCCATGCTCATAACACCCATGATGCGCTTGGCGTCGACTTCCTTCTTCGGGCCGGCAATTTTGATGTTGGACTTGAACTGCGCTGCTTCCTTAACCAGCATGCCTGCCGGACGCGCGTGGATGCCGAGCTCATCTTTAACGGTGTAGGTTACAACTTTCATGTTTACACTTTCCTTTCCATGCTGTGCGCTGTGAAAAATGACTTACTGCTGTTTGTGCAGGGTAAGCAAAACCTCGCCCGCGCTTACCGAACCGGTCCTTCCCGTATCGATAGCGGTAAACGCTTCCGTGTTGCACACGATCACCGGCGTGATTGGGTCGAACCCCTCCGCGCGGATGGCATCCGGCTCAAATTCGAGCAGCGGTTGCCCGCAAGTGACCCGGTCGCCCGACTGGCACAGCACCCGATAGTGCCGCCCGCACAGGCGCACGGTGTCCAGCCCGACATGGATGAGCACTTCCGCGCCGTTGTCGGTGGTCATGCTGATCGCGTGTCCGGTTTCAAACATCAGGTCGACCGTGCCGTCCGCCGGGGCGAGGATACGCCCTTCCGCCGGTTTGATCGCCACGCCCCTGCCCAGAATACCCTGCGCAAAGGTCGGGTCGGTCACCTCGGCGAGCGGGACTACCGTCCCGCTGACCGGCGCCGCGATCGAAATGACCTTTTCCGTCCGGAACAGGCCCTTCCACTTTTCAAACATGTTTTTCCACCCTTTCAGCGGTTTGCCCGCCGCCGCTGCGGCGCGGACAGACCCGGGCAGTCCCGGCCCGAAAAATGAAAAGAACCAAACTCCTGCACCGCCGGGCGTCTGTTCGCAGACCGGCCGCGAGAAATTTGGTTTTGCCCGACAACACGGTAACAATCCAATCACAACGAGGACGATGTTCGCTTGTTGTTAACATTGTAACAAACCGGGCGCGCTTTTTCAAGCCACTACTGCCTGCGTATGCTGCCAGAAAATGCACAGCGTTTTTGTCTATTTTGCATAAATCACAACAGAGTGCCCAGACTGGTTTTGACGCAGGCGGGTTGTATTGTTATTCCCCGGTTATGCGCGCGATATGCAGCGTCAGGCAGAGCAATTCGTTTTTGCCCGCGTCAAAGCCCTTATCGCGGCGGATCGTATCACACACGGCTTGCGCGCAGGCGAATGATGCCGGGTATTTGCGCTGCACGGCGGGCAGCAGGTCGGCGTCGCGGTTGCCGTAGCTTTCACCGGCCGCGATGCGGCGCGCCAAAAACTTCAGGTGCGCGACAAACCGGTAAAAGTCGATCGAGCCGGTATCCGGCTCGGCGCCACAGTGCGTGCGCACCAGCGCACACACCTGCCGGAGCAGACACGTCATGTCGTATACGGCGGGCAGCTCGCCGCCGACCACCGCGTTGACAAAATGCATCGCGATAAAACCGGCCTCATCCTCGGGGAAGGACACGCCGGTCTGTTCCCGGATGGTGTCGACCGCCATGCAGCCCGCCTGATATTCCTCCGGGTAAAATTGGCGGATATCCCACAAAAGCGGGTTTTCCAGCACGATTCCCTGCCGCTGCCGTTCCAGCGCGGCCGAGATATGGTCGGGCAGCGTGACATAGATGCTGTCCGACAGCGTGACGCCCAACATATGTTTGGCGCGGTCGATGATGCGCTCGGCGAGCAGGAAATGCGACAGCGGGATGCTGGTCAGCAGCTGCTGGAACCGGTCGGACAACTGCCCGGTGTGCAGCGTAAAGCGTTTTTCAATGCGCGCCTCGGGTGCGTCATCGCCGGCGCGGCGGCCGAACGCCAGCCCGCGCCCCATCAGTACGGTTTCCGCGCCGGTCTCGTCCAGCGCGATTACCACATTATTATTGAGCACCTTCTGGATGCGCATGGTCTTCCTCCTTTATGCCGGTCAGGCGGGGCACAGCGCGTCGAGCGCCGCGCGCGCCTGCCGCACGGCGGCTTCGTCGCACTGCCAGACGGTAAATTCGTCCATACCGGGCAGCCCCATCGGCACGCCTGCGCGGCGGAAAGTCATGCCGCTGTCCAGCGTGCGCTTGGCGGACAGGTGGAAAGCATCCGCATGGGTTTGTGGCTGCAAATCGCGGATAACCGCGGCGCTAACCCCGGCGCCGACCAAAATCTGCGGCCGTCTGCCCGCGGCGGCCACCAACTGAGCCAGCAGCGGCGCACCTTCAGTGCAGGATGCCTGCTGTCCCGAGGTCAGGATGGTGTCCACGCCCAGCCGTCTGGCGGCTTCGAGCGCTTCAAAGGGGTCGCGGCATACGTCGAACGCGCGGTGCAGCGTCACGCCGCAGCCGCCCGCAAGTGAGATCAGTTCGGCCATGCGCGCCTCGTCCAGCGTACCGTCCGGCCGCAGCAGGCCGATGACCACGCCGTCCGCGCCAAGTGCGGCAAAACGGCGCACCTGCCGCCGTAGCAGTTCGTACTCCGCATCCGAATACAGGAAATCCCCAAACCGCGGCCGCAGCAGGACGCGCACCGGGATATCTACCCGTTCGCGCACCATGCAGAACAGATCCTCGTCCGGCGAGGTGCCGCCGATCACCAGATTGGCGCATAGTTCCAGCCGTGTTGCGCCGCCGTGCGCTGCGATTTCCGCCGATTCGACCGAATCGACGCATACTTCCAGCACCCGTGCCATTCGGTTTGCCCCCTTTTTACCAAATTACAGTGCAACCAGTATACCACGCGCCGGGCTGGGCGGTCAACTTGCCCGGCGGGTATGGATGCTAAAAAACCGCAAAAAACCCCCAAGCCCCGACATAGTTATTGCTTTTTCAACAGCAAGCGGCTATAATCGCTATATCAAGCCATAATGCTTGTTTATAGGGTTACAAGGTTTCCTGACAAGAACAAAAGATCGGAGGCGCACCATGCGCATCATCATTGTAGGCTGCGGAAAGGTTGGCGCGGCACTGGCTGAACAGCTTTCTGCCGAAGGGCACGACCTGACGCTTGTCGACCTGTCTGAGCGGCGGTTGACCGAGCTGACGAACACGCTCGACCTGACTTCGGTGACCGGCAGCGGCACCAGCTATCACGTGCTCAAGGAGGCGGGCGTGCAGGACACCGACCTGCTCATCGCCGTCACCACGCACGACGAGATCAATCTGCTTTCCTGCCTGATCGCCCGCAAGGCGTCCGGCTGCCATACGATCGCGCGTGTGCGCGACCCGGAGCATGTGGAAGAGGTCGGCTTTATGCGCGACGAGCTTGGCCTGTCCATGGTCATCAATCCGGAATTGTCGACCGCGCGCGTCGTTTCGCGCCTGATCCGTTTTCCGTCCGCAATCGACGTGAGCACCTTTGCCAAGGGGCGTATCGAACTGCTGGATATCCGCATCCCGGACGGCTCGCGGCTGGAGGGGATGGCCGTGTGCGAGATCAGCCCGGCACTGCGCTGTAATGCGCTGCTGTGCATGGTGCGCCGTCCGGGGCAGACCTTTATTCCAAAGGGCGATTTTATCCTGCACGCGGGCGACGATATTACCGTTATCGTTCCACCCAGTGAACAGGCCGACTTTTTCCGTCAGATCGGCGTGCCGAACGACCATATCCGCTCAGCTATGCTGATCGGCGGCGGCAAAATCTCGTATTTCCTGGCAAAACTGCTGCTGGACAGCGGCATTTCGGTCAAGATCATTGAAAACCGACTTGACCGCTGCGAGGCGCTGAGCGAACTGCTGCCCGGCGCGACCATCATCCACGGCGACGGCACCGACCGCGACCTGCTCGACGAGGAGGGGCTGGCGCGCTGCGAAGCGTTCTGCGCGCTGACCGGTATGGATGAGGAAAACATCCTGCTTGCGCTGCACGCGGGGCGGCACACCAAGGCCAAGCTGTTTACCAAGGTTAACCGCGTCAACTTTGAGGAAGTCATCGGCAGCCTGCCTATCGGTACGGTCGTCCGTCCCAAGCAGACGACCGCCGAGCTGATCGGTCAGTACACCCGCGCGATGCAGAACTCGATGGGTTCAAACGTGGAAACGCTGCACCAGATGAGCGGCGGGGCGGAGGCTCTCGAATTCCGTGTGGCTGCCCACGATCTGACCGGCGTGCCGCTGCAGGACATGCCCATCCGGCAGGATGTACTGCTGTGCTGCATCAACCGCAAGGGTCGCCGCATCATCCCGCGCGGCAGCGACGTGCTGCGTGAGGGCGATACGGTTATCGTCGTGTCGACGCGGCGTGGCATGAACGACTTGCAGGACATCTTCCAGCCGGAAAGAACGGAGGGTGCCCCGTCATGAACCACGCGATGGTACGCTACCTCATCGGCTGGATGCTGGGCGTCGAGTCGCTGTTCCTGCTGCTGCCCGCGCTGACCGCGCTGATTTACCGCGAGGACGTTGTGCTGGCCTATGTGGGCGTCGCCGCGCTCTGCATGGCGCTGGCCGCGCTGTTCTGTCACAAAAAGCCGACCAACACGCGCTTTTACGCGCGCGAGGGCTTTGTTACGGTCGCGCTGTGCTGGATTGTGCTCGCGCTGACCGGTGCGCTGCCCTTTATGCTGAGCGGCGAGATTCCGTTTGTGGTCGACGCGCTGTTTGAGACGATTTCCGGCTTTACCACTACGGGCGCAACCATCTTGAGCGACGTGGAAGCGCTGTCGCACGCCTCGCTGCTGTGGCGCAGCGTGACCCACTGGGTCGGCGGCATGGGCGTGCTGGTATTTATGCTGATCGTGCTGCCGCTTGCCGGCGGGCAGACCATTCACCTGATGCGCGCGGAAAGCCCGGGGCCGTCGGTCAGCAAGCTGTCGCCCCATCTGCGCGACACAGCCATGATCCTGTACGCCATTTACCTTGGCATGACCATTTTGGAGACCATCCTTCTGCTATTTGGCGGCATGCCGTTGTTTGATGCGCTTTGCACCTCGATGGCGACCGCAGGTACGGGCGGTTTCGGTATCTGGAATACCTCAATCGCGCATTATAACAGCTATTATTTACAGGCGGTCGTGACTGTGTTCATGATCCTGTTCGGCATCAATTTCAGTGTGTATTTCCTGCTGCTGACGCAGCGCTTCAAGGCTGCGTTCCGCATTGAGGAGGTGCGCGTCTATCTGGGCGTCATCCTTGCCTCGTCGGTTGTGATTGCGCTCAATGTCCGGCACCTGTTTCCGAGCCTGCTGGACAGCTTGCACCATGCGGCGTTCCAAGTTGCGTCCATCATCACGACGACCGGCTTTTCGACCGTCGACTTCAACCAGTGGCCCGCTTTGAGCAAGGCGATCCTCGTGCTGCTGATGTTCATCGGCGCGTGCGCCGGTTCGACCGGCGGCGGCATGAAATGCTCGCGCATCCTGCTAATGTGCAAGTCCATCCGTAAGGAAATGCAGTTTTTGATCCATCCGCGCGCGGTGCGTGTCAACAAGATAGACGGCCGCCGCGTGCCGCATGAGGTCATGCGCTCGGTCAACGTGTTTATGATCGCCTACCTGCTGCTGTTTATTCTGTCGGTGCTGCTGCTGTCCATCACCAATGAGGAGCTGATCACCAACTTCACTGCGGTCGCGGCGACGCTCAACAACGTCGGCCCCGGTTTGGAGCTGGTCGGCCCGGCGGCAAATTTCGGGTTTTTCTCGCCTTTGAGCAAGATCGTTTTGATGTTCGACATGCTCGCCGGACGTCTGGAGGTTTTCCCGATGCTGCTGTTGTTCGCTCCGGGGACGTGGAAACGCGAAAAATAACAGATAGACCCAATAAGCTACAACAGCCCCGCGGCATTGCGCCGCGGGGCTGCATTTTTGATATAGCAAATAGGGGAGGGGAGAACAGTCACAGCCGGTCGAGGAAGCTGTGGAAACCGGCCTCGTCCCGCCAGCCGAGCAGCTTTTTGGTGTCCACGTTTTTGACCGCATTGAGGATATTTGCGCCGACCTGCGGGTTTTCCGCCGCGAGGCTGTCGATCAACGCGCGTACCGCGGCGCGCTTGGTGTCGTGTTCCAGCCCTTTTGCCGGGCAGTCGCAGGATGCAAAATCCAGCCCGCAGTGCGCTGCCCATGCCTGTACATCCCGTTCGCGGACATGGTACAGCGGGCGGATCAGTTCCATGCCGGAATAGTTTTTGGCGGCAAGGCGCGGCAGCATGGCCTGTACCTGCCCGCCGTACAGCAGGCCCATCAACACGGTCGAAACCGCGTCGTCATAGTGGTGGCCGAGCGCGATCTTGTTGCAGCCGCGCTTTTGCGCCTCGGCGTACAGGTGGCCGCGCCGCATTTTGGCGCACAGGAAGCATGGATGCGCCGCCGCGTGGTTTTCCGCGACGCGCAGCACGTTAGTCTCAAAGATTTCGAGCGGCAGATCAAGGTGCGCGGCGTTTTGTTCCAGCCGCGCGCGTCCCTCCGGTGTGTAGCCCGGGTCCATCGCAAGGAACACAAGCGAAAAGCCGACCGTGCGCTGCAAATCCTGCATGAGCAGCGCCAGCAGCATCGAGTCCTTGCCGCCCGAAATGCACACCGCTATCTTGTCCCCCGGCTGCACCAGCCGATACTGTTTCACCGCGTCGACGAAGGGCTTGCGCAGCGTGCGCACAAATTCGCGCTGCAAGCTGCGCCGGATATCCTGTCCGGTCATCCCTTGCCGCCCTTTTTGTGCTGGAAATGATAGGTCACGCGCGCGAGCAGCGTGTCGGGGGCGAAGTGGCGCGCAACTGTCATCGCCTTCATCGACACGCCCGGCACGACCACCCCCTTGCCTGCAAACAGGCCGTCGACCGCCGCGCGCGCCACGCGCTGCGCGGTCAGCCCGCCGAGGGCAAAGCGCACGCCCGCGACCTGATTAAACTCAGTGTCAACCGGGCCGGGGCACAGTGCGCACACTTTCACGCCGCTGCCTGCGCGGCGCAGCTCCTCGCGGATGGCCTGCGTCAGCCGCAGGACATAGTTTTTCGTGGCGTAGTAGGTCGCCATCAGCGGCCCGGGCAGGAAGCCCGCGCTCGAGGCGACGTTTAGCACATAGCCGCGTCCGCGTTTCTGGAAATCCTGCACAGCCAGCTTGGTCAGGATGTGTACCGCGCGGATGTTTACGTCGATCATACGCAGTTCTTCGTCCAGATCGGTTTCGGCAAACGCACCGAACAGGCCAAAGCCTGCGTTATTGACCACGACCTCGAGGTCATCGCTGCGCGCCGCCTGATACAGCAGGCGGCATTCCTTTTCGTCCGACACGTCGGCCGCGATGATGTGGCAGACGGTCGGCAGTTCGGCTGCAAGCGCGCGCAGCCGGTCTTCGCGCCGCGCGCATAAAATCAAGTCATAGCCGCGCGCGGACAGCAGGCGCGCGATCTCGCGCCCGATGCCGGAGGACGCGCCGGTGATCAATGCTTTCATATCGCTTTCCCCTTTCCCGAGGGTGTTTTGGATATTCTTAGTGTACCATGCCGCATGCGTGCCGTCAAACGCGAGCCTTCGCCATTTTTCCTTTTAATCCGCCCGCAACAATGGTATACTGTTTGCAGGAAGGAGGGCTGATCTATGCCCCATACCGAGCTGGAAAGCAGGCTGCTGACGCTGCTTGTGCAGCCCATGCGTATCGACGAGATACGCCGCGCCCTGCCTGACGCGCCCAAACACGAGCTGAAGGACGCGCTCGACCGTCTGCTGGCGGACGGGCAGGTGATGAAAAACAAGAAAAACCGCTTTGCCGTGTCCGCGCATTATGGCTGCGCGACCGGCACTTATCTGGCCACCGAGCGGGCGTTTTCCTTTGTCACGCCCGATGCGCCCGAGGGCGCGGCCAAGCCGGACGACCTGTTCATCCCGCCCGGCGCAGCAGGCGGCGCGTGGCATGGCGACCGCGTGCTGGTCAAGCTGAGCGAGCGCAAAAACGGCCGCGGGCGGCGCGAAGCCGAGGTCATCCGTGTGTTGCAGCGCGCGGATCGTGAGATTACGGGCGCGCTGGTGCAGCGTGGTAAGGCGTATTTCGTCCAGCCCGCATCCAAGAAATACCCCGAGATTGCGATCGACCGGCACGATCTGGGCGACGCCCAGCCCGGCGACCGCGTTTCCGTGTCCATTTCCCACTATGGCGACGAAAAATTCCTGCCGCAGGGCGTCATCGAAGCAGATTTGGGCGAGGACGGCACAATGGAAGCCGCGATCGCGGGCATCCTGCACGAAAACGGCGTGTATGACGTATTTCCCGACGACGTGCTCCAGCAGGCCGACGCCATGCCGCAGGAAGTCGACCCTGCGGCGATTACCGGCCGCCTCGACCTGCGGGACAAGCTGATTTTCACCATCGACGGCGACGATGCCAAGGACTTTGACGACGCGGTCTCGCTTGAAGTGCTCGAAAACGGACATTACCTGCTCGGCGTGCACATCGCGGACGTGTCGCACTATGTCACGCCCGGTGCACCGCTCGACCTCGAAGCGTTCCGGCGCGGCACATCGGTTTATTACCCCGGACATGTTGTGCCCATGCTGCCGTTCGCGCTCAGCCACGGTATCTGTTCGCTAAACCCGGACGTCGACCGGCTGACCTTCTCTGCGCTGATGGAGGTCGATGGGGACGGGCGGCGCTACAAGGCGCGCTTTGCCAAGTCGGTCATCCGCTCCCGCGCGCGCATGACTTACAACAAGGTAAACAAGATCCTCGCGGGCGATACCGCGCTGCGCGGGGAATACGGCTTTCTGGTCGATACAGCCGAGCGGATGAACCGCCTCGCGCACGCGATGTACAAACGCCGCATTGAGCGCGGCGCTTTGGAGCTTGATATCCCGGAGGCCGAGATCATTGTCGACGCGGACGGCCGTCCGACCGACATCGGCTGGCGCGCGCGCGGCGAGAGCGAGCATCTGATCGAGGAATTTATGCTGGCGGCCAACGAGGCCGTCGCGGAATATATGTGTAAAAGGGAGCTGCCCACGGTCTACCGTGTGCATGAGAACCCCGACCCGGAAAAGCTGCGCCTGTTCGCGGCGTTTGCCCGGCCGTTTGGCTACCGCATCGACCCCTCCAAGCCGGAGGACACGTTCCAGTTCCAGACTGTGCTGCGCGGCGCGAAGGGCGACCCCCGCCAGCGCATTCTGCCGACGCTGCTGCTGCGCAGCCTTGCCCGTGCGCGCTACGCGGACGAGTGCATCGGCCACTATGGCCTGAAGGCGAAGTTCTACCTGCATTTCACCTCGCCCATCCGCCGCTATCCCGATCTGGTGGCGCACCGCATGCTGCAAAAGGCGTTGACAGGCGAGGAATTTACCGCAGGCGACGACACCACCTGCGAGGAGGCCGCGGCCCAGTCGACCACGCGCGAGCAGGCGGCTGACGAGTGCGAGCGCGGCATCGACAAGCTGTATATCGCAGCCTATATGAAGCGTTTCATCGGTGAGGAATTTGACGCCGAGGTGTCCGGCGTGCAGTCATTCGGCGTGTTCGTTGCGCTGGAAAACGGCTGTGAGGGACTGATCCGCATTGAACTGCTCGCGGGTGACCGTTACGAATACGATGAGCAGCGCATGACTATGACCGGTCGTCACACCGGCAAGCGGTTCACGATCGGCACACCCATCCGCGTCAAGCTCATCGCCGCAAGCGAAGTCACCGGCCAGATCGACTTTGCGCCCGCCGACGGTTCGCTGCCCGTCTCCGACCTCATGGACGACGCGCCGCCCCCGGCTTTCGCGCCTGCGCCCGGAAACCGCGCGCAGCGCCGCCGTCAGGGTCACGGCAAGGGGCGCGGCGGCCGCAAGAGCAAAAAAACGCTGACGCGCAAGCGCCGCTGACCCCGCTGCCCCATACCGGGGCGTTACATCAAGCAAGAAAGGTTTTGACAGACTATGCCCGGACTTGTTCTGGAGGGCGGCACCTTCCGCCCGGTTTTTTCCTGCGGCGTGATGGACGCGCTGCTTGACAACGGCCTGATGTTCGATTATGTGATCGGCGTATCGGCCGGCATCACCTATGGCGTATCCTATATTTCGCGCCAGCGCGGCCGCAATCTGGAGATTTTGCGGCAATACCGCAACGATAAGCGCTATTTTGGCGCGCGCAACCTGCGCCGCGACCACTCGATCTTCGGCGTGGAGTTTGTGTTTTCGACTATTCCGAACGAACTGATGCCGTTTGACGTGGAAACCTACCTGAATTACACCGGCCGCGTGCTCGTCGGTGTGACCAATGCCCGCACCGGCAAGGCGGAATACCTCGACGGCAAGCTGCTTGACCACAAAAGCACCATGCTGCGCGCGACCTGTGCTATCCCGCTGTATTTCCCGGAAGTTCACATCGGGGACGAGATCTACTACGACGGCGGCCTTGCCGACCCGATCCCGATCGTGAAAAGCCTGCATGACGGCAACAAAAAGAACCTGATCGTGCTGACCCAGCCGCGCGACTACCGCAAGGTGATGCAGCGCAGCACGCAGCTGGCTATCCTGACGCTGCGGCGTAAATACCCGGAACTTGCCCGCACAATGCAGAACCGCGCCCAGCACTACAACGATACGGTGTGCTTCTGCCACCAGCTGGCTAAAAAGCGGCCGCAGGATACCGTGGTCTTACAGCCGTCCGCTCATCTGGAGAGCTTTGAAAAGGATGTCAAAAAGCTCGAATGGGGCTACGAGATGGGCTATAACATGGCCTTGGCGCGCATGGACGACATCCGCCGCCTGTTCACCTAAGTGGCAATACTGCACTCCGTGCAGTTTTCCGCACATTCCACCGGCTTTGGCCGAAATTACAAAAAAGGGGATATAAGAGTAAGATGCAAACCAACCGAATCATTCAGGTCGAGGAAAAGGTGCCGCCGCGCCTGCTTGTGCCGCTGTCCATCCAGCACATGTTCGCCATGTTCGGCGCGTCGGTGCTCGTGCCGTTTATGTTCGGCATCAACCCGGCGATTGTACTGTTTATGAACGGCATCGGCACGCTGCTGTTCATCCTGATCACCAAGGGCAAGGCGCCCGCCTATCTCGGCTCGTCGTTCGCGTTTATCGCACCGGCGACCGTGGTCATCCAGAATTGGGGCTATCCGTATGCGCAGGGCGGCTTTGTGGTTGTCGGCCTGTGCGGCTGCGTGCTGGCCGCCATCATCTATAAATGCGGCACCAAGTGGATTGACGTGGTGCTGCCGCCCGCAGCGATGGGGCCTGTCGTGGCGCTGATCGGCCTTGAGCTTGCCGGCTCGGCGGCGTCCACCGGCCAGATCGTCGGCGACAGCGTGACCACCGCCAGCGTCGTCACCTTCTGCGTGACGCTCGCCGTTGCGGTGCTGGGCAGCGTGCTGTTCCGCGGCTTTTTGTCGGTCATCCCGATTTTGATCGCGATCCTCTGCGGCTATGCGACCGGCCTGATCACCGAGGCGCTGTCCGGCGGGCATGCCATCCGCGACGGCATCATCGCCGCCATGCAGCAGCCGCTGTTTCAGCTGCCGAATTTCCAAGCGCCCAAGTTTGACGTGGAGGCCATCCTGATTATCCTGCCGGTCATTCTGGTTATCGCCAACGAGCACATTGGTCACCAGCTGGTCACGGGCAAGATCGTCGGCCGCGATTTGCTCAAAGACCCCGGCCTGCACCGCTCGCTGTTTGCAGATAACTTCTCGACTGCGGTTTCCGGCCTGATCGGCTCGGTGCCGACCACGACCTACGGCGAAAACATCGGCGTGATGGCGATCACAAAGGTGTATTCGGTGCGTGTCATTGGCGGCGCGGCGGTGCTTTCGATCATCTGCTCGTTCGTCGGCCCGCTGGCCGCGCTCATCCAGACCATCCCGGGCCCGGTTATCGGCGGCATCTCGTTCCTGCTGTACGGCATGATCGGCACGTCCGGCCTGCGCATTCTGGTCGACAATCGCGTCGACTACGGCAAGAACCGCAACATGGTGCTGACCTCGGTCATTTTCGTCACTGGCCTGTCGGGCGTGACGCTGTCGCTGGGCAACGTGTCGCTTTCTGGCATGACGCTGGCCGCCATTGTCGGCATGCTGATGAGCCTGCTGTTTTATGTATTCGACAAGCTGCACCTGTCCAACGATTTGACGGATTGACGCAGCCCAATAGGCGCATATCCCAAATAGCAACCCCCTGCCTTCCGGTTGTAGGCCGGACGGCAGGGGGTATTGTTAACCCCTTGCCGCGCTGTGGGCGCCGCAAAGGGGGACAAAGGGACTGCGCAAAGCCCCGTAAAGCGGGACTTTGCGCAGCCTTGGGCGCGTCTGCGCCCTCACACGAACCCATTTGGCTCGGGCAAAGCCCGGTTTAGCCGTTCGGACACTGGTTGGAGGTCGTCGGGTTCTGGTTCTTGTTCTGCGTGCTGTTCGGGTTCTGGTTGGTGGTAGACGGGTTCTGGTTCTGACGTTTGTTCTGCTTGCCCATTGTAAAATCACCTCTTTGTTTTTGGGTTTGCAAGCGTAGTTTGCACGCCCTGTGCGAAAAATATGCGTGCGGGTCTTGCGAAAGCGTGTAAAGTCTGATAAAATTTGTATGCGCCGTATGGCGTTTTTGAGGTTATATTAAAATTATTTTCAGATAGAAAGAGGGACATTCGACCATGTCGGGACATTCCAAGTGGCATAATATTGCCAAGCGCAAAGGCGCGAACGACGCAAAAAAGGCAAAAATTTTCACGAAGATCGGTCGTGAAATGGCTATCGCGATCAAGGAGGGCGGCTCTGCAAACCCGGATTTCAACGCCCGCCTGCGCGACTGCATCGCCAAGGCAAAGGCCAACAATATGCCCAACGATAACATCAAGCGCACGCTGGATAAGTATTCGGGCGCGAATGGACAGGTCAACTACGAGGCCAATAACTATGAGGGTTACGGCGTCGGCGGTGTAGCCGTCGTTGTCGAAACGCTGACCGATAACAAAAACCGCACGGTTGCGGATGTGCGCCACCTGTTTGATAAGTACGGCGCGGGTCTGGGCGCGACAAATTGCGTATCGTGGCAGTTCGATAAAAAGGGCGTTATCATCATGGAGCGCGGCGAGCTGGACGAGGATACCGTGATGATGCAGGCGCTCGATGCGGGCGCTGAGGACTTCCAGGCCGACGAGGATACCTTTGAGATCTACACCGCGCCGGACGATTTCTCGGCTGTGCGCGAGGCGCTCGAAACGCTGGGCTATTCGTTTGTGGAGGCCGAGGTCGAGCTGGTGCCGCAGAACTATATCACCCTCGAGAAGGAAGAAGATATGGCACAGATGCGCAAGCTGCTCGACAATCTTGAGGATAACGACGACGTACAGGCAGTATGGCATAACTGGGAGAACGAGGCCGATTACGAGGGCTGAGTTTTTTTGCAATAGATCCGAGGGCACAGCAGCCGTCCCCATACCCGCTTAGCGGCAGGGGGGCGGCTGCTTTTTTGCGCATCTGGTAAACAAATGGTTGCATGTGGGCGCAAAGTGTGCCATGATAGAAACAGTATAACCATTGCCGTCCGGGCAGGAAAGGGGCGCCGTATGAAAATCGGTACGATCGGGACAGGAAGCATTGTCACATGGGTGATGCGTGAAGCCGTGCGCATGCCGGATGTGGCCTATGAGGCGGTCTATTCGCGCAGCGTGCAGACCGGCCGCGCACTGGCCGATTCGTTTGGGGTGAAAAAAGTATACACCGCGCTGGGTGATATGCTGGCCGACCCGGAGGTCGACTGGGTATATGTGGCCTCACCCAACAGCCTGCATTACGAGCACACCAAGGCGGCGCTGCAAGCAGGCAAGCATGTGCTTTGCGAAAAGCCGTTCACGCCCAGCCGCGCGCAGGCCGAGGAGTTGGCAAAGCTCGCCGAGGAACGGGATCTGATGCTGCTCGAGGGCATCACGACGCTGTCCGTGCCGCATTTTGCACGCATCCGCGACGCGCTCGAACAGATTGGGCCGGTGCGGCAGGTGTCCTGCACGTTCTGCCAGTATTCCAGCAGGTTCCACGCGCTGCAAGCAGGACAGACGCCCAACGTGTTCAACCCCGCTTTTGCGGGCGGCGCGCTGATGGACATCAACCTTTATAACCTGTATTTTGTCTACGGCCTGTTCGGCATGCCCGAACGCGTGACCTACCACGCGCGGCGGCACGCGAACGGTATCGACCTCGGCGGTATAGCGGTGCTCGAGTATCCGGGCTTCCTCGCCCAGTGTATGGGCGCTAAGGATTGTTGGAGCGACATGGGTGCGCATATCATCGGGGAGAACGGCTTTATCCGGGTCGAAGATCCCGTCAGCATGTGTACGCGTATGTCTGTGGTGACCAAAGCGGGCGAACTCGCGTTTGACGAGCAGCAGGGTGAGACTGCATGGTATTGGGAAATGCGCCAGATTGCCCAGATCGCCGCATCGGGCGACCGTGAAACCTGCCGCCGCCGCATGGCGCAGAGCGCGGACGTAATGGAATTACTCGAACGTGCGCGGCAGAGCGCAGGCATCGCGTTCCCCGGCATTGACAGATAGTTTTTTGACAGCAAGGAGGTCATTTCATGGCGGATTTTGTATCGCACCATCTTTTCGGTGAGCAGGCGCTTACCGTATTCCCCGCATCGGTACAACAGCTTGTGGCCAGCCATCCGGTCAGCTTCCGCTGGGGCTGCCAAGGCCCCGACCCGCTGTTTTACCGCAAGATATTTCTCGGCAGCCCGCTTCACAAGCTGGGCAACCGTATGCATTCGGAAAAGATTGACGAATTATTTGTAGCGTTCGCACGCGGTGTACATGACCTGACCGGCGAGGCGCAGCAGATCGCCGCGGCCTACTTTTACGGCTTTGTCTGCCACTATACGCTCGACAGCGAGATACACCCTTACGTTTATTGTCGGCAGGAGCAGATCCGCTCGGCGGATGCGAAGCTCAACGCCTCGGCAGTACATTGCCAGATTGAGAGCGACATCGATTATTTGTTGTATGAAAAGACATACCAGACGCCGGTGACGGCGTTCGACCCTGCGCAGTTTTACATCCTGCCGCCGGCGGAGCAGGCCGTTTTGGCCGTGCTGCTGCATGCCGTGCTGCAAAACGTATACGGGGTGGACGTGCCTACGCGTGACCTGCGCCGTTCCTTCGACGAAATGCTGGCGTGGGAGAAGTTCTTCTATGCCGACAAGCGCCGCACCTACCGCACGGTGCAGCGGTTAGAGCGGCTGGCCGGGCACGGCGCGATCCTGACCGGGCATATGAAGGTCGAGCGCCCGGCGTGGGATGCGCTCAACGAGCAGCATACCCCTTGGTACAACCTGTGGATGCCCGACCAGCAGCGCACCGACTCTGTCCTTGAGCTGTTTGGCTTGGCGCGTATTTACGCGGCGGCGCTGGCAGGACAGTACGCCGCGCAGTTTGACACCGGCCTGCGGCTGCATTTCCATTTTAAACAGCCGTTTGACAACGGCAGTCCGAAAAAAATCCCGCAGGGGTAAAGTACAGTTTCACGCAAAAGAGCCGCCCAGTCGGGCGGCTCTTTTGCGTTTGTTGTGCATGTGATATCAGTTAAACGCTTCGTCGTCGCGCGCTTCAAACATCCGGCGCACCCGCGCGCGCAGTTCGGGGTAGCTCTCCAGCCGCGGGTCGGATGCAAGGATTTGTTCGGCTTCCTCGCGCGCCTGCTGCATCAATGCAAGGTCGGAAGCGAGGTCTGCGACGTGCAGTGCAGGCAGGCCGTGCTGTCGACGGCCAAAGAAATCGCCCGGGCCGCGCTGCGCGAGGTCGGCGCGCGCGACCTCAAAGCCGTCATTGGTTTTGCACAGGATTTTCAGGCGTTCGCGCGCTGTCTGTCCCTTATCCGCGCCGAAAAAGATGCAATAGGACTGCCGCTGGCCGCGTCCGACGCGCCCGCGCAGCTGGTGCAGCTGGGACAGGCCGAAGCGGTCGGCGTCCTCGACGACCATCAGGTTGGCGTTCGGCACGTCCACGCCGACCTCAATGACGGTCGTTGCAACCAGAATGTCATACTCCTTTGCGGCGAACGCCTGCATCACGCGCTCCTTGTCCGCGTTTTTCATGCGGCCGTGCAGTACGGCGACGCGACGGTGCGGCAGCGCGTTTTGCAGGTCGACCGCGTGCTGCTCGGCGCTTTTCAGCTCCAGTTCGCCCTCCTCGACCAGCGGGCAGACGACGTACACCTGCCCGCCGTCCGCGACCTGTTTGTCGATAAACGCAGTGATGCGCTGCCGCATATTCTGCCCGACTGCGTAGGTTGCCACCGGCTGGCGGCCGGGCGGCAGTTCGTCGAGCACGGACACGTCGAGGTCACCATACAGGATGAGCGCAAGCGTGCGCGGGATGGGTGTTGCCGACATGACGAGCACATGCGGCGCTTCGCCCTTGGCCGCCAGCGCGGCGCGTTGCGCCACGCCAAAGCGGTGCTGCTCATCCGCCACGACCGCACCCAGCCGTCGGAAGGTCACGCCCTGCTGGATGAGTGCGTGCGTGCCGACCACGACCTGCGCTGCCCCGCTTTCGACTGCGGCGAGCGCTGCGCGCTTTTGCGCGGCGCCCATCGAGCCGGTCAGCAGCGTGCAAGTGATGCCCAGCTTTTCGAGCAGCGGTGTAAGCGTTTCGGCATGCTGCGCCGCGAGAATCTCGGTCGGCGCCATAAACGCGGCCTGATAACCGTTTTGCGCGGCCAGCGCGCACAGCGCGGCGGCAACCACCGTTTTGCCCGAGCCGACATCGCCCTGCACCAGCCGGTTCATCGGGCGGCCGGAAGCGCAGTCGGCTGCAATCTCGTCGATTGCGCGGCGCTGCGCACCCGTCGGTGTAAAGGGCAGCACGGACAGATAATCTGGCAGCCCGGCGGACGAAAAGACAAGGCCGCTGTCTGCGCGGCGGCGCTCCTTGAGCTGCTGCAAGCCGCAGCATAACAAAAATAACTCCTCGAACACCATGCGGCGGCGCGCCTGCCGCATGTCATCGGCGGATTGCGGCCGGTGGATGGCGGCGAGCGCGTCCGCCGCGTCCGGCAGGTCATACCGTGCGCGCAGCACGGCAGGCAGCGGGTCGGGCCAATCGCCGGGGACGGCGTCGAGCGCCGCCTCTGTCACACGCGCCATGTCGCGCTGGGTCAGGCCTGCTGTCAGCGGATAGACGGGCACGATGCGGCCCGGGTGTTCGTCGCCCTCCGCAATTTTTTCAGCCTGCGGAGAAACCAGCATGGGTGCGCGGCCATTCTGTTGTACGCGGCCATAGAACAGGTATTCCTGCCCGACGCGCACGAGCACCGCTGCATAAGGGTTGTTAAACCACGTCACCGCAAGTGAACCGGACTCATCAAATACCGTGCACTTGACCAGCGTCAGCCCTTTGCGGATGCGGCTGGTTTTCGGCTCGGTGCCGACTATCGCGCGGATGGCGTACTTGCCGTCCCCGCCGAGGTCGGCAATGCGGGTGAGCACCGTCCTGTCCTCATAGTCGCGTGGATAGGTCTCAAGCGCGTCGCGTAGCGTGCAGATATGCAGTTTTTCCAGCAGGGCGGCCTTTTTCGGGCCGATGCCCTTGACAAAGCGGATGCTGTCCTCAAGTGCGGGCATGGGCAAACTCCTTATTGCGCGGTGAGTTTCCGCGCCGTAGCGCGCATAAAACAGAACCTTGCGGCAAGCCGCAAGGTTCATAAAAACCGGGAGCACAAGGTGAATTGGCCGCAGGCCAAGAGAAGGCGGCCTGGGCCGTGTATCTCGGTTTTTATACAAACCGATGGCAAGTGTGCCCATGGGGCGCACGCCGCCATCGGCAAGGACTCGATCGAAACTGTAGTTTTAATCGACGATCCTTTAATATTCGCGATAAACTGCCTTAACAACGCCTAAAATTTGACAGCCCGTGCCGTCGATCGGCGGGTAGGCCGGGTTTTCCGGCATCAGCCACACGCCGTCCGGCGTGATATTGAGCGTTTTGCAGGTCGCTTCGTCCTCTAACAGGGCGATGACAATATCCCCACTGTGCGCGGACACGTCCTGCCGGACGATGACCAAGTCCTCATCCATGATGCCCACGCCGATCATCGAGTCGCCGCGGATGCGCAGGGCGTAGTATTCCCCGCCGCCGGCTGCCGGTTCAAACGGCACATAGCCGACGTGCTCCTCGACCGCAAGGATGGGCATGCCGGCTGTGACGCGGCCGAGGATGGGCACACGCGGCACCATCGACGGGCCGGAAACTGGCGTGAGCGTGCGGGACTTGTGCTCGGTCGGCTCGAGGTAGCCGGCTTCTTGCAGCTTTTTCAGGTGGGCGTGCACGGTCGAGGGTGAGCGCAGGTTCATTTCTGCGCAGATCTCGCGCACGGAGGGCGGATAGCCGTGTTCAAGCGAAAAGCTGCTGATATAGTCCAGGATCCGTTGCTGTTTGGCGGAAATCTGTTTCATACGGGTGCACTCCTTCCGGCGTTCCTCCGGAACATCCGTTCGTGTTTTCTCTATTATAACCCAAATCTGGCAGGAAATCAAACATTTGTTTGACGAATTTTTCGGTTTGACAAAATTTTTGGAAAACCGGAACGAAATGCCGTGCAGGATGCGGCCAATCGCAAAGGTTTTACAAAAAAGTTGACGATTTGCTTGTATTCAGGGGCAATCTGTTATATCATATAAAAAGCAAATGATTGCAGGGAGGGGTTTCAATGACGATCAAGACCGATCTCGGATATATCGAAATCACAAACGAGGTGCTGGCCGGTATCGCGGGCTACGCGGCGTCGTCCTGCTTCGGCGTCAAGGGTATGACCATCCGCTCCATGTCGGACGGGCTGGCACACCTGCTCGGGCGGGAAACGCAGTCGCGCGGGGTCAAGGTGACGGAAGCGCCGGACGGCGGCGTCAATATCGACCTGCACATCGCGGTCGAGCATGGCGTGAACATCGCGACCGTGTGCCGTTCGATCATCAGCGAGGTGCGCTACCACGTTGAGCGCTTGACCGGCGTGGACGTGAAGAACGTGGACATCTATGTCGAGAGCATCCGCGCAGACTAATTTATAGGGAACTTCAAAAGTTCCCTATATACGCAAGCCGGTTTTTAGGAAACCGGCTTGCGATACCCGAATGACGCGCCCCAGGGGCGCTGGGTCGCGGCATCAAAAGACCGGGCAAAGCTCGGACTTTTGATGGAAACCGCAGAGCGGTTTCCGGATAAATGCGCGCCTACGGCGCGGGTGCGGGCGTAAAAAAGAGATTTAGGGAGAGTTATTGCAAATGGCAGAGCAGAAAATAAACGGCGCGCTGTTCCAGTCCATGGTGGTCGAGGGCGCACTGGCCATTGCCGAAAAGAAAGAGCAGGTCAACGAACTGAATGTGTTCCCGGTGCCGGACGGCGACACGGGCACCAACATGTCCATGACCATGGACGCGGCGATGGTCGAAATGGAGAAACTGTCCGAGCCGACGCTGGTCAAGGCAGTCGACACAACGGCCTCCGCGCTGCTGCGCGGCGCGCGCGGCAACTCGGGTGTTATCCTGTCGCTGTTGTTCCGGGGCGCGGCCAAGCGCCTGCGGGAGCACGAGGAAGCGGGCGGGCGTGAGCTGGCGCTGGCGCTGCGCGAGGGCGTTGAGACGGCGTACAAGGCGGTCATGAAGCCCGCAGAGGGCACCATCCTGACCGTGTCGCGCGTGTCCGCGCAGCATGCGGTCGAGGCCTGTCAGGCCGAGCCGGACCTGTCGGCGGAAAAGGTGCTCGAGGTGGTGCTGGAACGCGGCCATCAGGCGCTGGAGGAAACCGTACACCAGAACCCCGTGCTGGAAAAGGCAGGCGTGGTCGATGCGGGCGCCTGCGGTTATCTTGCGATCCTCGAGGGCATGCTGGATGCGCTGCGCGGTATCCACAAGGAGCGCACCGCTGCCGAAGCAGCCAAGCCTGCGGCGGACTTTGCCGCCATCGCGGACGAGGACATCACGTTCACCTACTGCACCGAGTTCATTGCCGCGCGCAAGGATAAGGCGCGTAACGTCAGCCGTCTGCGGTCGATCCTGAGCGGCATCGGCGATAGTCTGGTCGTCGTTGAGGACGATGATATCGTCAAGGTGCATGTACACACCGACCAGCCGAATAAGGCGCTGGAAGAGGGCCTGAAGTTCGGCCCGCTGCTGACCGTGAAAATTGAGAATATGCGCGAGCAGCACACCGCCAAGGTGATCGAGGGTACGGCGGACGCCCCGGCTGAGCGCGTGATCGCGCCGCCGGAAAAGAAGTACGGCTTTGTTGCGGTTGCGGCAGGCGAAGGCCTCAAGGGCGTGTTCACCGATCTGGGCGTGGACGAGGTCGTGCAGGGCGGCCAGACCATGAACCCCTCGACCGATGATATCCTGCATGCGGTCGACGCCGTACCGGCAGAGATCGTTTTCGTGCTGCCCAACAACAAAAACATCATTTTAGCTGCCGAGCAGGCTGCCCATCTGTCCGAGGAGAAAAAGGTCGTCGTCATTCCGGCCAAAACCATCCCGCAGGGCATTTCAGCCATGCTGGCCGTCGATCCGGACAGCGAAAGCGAAACGGTGCTCACCGCCGCGATGACCGATGCAGCCACGCATGTGCGCAGCGGTCAGGTGACATACGCTGCGCGTGACAGCGAGTTTGACGGCAAGAAGATCAAGCAGGGCGAGTACCTGTCACTGTGCGAGGGGAAGCTGTGCGCCAGCGGGCGCGAGGCCGTGGTCATCAAAAAGCTTGTGCGCGAGATGGTGACCGACGGCAGTTCGTTTGCCACCGTCATCTATGGTGAGGGTGTCACCGCCGAGCAGGCGGCTGAGGTCGAAGCCCTTCTGCGGAAGGAAAATAAGGAGCTGGAGATCTCGGTGATCGACGGCGGCCAGCCGGTGTATTATTATATCCTGTCGGTGGAGTAAAAGGAAAACGCCCGCCGCATGCCTTGACAGGCGCGCGGCGGGTGGATATAATGGATGTAGAAAGGGCGCTGTGATACGCGGTCAGCCCTGAAGCAGATTGTGAAAAGTCACTAACCGCTTGGTGCCAGCCGAGCGGTTAGTGCGCGTTTATAGTAAAAATGTAAAGCATGAATGCAATACAGAGCAAAATTCGCAGAATTTTGTACCACAAAGGCGATCACCCCCCTTTGCAAAAGGGAGTGGCTAACCGCTGCAAATCACAGCGCCTGTATTAAGGATACCATGAAGGGCGAAAGGTGTCAAATCCTGCAAAAGTTTGGAGAACCGTATGTCAGTATTCGATATTTTCAAAAAGCTCGATGAGCAAAAAGCAGCTGCTGCGGCGCAGCCTGTGCAGCCGGTCGAGTGGCTGGTGGTTGGGCTTGGAAATCCGGGCAGTAAGTACGACAATACCCGTCACAACGCGGGTTTCCGTGCGCTGGAAAGCTACTGTGCGCGCAGCGGCTGTCGCATCAACAAGATGAAGTTCAAGGCGCTGGTGGGCGAGGCAACACTCGGCGGCGCGCGTGTATTGCTGATGAAGCCGCAGACCTTTATGAATTTGTCCGGTGAATCCGTGCGCGACGCGGCCGCTTTTTACAAAATCCCGCCTGCGCGCATCATCGTGCTGTCGGATGATATTTCGCTTGATGTCGGTACACTGCGGGTGCGTCCGAAAGGCTCGGCGGGCGGCCAGAACGGTCTGAAAAACATCATCTATCACCTTGGCAGCGAGGATTTCCCGCGCGTTAAGATCGGCGTGGGCAAAAAGCCGCATCCTGACTATGATCTCGCCGCATGGGTGCTGAGCAAGTTCACTGCGGACGAGCAGAAGGCGATCGACAAGGCATGTGCGGACGCGGTCGACGCTGCGGCTTGCATCATTGCGGAAGGCTGCGCGGCAGCGGCGCAGAAGTTCAATGGCAGAAGGCTGCCGGTGGAATAAATTGCAGAAAAGGGAGAAACCAAGCGGTTTCTCCCTTTTGCTATGTGGTTTTCTTTGCGCCGTCGCGCTCGGACAGGATCAGTCCGCCGAGTGCCAGGGCCGTGCCAAGCCACATGACGGGTGTCATGGTCTCGTGCAGGATGAGCGCCGAGCTGACGATCGTCACGATAGGGGATAGGTAGATGTACGCGCTGGTGCGCACCGGCCCGAGCAGGAATACCGCACGGTTCCACGTCACAAAGCAAGTTGCGGATGCGCCTAATCCGAGGAACAGCAGGTTTGCCAGATGCACCGGCTCGAGCCAGGCGGCGAACCCTGCGGGAAAGCCCTCCAGAAACGCCGGGATGAGCAGGAACAGCAGGCCGTAGCCGAACACATGCGCGGTCAGCGGCACGGTTGCATAGCCCGCTGCGCCCAGATGCCGGATGATGACCGAATACGCACCCCAGACGAGCGCCGCGCCCACGCCCAGCAGCGCGCCCAGTGGGCTGAAATGCAGTTCACTCACGCCCGCCAGTGACACGAGCGCCACGCCTGCCATCGCGCAGATAAAGCCGCAGAAAAACCAGCGGCCGAGCTTTTCATGCAGGATGATCGCGGCGAACAACGCGGTGAATAACGGCGCAGCCGCCACGATCACACCGACGAGCGAGGCCGATATGTAGGTCAGCGCGATATTCTCCATCAGGAAATACAACGTTACACCGGTCAGTCCTGCCAACGCAAACAGGATTTCGTGCGACGCTTTTTTGGGTCGCAGCTGTCCGCGCGAGGCGATCAGCAGCGCCAGAAAACCGAGTGCAAAGCGTGTGACCATGATCTCGACCGGCGAGAAGGTGCGCAGCAGCACCTTGGTTGCGACAAACGTTGTGCCCCATACCAGCACAGTCAGCCCGCCGAGCAGATGACCCTGTAATCGGTGATTGTTCTCCATATCTTTTCCCTCCTGCGCCATACGCGCAAAATCAGGCGGAAGCGCGATGCGCTCCCGCCTTTTTCCTATTATTTAGTCGATAAAGCCGCCGCCAATAACGATATCGCCGTCATACAGCACCGCGCTTTGTCCTGCTGCCGGGGCGCGTACCGCACCCTCGAACACAAGACGTGCGCGCGCGCCGTCCGGGTAGATAGTCGCGCGGTCGCTGCGGCGCGAAAAGCGCACGCGCACCTCGCAGGAAAACGGCCCGTTTTCCGCATACTCCGGCGCGATATAGTGCATGTCATACAGCGTAATTTCCTTGCGGTAGACATCCTCGAGCGACAGTACGACCTCATTCGTTTCCGGTCGCAGTTCGTGTACAAATAGCCGCCCCTCCGCCGCGACGCCCAGCCCCTTGCGTTGGCCGACCGTGTAGCAGTGGATGCCCTTATGCCGCCCAAGCACCTTGCCGTTTTCATCGATAAAGTTGCCGGGCTGGCAGGCCGCGCCGTGGCGTTCCAGCCAGCCCTGCGTGTCGCCGTCCGGGATGAAGCACACATCCATGCTATCCGGCTTGTCGGCTGCGGCAAGGCCAATCTCGCGCGCGGTTTCGCGCACCTCGTCCTTGCCTGTGGTCTCGCCCAGCGGGAAGATGCATCGCGCGATGGTTTTGCGCGGCAGACGGTACAGCATATAGCTCTGATCCTTGTCCGCGCGGGCGCGCAGCAACAGCGCACGCCCTTCGCCGTCCCGGCCTGTGCGGGCGTAGTGTCCGGTCGCAACGGACGGCGCGCCGATCTCGTCGGCGTAATCGGTCAGCGCGCGGAATTTAATGAGCGGATTGCACATCACGCAAGGGTTGGGCGTGCGCGCATTGCGGAAGGAATCCGCAAAATACGCGCAGACCTGCTGCTCAAACGCCTCGCGCCGGTGTGCGATATAAAGCGGGATGCCCAGCTCATCAGCTGTGTGCTGCGCCTGCTGCTCGCCGCCCAGACCGACCTCAAGGAACAGGCCGTGCACGTCAAAGCCCATATCCCGTAGCCGCGCGGCTGCAACGGCGGAGTCCACACCGCCGGACAGTCCCAAAACTACCTTTTCTGCCATGAAAAACTCCTGTTTGTACTCAGTTTTCGCTTGTCCAAGTCTCTAAGGAAGCAAATGCGTTGTACGGCGACGGTGCGTAGTTATCAATCAGCCCCTTGCGGATGATCATCTGCCCGCGCTCGAACGCGATCGGGATAATCGGCATCTGCTCAAGGAAAAGCTGATAGAATGCCGAAACATTGTCGCCGCTGCGCGCGGCTGCGATGGCCGCACTCATCTCGCTGCTAGAGTAGCCGCCGTAGTTCAGGCTGCCGCCCGAGGACAGCAACGGCCGCAGGTCGAAGTCCGCAGTCAGCTGCGTCTCCCCATAGTATACGTCGAAATCGCCGGATTGCAGCATGGAAACAAATGTCTCGTATGGCTGCTTGTCCACGGTGACGGTCACCCCGTCCAGCGCGTTCCACGATGCGGCGATTTGCTCGGCCGCTGCAACCTTGAACGTATTGTTCGAGTTAACCAGCAGGCGGATGGACAGGGTTTCGCCGGTGTAGTTGCTGCCAACGCCGGTGCTGTCGGTGCCGGCGTCCCCGTCGCCGTCGGTATCATCGTAGCTGTCCGTATCGTCGTAATCGGACGTGTCCTCTTCGTCATATCCATCGTCCGTATATTCGTCCCCGTCCGACGTATCCGTATCGGTTTCATCCGTGCTGCCGCCGTTCAAGCCCTCGCGCAGCAGCTGGGACGCCTTGTTGACATCCGCAGACAGGTTAATGGACAGGTCGTTGCCTGCGGGCTGTGGGTTGACCGGCAGCACAGCCGGGTCGGCAAAGGTTTGCAATTGCGTGTCGCACAGGCTCTGGCGGCTGAGCGCGGTGGAAAGCGCCTGCCGCACGGTGGCGTTGGCCAGCTTGTCGTTTGCATAGTTGATGCCCAGATAGTGCAGCGCCGCGCTCGCCGTCTGCACGGTATCCACCGAACCGCCGACCGAGGGAGGGTCGGGTGCGATGCGCGCCGCACGCATGAGCGACACGTCGCCCGTCTGGAAGCTGGACATAGCCGCGTCCGCGCGCGTCATGGTCACGAGCGTGATATGGCGGATTGAGCCGAGGAAGCCGCCGTGCCAGTTTTCGTTGGCTTCGAGCGTCCATGTCCGGTCATTCTCGACCGGTTTGAACGGGCCGGTGCCGTCGGCAAAGCTGCCGCTGTCCGCCGAGCCAGACCGGATAATCGGGATATCCAACAGGCGGGGGAAGTTGATGTTCGGCGAGGAAAGCGTGATGCGCACCTCGCGGTCGCTGAGCGTCTGGATGGAGGACACCTCGACCAGCCGGTTGTGGTAGGGGGAGGATTCGTTATACTGCGCGGCTTGCAGGCTGGCGACGACGTCGCCGGCTGTCAGCGTTTCGCCCGACCAGAACTGCACGCCTTCGCGCAGCGTGAAGGTAAAGGTCGTGCCGTCGCCCTCGTAGGATTCGCACAGCACATTTTCGGGCGTAAAGTTATTGGTCACTTCAAACAGACCCTCGTAGAGCGCTTCGCACAGCACGCGGTTGATGCTCGTGCTATCCAGCACCGGATTGAGCGTGCCGTTCTGGTACCACGCAAGGCCGAAATACGCGTCCGACACCTTGACGTTGTCGACAGGCCCGTCGTCCCCGCCGAGGATCTCGGGCAGGCCGCAGCCGCCAATCAGGCACAGCGCCGCAGTAAACGCGGCCAGCACGCGTTTTTTCCATTTTTTCAAAACGGACATCCTTTCGGTCACAGGCAGATCGCGGCGCCCTGCACGCCCCGCAGGCCGTGCGTTGCGCGGTGCGACCAGAATTCGTCGGCATGGCACATGGTGCAGATGCCGCTGTCGATCACATTTTCGGGGGAAAGCCCGGCATCCTGCAAGAGTTTTACGCCGATGCCTTGCAAGTCCACATGGAATTTCGGGCCTTTCTCCGCGATGTAGGGGCGAACCAGCGCGCCGAGCTGTTTTTCCATTGCCTCCGGCACGTCGGCATCGGTCTCAAAGCACTCCTGCCGGATGGACGGGCCGAGTACGGCGACAAGACTGTCGCGCTTTGTGCCGAGTTCGCGCGCCATTACATTCACCGCTTTGGGCAGGATGCCGCCGGCCATGCCGCGCCAGCCTGCGTGGCATACGCCCGCGGTGCGGGTCGCGGGGTCATACAGGAGCGTGACCACACAGTCGGCGTAAAAGCCGATGAGCGGCGTGTCCGGCAGGGCGGTGACGATCGCGTCCGACTGCCACGCCATTTTCTGGTGCAGCCCCATGCCGGCCTGTCCTTCGCCCACCACCGACACCTCGGTCTCATGGATCTGCTTTGTCAGTGTCCAGCGGCTGTCGTCCACGCCGATGGCCTGCGCCAGACGGTGGTAGTTCTCGCGGACGTTCTCCTCGGTATCGCCCCGGTTAAAGCCGAGGTTTAGGCTCTCGCAGTGGCCGGTGCTCACGCCGCCGAATTTGGTCGTGAACGCATGGCGCACAGGCAGGCGGTCGCAGGTGTATAATACAAACGGGCCGCGCTCGACGCGGCGCATGGACTGATGCATAGGCTCTCCTCCCGATATATTCGTTCTATTATAGCAAATCGGCGCCTGTTCCACAAGGGAGCACCCGGCCTGTTCTCAAAAAACGCCAAAATGCGCAGCGTATCCCATGGGTTTTTCTTGACAGTTTGACCAACAGGCTTTACAATTGATTGTAGTATAATACCTGCTGTTATATAGCCTGCGCACTACGGCGTAGGGCTTTTTTCAAAGGCATTATCTATTATTCCGGCGTGATGGGGAAAGCGCCGGACGCTACGCAGGGCCGCCCACGTTCCGCTGCATTTTCCGGCCTGCTGCGCAATTTTTTGTCATTCGCCGCGCGTTTACGCTCATATTGGGGTGTAAATCCGCGATTTGCCGCGATTTAGCGGCCTGTTTTGCCGAAAATACCGCGCAAGCCGTTTTATGCCCGGACTGGTGCTGCCAAAATCAAATTCAACATAGGAGGGCACACCAATCCATGACCGACATCATTATACCGATCATATCCGGCGTCGTGTGTCTCGTAGTGGGCGTTGTCATCGGTTTCCTGTACCGCAAGAGCGTTGCGGAAAAGGAGATCGGCTCGGCTGAGACCGAGGCGACACGCATCATCAACGAAGCCATCAAGGCCGGTGAGACGAAGAAACGCGAATCCATTTTAGAAGCTAAGGACGAAATCCACAAGCAGCGCACCGAAGCCGAGCGCGAGATCAAGGAGCGCCGCAACGAGACCCAGCAGCTCGAGCGCCGCCTGATCCAGCGCGAGGAAGCGCTCGACAAAAAGAGCGATACGCTCGACCGCAAAAACGAAGAACTGTCCCGTCAGCTTGACGCGACGCAGAAGGAAAAGGAAGAACTGACCCGCCTGAAGGCGGAGCAGCTCGAAAAGCTGGAGCAGATCGCCAGCATGACGCGCGATGAAGCGCGTGAGATGCTGGTGGCTTCGATCGAGGCCGAGGCCACGCACGACGCAGCCGTCAAGCTGCGCGAGATCAACCAGAAACTCAAGGACGAAAGCGAACAGACCGCGCGCGAGATCATCTCGACCGCCATCCAGCGCTGCGCTGCCGACCATGTTTCCGAGGCGACCGTATCGGTCGTGCCGCTGCCCAACGATGAGATGAAGGGCCGCATCATCGGCCGCGAGGGCCGCAACATCCGCACGCTCGAGACGCTGACCGGCGTCGACCTGATTATCGACGACACGCCCGAGGCGATCACCCTGTCCTCGTTTGACCCGGTGCGCCGCGAGATTGCGCGGCTGGCGCTGGAAAAACTGATCGTGGACGGGCGAATCCACCCTGCACGCATCGAGGAAATGGTCGAAAAGGCCCGCCGCGAGGTCGAGCAGATCATCAAATCCGAGGGCGAGCGCGCAACCTTCGAAACCGGTATCCACGGCATCCATCCCGAACTGGTCAAGATCCTCGGCCGCTTGCGCTACCGCACGAGTTACGGCCAGAACGTATTGCAGCACTCGATCGAAGTTGCACATATTGCCGGCATGATGGCCAGCGAACTGGGGCTTGATCCGGTGCCTGCACGCCGCGCCGGCCTGCTGCATGATATCGGCAAGGCAATCGACCATGAGGTTGAGGGCAGCCATGTGCAGATCGGTGTAGACCTTGCCAAGAAGTATAAGGAATCGAATGCGATTATTCATGCGATCGAGGCACACCACGGCGACGTGGAGGCCAAGACGACCATTGCCTGCCTTGTGCAGGCGGCGGACGCGATCTCGGCTGCACGGCCGGGCGCGCGGCGTGAGAATCTGGAGAACTATATCAAGCGTCTGGAGAAGCTCGAGAGCATCGCAAACGAGACACCCGGCGTTTCCGGCTCGTACGCCATTCAGGCAGGCCGCGAGATCCGCATCATTGTCAACCCCGACAAGATTTCGGACGACGCAATGATCTTGCTGGCGCGTGAGGTCGCCCAGAAGATCGAAAACGAACTGGACTACCCCGGCCAGATCAAGGTCAATATGGTGCGCGAGACGCGCGCGATCGACTACGCGAAGTAAATCCGTTTGTAACTAAGATTTTCAACGAAAAGGGCAGTGCCGCGCAGAAGCGCGGACAAGGCCCGGACTGCGCAAAGTTCCGATATGCAAAACAGGCCGCGAGAGCGGCCTGTTTTTGTGTTTCTATGCGCCATAGGGGAGAGGGGTTAAGTATTATCATAGGGAATGGAAATACAAAAAGAACCGCCTGCGGGCGGTTCTTTTTGATGCATGGATTAGATCGTGAACAGATGGAACACTTTGGTGGCCAGCTCGGTACCGAGGATAACCAGCAGCAGGATCGGTGCGACCCAGCGCACCATGACGCGGTGCAGCTTTTCGCGGTGGAACGCGCCTGCGCCCTCCTTGACCTCGTCCGCAATGACCTTTGCACCGACCACATGGCCGATCAGGATGCAGGTCAGGAATGCGACAATCGGCATAAGCACCGAGTTGGAGATAAAGTCGAAGAAATCGAGGAACTGCATACCGATAATGGTTATACCCGCCCATGGGCCGTAGCCGAGGCAGGACGGCACACCGAACAGCAGCACGACCACGGTCACGAGCAGCGTGGCAGGCATTCGCTTGAGCGGGGTCTTGTCCATAATGACGGAAACAATGGTCTCCATCAGCGAGATCGACGAGGTCAGTGCGGCAAACAGCACCAGCAGGAAGAACACCGCGCCGACAATACCGCCGAAGTGCATGGAATTGAATACCATCGGCAGCGTGACGAACATCAGGCCCGGGCCGGCGTTGATCGCGGTCGGGTCGCCGCCGTTGAACGCCACAACCGCCGGGATGATCATCAGGCCGGCAATAAACGCAAACAGCGTGTCGAATACTTCGATCTGTGTGACCGAGTGCTCAAGCAGGTTTTCCTTCTGCATATACGAGCCATAGGTGATCATAATACCCATTGCCAGCGACATGGAGTAGAACAGCTGGCCGAGCGCACCGAGCACGGTCGAGGCCGAGAACTGCGAAAAGTCGGGCAGCAGGTAGTATTTCAGGCCGGCCATGGCGCCGTCGATTGTCAGCGAGTAAACCGCAACGACTACCGAGAGCACGGCCAGCACCGGCATCATAAACCGGCTGGCCTTTTCGATGCCTTTTTCCACACCGAAGATGACAACGACGGTCGTCAACAGCACGAACAGCAAAAACCACGGGGTCGGGCCGTTGAAGTCCAGCATAGTCGCCGGGATTGAGCCTGCGTCAAAGCCGATAAATTCGTTGAAGTAATTGCCGCCGTCGGCTGCGGCCTGCGTGCTGCCGGTCAGGAATGTGACCAGATACTTCATTACCCAGCCGCCGATGACCGAATAATAGGGCGTAATGATGATCGGCACGAACGCCGCAATCCAGCCGAGGAAGCCGAAGCGCCGGTCGATCGCCTTGTAGGCGCCGATACAGGACAGCCGCGTTTTGCGGCCGATGGCAATTTCGGTAATCATCAGCGCAAAGCCGAAGGTGACGGCCAGTATAATGTATGCCAGCAGGAAAATACCGCCGCCATACTGCGCGGCCAGATATGGGAACCGCCACAGGTTGCCCAAGCCGACCGCAGAACCGGCCGCAGCCAGCACAAAGCCGATGCGGCTGGAAAAGCTGCTTCTTGATTTCTGTTCCATGGTTTGCTCTTTACTCCCTTACATTGTTTCTTTCTCGTCTGCCGGAGGGGTTGCCGTGCGGTTGAATGAGCCGAGGAATTGCCATGCGCGCAGCAGGTTATCCAGATGGTAGTTGCCTACGACATCCGCCGTGTCCTGCGGCATGGCACATATACCGTCCGGCACCTCTAACCCAAGTTCAGCCAGCTTAACCGCGTTTTCGACCGATAGATGCCCCTTTTCATCCATCGCACACAGCGCGCAAAGCTCCTGCCAGATGCGCTGCGCGAGCTTTTCGCAGCCGCGCAGATAAACCGCCTGTGCTTCATGGTCATGCACGCGGAACAGCCGCTGTTTTTCAAAGATCGCCAGTTCCTCCGCGATGCGGTCGAGCTGCTTCCGCAGCGGGGACAGATCGGGATAACGCCCGTGCAGCACGCGTGCGCCGACATAGGCGGGTACGGACTGTTCAAACTGCGTCAGCAGGTTGACAATGCGGCGGCGGTTGTTGTACGGCTTGATCGTCACGTTGATGACAAGCGCGGTGGCAAGGCCGATGGCGGTATCCAGCAGTCGGTTGACGCCATACCCCAGCGCACCCTGCGCGGGGGACAGGCAGATGGACGTAAACACGATACACGCCAGCGGCACCGCAAAGCGCAGCCGCAGCCGTACGCATACCAGGATCAACAGGATCAGCCCCAGCCCGATGCCAAGATAGCGCAGCCCGGAAAACATGTCCGTCAGCAGCACGCCGCAGCACGCGCCGAGCAGGATGCCGGCAAACTGCGTGCGGCAGGTCTCAAACGCGTCGCCCACCGTGCGGCTCATCGCACTGATCGCGCCGATGGCCGCGAAGATTGGCGCAGGCGAGCCGCGCAGGTCGGCGAAAAACAGCGCCAGCGCCACGGCGAGGCCGGTTTTCACCGTCCGCAGCCCGATATGGGGGACAAGCCGTGCCAAGATTTCCTCTCCTCCGGAATGGAATAATGAAAATATTGTATCACGGATAGCGCGGTTTCACAAGCGATACGGACGAAAAAGCGCGGTACATTTGCAGTGGGAAGCGGGATATGGTATAATGTCTGCATTAAACAGACCAACTGGGAGGGGATCTGAATTATGAAGGAATATCGTTTGGGCATCATCGGTGCAGGTAATATGGGACATGCCATTGCGGAGGGCGCGGTACACGCCGGGCTGCTGACGCGGGCGCAGGCGCTTTTATGCGACCGGAATGCGGAAAAACGGGAGCAGGACCGTGCGCAGGGCTATGCGGTCACAGAGGACGCCGCCGCGTGCTTTGCCGCGTGCGATACTGTGCTGCTTGCGGTCAAACCGCAGAATTTTGACGAAGTGCTGGCGGTGCTGGGCGCGTATGACGGCGAAAAGCCGCTTGTTGTGACGATCGCGGCGGGCGTGACTTTCGCCCGTATCGAGCGGGCGCTGGGCGCGGACACAGCCATTATCCGCGTTATGCCCAACACACCGCTGATGCTGGGGCGCGGCGCGACTTCGCTGGTTAAGAATGCGGCCGCGACCGACGCGCAGCTCGCGCAGGTGCGCGCGCTGTTCGATACGATGGGCGTGACCGTCGTATTTGACCGCGAGGATATGCTCAATGAGGTTATCCCGTATGCAGGCTCGGCGCCCGCCTACCTGTATGCTTTTGCCGATGCGATGGTGCAGAGCGCGGTGCAGCACGGCGTGGACGAACAGGACGCGCTCCGGCTGTTCTGCCAAACCATGATCGGCTCGGCTGAGATGCTGCTGCGCGGCGACAAAACGCCCGCCGAGCTGATAAAGGCCGTCTGCTCGCCCGGCGGCACAACGCTTGCCGCCATGGAGGTGCTGGAGACGCGCGGCTTGTACGATATGCTGGCCGAGGCAAACGACAAATGCATCGCCCGGGCGTACGAGTTGGGAAAATGATCTGCATTACCCGAAAATAACAGTACACAAAACGTCGAATCAATGGTAAAATAGGGGTAATCATTCCAATAGAGGTGATCCTTGTGAAAAAACTCCTGTCCGCCGTGCTGGCCGCTGCGATGCTGACAAGCACTCTGCCCACGGCGCTGGCCGTTTCGGATATCGAAAATCACTGGGCCAAGCCCTACCTGCTTGAAATGGAGGACTTGGGCGTTATCAAGCCGTCGAGCACGACCGGCGAATACACGCCCAATCAGGCCATCGAGCGCTGGGAATTCATGCGCTATGTCAACCGCGCGTTCGGCTTTACCGAAACCACGAACATCAGCTTTAGCGATGTCCCCTCCAATTCGCTGTATTATGAAACCGTACAGACCGCTGTCAAATACGGTTACATCAACGGCGTGGGCAACAACAAGATGGACCCGGAGGGCACGCTGACGCGTGAGCAGGCCGCAACCATCCTCGGCCGTCTGCACAAGTATACGCCGTCGGCCAGCCTGTCCACGCTGAGCTCTTTCACTGACCGGAATAATATCAGCGATTACGCCCAAGCCTATGTGGCCGAGGCGGTCAATCTGGGCTATATCAACGGCTATACGGACGGCACGTTCCAGCCAAAGGGCAGTCTCAAGCGCGGTGAGATCGCCAAGATTTTGTATTATTTCCTCGGCACGTCACTCAACACCGCGGGTAAGTCCTACATGGGCGGCGATATGAACAGCGACACGGATAATGTGACGATTTCGGAAGCCTGCACGCTGTCCGACGTGACGGTAGACGGCCACCTGTTCATCACCGAAGGCGTGGGCACGGGCAGCGTGACGCTGCGCAACGTCAACGTCAAGGGCAATATCATCGTATCGGGCGGTAATGTCACGCTTGACAGTGTGACGGCGCTGCACCTGTATGTTTCCAACCCTATCGACATGACCCCGCAGATTATGTGTACGGGCAGCACCAATATCGGCACGACGACCGTGCAGACCTCTGCGGCGTTGACCGAATCCGGTCTGTCCGCCTCGGCGGGCGGCTTTGCCGATGTGGAAATGACGGGCGATGAGATGTCGCTGACGTTGGACGCTGCGGTCTGGGATTTGTCGACCGTGGGCGAAAGCTACATCCTGACCACAGGCAGCACCTCGATCAGCGAACTGACCGCCAACGGCGCGACCACGGTTGCGGGCGGCGGTTCGGTGCAGTCTGCGCTGATTAACGTGGATGGTTGCGAACTGGTCATGCAGCCTGCCTCGTATGAACTGGCAAAGGGTATCACCGCGGTGATCGCGGGCCGCACGGTCGCCCCCACGACGACGGTTTCCGTGTCCCCGTCAGCGCTTTCGGTCGATATCAATGATCAGGACGCGATCGCGCGCTATACCGATTTCACTTTCAATGCTGATCCGGAGGATTTGGTGCGCCTGAGCGTGGACGGCACTGTCCTGAGTCAGGGCACCGACTATGATCTGCTGACGAGCAAAAGCGGCATCCGGCTTTATAAGGATTATCTGGTCAGCCTCAAGGCTGGCACCTATACTGCCGAGCTGCTGTTCCGCGACAACTCCAAGGCGACATTCCAGCTGCTGGTCGGCAATTCTGCTGTCGGTACGGTCAGCCCGACGCAGGCGTATTTTGATAAATACAACGGTTCCGCCAACTACGGCGATGTATTGCTGCATGTCACGATGCCGACGAATACATGGCTGGATCAGGTAAAACTCGGCAGCACATTGCTGGAAAGCGGCACGGATTACGATTACGATACCCGCACCGGTGAATTTACGCTGCGGCGCAGGACGATCAACCAGCGCGCTACCGGCACCTATACGCTGACGTTTATCCCCTCTAAGGGTGCGTCGTTTACCTGCAATATTACCGTATCGGACAGCACACCGGTCAATGCGGTTGCGCCGGATTCGGTCGATTTTGATTCCAACACCAGTTCGGGCGGCCACGCGGATATCGTGGTCACGCTCAACACGGTCGACGGCGCGGAGCTGCAATATATCCGTGCAAAGGGCGAACAGCTCGAGGAAGGCTGGCAGTACAAGGTCAGCGACAATACGGTTACGATCAACAAGGCCGCCGTGGCCGATATCAAAGGGAATAACGATTCCTATGTAGACTTTACCTTTGTCATGTCCACCGGTGAGGACCCGGTGCTGCGCGTCAATTATGTGACCACCTATGCGTTGTCGGCCAGCGTGGTTGACGACCTTGGCGCACCGATTCAGGGCGCGACGGTTACATTTGCTCCGACCAGCGGCTCGGCCGGCAGCACGGTGCAGACCGCTACGACCGAGGCCGACGGCACCGCAACCGTATACGTCAAGCGTGGCAGCTATACCGTAACCGCAACGCATAGCCGTTTTGTCACCCCGGTTTCCGCCACTGTGAATATGAATTCCTCCCAGACAGTCAAGCTGACGGGTGAAATTCTGGAAACCGTGCAGATTGTTGTGACCAATGCCTACGGTGCGCCGTTGTCCGGCGCAGTCGTCACGATTGGCGGCAAGAGCGTCAATACCGGCGCGGATGGCACGGCTTCGTTCAGCCTGCGCCGCGGTACTTATACCGCGCAGGTGGCATGCTCGGGGTATTCCACCCAGTCGCTGTCGCTGTCGGTGACCGGCTCGGTGCGCGAGCGTGTACAGATGAACTGATGCGACCATACAAAAGCAAAAGCCGTCCGGCAATGCCGGGCGGCTTTTGTGTGCTTGTTTTCTCAGCGTTTCATGGCCTTGTCGCGCGAGTCGCGCAGGAATTGGATTACGTCCCGACGGGTGATGATGCCGCAGAACATGCCGCGGCCATCGGTCACGGGCACAAAGTTTTGCGCCATGACCAATTCGATCAGATCCTCCATGCGCGCGTCAATGCCGACCGAGCGGTGTCGGATGCGGCGCTCAACCTGTCCTACCGTCAGCCGGTCCAGCTGGTCGGAGGTGCGGCTGAGCAACAGACGCAAAAAATCGCCCTCGGTGATTGTGCCGGTGTAACGCCCCTTGGCGTCGATCACCGGGATGGCGGTAAAACCGCTTTCCATCATATCGTCAAGCGCCGCCCGCACCGGACGGTCCTCAAATAAGTACGAGACTTCCCCTTTCGGTTTGAGGAAAAAAGAAATATTCATCGCATGCCCTCCTTGCGGCTTCTATCTATATTGTACGATGTCAGGGTGCATAGGTCAACTGTCCTTTGTCAATCATTACAGATTATTAACAATTTGACGGCTGCTTCTTGTAGAAAGTGACGGCACAACTTTTCCCGGGAAAAGAAGGCAACAAAAAAGGACGCCGTACAGCGTCCTTTTTGTTCAGGCGGCTTGCGGTTTGCGGCGGGATAGCAGTAGGCCGAGCAACAGTCCGGCCAGCGCGGGCAGAAGCCAGCCGAAGCCCGCAGCGGTTAATGGCAGGGCAGCGACCGTATCTGTCCAGAACGGGACGGAAAGGCCGGTGTTGCCAAGTGCTTCGGTCACGCTCTGCACGCAGGTCAGGCCGACGGCAAGCGGATAGACCAGTGGGAACGAAGCAAGCTGCGGCACAAATGACAATGCGATCAGCACGATTGCCGCCGGATAGATGGCGTTGAGTACCGGTGTCGATAGGCGGATGATGCCAGCAAGGCCGATGTTGGATACGACCATGCTGGCCAGCGAGAAGAATGCCGCAAACGCCCGGTAAGATACGCGCGGAAACAGGCCATGGAAATAGTCGCTGACGCAGGAAATCAGGCCGATGCAGGTGTTCAGGCAGGCGATCAGAAAGATAGCGGCGAGCAGTACGCGGCCGGGCATGCCGAACAGCGCATAGGTCAGCGCAGAGAGCGTGTTCGCGCCCGATTCACCGATTGGGAGCGCCGCGCCTGCCAACGCGCCTGCGTGCGTCAGCATCGCATAGATGGCAAGCAGCAGTGCGCCCGCAATCCAGCCTGCGTGGATTGTGCCGCGCACAACCTGCCTGTCCTCGTCAATGCCTTTCGCCCGGATGTTGAGCGCAATGATCGCGCCGAAGTTGAGCGCTGCGATCGTATCCATCGTCTGATAGCCGTTTAAGAAGCCTGCCGCAGCGGGCAGTGAGGTATAGGCCGGCTGCACCGCGCCGTAGTGCGCCGCAACCGGATGCATCAGGCAGCCTGCAAACAGCACGACGATCAGTGTAATGAGGGTTGGGCACAGGATTTTGCCCAACCGGTCGGTCAGCTTGTCCGGGCGCAGCGCAATCAGGAACGCGATGGCGAAAAATACGGCCGAATAGGCTGCCTGTTTTGCAGCGCCGCCACCGATCAGCGGTGTGAACATCTCGAAAGAGGTGCTCGCTGTGCGCGGGATGGCAAGGCACGGGCCGATGGACAGGTAAATCAGCAAGGTGAACACCGCTGCAAAGCGCGGGTGTACCCGTCCAGCAAGGGTAGACAGCCCGCCTGCCTTGGCAACTGCGATCACACCCAGCACGGGCAGTCCGATGGCGCTCATGGCAAAGCCGGCAAACGCGGGCCATGCGGACGTGCCAGCCGTTGCACCGAGGAAGGGCGGGAAGATCAGGTTACCTGCCCCGAAAAACATGGAAAACAGCGTAAACCCAACGAGCAGCAGGTTTTTGCCGTGCAGCTTTTGCATAAAAAGTGCCCCCTTCTGTGATACCCCTTATTATACCCGATAGGTGGGTTTTGTCAAACCAACCCATGCCGTAAAGAAAACAGGCCGCTTTTGCGGCCTGTTTTCATAGATATGGTTATTTTTTCATAATGTCCTCGCCGTGCGCCGCGCGCGCAACGATGCCGGACAGGAACAGCAGCGCGATCAGGTTGGGGAAAACCATCAGGCCATTGAACAGGTCGGACAGGTTCCAGACCAGGCTGACCTTGAGCGCGGAACCGATGATGATGCACACCACGACGATTGCAGCGTAGATTTTGGTGGCATGCTGGCCGAACAGCGCCTTGACATTGGTCTCACCGAAGAAATACCAGCCGATAATGGTCGAGAACGCGAAGAACAGCATGCAGATTGCGACAAATGCATTGCCGAACGAACCGAGCGCCGCGTTAAATGCAGCCTGTGCCAGCGCCGTGCCTTCCAGCCCACCGGGCACGCCGGCCTGCAGCTGGCCCGAGGTCAGGATGACCAGCGCGGTCAGTGTCAGCACAACAAAGGTGTCGATAAAAACGGAAACGATGGCGATTTCGCCCTGATCCTGCGGCTTTTCCACCTTGGCCAGCGCGTGCGCATGCGGGGTAGAACCCATACCTGCCTCGTTGGAGAACAGGCCGCGCGCCACGCCGTAGCGCATGGCTTCGCGCACGGTAATGCCGATCGCGCCGCCGAGGATGGCCTGCGGGTCAAACGCCGCAACAAAAATCGAGCGCAGCGCCGGGATGATTGCCGCGTGGTTGATGCACAGGATGACAATGCAGCCAATCATGTAGAAGCCCGCCATAATCGGCACGACCTTTTCGGTGAACGCCGCGATGCGGCTTACACCGCCGAGGAAGATGAACGCCGCGATCACTGCGCACAGCACGCCGATGATGCGCTTGTCCACACCGAATGCGTTCTGGAATGCTTCGCTGATGGAGTTCGCCTGCACCATGTTGCCGGTAAAGCCCAGCGCGAAGATGATCGCCAGCGAGAAGAACACGGCAAGGAACTTGCCAAAGCCGCCCTGAAAACGCGCCTTGATGTAATAAATCGGGCCGCCGGTGACGTGACCGGACGCATCGACCGTCTTATACTTCTGCGCGAGCACGGCCTCGCCGTAGATGGTGGACATACCGAGGAAGGCGGAAAGCCACATCCAGAAGATGGCGCCCGGGCCGCCATTGTAGAGCGCGGTCGCCGCGCCCGCGATGTTGCCTGTACCCACCTGCGCCGCAATCGCGGTGGTAAGCGCCTGGAACGGGCTCATGCCGTCCTTGCCCGCCTTTTCGCCCCTCAGCGAGAAGTTGCCGAACAGCCGCTTCCAGCCCGCGCCGAATTTACGCACCTGCACAAAGCGTGTGCGGATGGTGAAGATGACGCCCGTGCCGACCAGCAGGTACAGCAGCACGCTGTTCCACACGACGTCGCTGATCTTGGAGACAAGATCGGCCAGTTGATCCATTGACATTTCTCTTTAACCCCATTTCTTTGTTTGGCGGCAAACAAAAAAAGGCCAGTCCCCCTGTGGGGCCTGACCCTGAAAGAACGGCCATACCGCATGGCAAGCGCAAAAAAGCGCCGCCCTGCGCTGTGGCTTACCCTCTGTCCTTTTGCCTGAGAGATTGGCTTGCGGCCGGTTTGCCCTGACCGCGCGCGTTGCACCTTCGGCAGCCCCCTGCGGGACGTTCTCCAGAGTCACATCCATTTACAGTCCCCATCCGGCAAACCGGACGCCTGAGAGTTTTGCTCCTTCGGCAAGCCATGCGGCTTTTTCCTGCAAACTTCGTTTGTCGCTATCGTCTTAGGGTTTTAGTCTACCACGCGGATAATGGGCTGTCAAGCGCGATTTACGGCGGGTGTCACGGTTTGTTCATCGGGTGCTTGACAAGCTGTGCTATAATATAAAGGTTAAAGAATAGGAATTTTGAAAGGAGGAACATCAACATGACCGACGCTTTACAGCGCCTGCTGGACACGATCACGGGGTTTCTGGCTGAAAATCCGCTGGTCGGCGCATGGTATACGACGGTCGTCCGGTTTGTGTTCCCCATTCTTGCGTTGATGATTTTGGTCGGCGCGATCCGTTCGCTGTGGAAGGTCAAGCACCCGGACGAGGTTTGGGGCTATCTGGCGATGGCGAACGGCGTGCGCCTGCCCATCACGCATTGGGAGAACATCATCGGCCGTGCGCCTGCCTGCGATGTGCAGCTGGAGTATCCTTCGGTGTCGCGGCAGCATGCCGCGCTCATCCGGGAGGACGACGGCAGCTGGACGGTGTACGACCTCGCCTCCAAAGGGGGCGTGACGGTAAACGACCTTCCGGTGGACGAATACGCGGTCGTCGAGGATGGCGATACGGTTGCCTTTGGCGGTATCCCGACCATGCTGGTGCCCATCTCGGCTGAGGAAAAGCGCGAGCAGCTGGCCGAGCGCCGTATGGAGGGCCGCCCGGCGGGGATGTGGGGTTCGCTTGTGCTGCTGACGCTGTTTCAGGTGTTGACCGCCCTGCAGCTGATCGTCGCCGCGGGTGACGAGGCCACGGTTACCATCCCGCTGACCTATCTGGTGCTGACGATTGTCTGTTGGGGTTATTTTATCATCCTGCGTTCGTTCCGGCGCATCGGCTTTGAGATGGAGACGATCGCCTTTTTCCTGTGTACGTTGTCGCTGGCGGTGACCGGCTCCAAGGTGCCGGAGGAAATGCCAAAGCAGCTGGTGTCCATCCTGATGGGGCTTGCTGTGTTCCTGATTATCGGCTTCTTCCTGCGCGACCTGACGCGCGCCCAGAAGGTGCGTTGGTTCATGGCCGCTGCCGCTGTCGGCCTGCTGGTGATCACGCTGCTGATCGGTTCCAGCCAAGGCGGCGCCAAGGCATGGCTGCGGCTCGGGCCGCTATCATTGCAAACCTCGGAGCTGGCCAAGATATGCTATATCTTTGCGGGCGCGGCGACGCTGGACCGTCTGTTCAACAAACGCAACCTGTGGATGTTCATCGGCCTGACCGGTGTATGCGGCGCGTGCCTTGCGCTGCAAAACGACTTCGGCACGGCGCTGGTGTTCTTTGTCACGTTCCTTGTGATCGCATTTCTGCGTTCGGGCGATTTTGCCACCCTCGGCCTGATCTGCGGCGGCTGCTTTGCCGGCGGCATGCTGCTTCTGACGGTCAAGCCGCACGTCGCGGCGCGTTTCTCCTCGTGGGGACATATCTGGGAGGACGTGTATGGCGCGGGCTTCCAGCAGACCCATACGCTGACCGCGGCCGCCTCGGGCGGCATGATCGGCGTGGGCGCGGGCAAGGGCTGGCTGGCTGGCCTTGCCGCAGCGGACACCGATATTGTTTTCGGCATGCTGTGTGAAGAATGGGGACTGGTGATTGCCGTCCTGACTATCCTGTGTATCATCACGCTGGCGGTGTTCGCGGTGCGTGCGTGCCGCGCGGGACGGTCGAGTTTCTACACGATCGCGGCCTGCGCCGCCACCAGCCTGCTGGTGTTCCAGACCTGCCTGAACGTGTTCGGTGCGGTCGATATCCTGCCGTTTACCGGCGTTACCCTGCCTTTTGTGTCCAATGGCGGCTCGTCCATGCTGTCGGCATGGGGGATGCTGGCCTTCCTCAAGGCAACCGACACACGGCAGAATGCGTCCTTTGCGGTCAAGCTGCCCTCGCGGCGCGAATTGCGCGGGGAGGTGGACTAAATGCGGAAAATCGAACGGCGCGGCGTATTTTGCCTGATCCTCGCGGCGCTTTTGGGGCTGGGTTTGGCATTTTTCTGTCTGCGCATCGTGCTTTACGGCGGCGATTGGGCTTCCTACCCCTATAACCGTCATTTATACAGCAACTCCGGCCAGCTCAAGGGCGGCACCATCCTCGACCGGGACGGCGACGTGCTTTCCTCGCTTGACGAGGACGGCAACCGCACCTACTACCCGGACAGCGATATCCGTCGTGCGACGCTGCACGCGGTAGGCGACCCGGCGGGCAACATCGGCGCGGGCGCGCTGACTGCCTTTGCAGATAAGCTGTCCGGTTATAACCTGCTGACCGGTGTGTATTCGCCGCTTGGCACGGGCAACAGCCTGTACCTGACGATCGACGCCTATCTAAACAACATCGCCTATCAGGCGCTTGGCGGTATGAGCGGCACCGTGGGCGTGTACAACTATAAGACGGGCGAGATCCTGTGCATGGTCTCCACCCCGACCTTCGACCCTGCCGACCCGCCGGATATTGACCCCGACGACCCCGCGTGGGAGGGTGTATACGTCAACCGTCTGCTGTCGGCTAACTCGATTCCCGGATCGATCTTCAAGGTTGTCACGCTCAATGCGGCGATCGAGAATATCCCCGATCTGTTCACCCGTTCGTGGAACTGCACCGGCTCGGTCGAGATCGGCGGCGACGTGGTCACTTGCCCGTATGCGCACGGCGAGCAGGATATCGAGGACGCGCTTGCCAACTCGTGTAACGGTGTGTTCGGCCAGCTTGCGGTCGAACTGGGCGGCGACACCATGCAGAAATACACGGACGCCGCGGGGCTTACCGAGTCGATCAAGGTCGACGGCATCAGTACCTCGGAGGGGCATTTCAATTTTGATGGTAACGATAACCAGCTCGCGTGGGCGGGTGTGGGTCAGGGTGAGGATACCATGTGCCCCATCAATATGATGCTCTACATGGGCGCGATTGCAAACGGCGGTAAGGCCGCTGAGCCGCGCTTAATCAAGAGCACGACGACCGATTTCGGCCTGCCGACCGGCTTCTACTTTGCGCACAAGTCGGGTAAGCTGATTGAGTCGGATACTGCGGAGACCATCGCGGACATGATGCACAATAACGTCATTGAGACCTACGGGCAGGACCGCTTCCCCGGTATGGACATCTGCGCGAAGTCGGGTACGGCGGAAGTCGGCGCGGATCAGACGCCGAACGCGTGGTTCACCGGCTTTTTGCGTGACGAGGCCACGCCGTATGCCTTCATCGTACTGGTGGAGAACGGCGGCGGCGGCTCGTCGGTTGCGGGCACGGTCGCCTCTAAGGTGTTGACCGCCGCAGTCGATAAGGCCTATTGAGCCGAGCGCGGCTAAGGAAAGGAAAAACCCGGCGCGGGATATCCCGCGCCGGGTTTTTGTCTGTGTGGGGCACAGGGGTGTGCGGCTGTGCGTCAAATACATGCGCCACTGCTTGACGAAAGCCGGGAAACTCTGTATAATGCTGGTATTACCCTGTGCGGGTTGTCCCCGCGCACGAGAAAGGATATTGTGTACTATGTCTGACCCGGACCCCGCGGGTTTGCCGCGGCCGACTCCCTTTGAAATTCTGCTTGAATAGCGTTTGCCATCCGCTGTTGCTATTTGAGTTACATATTTGAGAAGGGAATTTTATGCAATCAACAACTGGTATTATCATCATTGTGGTCTGCCTGATTATGTCGGCGTTCTTTTCCTCCACCGAAACCGCGTATTCGTCGCTCAACCGCATCCGCATCAAGAGCATGGCCGAAAAGGGCGATAAGCGCGCAGCGCTTGTGCTCAAACTGGCCGACGAATATGACAAGCTGCTCAGTACCATCCTGATCGGCAACAACATCGTCAACATCGCGTCCGCGTCGGTGGCCACGGTGCTGTTTATCGACTGGTTAGGCGAGCAACGCGGCCCAACCATGTCGACCGTCGTGACAACGGTCATCGTGCTGATTTTCGGTGAGATTTCCCCCAAAACACTGGCAAAAGAAGCGCCGGAGAGCTTTGCCCGTATGGTGGCGCCGATTATCCATGCCTTTGTGTGGGTGTTTACGCCCGTCAACTTCATTTTTGTGCAGTGGAAAAAGCTGCTGAGCATGGTGTTCAAGACCACGGCGGACAGCTCGATCTCGGAAGAGGAACTGCTGACCATGGTGGACGAGGCCGAGAACGAGGGCGGCATCAACGAGCAGGAGGGCGACCTGATCCGCAGCGCAATCGAGTTCAGCGATGTCGAAGTGATGGAAATTTTCACGCCCCGCGTCTCTGTCCGCGGCATTGAGGAGGGGACAGGGACGGACGAGATCGCCCGTGTGTTCCGCGAAACCGGCTACTCGCGCCTGCCCATCTACCGCGGCACGATCGACAATATCATCGGTATCATCCACGAAAAGGACTTTTATAACTTTGTGCTCAGCGGCGGCAAACGGGTCGAGGGCATTATGACATCCCCGATTTTCATTGCAAAAACGATGAAGATCGGCGCGCTGCTCAAGCTGTTGCAGCAGAATAAGGCGCATTTCGCCGTCATTGCCGACGAATACGGCGGCACGCTCGGTATCGTCACGCTGGAGGACGTGCTGGAGGAATTGGTGGGCGAGATCTGGGACGAGCACGACCGCGTGGTCGAGCAGTTCTGGAAGACCGGCGAGCATGAGTATCAGGCGCGCGGCTCGGCCGGTTTCGACGACGTTCTGGCCGCTTTTGGCTACGAGGAGCGTGACAGTAATGAGGAATATACTACGGTCAACGGCTGGATGACCGACCAGCTGGAGCATATCCCGCAGCGGGATGAAGTTGTCAGCTACAAGAACCTGGACTTCATTGTGCAGGACGCGGATAGCCGTTGTGTGCGTATGGCGCGCATCGTCGAGCATGAGTTGGCTCCCGCCGAATAAGCAGAAATACAAAAAGCCCCGCCGGTAGGCGGGGCTTTTTACGTCGGTTTGCCGATTATGCAGGGCGGAATCAGCCCGGCACAATATCCTCCCGCACGGTAAGATCGCGGAAGATGGATGCCGCCGCGTCTGCGTAGACGCGCGGGTCGGTAGCTTTTTTCAGGCGTTTGCCGTGCTTTTCGCTGTTCTCAAACAGGTTCAGGTGATAGAACCAGATTTCTTTCATGCGCAGCATCGCGATACGCGCGTCGCCAAAGGCATCGCAGTAGCGCGCGTACAACGTGTCGTGGAAGGTACGCAGCGTGTCGCTGTCCGCGCGCGGGCCGCCGCGCAGGCGGGCGACGAGCGAGGGGTCACCAATTAGTCCGCGGCCGAGCATCAGGGCAGGCAGGCCGGGATAGCGTGCGGCAATGGCGCGCGCATCTGCCTCCGTTACCACATCGCCGTTGTAGCACACTGGCATCCGACAGCGGGGCAGTGCGGCGGCAAAGTCCGCTTCGCGTACCGTCCCTTTGTAAAAATCCTGCCGCACGCGCGGATGGATGGTCAGCTCGGTAATCGGATAGCGGTTATAAATATCCAGCAGACGGTCAAATTCTGCTGGCTCATGCACGCCGAGCCGGGTTTTGACCGAAACCGGCACACGTACGGCGGCAAACACCGCGTCGAAAAAGCGGTCAAGTGCATCCGGGTCGCCCAGAAATCCCGCGCCTTTCCCCTTGGCCGTTACTGTGCCGGATGGGCAGCCCAGATTGAGATTGACCTCCGCATAGCCCATATCGCCCAGCGTGTTTGCCGCCCAGATAAAATCGGCGGCAGTTTTGGTCAGCAGTTGTGGCACGGCAGGCATGCCCACATTATGCTCGGGCGCAATATCGCGCAGTTGACGCGGGGTAAAGCGTCCGGTTGTCGTGGGCGTAATAAAAGGCATGAAATACTTGTCAATACCGGGGAAAAATTCATGGTGTGTGCGGCGGTAGACCGCGCCGGTCACGCCCTCCATCGGGGCAAAATAGTAGCGCATGGGGAGACCTCGTTTCGGTTGGTGTCCTCCCCATTATACCGGGCTTTTCCGATGACTGCAAGCAATCACGAGCGCGATTTGGGTTTGGCGAGCAGCGCGAACAGGCAGCCGAATACAATGGCCGCGGCAATGCCGCCCGCGGCGCCTGTTACACCGCCGGTGAACACGCCGAGCAGGCCGCTTTCCGCGACCGCTTTGGCCACGCCTTTGGCCAGCGAATAGCCAAAGCCCAGCAGCGGTACGGTCGCACCCGCACCCGCGTAGTCTACGACCGGCTGGTACAGGCCGAACGCCTGCAAAACCACGCCTGTCACCACCAGCCCGACCAAAATGCGCGCCGGGGTCAGCTTGGTGCGGTCGATCAGCACCTGACAGACGGCGCAAATCGCGCCGCCCACCCAAAAGGCGTTGAGATATTCCATCCAGCTCATGCGTCGCTCCTTTCGATCACAGCTGCGTGGCAGATACCCGCGATGGGCTGCTCCTGCTGCACCGAGGTCGGGCTCATCATGGCGCCGGTACCTGCAAACACCAGTCGGCGGATTTTGCCCGCCTGCATATCGCGCAGCAGCGGCCCGCATAGGACAGCGGCCGAGCAGCCGCAACCAGAGCCGCCCGCGTGCGTGTCCTGCGTGTCGCCAAACAGCAGGCTGCCGCAGTCCGAGTAGACCGGCGACAGGTCGACGCCGTCGGTGCGCAGCAGCGTCAGCAGCAGGTCTGCGCCGACGTGCCCGAGGTCGCCGGTTACGATACAGTCGAAATCGGTCGGCTGCGCGCCGAGGTCGGCCAGCAGCGCCGAGATGGTATCATAGGCGGCGGGCGCCATCGCCGCCCCCATGTTATTCGCGTCCTTGACACCCAACTCGACCATTTTGCCGAACAGCACATGGGTCAGCCGCAGGCGGCTCATACCCTGTGCGCTCAGTACGGCCGCACCCGCAGCCGTGGCTGTCCATTGGGCGGTTGGTGACCGCTGACCGCCGTAGGCAAGCGGGAAACGGTACTGCCGCTCGGCGGAACAAAAGTGCGAGGACGCGGCAGCCAGCAGGCGGCGTGCCGCGCCGCTTTCGACCAGACAGCTGCCCAGCGCAAGCCCTTGCGCCATGGTTGAGCATGCGCCGTATTGTCCGAGGTAGGGCGTGTCTGAGTCAACCGAGGCGAGAAAGGAGCCGGTGCACTGGTTGAGCAGGTCGCCCGCGAGGATGAGGTCGATATCGCCTTTTTGCAGTCCAGCTTTGTGTACGGCAAGGCTGATCGCGGTTTTTTGCAGCGCACTCTCGGCCAGCTCCCACGATTTCTGGTTCATGCGGTCATCGGTTGCGATATAGTCAAAGTGGTTGCCCAGCGGGCCTTCGCCCTCCTTTTTGCCGACGGCCGCAGCGTGGGCGATCAGATAGGGGCGATTGGTCAACCGCAATGTGCGTTTGCCGACGCGTTCAATCATGCGCCGCCGCCCCCTCCCAGAAACACAAGGAACAGGCCGTACACAACGCTGGCAGAGATACCGTACACCAGCACTGGCCCCGCAATCGCGAACAGCTTTGCCCCTACACCGAGGATCAGCCCTTCGCTTTTGAACTCCATCGCAGGCGAAACAATTGCGTTGGCAAAGCCGGTGATCGGCACAAGCGTGCCGGCCCCCGCATGCTTGGCGAGCTTTTCGTATATGTGCAGGCAGGTGAGCAGCGCGCCAAGGAATACCATGGTGATTGCTGTCGCGGCGGCGGTGTCCGTCGTATCCAGCCCGCGCCACTGCCAGAAGTTGCTCACTGCTTCGCCTACTGTGCAGATCAACCCGCCGAACAGGAACGCTTTGGCGCAGTCGCGCGCAAGCGGCGAGGGCGGGCTTTTCTGTTCGAGTAGGCGCTGGTAGCTTTGTTTATCCAGCTTCATGGGAACGTCCCCTTTCCGGTTTTGCGCTTAGTTTGCGCTGGATTTGGTTGCCCTATGCGTCGGAAGGGGCAAAATGGTGTCCGCTTGATTGGGTTTACCAGCGTGTGTGCGTCCATATCTTGTGGTTGACGGCATATAGGGAATGTGATATATTTATCGCATAGAGATACAAATATATCACATATGGGAGGGGTTGCTATGTCGCTGACTCGTGCGAAAAAGCTTCACGCCACCGTGTGGGGCGTGCTCGTCGTCCTGTGGGTGTTTGCCAAAAGCTACGGCCCGATCAAGGACCAGCCTTGGCAGGGCATTGGTATCGCGCTGTGCGTGGTGCTGCTGATCGCACTGTTGCTGCTGGAAACCGGTTTGGGCGTGGAAAAGCCGGATGAACGCGCCAATGCCAACGGCTATAAGGCCAATTCTTTGCTGTTCAATGTGCTCAACGGCGCATTGGTGCTTTATATCCTTTTTGGCAAGGAAATGCCGCTCATAATTCCCTATGAGTATGCCATTCTGCTTATGGCGCTGCTCAATGTGTTTCAGGATCTGGCGTTTTTGTATTACGAACGCCGTGCGTCGTGACCGCCATGCTCCAGACACGCATCAAGGAACTGCGCGCTGCGCGCGGCATGGATCAGGCGCAGCTGGCGGAACTCGTCGGCGTGCGCCGAGAGACGATCGGCCGATTGGAAAACGGACAGTATAACCCCTCGCTAAGGCTTGCGATGGATATTGCGAAGGTGTTCGGGCTGACCGTCGAGCAGATTTTCACCTTTACGGAGGAGTAAGCGCAGAACGCAAAAAGAAAAGACCGTTTTCCGATGGAAAACGGTCTTTTTGTATCCTTTTGTATGAAAAACAGATTACTCCGCGGTGTAGGGCAGCAGAGCAATGTGACGGGCACGCTTGATCGCCTCGGTCAGCTGGCGCTGGTGATGCGCGCAGGTACCGGTCATACGGCGGGGCAGGATCTTGCCGCGCTCGGACATATACTTGCGCAGCTTGCCAGCATCCTTATAATCAACATGCTCGATCTTATCGACACAGAACGCGCAAACCTTGCGGCGGCGACGGCCGCGCTGCGGGCGCTCGGCACGCTCCGGACGGGGGGTAAATTCCTTCTTGGTCTCTTCCATTGTCGCGTAACCTCCTTCAGTTTAGAATGGGACATCGCCGTCGTCGTCAGCCAGCTCCTGAAAATCCGAATCGCCCGTGGGCAGATCGAATGCGGGAGCAACCTGAGACGCGGCAGGCTCGGGCCGCATCTGCGATCCGTTATCGTAGCCGTAACCGCCGCCCGCGTAACCAGCGTTTGCCTCGCGGGACTTTTTGGTCTCACCGAAGGAGACCTCATCACAGTTCACTTCAACTGTGGTGCGGTTGTTGCCGTTCTGGTCCTGCCACTGGCGGGACTGGACACGGCCGACAACGATCGCCATAACGCCTTTGGCAAACCACTGTGCAACAAACTCCGCCTGACGGCCCCATGCGACACAGTCGATGAAGTCGGTCTGGCGTTCGCCGTTCGGTCCCTTGCGGTCGCGGTCAATCGCGAGACGGAACGAGCACACAGCCATGTTCGATTGCGTATGGCGCAACTCGGGATCGCGGGTCAAACGACCCATCAGAATCGCCTTGTTGAGCATTGGTTAGTTCACCGCCTTAGTCGTCCAGGCAGACGATGAGCGAACGCATGAGGCCGTCCGTAATCTTGTAGATACGGTCCAGCTCAGCCGGGAACTCCGGCTTGGACTCGAAACGGACCAGGGTGTAAATGCCCTCGTTCTGGTCCTCGATCGGGTACGCCAGACGGCGCTTGCCCCAATCCTCAACCTCTACGTTCGTGCCGTTCGCCTCGATCAGAGACTTGAACTTGCCCGCAACAGCGGTAGCCGCTGCCTCTTCCAGCGTGGGGTTGACAATGAAGATCGTTTCGTACTTGCCAGAAATCTTTGCCATTTTCTTAGCACCTCCTTTTGGACTTTTGGCCCACATCCTTTGATGTGAGCAAGGATACTTTATTATTATAGCGGACGGACAGAGAAAGTCAAGAAAAATATCAAAAAAATGTTGACAAAAACAGAAAACCGTGATATCCTATTAAGGCTGACATGCAAGACGGTTATCTTGTTAGTCAGGATGCACAGTATAGGTTAGACAAGTCGACATTTGCTTGCGTGGCTCAGTTGGTAGAGCAGCGCATTCGTAATGCGCAGGTCGCCGGTTCGAGTCCGGCCGCAAGCTCCACAAAAAAACCCGTTATTTCGAAAGAAATAACGGGTTTTTTGTACTTTTTATGGCATTATAATTTTTCCAACCGGCGAGTTGGTGTTTATTTGGTGTTTACGTTGGTGTTTATAATTGCTGATAATCGTGCATAACTTGCGCTATTATGCCGATATTTGTTGCGGCGTTTACAATAGATAAACTATTTTACAGCTAACTGATGATCTCATTGAAAGCATGCCACTCATTTATGACATATTCTTTTTTCCGTGCGTGGCTGTTTTCGGACGAAGAATGTTATCCAGATATTGAGAAGCTGCCTCTTCAGATGATTGGATCGCATGAGCATAGATTTTACTGGTTGTGCTGGAATTGGCATGTCCAGCGCGGGCTGCTACTGTAGTAAGTGGAATGCCGCCGGCAATTTGCAGCGTGATATTGGTGTGACGAATGCTGTGCAAGTGAATGTCCGGTAAATCGGAATTTAAGATGAAGGTATGAAACCAATTCGTTACTGTACTTGGATGGATCGGCGCACCATTCCACTGAACAAGGATACGTCCTGAATTCTGCCACCGATCTCCCAGTTTCAAGCGTTGCTCTTTTTGTTGCAGTCTGTATTTTTTTAGCAGTTGGATAACATGATCCGGTACTTTAATTGGTCGTATGGAAGAAGTGTTTTTTGTTTCATCTGTGAATATCCCCTTTCCCGGAAGGTATAAAGAGGAACGGCTGACGTTAATAATTGCATATTTGAAGTTGATATCTTTCCACTCCAAACCGCAAATTTCACCGCGTCTCATGCCTGTATATAAGGCCAGAACAACAATGACCTGATGCTGCAATGTATCAGACTGTACAAGATCCAACAAATGACTGGCCTGCTTTTCATCCAGATAGAGTACATCTTTATGACTTAGTTTTGGCGGTTGAACACGTTCACACGGATTATACGGAATCAGTTGCCATTTAACAGCAGTGGATAATATAGAAGAAAGGACAGCATGATGCTTACGGATCGTGGAAAAATCCAATTTCTGTTTCACATTTGGGACGATAAATATCTCTGCGAGCGTTTTATCTAGTGTATGACAGATTTTTTCTGCAGATTGTATGGAAACAGGTCGATTATTACAGGCTTCACAAAGAGTTCGGATCGATATATTTGAAGATTTTGCAAAGGATTCCATCGTAAAACCATTGGATCGAAACATCTGCTTTAAGTCAATGTGTTTATTTTTTGAAAGAGATATTGCACGCTGTGCCACGCCCTCTTCCGAGAGACTTTGATATAAGGAAATAATATGCTTTGGACGGAGCTTATCTAAACGAATAAGGCCGATTGACTTCTTTCTCAATCTGTTTTGCAGTCATACCGATGGGCGGTGTCCATGTCATAGTATGGCGAATTTGATGGCCGTTCATATCATAGCCGTCAGAAACACTGATGCGATAGCTTTGCCCCCGTTTCTCGATTGTTGCCATTTGGATGATCATCTCGCTTTCCAAATATCCAACGCAGACATCATCTCAGATTCGGATAATTCTCCAGCCCGATAAGAATGTTCAAGCTGTTTGGACTTTTGTTTGAATTCTTCAAACTGTTTTGCATATTCTGGTTGTTCCGGATGCCGCTCTTTTTGATTTCTCAATCTGTTATATATTTTCTTCAGTTCGTTTTTCACCTTATCATTTTTTATTTTATTTTGTGAATATTGTTTGGGGCCAATATCTCGGCAAGTTTGTTTGCCTTCACGAATACGAGAACAGTATTCAATATTATTGTTTCCGATTGGTACAAAATACCGGCCACAAAGTTTACATTTTTTAATTGTATAGCCATTTTCAATGATCATCTCGAGCATGTTTGCCAAGAGAGCGCTGAAATTAGAAGTAACAACTGTTTTTTGCTTCGAAGTAGGAATATTTTATGTAAACTGCTGAAAAGCAGTATGGAATCTGTTACTATGCTTACGCCAACGATGGCTTCCGGTGTGAAACCGTTCTGCTGCACGATGGTAGCGGCGAAGCTGTTCCTGTGCCATCTTCTGATAACCCGGATAACCAGCGTTTTCGCCGGTATTGGTGACATACAGGCCATTTTGTGTATAATCCAGACCGACTACCTTTTCATAATGCACCGGCTGCTCTTCTGCAATCGGGAGCAAGACCGCCAGCACCAGATCAACACGGTATTCGGCACCATAGCAATCTACCAGAACCTTAGCATAACGCAGTTCTGCATGATCGGGAAACGGACGATAGTTGAGCATGGCAATCGTGCCGATCGAGGGAATAACCAGATAATGCTCGCTGATACCAACCGTCTTATAGGTAAACGAGCGCTGCTGGCGGTCAGGCAGGCGAAAACGAATACGCTCAATCTGGTGGTCGTAGAGACGGCGTGCCAGTGTCAGCACATGGCTGCGAGTAACGCTGAGCGCATAACGATCCTCCCTACGTTCGGTGAGAATCTCATGGGATTCGATTTCCTTCTGGATCGTCTCATAGCTTTTCCCCTGTGCCACACCGCGATTGGCAAGATCGGCCCAATCGTTAAACGCATGATCCTGCAAGTCAAATAGTGCTTTGAGTTCCAGCTGCTGCATTTTGGTCGGGTACAAGCGATATGAATAGGTACGGAATACGGTTTCAAACTTCCTGTTCATGTTTGTTCCTCCTTTTGTCGGATGATGAAATGCATCGAACAAAAAATACCGTGCAGGACCTGTGGCCTACACGGTACGGAGGTCTGAACCGAATGCGAAATACGCTCCGCAAAACAGTCCCCATCTTGTCAAAGAGGTCAAAAAAGGGTATACTGGTCTTGCGGTGCGGAGTAATCCGTTGTGTAGGTGCTAACTCACCTGCGCAGGCGTGTGGAGGTTGCCGCCTCCATACGCTGCCATATTTTTTATTACATCGCTATTATAATATTAGAACAAATGTTCGTCAATATATTTCTGCGAAAAGTTTGTTATTTTTGTTGTTTCTCATTATATTAGGCGTTAAGAGATCTGAAACAGATACCTGCTGTCATCTATCAACTAAACAAAAAGTCCTCTCTTGCCTTTGCGCAAAGCATTGGCCAGAGAGGACTTTTTATCCCTGTTTAACAATACACTTCACTTGTGGAATGTCATCTTTTTATGCCAGAGTATGAAAAGACATCATTTTTCCAGTACGAATAGCAGCAATCATCTGATCTAATGCCGTCCGATCAAATGCATTTTCCTCAAGATACTCACTGATTTTCTCCTGCCATTTTTCATGTACAAGTTCTGCGTAATCAGCCATTTCTTTATCCGATGCGCCACTTTGAATCTTTGCTTTTGTTGCGGCCGCCGTTTGCTTCATAACCGCAAAAGAAGCCTTTTGCTTTTCGGAATTTTCGGTCATAAAATCAGTATAGGTATCCAGTCCTTTGTTTAAGGCAGCATATTCTTGCTCTGAAATTTGCCCTGCGGCAAAGGCGCTATCCACTTCTTTTCCAATATTGCCTACAAGGTCGGCAATCTGCTCCATACTCAACCCATCAATGGAAAACGCAACACCCACGGGATATTCCGTCATCTGTGCAGCTAATTCCTTCGCTTTCTCAGAAATATTACCATCTGAAAATTCAACAAAATCCTGCCGCCCTTTTACAACAAAGGGACTGTCCAGATCGTATTGGATATTGTTTCCGAATTGCGGGTCAAGCGGTATTGCACTGCTGATGTCTATATGATCAAGAATCTGTCCCGGCTTTAAGACTTCCAATTTCTCTCCGACAGAGCTGTCTTGCGGGGCATCGCCTTGATTTGATACATCCATGTATTTTACCCAACTGTTATTGACGAGTTCATCCGGTAATCTCGGCAACTGACCAATGATCAACCCCATATAATTTCCCTCCTGTATTGTTTTTTGTGATGCATCATTTTAACATGTCCTGTTATTTTCGACACCGACTTCTTCATATTCTTGGAAATAAAGTTCTCTTTATTTTATTATCGTCATTATGTAAAAAAAGTTAATTTTTGGAGTAAAGACACTTGCTCTATTCCAAATCGCGCCAGAGATGCAGTTTCTGACAGAAAAAAGAAGCCGAAACGATGCAGACAATCGTATTTATATAATGTTACCAAACCACTTGCTCTCCAGATCGGCAATGTCATCCAGTGGTATGTTTCTACCATCGGTCAGCACCAGTAGCCGTGCGCACAGATCGATTCGCCTGAGTTTGCCGGTCACGGTAACATATGATCCGCCGTCTTTCCGCTCATCCGGCACAAAATAAGTGACGGTCATCTCGGGCTTTTCCGCAATGATTTCGCAGAGATACTGCTGTTTTCTGTCCAGAAGCGCACAGGTTTCTTCGTCCAGTACCAGCTTTTTATCCGTCAGACGCGCGGTCTCTCGAATGGCTGCGTCATAACCGGTGAGGGCGGCAAAGGGAGAAAATTGCGCAGCACGATCTGACATGGGCATCTGCGGCCTTGTTTTTGAGACGGGATGAGGCAGATAAATGATGTCCTCGTATTGCCCACAACGTGTGTCTTGCGTCATGCCTTGTGTCCTCCAATCTGTGCATTCCGGTCTTTGCCCGTTGCCCCTTCCTCCAGATTCATGCCCCGCAGGATAGCATTCTTCCCGAATTTCTTCTTGATTGTCAGCAGGGTTTTCTGCATGCTCCGTTCCCGCTCCAGTCGGTGCTGTTCTTGTTCCTGTTCTGCCTGCTTTACTGTGTAATCCGTGAATAGATCAAGCTGTTCATATCCGGCGTTTTTCTCAGATACAGACGTTTCCGGTATGACATGATTGGCGGTGAGATTCAATCTGCGCACCAAAAGATTTTTATCCACAATCCGGTCAAATACTGTGGAAACTGCGGACAGAATTTTTTCGGTGGACGCAGTGAAACCGTTCAGATTGATCGTGCCGTGGGCATGCTTGGGGATATTCCGCCCGTAGCCATCTGTTACAATTGCACCGCGATACTGCATTCGCCGCTTCGGGTCGGTGAGATTTTCTATATCATACCCAACCGTTACAACAATCTGATCGGTGACAAGTCCTTTGTCTACTAAGTCGAGCGACAGCACATCTGCCATTTCCCGCAGGACGAGTTTTGCCTTCTCCGCTTCATAAGGACAATGTAGCACTTGCCCTGATCCCAGACTGTTGGTGCTTGGTTGATACGCTTTGATTGCCGCGATGGTAGTCGGCTCCCAGCCCCATGCATGATCGATCAGCAGCTCCGCGTTTTTTCCAAACAGCCGGTAAAGCAGTGATTCATTTTGGAGGGAGCACCTTGCCACATCGCCCATTGTGACCATACCGTACGATGCCAGTTTTTTGGCGTACCCACGTCCAACCCGCCAAAAGTCGGTAAGCGGCTGATGTGACCACATGGTTTGCCGATAGCGCATTTCATCCAGTTCCGCGATTCGTACACCGTTTTGGTCTGCCGGAATATGCTTGGCTACAATATCCATTGCCACTTTGCTAAGAAAGAGATTTGTGCCGATCCCTGCCGTCGCTGTGATACCGGTGGTCTCAATCACATCCCGAATGATTGTTCCGGCGAGGTCATGGGCGGTGAGGTTGTAGGTGTGCAGGTAGTTTGTCACATCCATGAATACTTCGTCAATGGAGTAAACTACAATGTCCTCCGGCGCAACATATTTCAGATAAATCTGATAAATCCGTGTGCTGTATTCTATATAATGCGCCATGCGCGGTGGTGCGATGATAAAGTCAACCGCCAGCTTGGGATTGGCTTGCAGTTCGGATTGCAAACAAGACGAGCCTTCCAGCTTCCTTCCCGGGGCTGTCCATTGTCTTTTGACATTGACCTCTTTTACACGCTGTGTGACTTCAAAGAGCCTGCTGCGTCCGGAAATGCCGTAGGATTTCAGCGTAGGCGTGACCGCAAGGCAGATGGTTTTATTGGTACGGCTCTCGTCTGCAACCAGAAGGTTGGTGTCCATTGGGTCAAGTCCGCGCTCCCGGCACTCCACCGAAGCATAAAAGCTCTTGAGATCAATTGCGATATAGGTTCGTTGCTGCATCCTTCGGTGCGCCCCCTTCCCGATCATGGCTGTGTGACGGCAACGCTGTGATCCGTATTTTCATAGCTCTATGCAACCATTTTAGAACATCTGTTCGTTTTAATCAACAAGAAGGAATTGGTAAAGGGGGTCAATTATTTGACCAGTGCGGTGCTTCAGCATCGTACAGAACTATTTGAAGAATGGACTGCCGGATGCACAAAAGTAGTCAAACTATGCAACAGAGATACTGAAAAACTTCTGTGACGCTGCGGCTATCTTTATTTTCACCGGATGTTCGGGGGTAAAGGCATCGGTGACAAAGGAAGGGAAAGCACCCAGTCTCACTGGGGCGTAGTAGTTATCCCCAAGACTGTGCATAAAGATCGCATGGAGCAGAATTTCGATATTTGGGACTTTTCGTTGACTCAGAATGAGATGGCAAAAATCGACGCTCTGGATATGGGTCACAGCAACATTGTGGATCATAATAACCCTGAGTTTATCAAGATGCTTCACAATCTCGAGGTTCACGCATAGGGAAAAATGCCGTAATTTTCTAATGTAAATATGCGCTTGTGCAAGCCTGTCAAAATACTGCGAAGTTGACCATTTATATTGCCTATTTTTTCAAGGATTTTCGCTGCGAAAATCCTTGAATTTCGAATTCGAGTAATTTTCGCACTTTCCGATGCGCAAAATGCTAGACGCTGTCTAGGGTTTTAGGGATTCAATAGGTCATTTCAGAGGTTGTCCCATTTAGGGTGTTTTTTTACCCGGAAAAAAAGGAGCGTGAAAGGCTCTTTTTTTCTTTAGGATTTTCGCACTTGTTTTTCACCTTAAAAGGGCCAACAGGTGGACAATTATTCGGTTCAAAGATAAGCGTTTTTTACAGTTAAACCATACCCAAAAAGTTTATCAGAATCAGTGGTTTAGAAAGTGAGTTGAGCCTTATTCAGAACGTCGAAAAAACTGCTTGTGGTAGAGCAGCAAAGATAAGAAAAGAACCACCCTCATGAACTGCACCCGACTTGTTATTCAGTATACCATACTGTCTAACAAATGGGGCGCAGTTCAATTTGTGGTGGTTCTCTTTATAAGCATTTGTCAGCTTTTTATATTACTTGATAATGCAGGCGCGCTCCGTTTAGTCCTAATTCATGAATCGAACCGCCTCCCAGCATATAGTATTTTCCGTCGAACTCCATAGAACCGCCATTTGCCATAGTGACGTAGAACTCCAGTTCATCGTTCATCTCTGCCTCGTAGTCGCTCTGTGTCATCGAGATTTTGAACTCGCCGGAACCATCCGAATTGCTTTCGAACATGGTGATATATACGTCTCGATCCATATCCTTAACGGCCAATTTAACGGCATGCTGGAACGGGCGGCCCTTATAATAGATCTGATATTTAATCGTTTTTGTGATGATCAGCTCGCCGCTGTCCTCCAGAAAAGCCAGATAGTCATCGGTAAACTCATTCATCTTCAGATAGCTGGGGATTTCGGGAGCGTCATCTTCTTCAGGCTCGTTTGGATCTTTGTAGTCGATCGGAATCAATTGATCATTGAAAATAGGATCATGCACAACGATATAGGTCTTGCCATCCAGAACGAACTTTTCATCCGGCCCGTATTCCTGACCATTGACGATCAGGGCAGTCTCCTTGCCGTCTACCTTTACAATGCCGTCGATCCATACACCGTTGAGGTAAATCTTGCCCTCATGTTCATCTGGCTTCTCAGTCTCCTGACTGTCATCCACATAGCTTTCATCGGTCAGGATGTCAACACGCTGGTTCGTGCCGTCCCACTTGATGCCGATGTTAAAGGACTCGCAGACATCGCGCAGCTTGTAGTAGTTGTTGTCGTCGATGTTGTAGCCGGTGTAGTCCATCTTAGTATTGTCCTTGTAAACGACTGCCGTCGAAGACTCTGCTTTCTTGGATGCGGAGCCGATAGCGCCCAGCTCGCCGCCAACAGTGGTATAGGGCTTGCCGGAAGTGCGGTCAATACGTTGTGCATCGTTGTTCCAGCTCACTTCGAACTGCTTTTCGCTGCCGTTGACGATGGCCGCGATGTCACGCAGCTTGAAATAGTTGTTGTCATTGATTTCGTACGCTGCGACGTTCGCCTTAGTTCCATCGACGTAAATCGCATGGAGAGACGGCTCTGCAGTCTGTGTATTGCCGGATGCTGCACTTGCAAAGGTTGCCAGCATGCTTGCAGCCAGTAGGCTGGAAATGAGTTTTTTAAACATAGGGCGTTCTTCCTGCCTTTCATTGATGTTTTGCCCGTATGCGCGGGATGTTTTCCTTTATTATACATCTTTCTCATATCAGGTGCAATGCTTCACTAAAAAATAGAATACATTTTTGTATTCTATTGGCTACTATTCGCGAAATACATTTTTTACTATGCTTGAAGCATACTAAAATGTATCTGAAATTGCGGAGACGGAAAACAATGGATTTGCAGAAGTTTGGTGAAGCACTGAGAGAAGAACGAAAAAAGCGCGGCTTGACTTCCGATCAATTAGCCGAGCTGTGCGAGCGCACACCAGTCTATATTCGGCAGTTGGAAGCGGGCATCAAAACTCCCAGCTTGAAGACGCTCATTGCATTGTGTAATGCTTTGCCATGCTCCCCGGAACAGCTCTTGACCAATGAATTGCGTTACCATGAGTGGGATAACGCTACTGATTTGATGCGTCAATTCCATGCACTGACACCCAAACAGCAGGAACAACTAAAAATATTGATGGATACTTTTTTCCACAGCGGGTCATAGGTTTGGCCGTTGCAATGCGTTTCTGTAAAAATGGAGAAACCACCTTTCAGATGTTTATTATTTTGGGATATTCTTTCAGATCAATCATTCTTGAAGAGGTGGCAGCATGAAAAACCTTTCACGCGGTAAGAAAATGTTTTTTCTTTTTCTTACAATGATACTGATTATGATGCTGATCTGGAAAACTGACCATTCAGTTGCGGAGTATGTAAAAACCGGTGTTCGCTTGTCTGATCTATCCGAACAGGAATGTGTTGACTTTGTGGTGTCAAAGGGTGTCGAGATGCCGCTTTATTATGAGCAATCTCCCTATTTTGCAGGCGTGACCAAAGAAATGATCACTTATTATGAGGAGAACCCTTATTCGTTGAGAAGCGGTACACTGGGAAGTCCGACACAAGCAAATTATTTTGAAGATATCCGTAGGATTGTCAATGAATATTACGGAATTTATAACGTAGAATACTTGCCAAAATATGATGTCTGAGCGGAACACCTGCCCAGACCAAGCTATTTCATCATAATGACTGACGCAAAGATACCCGGTCTGCATCATGTAGATACAGACCGGGTATCTTTTTGTGTTACGGCACTCTTTCCCATCATCAGCATCTATACATACTTTACAAAAGCAAGAGGTGGACGGCTGGGAAAAATGCGTCAATTCCTTCCGCGTAGAAATGGATTGTGACATCTATATCACCAGCTCTAATGCGAAACTGCTGTCCGGTGAACTGGCCACCTATCTGGGCGGACGATACGTCGAATTTGTCATCTATCCCTTTTCGTTCGAAGAGTTTATCCAGTTGTATCACACGGTATTTCCGGAAGCGACGCCTGCTCAGTGCTTCCAGAAGTATCTGACTACCGGCGGCATGCCCTATCTGTCCAACCTGCACTTTGAAGCAGAACCCTGCAGACAATATCTGACCGATCTGTTCAACTCGGTGCAGCTCAAGAATATTGTCCGGCGCGGTAAGATACGGGATGTCGACCTGCTGGAACGCATTGTCGCGTATGTGATGGCCAATATCGGCACAACCTTTTCGGCAACCTCGCTGGTCAAATACTTCAAGAGAGAACAGCGCGTGGTATCGGCGGAAACCGTGCTCAATTACATCAAGTACTGCACGGAAGCCTATTTGTTCTATCAGGTCAAACGGCAGGATTTACAGGGCAAGCAGATCCTATCCACCAATGAGAAGTACTACATCGCCGATCACGGCATCCGGGAAGCGGTTTATGGCGGCAACATGCGTGACATCAACCTAGTCTTCGAGAACATCGTCTATTTGGAGCTGCTTCGCCGGGGCTATCAGGTGACCGTAGGCAAAGCGGGCGACAAAGAGGTGGATTTTGTTTGCAGCAAACAGGATCAGAAGCTGTATGTGCAGGTGACTTATCTGTTGGCCTCGGAAGATACCGTGCAGCGTGAATTTGAAGCTTTCGATGGCATCCGGGATAATTTCCCCAAATACGTCGTTTCGATGGATGAGATTGACCTCAGCCGAGACGGGATCAAGCACTGCAATATCCGGGACTTCCTGCTGATGGATGCGTGGTATTGACGAAACTCGTTTCATCGCACGATGCACGGGACAAAGAAGAAAATCGGCACGGAACTCCGTGCCAATTTTTATTTTTCCTGCCTGCTTTGGCTGACCACTTCTCGTCGAGTCAAATCTATTTCTAAACTTTTTGCATAGGGGATTTCATTCGCCGTGTTATACTTGATGCCGATGATCCTTCTTGAGTACTTAGCATAATCATGATAATATACATACAAGGTAATTGATATGAAAATGATCCGACCAGTTTCTGATTTACGAAATAGCTTTGATGAAATCTCAAAGACCGTTCATGAAACCGCTCAGCCTGTTTTTCTTACCAAAAATGGGTATGGCGACATGGTTGTTTTGAGTATGGAAGCGTATGAAAATCTACAATTCGAAAGCGAAGTATACTACAAGCTCCAACAGGCAGAGCAAGAAGCGGCGCTTACAGGACAGCGATATTCTTCCAAGGAGGTTCTCGTTGCAATGAGGGACGCTATCAAGAAGGAATAGGGAGGTAACACGTAGAGTTTTGCCATCTGCTCGGCAGGATCTTGTGAGAATTGCTCGGTGCATAGGGCGTGAACTTTGCAATCTGGAGGCGGCAAGATACCAATGCATTACTAAAAAACAATAATCAAACTGGCAATAATAGAGGCATATATTCAAATCGTAACCCGTGTTGGTTTCAAAATGCTTGGACAGGCGGCCATTGAGCAGCGCAGTCGAAAGCAGCAGAGAAATCAGCGACGCAAATTCTTCTTCGATGCTGCCGATCTGGTTGTCCTTGATGTCGACCACGACCAGCTCATTCGTGTGATCCTTTAGGAAGCGCTCGGCATGGTCGCTGATGCAGCGATACGCGTCGACGCTCTTGACCAGAAATACAAGAAAGCAGAAGCTTTCATCCTAATAAGTTTCTGTATATAAAAAAATCCGGCCTTAAAAGGCCGGATTTTGCTTTTGTAATTAGATGCTGAGGTTATCCCATAAGAGCGTAATTGGCGGCTTGACAGAAAGCCATTCACTGCTCCGGCAGGTATTCGACGATATCCGTCAAATCACAATCCAATACCTTACACAGCGCGTCCAGCGTATTGGTGGATACGGACTCACTGGCTTTCAAGCGACGAATGGTAGAACTGCTGATGCCGCCCATGACTTGCAATGTATAGGTAGTTGCGCCACGACGCTCCATCGTTTTCCACAACGGCGCATAGGAGATCACTGAGCAGTCCCCTTTCTCTCACTTGATATATCTCTATTATTGCCTATAATAGTGATATAGTGTTATGGGCAATATTGCCTATACTGTAAAGAGAAGAAAGTTGTAGGAAGCTGTTTATAGTACGCCTTGGCAGATCACTGATAGATGCGTGCTTGCTGCTGTTAAGGTGTAGGACGGATACCGGGCAAGAAAACCATTGACGCGGCAATCACCCAGCAGAATGTGTCATAAAAAATGACGAAAACCCAGTTCATCGAGGATTTTCGTCATTTTCTTCTATATATTGCATGATATCTTCTACATGGCAGTGGAGCAGCCGACAAAGAAGATCAATGGTGTTGGTGGATACGCTCTTGCCGCATTTCATCGAATAGTAGGTTGCACGGTTGAAGCCCATCTTCTGCAGCTGGTACGATGTGACTCCTTTTTCTTTCATTGTTCTGAAAAGCGGCTCGTAACTGATCATTTCAAGGCCTCCGGAACTATTCTTATGTTCAAGTATAGTTTTCGGAAAAGCCCTTGAATATGTATAAATATCTAAGTATATTGTGGGTATGAAACGCCATGCATACAGAAAGGGGTAATCCACATGAAACAGCTGATGAAACGCTTTGGCTTATTGCTGATGAGCCTGCTCTTGCTGCTATCCGGTTGTAAATCGGAGATTGGGCAAGAGAACAGGTGTATCGATATTGCCGATGCTGCAACCATGCAGTCACAGTCGGACATCGCACCCCAACCAGCCGTATCAGATGAAGAACTGTTGTCGCAATGGGAAATCCCGCTATACACGAGTGAGCCTTACACAGAGATCAACGGCAATATCCCATTTTTCACAGACAACGAGATCACCGACCAGTCTTTCGAGACGTACAGCCCGCTGGATGCACTGGGGCGTTGCGGTACGGCGTTTGCCTGCGTAGGACGGGAGCTGATGCCGACCGAGGAGCGCGGCAGCATCGGCCAGGTCAAACCCAGCGGCTGGCATTTGGTCAAATACGACTGCGTAGACGGCAAATATTTGTACAATCGCTGTCATCTTATTGGATACCAACTGACCGCTGAAAACGCGAATGAACGCAATCTGATCACCGGTACGCGATATCTGAATATTGAGGGCATGCTGCCGTTTGAAAATCAGGTGGCAGACTATGTGCAGCAGACGGGCAACCATGTGCTCTATCGGGTGACACCGGTTTTCGAGGGAGATAATCTGCTGGCGAGCGGTGTTCTCATGGAAGGCTATTCGGTTGAAGACAGCGGCACAGGGATTTGCTTTTGTGTATACGCTTATAACGTCCAGCCCGGCGTGCAGATTGATTATGTCACCGGAGAGAGTGCATTGGCAGACGCACCCCCTCCTGAGTCGATTGAGCAAGTACTGACTGAGGAGGAGTCAAACTACGTGCTCAATCACAACACCCACAAGTTCCATCGGCAGAGCTGCTCTAGCGTGGAGGATATCAAGCCGTCCAATCGGGAGGATTACTTCGGCTCGCGGGAGGCCCTGATCGAGCAGGGATATGTGCCTTGCAAACGATGTCGGCCTTGATCGTGCAATTAACAGGTTATTCGGACATTTTCTCATAGTCCTGCGCATAATCGTCCAGAATATCGTCTGTATCGGCCAGCATCTGCTCCCGTGTCATCTCAGGAGCTGGAGTTTCCAGTCGGACCGGAAATGGCATCCAACCAGTGCGCACAAAGGCATTTGCAAAGATGTTGAATGCCGTGGACGGAGTTATGCCAAGCTGATTGCAGATCTTCGTCATCCGTGTCTTGGTCTGGTTGTCGATGCGAAACGTCATGTTGGTGTCCATCTGTCGCACCTCCTTGCACTGGAAGTATAGTGTTTGTTATGTGGAGTGCAAATGTTTCGGTGTATTGTCAGTGCATGTAAAACCAGCGGAATCTCAAATGGCAAAAGCAATCACGAAATCTGACAACTTTTATATTCCCATGTTATGATGCGCATGTAATAAAAAAACGAACAAAAGATAAGGATAAAAAAGTAACTAAATCTGGCACACACTTACTCTTTTTATGAGATAAGTGTGTTTTTTATATCTTATTTAACGGAGAATTTTCAATATAAGAAAAGAGAAATTGATAAAAATTTTTTTACGAAGATTTTTTTGCTTACCAAGGACATCTGTTTTTTCATTAAAAAGACCTATCTGTCTCGCGTGAAAAGCTTTGTTTTGCGCATCCCAACCCTCGCCTAAAATTCCTATTTTCACTTCCTATACTGCGAAGCAGCCGATTTTAGGCTGACGGATCGCACCTTATCTAACCATCATATAACCAGATGAAAATTTATTCTGTCAGTTTATCCACCCAGTGGGAGGATGCGGCAAGGGTCATATAGAAAGATGCGTTTCTTTCTGCAGCACCCAAACCGACGCCCACGCCAGACTTTTCCCCGCGCATCGGCATCGCTGGTTTTGTCCATGTGTACATGCCGGTTGATTGTTTCAACAGCAGGGTATCGGCAGCTATACCATGGGATGCGTTTCCCATGACGGCTGTTTGCAGGCCCCCACAAGGGTGAGATGCCACCGTTCCCCTATCCGCCCCCGACCATCAGAGAAAGGATTCTGATTTTATGAATATCGCACAAGCTGTGCCCACTTGTTTTGCACAGGCCTGTGAACAAAAGCTGTTATCCAGTCCCGGTAAGGGCATCAGCAAGCATAGCGAACGTATGTCCAGCGATTTGCTGCATTCCGATGACATGATCAACAGCTATGCCAACTGTCTGACACAGTATGCACGCTGGATAAAAGAAAATCATCCTGATTGCCATCGCCTTCAGATTGCAAAGAAGCGGCAGTATGACCATGAATTTATCCAGCATCTGATCAACACGCATGCCTATGCACCTACTACCATCAAGCAGTATACAGCTGCTCTTGCTTTCGTGCATGGCTGTACGATGGATCAGGTACACAACGCCCGTCCGACCGTTCGTGCGGAAGATGCTACGCGCAGCCGCAGCTACACAGAAGAAAAGTTTAGCCGTCAACTGCAGCATCGTTTGAAACACGGCCCTGCTTCCGTGGCAGCAATGATGCAGATTTGTCGTGCTACCGGATTGCGCCGCGACGAAGCAGAGCAGGTGCGTTCATCCAATTTTTATTTTAACGGAACGCACTATATCTGCCATCTTTCCGGCAATCCTGATCATCTGGAATTCCCGGGTGAAAAGACCATTTGGACTAAGGGCGGCTGTATGCGTACCATCGAGATCCTCCCAAGCATAATGATGTTCTGCGCCGGATTTTGTCCTTCTGCGATCCGAATGAAAAGATCTGCTCGAAGATTACAGACCGCATTGATGTCCACGGTATCCGCAGCATGTATGCCTGTGAGGTATATCTGGAGTTTGCCCGTCCAATCGATACGATAAAACCCTCGGACCGCACAATGGAGCATGACAAATCCCATCCTACCCGGTACCGTGACCGGCAGGGCTATGTTTGGGATCGAGCTGCACTTCTGCATGTTTCTTCGTCTCTGGGTCATAATCGCTCGGAAGTCGTTGTGCGGCACTATTTGTGGAGACTGCGGCAGGAGAAATTTAAGCTTTCATGAAATTCTGTCAAATAATCATTTGGTTTATGCTTTTTTGTTTTCCATACATGAAGTCTTAAAAGTATTCGACTATTTTGACGATGAAATTTGACGATTTTATCATCTATATGATACGATACAAGCGAAAAAGCGAATGTTGTTAAATAAACTTGTTGAGATTATCTCGATAAAACTTAGAAATATACTATATTTCTTTTGAGAACAACCATAGATAGGAGCTGAATGATATGGCAATTGGCGAACGAATTCACTTTTTCCGTCTCCTGCGGGGGATGACACAGAAATATCTAGGCATGGAACTGGGCTTTCCAGAAAAATCTGCTGATGTGCGTCTTTCTCAGTACGAAGCAGGATCAAGAACGCCTAAAGCGAATCTGACTGCTGCTCTGGCCCGAGTGCTGGATGTCTCGACTCATGCCCTCTCTGTCCCGGATATAGATTCCTATGTGGGGCTTATGCACACTCTATTCACTCTGGAGGACAACTACGGGCTCAAAATCAGCAAGACGGATGGAGAAGTCTGCTTGAAGGTAGATATGCAGACGGACGAGGACGCTGCTCGGCTGTATGAGATGCTCTGTTCCTGGCAACAGGTCGCTGCTATGCTGGAGGCGGGCGAAATCTCCAAAGAAGATTACGACAAGTGGCGCTATCAATATCCAGAGTTTGATGTACCAGGTCACAGCAAGAGTATGATCCCTTATCAGAAACGCATTGATAAACAGAGATTGGACTTGGAAATGAAAGTAATCAATAATTTGAAGCAGGAGCAAATTATAAAACACCTGTTAGAAAAAATAGAAATGAGCCGGGAGGAAGAGGTCGTGTCAAGAATTTTTCGCACTTTAGTTTGCAGACTCTGTTTTGAATGAAGTCAGCCAGCAATGGAGGTGTCCTCAAGTGTCACCTCCAGATGCTTCATGTTCATGTACTTCTTGTTGCCTCACTGGGTGCCGGCTACATGGCGCAGCCAGGCACAGACCAGCATGAGAGCAGAGTTGCCGTCCGGAAAACTGCCCACCACACGGGTACGGCGGCGGATCTCCCGGTTCAGCCTCTCAATGACATTGTTGGTACGGAGACGGGTCCAGTGCTCACTGGGAAAATCGCAGTAGGTAAGAGTCTCTTCAATACCATCCTCTACCTTCTTGGCGGCCTCTTTCAGCTTCATGGAGCGCAGTTGCTCCACCACCGCCTTGGCCTTTTCTCGGGCTGCTTTCTTGCTCTCCTGGGCGTGGATCGCTTTGAGCATCTTCGCCACTAGCTTTGCCATGGAACGCGGTGTAACAGCAAACACATTCCGGTAAAAGTGGACGGTACACCGCTGGTATTTGGCCTCAGGAAACACTTCGCCTACGGCCTCCAGCATACCAAGGCATTTGTCACCAACCACCAGTTTAACCCCGTCCAGGCCACGGCCACGCAGCCACTGGAAGAAGTTGACCCAACTGGCCTTGTCCTCTTTCATACCCTCAGCGGCACCTAAAACCTCACGGTATCCGTCCTCATTGACCGCAATTGCTACCAGAATAGCTACATTTTCAAACTCTCCGCCCCAGTTGCGGCGCAGGTAGATTCCATCCACATAGACATACGGATAACGCCCACCTTGCAGAGGACGGTTCCGCCAATCTTCAATGTGGACATACGCTTTCTTATTCAGCTCACTGATGGTGGAGGGAGACACCTTGCTACCACACAGGGCCTCGGTGATGTCCTCCACACGCCGGACGGACACACCTGCCAGGTACATTTCAATAAGAGCCTCTTCCACACTGCTCTCCCGGCGGCGATACCGCTCAATGATGGCAGTCTCAAAGGAGATTCCCTTGAGCTTAGGCACCTTGAGGGTGACATCCCCGGAAGTGGTAGTGAGGTTGCGGTTGTAGTGGCCGCTACGGTAGCCCTGGCGCTGCTCGTTGCGCTCATACCGGGCCGCCCGGGTTAGCTTCTCCGCTTCGGCCTCCAGCAGCTCGTTGAGCGTTTTCTCTACGCTTCCGCGTACAAGTTCCTTGAGCTGCCCCTTGATAACTTCCTCGTTTAGCTGTACAATCTTCTCGGACATGGTTTGCT
>DWZQ01000003.1 GCA_019117485.1 Candidatus Agathobaculum intestinipullorum | reverse complement strand
CCCAGCGTCTGCTTTGCCATGCCTTTTTCCTTCCCCAAACGCTTGTTTTTCCACAACCTATCGGCTACATACTCCTTTGGACGGCGCATAAAAGGGCGCGCTGCAGATTTCATTTCTGCAACGCGCCCTTTCTTACTTATGTCTCTCTGTGAATAACGGTTTTCATCGTGCTTTGGCACATGTTTCTGCCGCGTTTGCTAATAAAAAGGCTGAAGTTTATAAAGGGGAATCGTTTTGCAAATTCGGCTGTCGAACTGCACGCAGCAGATACCATTTTATTCCACCAATTGAACCTCGCGCAACATGATGCTGCCGGAAGGCTGATCAAAGGTCAGCACAATTTGCGTGATCTGCCCCAGATCTACGCCGTTAAAATCTTCCGGATTCAGCCGCACGCTTCCCAAAGGCGTGAACGTACTATATTGGAGAAAACTATCCTCTCCGGTTACCGGAATGCTTTCCACTGTGCCTTCCTGCCAGGTAAGGGCCGGCGTTCCTGCCGATATCTTCATAGATGATTCCCGGCCTTTGGCATCCCGCAGCGTCACGGACATGCTTTGATCCTGCTGACGGTTGCGCTCGTCGCCACTGTCTTGTGCCAGAACCATTTGTAAATAGGATGCCTGCCGCAGGTCAGCTGATACCGGAACGGTTACAGTGGATCCAGCTTTTTCCCAACGAATGCGAGTCAGGTCATATTGCATGAAGCTGCCCGGAATGCGGAAAGAGCCTGCGGTGTGATCCAGTGTGCTGCAAGCATTCACAGCCTCGACCACCGCATCGGTAGTTTTCAGATTCTCTACGGAATCTACCGCAGCCCGATACAACACATCTCCACCAGCATCTACCCGCGCCATAATGGGATAGCCAGCATATTGCTCCGGTAACGACGCAACAGTTTCCAAAGGCGTTTTACCCGTTGCCAATACCGTTTTTACGAAGTCCATCACATAGGCGCTGAAAAATGCCTGCTGCTTCTCCGGTTCCATAACCAGCGGCAGCGTATCGCGATCTGCAAAGGGATCAGGGCGCACCAAAGCCGTACTGAACCCACCATGGTTGCCATTTTCGAGATAGATCAGGTCTGTTCCGCTGCTGCGCTGTGACGTATTTTCCAGCTGATCGAACAGCGTGCCACCATCCAGACTGGTGACATCCCCGTCATACTGCGGGATGATAATACCAGCCGGTACGTCCACAGGCGCTCCTGATAAGGGGCTCACCAAAGACGGTGCTGCCGAAATAAGGCCCTGAATGCCCAATAACTCCGTCTGATCTGCTACTTCAAAAATATCATAGCCCGCGCGGGAATGACCTACCAGAATCACCTGATTCAAATCGCCCTTGTTTTTCAGATCACATGGGAAAATACCATTTTTCCCTTCAATCGCCTGCTTTAAAAGCGCGCTTTGCTGTTCCACTACCTGAACCGTACGCTGACAGCCGTTCGGTTCACCGTTTTCAAAGGAGTAATTGATACCCACGTTCATCGAGAGCGCCAAGTATCCGGCATCTGCAAGCTGATCCACCAAATAGGAAAAGCCCAGATCATAGCGGTTTTCCGCAGCCGATTGAATGGGGTGCGCGCCATGCAGAAAAATCACAACCGGACGGTTCTGCCCCTCCGGTACACCGATGACGCCCTGCATCCGATACGGAATCTCCCGCGTTCCCTGTGTCAGCGTTCCTTCGCCCAGATCATAACAATATACGTTGTCACGGGGTGCTTCGGTTGTGATGATCGCGGTATTGGTAGCACCGTCCCAAGCCGCTTTGATGCCCTCTACATAGTCAAACAGATTTGCCGACACATAGGTCGTCCCTTTCGCAACCGTGATCTTGGAATCTGTCCATAGTACTGTCTCATCTTGTGTCAAAGCCCCAGTCGCAGAGGACAGTCTATATGTTTCCATGTCATTTTTTGAAAAAACAGCACTCTGGTTTTGGGCATTCCAATCAACTTTGTATCCTGCCTGCTCCAGAATGTTGCGCAAGGGTAGCTGGGCCGTACCCTCTATATACCGCGGCATGGCTCCCTGCTTTACTGCTTGCCCGTCTAGCAGCAGTTGGGTCGGATAGGACGACAGATCCGGCAACGGATCCAGCGCCGGCTCAAATGCCTGCGCCGGCATGCCAAAGGTCAGAATTGCTGCAACAGTACATGCTAAAAATCGATGCGTTTTTTTCATAAGGCACCCTCCCCTATATGATTCTGGCGTAAATCATTCAGGTTATCAACAACCAATAAGGCAGCCGCAAGATGATCTATCTTTTCGGATGCTGATACTCGATTGCTAATAAGACGAAGAGGAACGTCAAATAGTTCCATATCACGCCTTTAAACTTCATCCAAAATCTTAGTGCAATAGGGTTGCCACAAACATTCGTTAATTTTCCATCGCAAAGACAAAATATGGGCTGAGAAACTCAATTCTCAGCCCATATTCATCAATCTTCATCACGGCGAAATCACCATTACCATCCATTTGATGGGTAATGCCATCGCAGCATTTCACACGCTCATTTTTTCGTCGTGCTTCCAAAACCACCTTCGCGGCTGCCATTTGCATCGTCGTCTTCGGTGATGCCGAACGGCAGGAAAATACCCTGTGCAAAGCCCTCCCCTGCACTGACCGCAAGCGTTTTACCCTGCCGGTTGCAGTTGGTCATCTTGATAAAGATATGCCCCTCGTTCTTTGCAAAAAAGTAGTCGCTGTCGATAATGCCAACCGTATTCTCCATCGCCAAACGGTATTTAAAACCAAGACCGGAGCGCGGATACAATTGTAGTACCCAACCGTCTGTGATCTCGGCGCGGATACCGGTCGGGATCAGGATTGTCTCATGCGGTACCAGAGAAAACGCCTCGGGCGCAAAAAAGTCATAACCTGCCGAACCAACGGTTGCACGACGTGGCAAGCGGATTTTCTGATAAACCGCCTTAGCGTCGGTGCTGTTGCTGCCGGTCGCAGTACACCAATCCGTGATGAACTGCTTTTCAGATACCCTGTGAAACTTTGCAACCTTTTGCATATAAACCAGCCTTCTTTGTCTTTAATTTGCGTCGAACAGGACGATCTGATGTAACTCACGCGTCTTACGCACATCGATTACGCGTTGGTTGGCGCTGCCGCGCCAGTGCAGCTGCGGGTCTGCCTGCGCCTGCACAAAACGGCCGTCGACAACAACATCCACATCGTCCAGCAGTGGGAGGTTTTCTATCTGCTCCCACCCATAGCCAGTATACATCCAAATGGTCTTGTTCGGCAAGTCCCTGCGGACACGAGCGCACAGCGCGGCAACATCCGCACGGTTGGCCGGAAACAGCGGGTCCCCGCCCGACAGTGTCAGACCGGCGATATAGTCGGGCGCCAGTGCTTCGAACAGCTCGTCCTCCGCGTCCTTGTCAAACGGCAGGCCGCCGTCCGCGTCCCATGTAATCGGGTTATGGCAGCCCGGACAGGCATGTCCGCAGCCCGCGACCCACAGCACAACGCGCAGCCCCTCGCCATTCTTCATATCGTCCTTTGTGATGTTATGATAGCGCATCACATACTTTTCCTTTCTGCGATCTCAGCCATTTTGGCGTCATTGAGGCGCGTGTCCCCCTTCACGCGCGAATAAGACAGATAGCCGTTCATACGGTCAATCTTGGTCAGGTTACGACTGCCACACTTGGGGCAGACATCCATCGACAACTCCTCATGCCCACAGTCGTCACAGTACGCAAGCGACAGATTGACGCCCTCGTAATAGCCCAGCTTCATCGCACGGCGCACCAACGCACGGATGGCCTCCAAATTATAGTCGATCGGATACTTGACGTACTGGATTTTACCGCCATTGCACAAATTCCAGAACCGTCCTTCCAGATCCTGCTTTTCGATCGGTGTCAGATCTTCGGACACATGACAGTGGAAGCTGTTGGAGACATACGGCCGGTCGGACACGCCTTCGACGATGCCATACTTGCGGCGGAACTGCTCGACCTGCAAGCCGCACAGACTTTCCGCCGGGGTGCCGTAGATGGCGTACAGGTTGCCATCCTCTTTTTTGAACTGCGCAACCTTTTCGTTAATATATTGCAGCGTGTCGAGCGCAAACTGACCATCCTCGACAAGTGACTTACCGTTGTAAAGTTCCTGCAATTCATTGAGCGCCGTAATACCGAACGACGCCGTCGCGGTTTTCATGATGGGCTTGATCTTGTCCGACGGCTTGAGATGGCCGCCGTAGAAACCGCCCTCACAGTAGGCCAGCGGATTGGTCGACGCGCGCATCTCACCGAGATACGCATAGGTGCGGATATGCAGCTTTCGGATCAGCTCGAGATAATAGTCGAGCACCTCATGGAAATCGCGGCTCTCCTGCTGCGCCTTGGCATAGATCATCGGCAGGTGCAGCGAAACCGCGCCGATGTTCCAGCGGCCGATAAATATCGGCTTATCCTCATCATCCGCCGGTTCCATGCCGCCGCGCTCATACCACGGGGACAGGAACGCACGACAGCCCATCGGGCTGATGATCGCGCCGTACTTCTTATACATCGACGGCACATACCCCTCGCCGGTCAGACTGAGCCAGTCCGGATACATCGCCTTGGACGAGCACAGGATGCCCGCTTCGAACACATCTTCCAGTTCCTTGCCCGGGCCATGCAGATTTTCGTCATACAGGAATACGATCTTGGGGAACAGCACGGGCTTTTTCTGCCCCTTTTTCCCCTGCCCCTTACGGCGGACGTTCAGCATGGTGATCGACGCGAGCTTAGCAAATCGGCCGGTGCCGGTGCCCATCGTCATGGTGATGAACGGATAGTCGCCGCGGCTGGATGCGACCGTATTGAACTTGTATTCCCAGCCTTGGAAGCCTTGCTCAAAGTCATTGAGAATATCGGCCATGACTTCCTTTTCAACCGTCTCGGCATTCAAACCCAGACGGCTGTACTTCTCGGTCAGCATCTTGTAGCTGCGCTCGGCATAAGGCTCGAGCAGCAGATCAACCGACGGGACGGTAAAACCACCGTACTGCTGGCTGGCCGCCGACAGCACGATATCGCCGATCACGTCGAACGCGACATTGAGCGTCTTGGGCTCGTTGTACCACAGGTTACCCATCTCAAAGCCATCTTTGAGTACGTGCTGCACGTCGAACAGACAGCAATTCATCGTGTCGCGGCGCGCGGACATGTCATGCACATAGATATAACCGTCACGACAGGCCTGCAATTCCTCGGTGTTCATAAAGAACTTCTGATACAGCTCCTTGTTGAGCTGGTTGAAGATCAGGCTGCGCTTGGTAGACACCAGCGCGGAATCCGTGTTCGAATTCTCCTTGTCGCCGATGTACATGATCGACTGGCTTTTTTTGTATACGCTGTCCAGCATACCGACAAAGTCCTGCTTATAGTTACGGTAATCCCGGTAGCTTTTGGCAACCTCGGGGCGCACCGCTTCCAGCGCCGCCTCGACGATATTGTGCATCTGCCAGATCTGCACCTCGGTCATGCCGTGGTCACGGATATAGCTTTCGACATGGTCACAAATGGCCTTAAGTTCTTCCTCAGTAAACGTGTATAATACACGGTTTGCAGATTTATTGACGGCAATAACAACCTTCTGGATGTTGAATGCTTCTTTTGTGTTATCCTTTTTGATCACACGAACCATAGTTCTATCCTCGCTTTTGCTATTTGGTGTAGGCTTTTATTATAACACACAACATGTGGTGCTGAAAGAGAAAATTCTCCACAAAAAGCCCCTACTAAATTTGTGGGATTTTGGCGCACACGATATTTTTATCATTTTAAGGTCTGTTTCATGTTCCCCTGATACGATATAATCATAATATAATCGAAAGGGACTTTTGGACAAGTCAGGGAGGAAAAAATATGCGCTTATTGCTGGCGGAGGATGAAAAGGCGCTTAGCCGCGCACTGGTCGCCATCCTCGAACGCAATCACTATTCGGTCGATGCAGTTTATGACGGACGGGACGTGCTGACCTATCTGGAGGCAGATAACTACGACGGCGCCATTCTGGATATCATGATGCCCGGCATGGATGGTATCACCGTATTGCAAACCATCCGCGCCAAGGGCAATTGCATCCCCGTGCTGATGCTGACCGCCAAAAGCGAGGTAGAGGACAAAGTGCATGGGCTGGATGCAGGCGCAAACGATTACCTCACCAAACCGTTCCACACACAGGAGTTGCTCGCCCGTATCCGCGCCATGACCCGCACGCAAGCCGCGCAGCCGGATTCACGGCTGCAATTCGGCAATGTCACGCTTGACCGCGCGACCTTCGAGCTGTCCATCCCGTCGGGCAGCTTTCGCTTGGCCAACAAAGAATATCAGATGCTCGAACTGCTGATGTGCAATCCGCACAGCCCGATCCCCACCGAGCGCTTTCTGGAAAAATCTGGGGCTACGACAGTGACGCCACGCTCAATGTGGTTTGGGTTTATATCTCCTATCTGCGCAAAAAGCTTGCTGCGCTGGATGCCACCATCCAGATCAAAGCAACGCGCAACGCTGGCTACTCGCTGGAGGAAACCGCATGATCGGAAAACTGCGCATCAAGCTGATTATCGCGTCCATGGTATCGTTGCTAACCGTTCTGCTGGTCATTATGACCGCAATCAACCTGCTCAACTATTTCAAAATTATATCGGATGCGGATAGCACGCTCACACTACTGGCGGAAAACGACGGTGCATTCCCGGGTGGCGGACGCATCCAACCGCCGCCGGACGAGGACTTTGCACCACACGCGCCGCACTTATCCCCGGAGTTTCCGTACGAAACACGCTATTTCTTCGCCGTGCTGGACGCGGATGGCACCGTAGCATCGGTCAATACCGGCAAAATCGCCGCGGTAGACACATCCGAGGCGATTGAATACGCACAGTGCGTATGGCAACAAGGCAAAACGCAGGGTTTTCTGGGCAGCTACCGCTTTCTACGGTCGGAAACCACGGCGGGGCAAACGCTGATCCTATTTCTCGACTGCCGCCGCAGTCTGGATACCGCGCGCACGCTGCTACTCAGCTGTCTGGGGGTGTCCACCGTAGGTTCCCTGCTTGTGCTGCTGCTGATCTTCTTGTCCGGCCGCATTGTCCGGCCGTTCCGTATCAGCTATGAGAAACAAAAGCAGTTCATCACCGATGCCGGCCATGAACTCAAAACGCCGCTGACCATCATCAACGCGGACGCTGAACTGCTGGCAATGGACATCGGAGAAAACGAATGGCTGACCGACATCCAGCACCAAACCAGCCGTTTGGCAAACCTGACAGGCGACCTGATCCTGCTCTCCCGCATGGAGGAAGCGCAGCCACAACTGCAATTGCTCGAACTGCCGCTGTCCGATCTGGTCGAGGAAACCACCCTGCCCTTCCAAGCGGTTGCACGCACGCAGGGCAAAACGCTGGACTGCCATATCGAACCGCTGGTCAGCCTATGTGGAGAGGAAAAATCACTGCGCAAGCTGGTATCCATCCTGCTGGATAATGCGGTCAAGTACGCTGCGCCGCACAGCACAATCACATGTACGCTCGACCGATACAAAGGCGCGCCGCGCCTTACCGTGCGCAATCCGGTCGAGGGCAGCGTAACCCGAGAGCAGACCGCGCGTCTGTTCGACCGCTTTTACCGCACCGACCAATCTCGCAACTCACAGACCGGTGGCTATGGACTTGGTCTGTCGATCGCGGCAGCCATCGTCAGCGCACACAAAGGGCGTATCACGGCCTCAGCCACCAACGACGGCGCTGCCCTTGTGATAACCGTCACTTTTCCTGCCTAATCCCCTTCCCCCGCTTGCCCCTTTGGCGCAAGCGGGGGATTTTTGCCGTTTGATGTGTAGTTTCCGTGTATTTCCCTTTATGTTAAAGTTCGGTTAAGGCAGGCGCGCTATACTGATCCCACTGAAAAAACCGGGGCGGCGACCTGCCGTGCCCCACACACGGAAAGGAGATCCCCATGGCATATCAATCGACCTTTGAGCGCTTCGAGCTGAAATACCTGCTTGATGCCACACAGAAGCAGCATCTGCTTGAAGCAATGCAACCCTATATGGCGCTCGACGATTACGGCCGCACGACCATCCGCAACATCTATTTTGACACCGATTCCTTCCGGCTCATCCGGCGCTCGCTGGAAAAACCGGCTTACAAGGAAAAACTGCGCATCCGCAGCTACCGACAGGCTGGCTCGGACGACCCGGTGTTCGTGGAGCTGAAAAAGAAATACCAGTCGGTTGTTTATAAGCGGCGGCTGTCGCTGCCCGAGGGGCAAGTCATGGACAGTTTTGCGCACGGCGCGCCGCTGCCGGTTTGCTCACAGATTGGCGACGAGATCGCCTATTTCCGCGCCTACTACCGCACGCTGCGCCCGGCTGTATTCCTGTCCTATGAGCGCGAGGCATTCTATGCGCTGGACGGCGGCCCGCTGCGCATCACGCTGGACGAAAATATCTTATACCGGCGGCACGATCTGTCGCTTGGCAGCCCGGTTTACGGCGCACCGCTGCTTGAGGACGGCCAAACCCTGCTTGAAGTCAAAACCGCAGGCGGATTGCCGCTCTGGCTCAGCCATGTACTGACCGAAAACGGCATTTATAAAACCTCGTTCTCCAAATATGGCACAGCCTATTGCCGCATGATGGAAAACGAAACCGAAGGAGGGCTGCTGTATGCCTGACCAGCTGTTCCGCGGGTTGTTTGATACCGACATGACCGCGGTGATTTCCGTCCCCGACTTCCTGCTCTGCGTCGGCAGCGCGCTGGTGATCGGCCTGCTGATCTCCGCCTGCTACCGCTACCACATCCGTTATACGCGCAGCTTCGTGGCCACGCTCGCGCTGCTTCCTGCGGTGGTATGCGTGGTGATTATGATGGTCAACGGTAACGTCGGCGCAGGCGTTGCGGTTGCGGGCGCGTTCAGTCTGGTACGCTTCCGCTCCGTACCCGGTACCGCACGCGAGATTGGCGCACTGTTCCTTGCGATGGGTGCGGGCCTGATTGTCGGCATGGGCTATATCGCTTATGGATTCCTGTTTTCCATCGTCCTCGGCGCAGCATCCATGCTATATAACCGGCTGGACTTCGGCGCTGGTGAAAAAGCCGCACTCTACAAAACGCTGCATATTACCATCCCGGAGGATTTAGACTACACCGGCGTATTTGACGGCCTGCTGCGCGAATACACTTCATCCTGCGAACTGACCCAGGTACGGACGACCAACATGGGTAGCCTGTTCCGGCTGACCTACAACATCACGCTGCGCAGCGCCGACCGCGAAAAGGAACTGATCGACAAGCTACGCTGCCGCAATGGCAATCTGGAGATCACGGTTTCCAAGCAGGAAAACACCGTGGGAGAATTATAAGGAGCATACCTATGACAACACAGTTATTTCTGCCTCTGCTGCTGACAGGTAGCTTGCTGCTAAGCGGCTGTCAGACGGCTGATGCACAGAATATCAGCACAGCGACGGTCAATTTTGCCGATATGTTCACCGACCGCGACCTTGAGGTGGGCTACGATGAATCATCCGCCGCACATATCACCTTGAACGGTGCAACCGCCGAAAGCGACAGCGACGCGGTCACAGTAGTCGGCGGCACCATCACCATCACCGACGAGGGTACCTACATCTTGTCCGGCACATTGGATGACGGCATGGTGATCGTCGACGCCGACGACACCGACAAACTCCAGCTGGTACTGGACGGCGCATCCATCCAGAGCGCGGACTGCGCCGCGCTCTATATCCGACAAGCCGACAAGGTATTCGTCACCACAGCATCCGGCACTGAGAACACGCTGACAGGCGGCGAAACCTTTGTCCAGCTGGACGACAACAACATTGACGGCGCGGTGTTTGCCAAATCCGACCTGACGCTCAACGAACAGGGTACGCTGGCCATCTCCTCCCCCGGCGGGCACGGTGTCGTCACCAAGGACGATCTGGTTGTCACCAGCGGCAGCTACACGGTCACGGCGACCGGCCACGGTCTGTCCGGCAAGGACAGCGTACGCATCGCAGATGGCTCTTTCACGCTGACCACCGGTAAGGATGGCGTGCAGAGCGACAACGTAGACGATACCGAAAAGGGCTTTGTCTATCTTGCAGGCGGCGATTTCACGATCAACGCACAGGGTGACAGCGTTAGTGCAAGCAGCTGGATGTATGTAGACGATGTTGTCTGCACAGCTACCACGGGTGGCGGCAGCGTCAACGGCGAAACGCATACCAGCGATACCATTCCCGGTGGCATGGGCGGCATGCGTCAACCACCCGAGGGAATGGAATTGCCGGCGGATGGCGAAATGCCGCAGCGCATGGAACGGCCAGCTGATGGCGAGATGCCCGAAGGCATGGAGCCGCCCACTGACGGCACTTTCCCTGAAAACATGGAGCCTCCTGCCGATACTCCGACGGCCACAGATGCATCTGCCGATATACAGGCAGACCAGTCAACCACAGCCGATACGCAAACCGAAACGGCGACGGAAGATGCCGTCAGCACCAAGGGGTTCAAAGCCGGTACCGACCTGACGATTGCGGGCGGCACGTTCACACTCGACTGCGCAGATGACGCGTTCCATTCCAACGGCAACGTGACCTTTGTCGACGGCACCGCATCCATCCAAACGGGCGATGACGCATTCCATGCGGACAACGCGCTCACCATGCAAGGCGGCACAGTAGATATTACAACCTGCTATGAAGGCCTTGAGGGTCTGTCCGTAACGGTGGCGGGCGGCGACATTGGCATTGTCGCCAGCGACGACGGCGTTAACGCTGCCGGCGGCGTTGACCAAAGCGGCGTCGGCAGCCGTCAAGACCAGTTTGCGGCACAGGACGGCGTATTCATCGAAATCTCGGGCGGCAATTTGACGATCGAGGCGGGCGGCGACGGTCTCGACTCCAACGGCGACCTGACCGTCAGCGGCGGCGTAACTTACATTTCCACTCTGCCCAATGGCGCAGATTCTGCGATGGACTATAACGGCAGCGCAGCCATCTCTAGCGGCACGGTCATCGCGACCGGTGCATCCGGTATGGCACAGGGCTTCGGTGACGAATCGACGAAAGGTGCGATCCTGTTGACGGTGGACAGTCAGCAGGCTGGCAGCACCGTATCGGTCGCGGATAGCACCGGTAAGGTTCTGGCCTCGTGGACGCCGACGCAAGGATATAGTGCAGTTGTCATCAGTTGCGCCGGGTTGCAGGCAGACGGCACATATACCGTCACCGCAGGCGACAGCACAACCGAAATTACACTTGACGGCCTGTTATACGGCGAAAGCCTTGGTCATGGCGGCGGTATGGAAGCACGGAATAATACGGCATCCACGCAAGCGCAGCCTGCGCAAGGCACCACCGAATAAAACGCACACAGGGCGGCAGAGAAATACTCTACCGCCCTGTGTTGTTCCTTCAACCTGTTATGCGCTATAAGCAGCTGCAAAGTGCGCGAGCAGCTTTGCAGCGTCCTCAACATCACCCACCGCGCACATCTCGCTTGGCGAGTGGATATAGCGCGTCGGGATGGAGACCGCACCCGCCTGCACACCAGTGCGCGTTTTTTGCAGCGCAGAGGTATCTGTACCGCCAAATTGTAAAATCTCCCGCTGGATTGCGATGCCACAGTCCTTAGCCGCCTGCTCGAGCGCCGCACACACCGCCGGCGTGCAGATAACAGAACGATCCATCACCTTGACCGCCGGGCCTTTGCCCATATCAACCGCCATCGGCGTTTTGCGCTCCGGCAAGTCACCCGTATCGGTTACATCGACCGCGATTGCGACATCCGGCTCGACAGCAAATGCCGCCGCACCTGCACCCCGCAAGCCGACCTCCTCCTGCGCGGTGAATACAAAGTACAGATCGTTATCGGTTTGGGCCTCCGCCAGCTGTTCCATCGCCAGCAGCAGCGTCACGCAGCCAATGCGGTTATCGAGATACGGCCCGCATAGCACGCCGTTCTGCTCAAAACGTGGCGCGTCAAATACCGCGAAATCCCCCACCTGTACCATTGTTTCCGCTTGTGCGCGGTCTTTCGCGCCGATATCAATGAACAGGTTGTCCAGCGTCAAATCCTTAAACGGCGTTTTTTCCTCGTAAGAGATCACGCCGCGTGTGCCATTGGCAAACCGCACGGTAATGTTGATCAAATCGCCCTTAAACAAGCCGCCGACCTGTGAAAAACGGATAAACCCCTTTTCGTCAATATAGGTGGCGACCACGCCGATCGAATCCATGTGTGCGGCAAACAGCACCTTTTTGCTACTGCCCTTTTTGCGGCAGATCAAATTGCCAAGCGCGTCGGTGGTGATATCATCAATATATGCGCCTGCGATGGCGGCAATTGCCTCACGCACCGCTTCCTCGCGGCCGGACGGGCCAAACGCCCCGCCGACCTCGTTCCACAGCTCAAAAACCTTGCTCATTCGTCCTCTCCTCCGAGTTCTTCCAGAAATGCGCGTGCGGCCTGCAAAACCGCCTCATAGTCAGACAGCGCCGCTACGCTCGACGGCGAGTGAATATAGCGCACGGGCGCGGCTACCGCACACACGCGCACCCCTGCCCGGCTCTTGTGGATACGACCCGCGTCCGTGCCACCCGAAATCCTCGTCTTGGTCTGCCACGGGATTCCACGCCGGATACACGCGTCACGCAGCAGCTCGAATAGCGATTGGTCGTAGATGGTTGCGCCATCCATAAACGGAATGACCACGCCGCCTCGCACGCGACAAACCGCCTTACCATCCTTGACCTCGGCCAGATCAGCCGCGGTCGTACCCTCAATGACAAGTGCAAAACCCGGGTCGAGCGCATAGGCCATGCTCGCCGCGCCGCGCAAACCGATCTCCTCCTGCACGGTAAAGCAGAACCATGTATCGACCGGCGGCTGCTCCTCCATCAGTGTCAACAGGGCCGCGCAACCGACACGGTCGTCAATGGCTTTGGCTTTGATCAGGCCATCGCCAAACAGCACAACATCCGAGTCAAATACGCCGTAATCGCCGGGCGATACCTTCGCCTCAGCCGCTGCGCGGCTGGTCGCGCCGATGTCGATATACAAATCCTTGGTTTTGGGCATGGTGCGACGTTCCGCAGCCGTTGTCAGGTGCACGGCCTTGATGCCGATCACGCCGCGGGTCTCGCCAAAGCGCACACCCTTGCCGATCACAACGCGCGGGTCAACCCCGCCGACAAAGCCAAACTTGAGCATGCCATCCTCGGTGACTTTTTTGACGATCACGCCGACCTCATCCATATGCGCGCACAAGACAACTGGCTGCCCAAGCGTCTTTTTCCCCTTGCGGTACACCATCACGTTACCGATAGCATCTGTTCTGATCTCATTCGCAAACGGTTTTGCTTTTTCCAGCACAAACTCGCGCACCGCATCCTCGCAGCCAGACGGGCCTGGCAGAGCGCACAACGTTTTCAGCAGTTCGGTCATGCTTCCACCTCCCCGTCGAAATTGCGCAGGAACTGATATATCAGCTCGGCCACGTCCTCTACATCGGATGTTTTGACCACTTCGACCGGCGTGTGCATGTACTTTTCCGGGATGGACAGCAGCGCGGTTGCAATGCCATGCGCGACAATCTGTAATGTCCACGCGTTCGTGCCGGTATTGCCCTCCATAACCTCAAGCGAATGGTCAATATCGTTCGCCTTAGCTGTCTTGATCAGCATTTTGGTCAGCCCGCGGTGCAGGTTTGGCCCAACACCGATAGCCGGGCCGCTACCCAGTTCAAACACACCGTCCGACGGACCGTCCGGCGTTTTGCCGTGCGTCACATCCACCGCAATCGCGTATTCCGGCTGTACAGCGAACGCACCGGTCTGCGCACCAAGGCCAGTGACCTCCTCCTGCGCACTGATCAGCACCGCAACGTTGCAACGGCGCTTTTCACACTTTGCGAGTTTTTCCAGCGCGCACAGGATCGCGGCGACGCCTGCGCGATCGTCCAAACACTTACTGCAATATTGCCCGCCGAGCAGCTTCACCGGCTGTTGCGCAAACACAATCGGCGTGCCGATACAGATTTCATCCTTTGCATTTTCCAACCCAGTGTCGATCAGCATCTGGTCGACCGGCACTGCCTTGTCCTGTTCACCCGCTTTGAGTAAATGCGGCGGCATGCAGCTGACCACGCCATACAACGGCTCATCTGCCAAAATGGTGACCTCCGTAGCGAGCAACATACGCGGATCGACGCCGCCGATCGGTGCAAAGCGTAAAAAGCCACCGTCCAACACCTCAGTGACCACAAAACCAATCTGGTCAAGATGCGCGTCCAGCAGCACCGTTTTGGCATTTTCCTTGCCGCAACCTTTGTAACCCAGTACATTACCGTTATGGTCAACTTCGACCGTGTCGCAGAGCGGCCGCAGCATAGAGGCCACTTGCTGCGCTGCCTGCGCTTCAAACCCGCTCACCGCCGGCAGTGCGCACAGCGTTTGCAGGGTTTCTTCTATCTGCAAGGAACATTCCTCCTTTTTGTATCCAGGCAGGCCATAGCCCGCCGTTCTCCCCTATTATACCCGTTTCCTCCGCTGGAGACAATACAACTAGGACAGGTTTTCCCGTAGTCTTGCTGTTGCGCACCATATTTGCCATTGTTATTGTATATAGAAAAAACTCCGCTAAGCGGAGCTTTTTTTACTGCGGATAAACGATCCACTCCTCGTAAGGGAGCACATAGTCTTTCCTCATCTGGATGTGTACATATTGGTTATTCCGTGCAATCCGGATAGGCCTGCTTCAGCTGATCGAGCGTCGCCATAACTGCGCCCTTGTGCTGCACCGTAAGCGACGCATACTGCGCGGAGAAGCGCAGATATTGTGCCAGCTGTGACTGCGACAGCGCAGAAAGGCCGTCCGCGTCGACACCGTCGCGCGTGAGTTGGTAAAGGAACGAGCCGATAAACGAATCGCCTGCACCGGTTGTATCCGTAACGGGGACGGAAAGCGTGTCGGCAAACGCTTCGGTTGTTTTTGTGTACACCGCCGAACCGTTCGCGCCGCGCGTAATTAACACCAGTTTACAGCCGCCCGCGAGCAACTGTTCTGCCGCTACGCGTTCATCTGCACAGCCGGTGACAAATTCCACCTCATCATCCGACAGCTTGACCAGATCGGCCGAAGGCAGAAAAGCGCGGATCGTTGCCTGACACTCCGCCGGAGAATCCCACAGCGGCAGGCGCACATTGGGATCAAACGATACGAGCGCCCCCGCCTCGCGTGCCAGCGCGATCGCACGCCGGTGCGCCCCACGCACCGGCCAATCTACCAGATCGACCGAACAGAAATGCAGCGCCGCACAGTCGGCAAACAATTCCGGCTTGATCTGGCTTTCATCGAGGAAGAGGTCAGCCGAAGGGTTGCGAAAAAAGGAAAATTCGCGATTGCCCGTCGCATCGAGTGAGACGAACGCCAGCCCAGTGTTTGCCCGGTTTGTGCGGAACACAGCCGAGGTATCCACCCCGTTGCCTTTCAACACCTTCAGGATATGCGTGCCGAAAGCGTCCTCACCCACCTGTGAAACCATCGCCGCGCTGCCGCCCAGCCGGGCGACCGCTGCGGCAACATTGGCGGGCGCGCCTCCTGCGACACGCTCAAAATGCGTCACCTCATCCAGCGCACAGCCCTTTTGCTGCGGCACAAAGTCAATCAGCAGTTCGCCGATGGCTACCACTTTTTTCATGTCCGTCCCTCCAGAATATATCGTCCAATCGCATCCGCCACACCGTTGGCGGCATTGTCCGCCGTCACCGCGTCCGCCGCCGCGCGGATGTGCGGCTCGGCATTGGCCATCGCCACGCCCAAACCCGCCATGCGCAGCATCGCCAGATCATTGTCGCTGTCGCCTATCGCCATCACGGCATCCATGTCGAAACCCAAATGTTTTGCCAGTTTCTCAAGCGCGTAGCCTTTATGTACGCCCTTGTGGTTAATCTCGACGTTTTTCAGCTCGCCACCATACATAATTGACGGCGCCAGTTCAAACCGTCCTGTCGCATCCAACGCCCCAATCATCCGGTCGACCACCGCCGGATCAAGATGATGCATGATCGCCTTGAGCACGTGTTTCTGTTCCCGTGCGATCACTTCATCCCACTGATTTGCCTCCCCGATGAAATGATAACCGCGTGCCGTTTCATCGAGCGCCACATGGCCACGGCGGCGTAATTCCGTCAGAAATTCCTGAAAATCCTTTCCGTAATATAGCCCTTCCGTTGTATGTAGGCAAAGGTCTACGCCAAACTGCGCGCACACCTGCCGTACAGCCGCGCAATCGTCGGCATCCATCCCATCGAACGTAACCTGCTGCCCATCGGCAAAACGAAGCGTTGCAGCACCGTTGGCAATGATTGCCCAATCTGCCGATGCGTCCAGCTGCGCGTTGAAAGAACGCGCTTCCGCCATGTTGCGTCCGGTGCAAAGCACAACCTGCACACCTGCCTGCTGTGCCAGCTGAACCGCTCGCGCGTTTTCACGCGGCACGCGGCTATCCGGCCCCAGCAGCGTTCCATCAAGGTCGAGTGCAAGCAGTTTGATTTGCGACATGATCCATCCACATCCTGTTATTTTGTAATCTGCAGCGAACCCATCTCCCAGAGTTCAGCATCCGCGCCAAAAATCGTCACGCCATGCAAATACGGTGCAGGATAATAGCGCGTGGACAACACCCGCTCGCCATCGTTCACAAAAATCTCCAGCGAGGAACTGTCTGCCAACACGCGCAGCGTTTGCACTTCCTCCACAGACGCGACGCGCACGGTGCGGCCTGCGCCGCCGCCATCCAGCGTCAGGCGCAGCTGTCCCTGCTCCCATTCTACCACAGCACTACCGCGGATGACAAGCCTGCCCTTGGACTCCGTGCGACAGACCATATCAAACACCTGCGCCTCCTCCGGTACGATACGCTTGCCCCGCAAGGTATCAATCTCTGGTATGGGCATGCGCCGCAGCGACTTGCCTTCACGCCGCAACAGGCATGGCACGGTCAGACAGTGTTGCCAACCATTTTCAACTGTCGGGTTTGTATACGACGCGTCCGGCATCCCCATCCAGCCAATCTGGATGCGGCGGTCGTCATCCAGGAAGGTCTGCGGCGCATAGAAGTCAAAGCCGCAGTCCAGCTCTTCAAACGCCCCCAGCGTATATTCACCACGGAAATCGCCGTCCAACGGGAAGCAGCCACAGGTGTAGACATTCTGAAAACGGTCGCCCTGCTGTGCTACGCCCTGCGGCGAGCATTGCAGGAACCACTGACCATCCAAGCAAAACAGGTCGGGACACTCCCACATATAACCAAACTTTTCGGTCGTGGTCAGCGTATTGATATGCGTCCAATGCCGCTTATCCTCCGACTGGTACACCAACAGCTCACCGCGGTCGTCCTTTGTTCGCGCGCCAAGCACCATATAGTACTTGCCGTCCTGTACCCATACCTTTGGGTCACGCACATGACAGGTGACGTTTTCGGGATAGTCCTTGTTTTCCAGCAGCAGTTCGTTGCTCTCAACCGTCACACCGTCACGCGAGACGGCAAGCGCGGTATTGTGGCCGCGCCCCGTCAGAATGTAGTCATGGTTGCCCGGGAATTTGACATTGCCGGTGTAGTACAGGTACATCGTACCATCCTCAACCAGCGCCGAACCGGAATAGACGCCGTGAATATCCCACGGCTGATCCGGATACAGCATGGGCGGCAGCTGCTCCCAATGCAACAGGTCGCGGCTGCGGTAATGCCCCCACATTTTAACGCCGCCGGTCGCATCAAACGGCCCGTACTGGTAGAACACATGATACCACTCGCCGCAGCGGCACAGGCCGTTTGGATCATTGAGCCAGCCAACCGGCGGCATCAGGTGGAAACGCTGCCGCCACGGGTCGGCCGCCGCCCGCGGCCCATCTTCACGCTCGATGCGCCGCACCAATGTAATGAGATCCCGCTGCAATGCGTTGCTCATGGTGATACTCCCCTCTTATCGTTTGATCGTTAAAATCGTGTCCTTGCCCGCGGTAACATCGCCCAGCTTGTCCTCGACCGCCGCAAATTCCGTCGCGTTGGTCACAACAACCGGTGTGATAACCGGATAACCTTCTTTTTCAATGGCTGCACGGTCAAACTCAAGCAGCAGGTCGCCCGCCTTAACGTGCTGGCCTTCCTGTACATGACCGGTGTAGTGCTTGCCGTTCAAGCTAACCGTATCAATGCCCACATGGATGAGCAATTCAGCGCCATCAGCACACGAAATACCAACTGCATGCCCCATAACCGCGGACACTGTGCCGTCGCACGGCGCAACTACGCGATTTTCTGCCGGGCGGATGGCTACACCCTTGCCCAGCGCGCCGGACATAAAGGCCGGATCGTTCGTCTCATCCAAAGAAACCGCGGTGCCGGTCAACGGGGCAGTCAATACGGTTTCTGCCTGCGGCGCAGCTACTGCCGGCGCTTCTGCCTGCTCCGGTGCAGCTCCCTCTTGCTTATTCTCTTCCGGTATACCCAAAACCCAGGATATCACAAACGCAACGCCGGTAGCAATGGCAATCGTCAGGATGTACTGTACCGGACGATGCAGGTGCAGCAGGATGCCAAAGATGCCGGTCACGCCCGTGCCGGTCGCACCAAGGCCGACAACAGAGGCATACAGCGCGCCGCATGCACCGCCGATCGACGCGGCAATAAACGGACGGACAAAGCGCAGGTTGACACCGAAGATGGCAGGCTCGGTAATACCCATGAACGCGGAAAGCGATGCGGGCAGCGCCATGGACTTGAGCTTCTTGTTCTTGGTTTTGAGCGCAACTGCGAGAGCCGCGCCGCCCTGTGCGACATTAGCCGCAGATGCCAGCGGCAGCCAATAGGTCAGGCCGTAGGAACCGAGCTGGCCAAGGTCGATGATGGTGTACATGTGATGGATGCCGGAAACAACGGTGGTTGCGTACAGACCGCCCATGATGAACGAACCGATGCCAAGCGGAATGGCAATCAGCCACTGCACGCCGTTGATGACAAAGTTCTCGACCGTTGTGAACACCGGGCCGATGGCGGCCAGCGTTAAATAACCAGTGACAAATACTGATACCAGCGGGGTAACGAACAGGTCGAACATCGGCGGCACGACCTTATGCAGACGCTTTTCGATAAAGCACATCAGCCAAACCGCAATAATAACCGGGATAACATGGCCCTGATAGCCGACCAGCGGCACCTCATACAAGCCAAAGAACACTTCCTGATAGGTATGTACGCCTTCTGTCGCAACCGTCCACGCGTTTTGCAGGTTGGGATGCAGCATAATCATACCGATGACCGCGCCGAGGAACGGATTACCGCCGAACACCTTGGCCGCCGAGAACGCGATCAGGATCGGCAGGAAGGTATAGGCAACGTTGGAGAACAGATCGGCAAACACAAACAGCGAACTGGAGCTGTCAAGCGTGAGGAAACCATTGTTCACCATGAACTTGAGCGATTCCATGATGCCCATGAGGAAACCGGACGCAACAATTGCCGGGATGATGGGGACAAAAATATCGCCCAGCGTTTTGATGCCGCGCTGGAACCAATTCCCCTTCTTTGCACCCTGCGCCTTGGCCTCGTCCTTGCTGACGGCCGACGCGCCCGACTGCGCAATAAACTGCTCAAACACCTTATTGACCGTGCCGGTACCAAAGATGATTTGCAACTGTCCCTGCGCCTCGAACACACCCTGTACGCCGGTTGCATTTTCCAGCGCCGCTTTATCCACCTTTTTGTTGTCCGCAATCACCAGTCGCAGACGCGTTGCACAATGCGCCGCCGAGATGACATTGTCCTTTCCGCCGATGCTTTTGAGCACCTCGGCTGCTTCCTTTGCATAATCCATTTTGCTTCCACCTTTCACATATTTTATGAAATCGATTTCACTCTTTCTGTTTTCATTATACAGCGCAGTCACACGCATTGTAAAGCCGGAATAGTGCCCAAAACTGAATTGCTCTTTTTGAACATATCCACCATATTCCAGAATAGAACAAGAAAAACCGCCCGCAATCCCATCGGAAACGGACGGTTTGTATTTTACATCTTATCACACGGATTCGCCTGCAAACACCTCGAAGCCTAACATGAGCTGTTTTTTCCGGTCTATCCCCTGTTCAAGGATTTCAAGCAGGTCACGCGCGGCTTCTTCGCCACTGGTCTGATAATAATAATGCGCAGTGGCCAGTTTCGGCCGCACCAGTTCGCTCATACGCGAGTGTCCGATACCAGCAAGCGCTACCTCCTCCGGGATGCGTTTGCCCTGTACCTCCAACCGCTTTTTCACACCGATCGCTATGGAATCGGTTGCACAGAAAATCCCCTCTATATCCGGCACGCGCGCAAGCAGACGTTCTGCCGCGGCGCAGCCGCCGTCAATCGAGAAATCGCTTTGTTCCATCCATACAGGGTTAGGCTCCATGCTGGCTGCATGCAGAGCATCCTGATAGCCTGCGCGGCGCGCCGCACCGGCTGCGCGGTCGCGTGGCGTAACACCGATATACCCTACCCGGCGACGTCCCTTCCCCAACAACAATTCGGTCACGGCGCGCGCTGCGCCACGGTCATCATGGTAAACACAGGACACGCCCTCCATCTGCTGCCCGACCAGCACCACCGGCACGCCCAGCGCTGCTATGGCCTTGCGATGGGCGGCGGATAGCATGGTAGCTACCAGGATTACCCCGTCGACGTTGCCGCTGCGGAACACTTCCAGATATTCCAATTCTTTTTCAATGCGATTGTCCGTATTGGCCAATAGAAGCCGGTAAGCCCGCGCTTCGAGCACCTGCGAAATGCCTGCAACCACACGGCTGATCGACTCCGAATCAATACGGGGCACAATCACGCCGATCATGCGGCTTTTGCCCGTGCGCAGTGTCTGCGCCTGCTGCGATGGCACATAGCCGGTCTCCTCGATCACCCGGCGGATGGCCTCCCGCTTTTCTGAGCTGACATAGCCGTTATTCAGATAACGCGAAACCGCCGCCTTGGACACACCCGCACGGCTCGCGATTTCTGCAATCGTCATATTGTCTCCCTCCTGCGTTGATCACTATGATTTACCCCCGCAACATGTTACGACGGGCGCGGTAATCCGGCATATACCGCTCCACCAACGCCCAGAACTGCGGTCCGTGGTTTTTATGTACGATATGCGCCAGCTCGTGCACAACGACGTAGTCGATTGCCTCCTCCGGGTAGTCCATCAACCGCCACGAAAAGCACAGCCGGTTTTTCGGACTGCATGAACCAAAACGCGTGCGCGCCGCAGTAATGGTAATGCCCGTCGGCACCACCCCCATGCGCTGCGCATAGAATGTCACCTTGGGCGGCAGTTCTTCCCGCGCGCGGCGCAACAACGCCTCGCGACGTGCTTCGTCCGGTTCCGGATGCGCTTCCAACCGTGCGCGCTGCCGCGCCTTCGCTTTTTCAATCCAGTCCGCATGGTCGCGCACAAACTGGTCGATTGTTGCAGCAGATGTGCGCAAAGGCGCGCGAACAATTACGTTACCTTCGCGCGTCACTTCAAGCCCAAGCGTGCGGCGGCGCGAGCGGATCAGTTTAACCCCGTCCACTTGCCTGCTCCCTGCTTTCCAATGTGCGGTTGTACAAGAACATCAACACCGACACACCGCAAATCACCACATAACCCAATACGCTCAGCACATCCGGCACCTGATCGAACAGGAAAAATCCCAGCAGTGCCGAAAATAACACCTGCGTATAATCAAATACCGAGATTTCTTTTGCCGGCGCATGCGCATAGGCCAGCGTCACGCCAAACTGCCCGAGCGTCGCAGCCGCACCTGCACCCAGCAGGCTGGCCAACTGCCACCATTGCATCGGATGGAAATCCAGCAGCAGATACGGCAGGCACACCAATGTAGAAAACGCCGAGAAGAAAAACACGATCCGCGCGCTATGCTCCCCTCGTTTGGATAGGGCTCGCACCGCTGTATAGGCCGCGCCTGCAAAGATGCCGCCCAACAGTCCAATCAATGCTGGGAACATGTCCGCTGAAAAGCCCGGCTTAATAATCAGCATACTTCCGCCGAACGCTGCGAGCACCGCCAGATACTGCCAAACGTTGGCATGCTCCTTGAGCAGAAATAACGAGAATAAAATTGCAAAAAAAGGCGACATCTTATTCAAAATATTCGCATCTGCCAGCACCAAGCGGTCGATTGCGTAGTAATTACACAAAATGCCCAGCGTACCGCAGGTAGCTCTCAGTAACAGCATTGGCAGATTGCCCTTTTCCCATTTCCAACTGACGCCCTTACGGCGCAGCGCTACCGCCGCAACGATCATCGCAACCAAGTTGCGGAAAAACGACTTCTGCATGGAGGGCAAATCGCCTGCCAGACGTACAAATGTGCTCATCAACGCAAAACCGAACGCCGACAGCAAGATAAACCCGATTGCCTTACTCTTTTTGGAAAGCACCAGCCTTCCCTCCTTAATTTCATTCATACACTGGGTATTATAGCACAGTTTGTACATTGATGCAAAGGCGCGCGCCCCCGCTTGACCTTTTCCCCGTCTCGTGTTATCTTTTTAATAGGATAACGGTTGCCCCCGTTTCCTTCACTTTTTCAACCAAGGAGTGGACGATGGAACAGGATATCAAACTCACCAAGCTTGCCAACTGTGCAGGCTGTGGCGCCAAGGTCGGCGCAGGCACACTTGCCCGCTTGTTGGATGGGCTACCTATCCATGCCGACAGTAATCTACTGGTCGGCTTTGACAAGAGTGACGACGCAGCGGTTTACCGTGTGTCGGACGAACTCGCGCTTGTGCAAACCGTCGACTTTTTCCCGCCAATCGCGGACGACCCATTTCTGTTTGGGCAGATCGCGGCTGCTAATGCGCTGTCCGACGTGTATGCCATGGGTGGCGAGCCGCGCATCGCGCTCAACCTGCTGTGCGTATCCAAATCCATGCCGGACAGCGCGGTACACGATCTGCTGCGCGGCGGGTACAGCAAAGTATACGAAGCGGGTGCGGTCATCGCGGGCGGCCACAGCATCCTTGACGAAGAACCCAAATACGGCCTATGCGTCACCGGTTTCGTCCACCCAAATCACATCCTGACCAACGCGGGCGCACAACCCGGCGATGTGCTATTCCTGACCAAACCGCTCGGCGCGGGCATCCTGACTACAGCCGCCAAGGCCGACCTATGCCCGCCCGACGTGCTGCAAGCCGTCTATGCACGCATGACCACACTCAACCATGCAGCCCGGGATGCTATGGTGCAGTTCCGCGTACACGCCTGCACGGATGTAACCGGCTTCGGCCTGCTCGGCCATGCGCTCGAAATGGCGCAGGGCAGCGGCGTGCAAATCAAATTGAACGTATCCGCCCTTCCCATCCCATCCGAAGCGCTGGAGCTTGCCCGCATGGGCATCCTGCCCGAGGGCATGTACCGCAACCGCAAATACGCAGAGCCCTTTGTGATGGCAGGCAACATCCCCCTTGAAATACAGGATGCACTCTACGACCCGCAGACCTCAGGCGGGTTGCTGATCGCAGTTGACCCAAGCGACGCGGATACACTTGCCGAAGCGATGCAAAAAACCGTCCCGGATGCATGCCGCATCGGAACGGTTTCGGAATATATCAACGGGCCACACATTATTTTGCACTGATAGCCACGACCGCTTCCAATGCACGGTCAACCTCCTGCTCGGTGGTGTACCAGCCAAACGACAGGCGCACTGTACCGCGTGGGAAAGTGCCCAGCGTGCGGTGCGCACTCGGCGCACAGTGCAGCCCACAGCGTGTCAGGATGCCGAAACGCTCCTCAAGCATCGCAGCGACCTCGGCATTGTCCTTTCCCGGAAAATCCAGACTAAATACACCAACGCGGTTTTCTGCCGTATCCGGCCCGATTAGGTTCACGCCCGGAAGATCGCGCAGTCCATTGAGGAAACGTTGGGACAGTATCCGGTCGTGCGCCTGCACAGCATGAACGGTCGTTTTTTGCAGATAGGCCAACGCCGCCTCCCAGCCAAAAACGCCGGGCAGATTGGGCGTGCCCGGCTCAAGCCGGTCTGGGAAATACGCGGGGACATCCTCAGAATCCGACGCGCTGCCCGTACCGCCGCAGATGACCGGTTCCAGTGTTTCGGCAAAATCCGGTCGTAACAACAGTGCGCCAATCCCCTGCGGGCCGAGCAGCCCCTTGTGCCCCGGTACGGACAGCGCGCTCAGGCCAAGCGCGGCGAAATCAATCGGCACATGCCCCGCTGTCTGTGCGGCATCCAACGCAAACGGAATCTCGTACCGATGGCACATTTTCCCGACCTCCTGCACATCGTTCAACGCACCAGATACGTTAGACGCATGTGTCAGCAACACCAGACGGGTGTTATCCCGCAACAACGGCTCGATCCACTCGACGAGTAGCCGCCCTGTACTATCGCATGGGATACGATCAAAGGTTACACCGCGATGCGTCAACTGCACCAATGGCCGCATAATCGCATTGTGCTCGACCGCCGATACCAGACAATGATCCCCCGGCCGTAACGCACCAAGCAACAGCAAATTCAATCCCCACGTATTCCCCGGGGTTAGAACCACATGTGGCACTGAGTGGAAGGCAAATAGCTCACACAGCCGCTGTCGCAACTGTAACACCGTAAGCCCTGCTTGCTGCGCCGCAGCATATGAACCACGGTTGACACTTGCACCAATTCGGTCTACATATTCCTGCATACGCGCGCCAACTGTCGGCGGCTTGGGAAACGACGTGGCGGCATGATCGAGATAAATCGGCTGCATAGTTTTCCCTCCCTGCGAACTGCGGGCAATAGCACCTGCATATTGATTATAGTGTAACACAGGACCGGCAAAATGTAAAACCGGCCTTGTTGCAAAAAAGCATTTCACAAACCAAAGGAGAACGATATGAGCAAAAACAAATTACTTGTGCCGGTTGCCGGTGTCATCGTCGGCCTTGCGGCGCTGACGCTGACCGCACTGGGCAACCCAGCCAACATGGGCTTTTGTATTGCGTGCTTTATCCGCGACATCGTAGGCGGCCTTGGCCTGCACAGCGCGGAAAAAGTGCAATACCTGCGGCCTGAGATTGTCGGCCTTGTGCTTGGTGCGACATGTGCGGCACTCATCGGTAAGGAATTCCGTGCGCGCGCCGGTTCCGCGCCCGCACTGCGCTTTGTGCTGGGCATGATCGTCATGGTCGGCGCACTGGCCTTCCTCGGCTGCCCGCTCCGCATGGTCATCCGTCTGGGTGGCGGGGATGTAACCGCAATCGCGGGTCTGATCGGCTTTGCTGTGGGCATCGGCGCGGGCGCATTATTCCTCAAAAAGGGCTTTTCGCTCGGCCGTGCGCGCAAGGTGCAGCAGGCAGACGGTTTCGTGCTACCCGGCTTCGTGATTGCCGTGCTCGCGCTGCTGCTGCTCGCGCCGTCTTTTATCCGCTTCTCACAGGCGGGGCCGGGTGCGAATCACGCACCTTGGATTGCGGCGCTCGTGGGCGGCCTAATCGTCGGCGCGCTGGCGCAGAAAAGCCGTCTATGCATGGCAGGCGGCCTGCGCGACGTATTCCTGTTCCGTGATTTTCACCTGCTGATCGGCTTTGTGGCGATCTTTGCAACCGTCCTGCTTGGCAACCTTGTGATGGGCAAATTTGATCCGACGCTTGCCGTGCAGCCGGTCGCACACCACGACTATATCTGGAGCTTCCTCGGCATGGCTGCCGTCGGTTGGGGCTCGGTGCTGCTCGGCGGTTGTCCCCTACGTCAGCTCATCCTCGCCGGTGAGGGCAGCGGCGACAGCGCCGTGACGGTATTCGGCATGCTCGTCGGCGCGGCGCTCGCGCATAATTTCGGCATGGCGGGCAACGCGGACGCAATGACAGACGGCGCGTTTACAGCAGGCGGCGTGGCACAGGCCGGACGCATCGGTATCTTTATCGCGCTCGTACTTCTACTGGTGATCTCGATTGCAAACGTACATAAGGAGGAAAAAGCAAAATGATCGACGCAAGAGGATATTCCTGCCCCATGCCCGTGGTCATGGTGCAGAAAGAAGTGCAGAAAAACGCGCCCGCTACGCTCGAGGTGCTGGTGGACGACCCCTGTGCGGTCGAGAACATCACGCGCTTTGCCAACAATAACGGTTACACAGCTACATCCCGCGAAACAGGCGACGAAGAATTCGCCCTGACGCTAACCAAAAAGCCATGAGCGAATTTATTGCGACCTTCCACACACATCTGAGTGCCATGCTCAGCTTTCAGGCGCTGCAAAATACTGGCTGCACGGCGAAAATGCAACCTGTTCCGCGTGCGCTCAGCTCGTCCTGCGGCACCTGCGTGCGCTTTATAGCCGAATCCGACTGTCGCGCTCTGCTTGACACAGACGCGGAAGCGCTCTATGCCGTCGAGGACGGCAGCTACCGACTGCTGTGGCAAAACGAGGATTGAGGGATAACATGCAACCGAAATGCATTGCCATCATCGGCGCGGGCGGCAAAACAACTGCACTGCGCACGCTGGCGCATGCCTTTGCTGCGCAGCGCGTACTTGTCACCACCTCGACGCATATCTTCCCGCTTACGCCGCCGGACTGTCGAATCTCGCTGATTGATCCAACGCCGGATACATTGTTGGCGCAGCTGCGGCTGTCAGGGGCAGTCTGCGCAGGGCAGCAGGCCAATGACGGCAAGTTATGCGCACTCCCCCCCGAGCTGCTTGCACAGGCCGCGCACACGGCTGACATTGTACTATGCGAAGCGGACGGCGCGCACCATCTACCTCTTAAACTGCACCGGACAGACGAGCCGGTGCTGCCGCCGCAAACCGACCTTTGCCTGATCGTCGCGGGGTTGTCCGCGCTGGGCAGGCCAGTGCACGAGGCTGTGCACCGCTACGCGCTGTATCCGCCATGGGCAGCGAACCCCAGTCAGACTGTCGGCATCGACGAACTGCTGTACTGCGTGCGCGAAACAGTCATTGCCTGCGGCCTGCCAACGGACAGGTTGCGCGTGTTGCTGAATCAGGCAGATACGCCTGCGCTTGCCGCGCTGGCTGAGCCAGCCGCACAAGCACTGCGCGCCGACGGGCTGGATTGCCGTGTCGGCAGCCTGCGTGCAGGCTTTGCGCTGGCCGACTGGCTTTCTGCCTAACAATTCCCCAACAGGCGGCTGATATGGCCGTCTGTTTTTTTACCGTCATTGTAAACCTATTATTATTTATTGGTTGACAATCGTACTTCGTTATGCTATGATGCTGTCAATACATAATTTCCAATTCACCATTACCTACTTACAAAGGAGTCACCCATGACCAGACAAAAGACACGAAATATGATCCTATGCGCACTGTTTGCTGCGTTGAGTGCCGCCGGCGCGTTTCTACGCGTCCCCATTCCCGTGGTGCCGTTCACATTACAAACCTTGTTCACCCTGTTAGCTGGCATGCTGTTAGGGCCAAAGCTTGGCGCGACAGCAGTGGGCGTATATATCGTACTGGGGCTTGCAGGTCTGCCGGTATTCACACAGGGCGGCGGGCCAAGCTACGTTTTTCAGCCGACATTCGGCTACATCATAGGTTTTGCTATCGGCGCGTATGTCACCGGCAAAATAGCACACGCACAGCCGCGCCCCTCGCTGCGGCGCTTGCTGATCGCCAACCTCGCGGGGCTTGCAGTGATCTATGCCTGCGGCATGGTCTACTATTATCTGATTTCGCTGTTATATCTCAATGATCCAATCGGTCTGTGGCCGCTATTTGTCTATTGCTTCCTGCTCACCATACCGGGCGACCTGTTCCTATGTGTGGTGGGTGCAGTACTCAGCCGCCGGTTGATCCCATTGCTACAAACGCACCAAGAAGGGTTTTCGCGTGAGTGAAGTACCCAAAGTGCTGTATCACCCAAACGCCGCATGATGTCTATTCGGATAGACATCGGACAAACTGTCACGACATGCAAAAAAACGAGAGGAATCGAACGATTCCTCTCGTTTTTTATATGAAACTGATATAGCTTACAGGATCCATTCCTCCTGCTTTTCCTCACCGCAATACCGGCGTAGCGTCTCACGGATGGCACGCGGACCCTTATTCAGCTCATTGAACATGCGCACGACCGTCTCACCGACACCAATCTCAAACAGATTAACGCCAAAGTAATACCGGTTGGCCAGCAGCGGATACAGACGCTCCTCCGAAACCTCATCGCCCAGCTTGGGATTGCCCATCAGCGAACGGACATGCTCAATATTCGGGTCGGGACTCAGCTCAAACGGCTCGCCACGGTCGTCCACGCCGACAAGATAACGCAACCAGCCCGCCAGCGCCAGCGGGATATAAACCAGCTTAGTCGCGCGATGCGCAGGCAGCGTGGAGTTGTAGTACGCATACAGCGTCGCACCAAAGCGCAGCGGGATCTTTCTCGACGTGTCCGTCGCGGTGCGCTGCGGGGAATCCTGCAGGAACGGGTTGGGATAACGCTCCCCCAGCACCTCATGCAAGAACGCAACCGGATCGATAACGCCCGGGTCGGCGACCATCGGCATAGCCTCCTGCTCGCTCATGCGGGTAACGAGGTTAACCAACTCTTTGTCCTTCATCTCGGCACTGATCTGGGTATAGCCCAGCATGCAGCCGTAAACACCCAGCGCGGTATCCATCGGGTTCATGCAGGTGCTGACTTTCATCATCGCGGACTTTTCCACAATGTCGCGGCGGGTCAGGATGACACCGCACTGCTCAAGCGGCGGATGGCCGTTCGGGAATGCATCCTCGATCAGCAGATAGTGCGGACTCTCCGAGTTTACATAAATGGCGCCATAGGTACCCTTTTCCGTAACAAAGGGACGGACGTTTTCCAAGCCGTCCGCTTCAAGTTTTTCTGCGATGCGGGCATCCGGATGCGGGGTGATCTTATCAATCATGGACAGCGGATAGGTGTTTTTCTTAATCAGGTAGAAGTATTCATCCTCGGTGATGAAATGCTTTTCCTGCCAGGCGCGCGCCATATAGCGCATCGCGCGCTCCAGACGCACACCATTATCCTGACAGTTATCCAGAGAGACAAATGCCAGCGGCTGCAAACCTGCGCGGCAGCGCGCCAAGCTGAGCGCAGCCAGCTTACCAAAGAAAGACTTGCACCCTTCCGGACCGTTCTCGCGGTCATGCGCATATGCCGGGAGGAACTCATGCGCTTCATCCTGAATAACGTATCCCTTTTCGGTCAGGGTAAAGCTGATCATCTGCAAGGATGGCGCAAGGAATACCTCGTTCAGCCGCGCCAAATCCTCGCTCAGCTTGAGGCTCTCGGTAACAGATGCGATAACCTCCTTGTTGATGGTGCCGTTGGAGTACAGCGTCACAACAAGCGAAAGATGGTCGCAGGCGCGGTAGCAGCGGTCGATCAGTTCTTCATCATAGCCGTCGCAGCAGATCACGCCGGTATTGGACAGCCCGGCGGTCAACATACGCTGCGCCAGCACAGCAGGAAACGCCCGGAACAGATTGCCTGCGCCAAAATGCAGCCAAGTCGGCGACGTATGCGTCGCTTCGCGCACTGCATCGATGTCGTACTGCGGCAGGCGGTATCCCTTCCAGGCCGCGTTATGTTTGATGCTTTCTTTTGTCAATTTCATAAAGCAGTCACTTCCTTTCAGCGAACGGAGTACGCCGTTCATCCCTATCGTATATAGTATACCAAAAGTTCCCGCGTTTGCATAGGGAAAATCGGGAAATGTCTACAAAAAGTAAACAGCACTTGACAAAAAAGCCGCCCGGCAATGCCGGACGGCAGATAAACGGATTTTACAACGGATTGTTTTTGGCGGCCAATGCGCCATCCTTACCGGGCAGCGCCTGATACAGCCGCAGCACCAGCTTCATGCCGAAGTATAACAGCACGGTCTCGATGGGCAGCATGAGCAGGTTCTTGGGCACACGCAAGGCAAGCAGCGCGCCCATTGCCTTGCCACCCGTCATGGTCAGCCACAGCGTATTGAGGCCGATGTTACAGAACAGGTTGATGCATGCTTTTGCACCCAGCGCGCGCCATACCGTCAGCTTGCGCGGATACAGCCACAGCCCCCAGAACAGACCGGCGGTGATTGCAGTCAGCGTATAACCAGGGAAATACGCACCCATGGTCAGATTCCCTGCAAAATAGCCCAGCACATCCGTGCACACGCCCGCCATCATGCCGACCACCGGCCCGAACAGCATCCCGACCGCAGCATTGCACAAAAAGCCAAAGCCAATGCGCAGATTGGGCGGCAGTTTGATGGTCAGCCCGAGCAGGTCGAGCGCAATGTTGATGGCGATCAGCAGCGCGGTCAGCGCCAAACAGCGCGTGCTCTTGAGTTCATGCAGGGAGCGGACAAAAACATTTTCCTTTTTGGACATAGAAAAAGACACCTCCTAAATCATGTCATCTGTTGCCACAGCGATTTAGGAAATGCCTAAACAGTTGCAGCAGCGGGATGCGACTACAACACCGCAGGGGATTTTCGTCCCTTTCGTCCGCTGAACAACTCCCCGTCTCAGCGGCACTTAACGCAT
>DWZQ01000028.1 GCA_019117485.1 Candidatus Agathobaculum intestinipullorum | reverse complement strand
GGCGGGACGAAACGCCTTTATAGCCATAGTCCGAGCGTTAAGAGCGTCGCAGGCATTGGGTAAAGCTGCCTTAAATGAGCAGGGGTGAAACTCCCGCGGTGCTGCCGCTGACAGCCGTTCGTTTCTGCCTTATTTCTCATATCGTACAAGCCGGAGCGCATATTCTGTATTATGTCGCTATACCGGGAGGGAAAGAAGATGATTAACAAGGTACAGCTTCAACAAATGAGAAGCGTTGATATAACACAGGTAGACCGTAGCACTTTGGTTGACATTCGGAATATCCATATCGACAGTTCTTTGCCAGCGGCAAGGAAAATGCAAAGTTACTTTGAGCAGATCGTAAATCCTTACTGTTTTCTTTGCGGCGACACACCCGTAAAAATACGGTTTGTGGCAGAGGATAAAACATTGAAACAATCATTGTGCGACTACTTTTTAAGTCTAAAATGACTTGCCTACTTTCCCTACCCCAAAGGGTAAAGACCTTGTGATTATGGGGCTAAAATGGTATAATAGACCCGTAATTATAGGGGGAAAGGAGGTATTATGCCCCGCATACGCAAAGACAAAACGGCACGCAGCTACGCAGAGCCGTTTTGGAAAATCGGGCTATACATTCGACTATCCAAAGAGGACGACAACGAGGACGAAAGCGAGAGTGTTATCAATCAAGAAAAGATACTCCGCGACTTTGTAGACAGCTATTTTGAGCCGGGTACTTTTGTCATTGTAGACGTGTTTGCCGACGACGGATTGACAGGCACAGACACAGCGCGACCAAACTTCAAACGGCTTGAGGGCTGCATTGTCCGTAAAGAAGTAAACTGCATGATTATCAAATCCCTTGCACGCGGTTTCCGCAACCTTGCCGACCAGCAGAAGTTTTTGGAGGAGTTCATACCGATTAACGGCGCAAGGTTTATTTGCACAGGCACGCCATTTATTGATACCTACGCTAACCCCCATTCGGCAAGCGGGCTTGAAGTACCTATAAGGGGAATGTTCAATGAACAGTTTGCCGCCACCACTTCCGAAGAAATCCGCAAAACTTTCAAGATGAAACGGGAGCGCGGCGAGTTCATCGGTGCATTTGCCACCTATGGTTATAAAAAAGACCCGAACGACAAAAACAGCCTATTGGTAGATGAAGAAGCAGCGGAAGTTGTGAAAAGCATTTATCATTGGTTTGTGAATGAGGGGTACAGCAAAATGGGGATTGCCAAAAGGCTTAATCAAATGGGAGAGCCTAACCCCGAAGCCTACAAAAAGAAAAAAGGATTGAAGTACAACAATCCTAATTCCGGCAAAAATGACGGGTTGTGGTCTGCCAGCACGATTGCAAGGATATTGCAGAACGAAATCTATACGGGCGTAATGGTACAGGGCAGACACCGCGTTATCAGCTACAAAGTACACAAGCAGATCAGCGTCCCGGAAGATGAATGGTTTGTCGTCCCCAACACACACGAAGCGATCATTGACAGAGAAACATTTGAGAAAGCGCAAGCCCTACATAAGCGCGATACAAGAACGGCACCGGGCAAACAGGAAGTCTATTTAATGTCCGGCTTTGTCCGTTGTGCGGACTGTCAAAAAGCCATGCGGCGAAAAACCGCCCGCAATATTGCCTACTATTCTTGCCGCAGCTACACAGACAAAAAGATTTGCAGCAAACATTCTATCCGGCAGGATAAATTGGAAAACGCGGTTTTGGCAGCTTTGCAAATGCAAATTGCCCTTGTAGATCAGCTTGCAGAAGAAATTGAACGTATCAACAACGCGCCTGTAATCAACAGGGAAAACAAACGGTTATCCTATTCATTGAAACAGGCTGAAAAGCAGCTAAAACAGTACAATGACGCTTCCGACAGCTTGTACCTCGATTGGAAAAGCGGCGAAATCACAAAAGAGGAATACCGCCGCTTGAAAGGCAAGATTGCAGAACAGATACAGCAGCTTGAAGCGAATATCTCTTATCTGAAAGAGGAAATGCAAATCATGGCTGACGGTATCGGAGCCGACGACCCGTATCTAACCGCCTTTCTGAAATACAAAAACATTCAGAGCCTAAACCGGGGAATTGTAGTTGAACTTATCAAAGCGGTTTGGGTGCATGAGAACGGGGAAATAACGGTTGACTTCAATTTTGCCGACGAGTACCAGCGAATTATTGATTACATCGAGAACAACCACAACATCATTACGGTGATTGAGAGCAAGGCGATATGACGGGCTTTCTACTCACCGCAAAACAAAAGTTAATGTTGTGCATAAATAAACGGCTCTACTGGGCCGACTGGTCCGACAGGCGTAACGGGTCCGACTGGCCCGACGGGTGTAACGGGGCCGACCGGTCCAACAGGCGTAATAGGGCCGACCGGTCCGACGGGCGTAACAGGTCCAACCGGTCCGACGGGCGTAACCGGCCCGACCGGTCCGACGGGCGTAACGGGCCCGACCGGTCCGACGGGCGCAACCGGTCCGACCGGTCCGACGGGCGTAACAGGACCAACTGGCCCGACAGGCCCGACTGGAACGGCCGAACCGGTACAGCTGCTTGCCGCCTACTCGACTCCTGCGCAAGCTGGTAACAGCCAAACACCGTTGCTGTTTGATCGTAATGGCGCGTCGTATGGCTCGGCAGTCAGCCATACGGCCAATACGGCTAATTTCGCAATCAATCAGCCGGGCGTGTATACGCTGGCTTTCAGCGGCAGCTTTGCTCCGTCCAGCACCGGTACAAATTTCCCGCTGAATATTACCACGGTGGCGCAGCTCAATGGAACGGCGATACCGGGTGCGGCGTCTCAGCACACGTTTGCGGAAAAAGGTGAAGTGGCCAGCCAGGCGTTTACGGTTCCCTTTGCCGTGCCGTCTGTGCCGGCAACTGTGCGTCTGATTTCCACGGGAGGAAACTTCCAGTACAGCAACCTGTCTGCTGCTCTTACCCGCAATGGCGATATTCCAGCATCCTGATAAAGCCACATGTATGCCCCGGCTGTTTCTTGCGGCCGGGGCGTTGCTGTTTTCGTACAAAAATAAGTTGGGCGTGCGGTTTGGTGAATGAAAAGGGGCGAAAAAGACAGAATATTGTTCGACTTCCGGGGGAGAGTATGCTATACTGTAACTACTTTATCCGGCGAGCAGTATGATGGCGCGATGAAAGAAAGGGAAACAGTATGACAATCTTACAATGTGATTGTGGAAATGAGATCTATATTATGGATGAAACGGAAGCGACAGCGTGGCAGTGTGATGCCTGTGGGCAGTGGTACGACTTTTTTGGCGTTAAGGTCACGCCGCTCGGACAACGCAAAAGCCAACCGTCTCCACACCTGATCAATTGGAGTGCGGGCGAGGAGCTGTAAAAGGGAGAAAACACTATGAATAAGCAGAAAATCGCATTGCTTACGGATTCCTGCGCGGATATTCCGGCCTCGCTCATCCGGCGGTATCATATTTTTGTCGTGCCGCTCAAGCTGCGTTTCGCAGATGGGGAATACGCAGACGGTGTGGATATCACGCCGGACGAGGTATACCGGCGGCTGCCGCACGAGATTCCCAAAACAACATTGCCGGATGGCGCGACGGTTGAGGCGGCGTTTGCACGTATCCGGGAGAAGGGATATGCCCGCGTGCTTGCAGTCTGCCTGTCGGGCGGGCTAAGCGGTACCTGTAATCTCGTGCGGCTGATCGGAGAACAGGCGGCTGGGCTGGAGACCGTTGTGTTGGATTCGCGCAGCGGTTCGCTCGGCATCGGTATGTCCGTTGTGCAGGCGGCTCGCTGGATCGAGGCGGGCTGGACATGGGACGAACTGCTGCGTGCGATGCCTGTGTTGCTGCACGATACCAAGGTGTTTTTCTGTGTGGATACGCTGGAATATTTGCAAAAGGGCGGCCGTATCGGTAAAATTGCAGCAGTGGCGGGTACGCTATTGCAGATCAAGCCGATTATCACTTTTACGCCGGAGGGGGAACTGGTTAGCGCAGCGAAAATCCGTGGGCGCAAGGCGGCGATGGAAAAAATGGTACAGATGGCAGCTGCATTGGTTCCGCGCAACATCCCGTTTAATCTGGCTGTGGCGCATGGCGGCGCACCGGAAGAACTGAAAACCATCCGCGCGCTGGCTCAAGCCAGCCTGCCCGACCATCTTTCGTGCATGGAAGGGGAGATTGACTGCACGCTGGGTGCTTATGTCGGCCCGCATCTGTTAGGCGTGGGGGTGCAGATGCTGCCGGAAGCGCTGCGCGCGGCAGGAAAAGAAAATTAACGGTACTGTAACCTTTTTGCCGGCTGTTTGATGATATAATATAGCAACAGAAACACAATAGCAGACAGTAGGGTAGGAAGGAATGAATCAAACATGACATATCAATCGGCGTACGGGTCAAGCTATCGGCGCCACCGTCACCGCCATCGTAGGCGTAACAGTCACTATGGGGTGCTGGTCGCGTTGATCCTTGTGGTGATCATTGCGGTACCAGTCACGTTCCGGGTTGTAAAAACGGTAGCTGGCGCGATATTTGGTGGGGAAAATCAGCTGGTCTATCAAATTGACAATAGCAAAGCCTATGTTGATGGGAAGGCGGTGGATCTGGCAGGAGCCGCTCCGTTCCGGGACAGCAGCGGTACGGTTTTTGTGCCGGTCAAATCGCTGTGTGAGCAGTTGGACTTTGACCTGACGTGGGAAGCGGACAGCCGCACGGCGGTTCTGGAAGATGGCAAAAATACGCTGCGCGCACAGGTGGACAACAAAACCGCGCAAATCAACGGGGAGGATCGCACGATGTCGGCGGCCCCGGTGATACAGGACGGAACGACCTATGTGCCGGTGCAGGATGTATGTGGCATGCTGCCCTGTCAGGTAAGCAGTACGGAGGCCGCGCAAGGTGATCTGCTCATTATCGTGCGGTCGAACAAGACGTTAGATGAACAAGCAATCGGCAAAATTGCAGATGAGGCGCTCAAAGTGCTCGGGCCGTCCGAAGCGCAGCTGGATTCCAGTAGTGTGCTGATGCGCACGGATTCGGATAAGCTGCTTTATAATGGTCAGGTACATCAGATGAAGACCGAACAGGAACGCCGCGGCGTTTCGGTTGTCGACCGTGATGGTCTGCAATATGTCCCGCTGGAAGAAGGGGCGGCTGCGCTGGGCGCAACGGCAACTTTTGACGGCAAGGACGAATGGACAGTCGACTACAACGGCGTGCAGTCCACTGTGCGCAATGACGGCAAGACCCGTGTCGACGGCGAGCGCGTCAAGGGCGGGGATATCCGCGCCTTCCAGGATGAGGAGTCTGGGCGGTTCTACGTATCGGCGCAGTTGTTTGCTGCGCTGCTTGGCAAATCGTATACCGGGCTGGAGGATGGCGCGTTTGCACTCACCGATATGCCGCTTGACGGGTTTGACAGCCAGAAAGCATACCTGTCCGGCAAATGCGGCGGATTGACGCAGGCAGTTGGCGCGAATGTCCCTGAGGCGGATGTTTACATTGCCCTGACCTTTGACGACGGCCCCACCGGCGCATTGGATGGGTATCCGTCCGGCCTGACGGCATACCTGCTGGACGGCTTGAAGGAGCGCGGTGCTCATGCAACCTTCTTTATGGTTGGCGACCGTGTCAATATGTTTAGCAGCACGTTGCCGCGTCTGGTATCTGAGGGGCATGAGCTGGGCAACCACACAATGACCCACCCGATGCAGCATCTGACTGGCCTGAGCACGGACGGCATTCGTCAGGAGATCACGTCCGCTACGTCTATCATTGAGGAAAAGGCGGGTCAGCCGCCTACGGTGCTGCGTCCAGTCGGCGGCGGCGTCAACAGCGATGTGAAAGCGGTTGCCAAGGAGCTCGGCCTGCCGATCATCAACTGGGACGTGGACACGCAGGATTGGAGCATCCGTGACAAGGAGAGTGTGAAAAACGCCATTGTCAGCAAGGCGCAGGACGGCTCTGTGGTGTTGATGCACGACCTGTACACGACTTCGGTTGAGGGCGTGCTAGCAGCGATTGATGAACTGCAAAGCCGCACGGACAAGACCTATGCCTTTGTTACGGTATCCGAGTTGGCGGCGGTCAAGGGCATCACGCTCGAACCCGGCGTGGTGTATAATGGGCTAACGGATAAGGTCGCCCAGCAGATTGCAGACGGCACCTATGCGCCGACCGAATTTACCTGATTTCAGAATACCAAGAAGCCGCAGGCAACGCCTGCGGCTTCTCTTTCATATGGAATAGTCCGGGAAATATTTTGCTACAAAGGGGATGCGCTGCACGCGGAAAGTGCGACCGTTGAGATAGGAGAGCGCACCTGCGTCCTGCGTAAAGCGGCAGGTGAGGGAGTAAGCATACAGCAGCTGACCGGTTTCACCATAGGGGCGGTTTTTCTCGTTCGTGCCATACTTGCCGTCGCCCAGCAGAGGGCAGCCGATGGACGCCATGTGCGCACGGATCTGGTGCGTGCGGCCGGTGAGCAGCTCACACTCGACCAGTGACAGTTTGTTGCGGCTGGCGAGTGTGCGGTAGCGCGTTTGCGCGGTTTTGGCGCCAGGCACGCGCGTTTGGTGCAGCGTGACCTGCTTCCGCTTTTCATCCCGCCGCAGATAGTTTTGGATGAAACCGTCGGGCGGCTGTGGGCGGCCATGTACAACGCACAGGTAGCGCTTTTCCAGCTCCCGTCCCTTGATGCGGTCGTTGAGGATGCGCAGTGCTTCGGCGGTTTTGGCGCAGATGACGATGCCGCCAGTGTTGCGGTCGATGCGGTTGCACAGCGCAGGCGCAAAGGAAGCTGCATCCTCCGGATTCCATGCGCCGGACTGGTACAGATAGGCCTGAATGTGTGCGATCAGGGTGTTTTGGTCGCCGCGCTCGTCGGCGTGTACAACCATGCCGGGCGCTTTGTCGGCCAGTAGGATGTTTTCATCCTCGTAAACAATATGGATTTGCGGCTGATGGATGTGGCGGAAGGCGTCCTCTTCGCGCGGCGCGTCAAAATATTCGTCGTTCAGGTAGAGCTGCACGGCGTCGCCTTCGCACAGGCGATAGGCGGCTTCCGTGCGCTTGCCGTTTACTTTGATACGTTTGAGGCGCAGGTATTTGTGCATCATCCCGCCGGACAGCAGCGGCACAGCTTTTTCAAGAAATTTGTTCAGCCGTTGCCCGCTGTCGTTTTTTGTGATATAATATTCTCTCAAAATGGTTTTCCCTTTCCGTTTCGTCGGCGTGTTCCTGCATTTTAGTATACTGCATTTGCGTGCAAAAGGGAAGTGCCCGTCTATACGGGAAAACCGCGTTTTCATGCATGTTTTGGTTGACAAAGCGGGAATGGGTGTGGTATACTATCTTAGTACCATGTGAGGTTGACATGAAGATTGATTTGAAAAAACTCTCCGCGCCGCAGGCTTCGGTTCCCTTTTCGGAAGTGATTGACCTGCATGAAGAAACACTTTACGGCGCGAAGCCCTTCCAAAGCCCGGTGCAATGTAGTGGCGTTGTGTCACGGGAAAGCGGTGTACTGCGGCTGAAGGGGACGATCAAGACCATCTATTCCACCGCTTGCGCACGTTGCCTGAAACCGTTGGACATCCTGCTGACGGCCGAGGTAGATACGGTGCTCTCGGACGAGCCCGGGGCGGAGGAAGAGGACGACCTTTTCGTGCTGACCGGCGACAGCGTGGATACGTCGGAAGTGTTGGTGCCTGCCCTGATTTTGCAGGTGCAGATGACCTATCTGTGCCGGGAGGATTGCAAAGGGATTTGCCCGCACTGCGGTGTCGACCGTAACGAAGTCGACTGCGATTGCGAAAGCAAACAGATCGACCTGCGTTTTGCCGCGTTGCGCGCCCTGCTCGACCCAAACGGGGACGGGCGCAATTGAAGTTCGTAATAAAAAATAAGTCGATAGAGTAGGAGGTGTATCCACCATGGCAGTACCGAAGAGAAAGGTATCCAAAGCCCGCCGCGACAAGCGTCGTAATTCCCACTGGAAGCTGTCTTTGCCCGGCATGACCAAGTGCCCGCACTGTGGCGAGATGAAGCTGGCGCACAGAATGTGCAAGGCCTGCGGCTACTACAACGGCCGTGAGGTTGTCGCCAAGGAAGCGTAAGGCAACAACAGAACAGGAAATGGAGAAGGCGGCAACGACTTCTCCATTTTTTTCATTGATTCGTTTGAATCTGCACGGTTCAAACGAGGGGATGCGTCGCGCAGGGCGCGGAAAGTGGGAAGGAGGACGCTGCATGGCGTCAAAAATTGTCAGTGTGGATGCGGGCAGCCCGGCTGCGCGCGCAGGGCTGGAAGCAGGGGAGACCCTGCTGCAAATTGACGGCGTTGCGATCCGCGATGTGCTGGACTATAAATTTTACAGCTACGACGCGGCGCTCACTTTGCAGGTGATGGAGCCGGATGGACAGACGCTGCGCGAGGTGCGCGTACGCAAACGCGAGGGCGAGCCGCTCGGCCTGAATTTTGAGCATTATCTGATGGACGGCATGAAGCAGTGCTCCAATCGATGCGTATTTTGCTTCATCGACCAGCTGCCGCGCGGCATGCGGAAAACGCTTTATGTGAAAGATGACGATGCGCGCATGTCCTTCCTGATGGGCAACTATATCTCGATGACCAACCTGTCTGAAGCAGACGTCGACCGTATCCTGCGCATGCACATTTCGCCGGTCAACATTTCGGTGCAGACGACCAATCCAGAGCTGCGTGTGAAAATGCTGCGCAACCCGCGTGCGGGCGAAGCGCTGAAGATTATGGAGCGTTTTGCAGAAGGCGGCATCCAGATGAACTGCCAGTTGGTGGTGTGTAAGGGACTTAACGACGGTGAGGAACTCAAACGTTCGCTGTATGACTTAAAGGCGCTCTACCCGGCAGTGAACACAATTTCGGTCGTGCCGTTCGGCATGACGCGCCACCGCGAGAATCTGTATCCGCTTGAGCCGACCGATAAGACGGCCGCTGAGGCCATCCTCGATATCGTTGAGCCGTTCGCGGAAGAATGCCTGCGCGAGTTTGGCACGCGGCTGGTCTGGTGCGGGGACGAGTTGTACCTCAAGGCTGAGCGTCCGCTGCCGGATACCGAATACTACGAGGATTTCACGCAGTTTGAAAACGGCATCGGTATGCTGCCGTTGTTCATGGAGGAATTCCGGCTGGCGTTGCCGGATTATGCAGGCCGTTCGGCGCGTCCGTTTACGATTGCGACCGGTGCGGCAGCTGCGCCGTCCATGGCGGTTTTGCTTGACGAAGCGGCTGCAAAATGCGATAATCTGAATGGAAAAGTGATAGAAATCCGGAATGATTTCTTTGGCCACCGCGTTTCCGTTGCGGGACTGATCACCGGGCAGGATCTGGTAGCGCAGCTCAAGGGGCGCGACCTCAGTGAGCGCGTGCTGATCTCGGCCAACATGCTGCGCGACGGCGGCGACGTGTTTCTGGACGACTACACCCCGCAGCAGGTCGCGGATGCGATCGGCGTGCCGGTCGTACCGGTCGAGATCGACGGCGCTGACCTGCTTGCGAAGATTTTTGAAGACTGACACCCCTGGATGGATAAGGAGGGAACCGATATGCCAAAACCGATCGTTGCGATCGTCGGGCGGCCGAACGTCGGCAAGAGCCAGTTGTTCAACCGGCTGGCAGGTAAGCGGCTGTCGATCGTGGAGGACACCCCCGGCGTGACGCGCGACCGCCTGTATGCCGAAAGCGACTGGCGCGGCCGCGATTTCACTATCATCGATACCGGCGGCATTGAGCCGTCGAATGACAACGAGATCTTGCAGTTCATGCGCTATCAGGCGGAGACCGCCATTTCGCACGCGGATGTGATCATTTTTATCACCGACCTGCGCACCGGCATCACAGCTGCCGATCAGGATGTGGCTGCTATGCTGCTGCGCGCAGGCAAGCCGATTGTGCTGGCGGTCAACAAGTGCGACAAGCCTGGCCAGCCGGAGCCTGAGTTCTACGAGTTTTACAACCTCGGTCTTGGGGAGCCATACGGCATTTCTGCCCTGCACGGCTATGGTATGGGCGAGCTGCTCGACGCGGCGTATGAGCATTTCCCGCCTGCGGACGAGGATAGCGAGGACGAGGAACGCATCCGTGTTGCACTGATCGGCAAGCCGAACGTCGGCAAGTCCAGTCTGCTCAACCGTATACTGGGTGAGGAGCGCGTGATCGTATCTGATATGGCGGGCACGACGCGCGACAGCGTGGACGCGGATGTGGACAACGCACACGGCAAGTTTACGTTTATCGACACCGCGGGCATCCGCCGCAAGAGCCGTGTCGAGGAAAAAATCGAGAAGTTTTCGGTCATGCGTTCGCTGCTGGCTGTTGAGCGTGCGGACGTGTGCGTGATTATGATCGACGCGACTGAGGGCGTAACCGAACAGGACACCAAGGTTGCGGGCGAGGCGCACAACGCGGGCAAGGCCTGCATCATCGTGGTCAATAAGTGGGATCTGGTCGAAAAGGACGGCTCTACCATGAAGGAGTACACGCTCCGCGTGCGCGAGGGGCTGGCCTATATGCCGTATGCGCCGGTGCTGTTCATTTCCGCGCAGACCGGCCAGCGCGTGGACAAGCTGTTCGGCCTGATTCACGAGGTTTACGAGCAGAACCACATGCGCATCCCGACCGGGCGGCTCAACTCTATTCTGGCCGAGGCGACCGCGCGTGTGCAGCCGCCGACCGACAAGGGCCGCCGTCTGCGTATCTTCTATATGACGCAGGCGTCCACCTGCCCGCCGACCTTCGTCTGCTTCTGCAACGACGCGCGGCTGTTTCACTTCTCGTACCAGCGTTATCTGGAAAACCAGATCCGCGAGGTGTTCGGCCTGACCGGCACGCCCGTGCGCATGGTGATTCGCGAACGCGGCGACAAAAATTGACCCTGCGGCTTTTATTTCAACAAAACTGGGGGAAAACAACATGACACCTATGCACTTTGCGATTATTGCGGTCTGCGGCTATCTGCTTGGTTCGCTGAGCTTTGCGATTATCGTGAGCAAGGTCACACTGGGTAAGGATATCCGTGAATATGGCAGCGGCAACGCGGGGCTGACTAACTCCTACCGCACGATGGGCGCGGGCAAAACGCTGTTTGTGATGCTGGGCGATATTGCCAAGGGGGCGGCGGCGATTTCAATCGGCGCTATGCTGGCCGGGCCGGTAGGTAAGCTGGTGGCGGGTATTTTCGTCATTTTAGGACACATGTTCCCGTTGTATTTCGGGTTCCGCGGCGGCAAGGGTGTGTTGGTCGGCGCGGTTATGCTGGCGCTGTTTGATTGGCGCATTTTCCTGATCGCGTTCGTGCTGTTTTTTGTGGCGGTGGCGCTCACGCGTTGGATTTCGCTCGGCTCGATCCTTGGTGCGATCAGCTTCCCGATTACGACCTTTGTATTTTATGACGACCCCGTGCTGGTCGCGATGGCTTTCGGCATGGCGGCGGCAGTCATCTTCATGCACCGCTCGAACATCGCGCGTATCCTGCGCGGAGAAGAGAATAAATTTTCCTTTAAGAGCAAAAAGACCATCGAATCCGATGGCAGTAAGCGAAAGGGGAACAAAAAATGAAGGTTTTTGTACTGGGTACCGGTGGCTGGGGCATCGCGCTGGCGATGCTGCTGCACGACAACGGCCATGAGGTGACCTCGTGGACGTATTTACAGGAAGAGTGCGACCTGCTGCTGCGTGAGCGCGCCCATGAAAAGCTGCTGCCGGGCGTCAAGATTCCGGAGGGGATTGCGATTACCACGGATATGGCGGGCGCGGCAAAGGCTGACCTTGTGGTCATGGCGGTGCCGTCGTTCGCAGTCGCGTCGACAGCCGAGCAACTGGCGGAGATTGTGCCCGCGGGCACGGTAATCGTCAATGTCGGCAAGGGTCTGGATGCGAAACACGGCTATTGCCGTTTTTCGCAGACGATCGATCGCGTGATGCAGGGGAACAACTCGGTCGTTGCGCTGACCGGTCCGACTCATGCCGAAGAGGTCGCGCGCCGTGTACCGACTGCGATTGTTGCGGCGTCTAAAAGCCGCGCGGCCGCTGAGCTGACGCAGGCTGCCTTTATGAACGAAAGCTACTTCCGTGTGTATACCTCGGCGGATATCGTCGGCTGTGAGCTGGGCGGCGCGTTCAAGAACATCATTGCGCTGGGCGCAGGCATTGCGGACGGTTTGGGCATGGGCGATAACGCCAAAGCTGCCTTTATGACGCGCGGCCTGACCGAGATTGCCCGTCTGGGCATGACGCTGGGCGCGCGGCAGGAGACTTTTGCTGGCCTGTCCGGCGTGGGCGACTTGATTGTCACCTGCTGCTCGATGCACTCGCGTAACCGCCGCGCGGGCATCCTGATCGGGCAGGGGAAGAGCGTCAAAGAGGCAATGGAGGAGGTAGGCGCAACGGTCGAGGGGTATTACGCGACCGAGGCGGGCTATCATCTTGCCCAGCAGCAGGGCGTTTCCATGCCGATCACCGAGGCGATGTATGATGTGCTGTATAAGGGCCTGCCCGCTACCGAAGCAAGCAGACTGCTGCTCGGCCGTCCACGTCGCGGTGAGCATGAAGAGGTTTGGGTTCGCTAAAGCGGAAGGATCGGGCGCGATATTCGGCATGCCCTGGCGGTTCTGTCGACCTGTCGCATTTGGACAGAAACTGTCTTGTAAACGCACCTTTGCAAATTTATGCAGGATTGTCTTTACTTTCCCAGTCCTTTCCTTTATAATCTTAACTATCATCTTGCGCAGCAGCGCAAAGGTAAGGAGAGATTGTAATGAAGAAGAACATCACAAAGCGTATTTTGGCAGCACTGCTTGCAGCAGCGTTGGCGTTTTCGCTGGCGGCTTGCGGCGGCAATAACGCTGGTGGCAGCGAGGGGAATGACACCGCTTCCACAGCTTTGACGGAAGAGGAATACCAGCAGGCGGTTGAGGATCTCAGCACGGAAATGAGTGAGATCCAGACCAACGCCAGCACTGCGATGACCGATCCGGAAGCTGCTAAGGGCATTTTGGAGGATATGAAGGCTTCTATCAACGATTTTGCATCGGTTACGCCGCCGGAGGCCTATGCCGACGCGCATGAGAAGCTCAAGTCCGGCTGCGAGTCGCTGATTGCGTTCATTGATACCGTTGCTGCGATGAGCGAGGAAACCGACCAGACCAAGCTTGCGGAGATGAGCACGCAGATGGGCGAGCAGCTGCAGGCTGCCATGACCGATATGGCGGAAGGCGCGAGCATGCTGGAAGGCGCAAGCGAATAATATCTTCAAGGAAACATACCATAAAAGGCACCCGATAGGGTGCCTTTTATGCTGTCGAAAAGTTCGACAGCCTGATAGGGGGTATCCAATACCCCCTATCTACAAAAGCGGTTCCCGTAGGAAACCGCTTTTGATCCCCCCCGGTTTCGCGCTCAATGGCGCGGGGCGAGGGCAAAATTCGAGGTGCATGCCCTCGGATTTTGTTATTTTGTATCGCTACGCTCACGATAACAGCAATATCTTTAAGTTTTTGACAAGCTGAAGGGTATCGGGTAGGGTGCCTTTTATTTGCACTTTACGTGTATGTTTGTTATAATATCCATGAAGCAACTGCTTTGCGCTGTCATGCGGCGGCCTTCCCATCGTTGTGGGATGGCAGGCCGCAGCGGCGCGGTTTTATCATATAATTTCGGATGAGGCGGAGGAACTTATGGAAAAAATCAATGCTTGCATTGCGGCGCTGCGTGAGGCAGCGCCGGAGATACAAGTGGCGGAACACGAGCCGATGTGCCGCCATACGACGTTTGCAATTGGCGGTCCGGCAGACCTATTTGTCACGCCCAAAACGCCCGCACAACTGACGCAGGCGCTGCGGGTCATCCGTGGCTGTGGTTTGCCGCTGCTGCTGTTGGGTAACGGGTCGAATATGTTAGTATCGGACGCGGGCTACCGCGGCGCGGTTGTCTGCACGACGGAATTGGACGAGGTGCATGCAACGGCGGATGGATGTGTGGTCGCGCAGGCGGGCGCGTTGCTGGCCCGTGTGGCGCGGCGCGCGCAGCGTGCCGGGCTGACCGGCGCGGAGTTTTCCGGCGGCATTCCGGGCAGCGTGGGCGGTGCGGTGTTTATGAACGCCGGTGCATACGACGGCCAGATGGCCGGGATCGTGGAAAAGACCGACTATCTGGACGGGAACGGTGAGATGCATACGCTGGAAGGGGAGGAACACTGCTTCGGCTACCGCTCGAGCGCATTCCGCGCGCACCCGGATTGGACGGTCGTGCAGACGGTTCTGCGCCTGCAGCCGGGCGATCCGGCGGCGATTTTGGATAAGATGAATGATTTTGCGCAGCGGCGGCGCGATAAGCAGCCGCTGAATTTCCCGTCGGCCGGTTCGACCTTCAAACGGCCCGAGGGATATTTCGCCGGGCGGCTGATTGAGGACGCCGGGCTGAAAGGCGTATCGGTCGGCGCGGCGCAGGTGTCGGAAAAGCATGCGGGCTTTTTGATCAACCGCGGCGGCGCGACTTGCGAGGATATGTTCCGGTTGATCGAACTGGTGCAGCAGCGCGTGCGCGACCAGTTTGGCGTGGAGTTGGAGTGTGAAGTCCGTATTGTCCGCTGAGGCGGCAAGGAGATGGCATAAATGTACTTTTTAATTGTTTCTGGAATGTCGGGTGCGGGTAAGAGCCGCGCGGTTGCCACATTGGAGGATTTGGGCTACTACTGTGTGGACAATCTGCCGATCGCGCTGATTCCACGGTTTGCCGAAATCTGTATGGCAGCCACCGAGCGGTACGAGCGCGTTGCGCTGGTGACTGACGTGCGCGCGGGCGGCGATTTCCAACAGCTGTTTGACTCGCTGGACTCGATCAAAACCATGGGCTGCGACTATCGCATCCTGTTTCTGGATACGGACACGCCAACGCTGATCCGCCGCTATAAGGAGACGCGCCGCAAGCATCCGCTGATGGAGCATGGGGTGTCTATTACCGCAGCGATCGAAAAAGAACGCGCAATGCTTGCTGCGCTGCGTAATCGTGCGGATTTTGTAGTCGATACGACTGGGCTGTCGGCCGCCGGACTGCGTGAGCGGTTGATCGCGCTGTTCACAGGCACGGAGAGCGGCGGCGTATTCGAGGTGATTGTGCAGTCGTTCGGCTTCAAGTACGGCATCCCGCCGGAGTCTGATCTGGTGTTCGATGTGCGTTTCCTGCCAAACCCGTATTATGAAATGACGTTGCGCGAAAAGAACGGCACCGATCTGGATGTACGCGACTATGTGTTCCAGGGCGGTACGGCGGATGCACTGATGGGGCATCTGACGACCATGATCGACTTCCTGCTGCCGCGTTATATAGCGGAGGGCAAGTCGAACGTTATCATCGGCATTGGCTGCACGGGCGGCAAGCACCGCTCGGTCGCGATTGCAGAAGCGCTGAGCCAACATCTGCGCGGGCATGATTACGGTGTAGTCACCATGCACCGCGATTATCAGCGGTAAGCGGGAAAGATAAGGGAGAGCCATGTCTTTTTCAAGCGAAGTGAAGAATGAGCTGTGCCGGGTGCCGATGCAGCGTCCGTGCTGCACACGGGCGGAAGCCTACGGTGCGCTGCTGCATGCCACTGTGTTCTCCCATCGGGAGATCCGGTTGTCTACTGCAAGCGAGGCCATTGTGCGCCGCTTGCAGGCGTTGCTACAGCGTGCGTTTTCGGTGGAGGGTGAGCCGCAGCGTCAGGGGAGCAAATATCAGCTGACGATAGATGATGCGGCGCAGGTCGGCCGCATTTTTGACGTGTTGGGTTATGACCGCAAAAGCCACGTCACATATCACCTCAACCGCAACGAACTGGATGAGGAATGTTGTCTGGCGTCCTTTTTGCGGGGCGCCTTCCTGATGGCAGGTACGGTTGCTGGTCCGGATAAAAAAAGTCATCTGGAAATAAAAAGCGGGCACCAGAGCCTCGCCGGCGAGGAGATGAGCCTGCTGCTCGACCTCGGGCTGTCGCCCAAGCGCGCCAGCCGCGCGGGCGGGAGCCTGCTGTACTTTAAGGACGCGGCGAGCGTGGAAGATTTCCTGACGCGCGTGGGCGCGCCGCATGCGGCGATGGCGCTGATGGAGGCCAAGGTAGAGAAAAATATGCGCAATACGATCAACCGGCGGGTCAACTGCGAGACGGCGAATTTCGTCAAAACCGCAGACGCTGCCGCACGGCAGGTCGTGGCAATCCGCACCGTGCTGGACACGCGCGGCATAGATGCGTTCCCCGAAGCCATGCGCGAGACCGTCCGCCTGCGGCTGGCGCACCCGACCGATACGCTGGCTGAGCTGGCGCAGCGGTTCGATCCGCCGATCTCTAAGCCGGGGCTTAGCCATAGATTAAAGAAAATAACGGAATTTGCGTCAAAGGAGGACTAAATGGCAGCATTTGCCCATCTGCATGTGCACAGCGAATACAGCCTGCTCGACGGCGCGTGCCGCATTGAGGGTCTGGTCGACCGCGTGGCCGCGCTCGGCCAGACAGCCTGCGCACTGACCGACCACGGCGTGATGTACGGCGTGATTGACTTTTACCGTGCCTGCAAGGCCAAGGGCATCCATCCGGTCATCGGGTGTGAGGTCTATGTCGCGCCGCATTCGCGCTTTGACCGCAGTTATGTGAACGGTGAATGGCACAGCCATCTGATTCTGCTGTGCGAAAACATGACAGGCTACCGCAACCTCATCCATATGGTCTCGCTCGGTTTTTCCGAAGGCTTTTATATGAAGCCGCGCATTGATATGGATCTGCTGCGGCAGCATAGCGAGGGGCTGATCTGCCTGTCGGCTTGTTTGGCGGGGGCGATTCCGCGTGCGTTGGCTGAGGGCGATGTCGACGGCGCATATGAGCTGTGCGAGCAATTCCTTGAAATTTTTGATCGTGAGCACTTCTATCTGGAAGTGCAGGATCATGGTATCGCGGTACAGCAAAAAGTCAACAGCGGCCTGTACCAGCTGGCAAGCGAACTTAATCTCGGATTGGTGGCAACCAACGACGCGCACTACCTGACCCGCAAGGATGCGCGCATTCAGGATGTCCTGATGTCCATCCAGATGGGCAAGACGGTCGACGACCCGACGCGCATGAAGTTTGAGACAGAGGAGTTCTACATCAAGGATGCGGACGAGATGGCAGCGCTCTTTCCGGAGCATCCCGAGGCGCTGGAGAACACCGTCAAAATCGCGGAACGCTGTCAGGTCGAATTTGAGTTTGGAAAATACCACCTGCCCGAATTTGATGTGCCGGACGGGTATAGCGCGCTGGAATACCTGCAAAAACTATGCAACGAGGGATTTGCCGTGCGGTATCCCAAGGACGACGGTACGGTGCGCGCGCGTCTGCAATATGAGATTGATATGATCGCCCGCATGGGCTTTGTCGATTACTTCCTGATCGTGTCCGATTTTATCGGTTATGCCAAGCGACAGGGCATTCCGGTCGGGCCGGGGCGTGGTTCAGCGGCGGGTTCGATTGTGTCCTACTGCCTCGGCATCACCGATCTTGACCCAATCCACTATTCGCTTTATTTTGAACGGTTCCTCAACCCGGAGCGCGTGTCCATGCCGGATATCGACGTCGATTTCTGTTATGTGCGCCGTCCCGAGGTGATTGAGTATGTCACAGAAAAGTACGGCAAAGACCGCGTTGCGCAGATCGTCACCTTTGGTACGATGGCCGCGCGCGGCGCCATCCGTGATGTTGGCCGCGCGCTCAATATCCCGTATAACGAGGTTGACGTGGTAGCAAAGCAGGTGCCGAATGAGCTGCACATCACGATCGACAAAGCGCTGGCAGTCAATGCCGAGCTGAAAAAGATGTATGACGAAAAGCCGCAGGTGCGTGAACTGATCGACACCGCGCGTGCGCTCGAGGGCATGCCGCGCCATGCATCCACACATGCGGCGGGCGTGGTCATCACCAAAGACCCGGTTGATACCTATGTGCCGCTTGCACGCAACGACGAGCAAATGGTGACCCAGTTCCCAATGACCACGCTCGAGGAGCTTGGGCTGCTCAAGATGGATTTCCTTGGCTTGCGCAACCTGACAGTGATTGCGGACGCGGAAAAGATGATTCGCCGCCGCCTGCCTACGTTCGATATCGAAAAGGTGGATATGAACGACAAGGCGACCTATGAAATGCTTGGCCGTGGCTCGACGATGGGCGTGTTCCAGCTGGAAAGCGCAGGTATCACCAATGTGGTCACCGGTTTGCAGCCGCAGTCGATCGAGGATATCACCGCGGTCGTCGCGCTGTACCGGCCGGGGCCGATGCAGTCCATCCCGCGCTATATTGAGTGCCGTCACCATCCGGAAAAGGTAACGTACAAACATCCGCTGCTCGAGCCGATTCTGGGCGTCACTTACGGCTGTATGATCTATCAGGAACAGGTCATGCAGGTGTTCCAGAGCTTAGCGGGCTATTCGCTCGGCAAGGCGGATATGGTGCGCCGTGCGATGAGCAAAAAGAAGATGAAGGAGCTGGAAAAAGAGCGCATCAACTTCATCCACGGCAATGAGGGACTGGGTATCGACGGCGCGGTCAAGCGCGGCGTGCCGGAAAAAGTTGCGGCAAGCCTGTTCGACGAGATCATGGACTTTGCAAACTATGCGTTTAACAAGGCGCATGCCGTGTGCTATGCGGTTGTTTCTTTCCGGACGGCCTACCTGAAATGCCATCATTCGCGCGAATATATGGCCGCGTTGCTGACCAGCGTGCTCGATTGGTCGGAGAAAATTTCGGAATATATCCAAGCTGCGCGCGAAATGGGCATTTCCGTATTGCCGCCTGATGTCAATGAGTCGTTCGACAGCTTTTCGGTAGCCGGGCGTTCGATTCGTTTTGGCTTGGCCGCAGTCAAGGGCGTAGGGCGGTCGCTGATGAAAGCGATGGTCGCCGAGCGGGAGGCGGGCGGCCTGTTTTCCTCGTTCCAGGATTTCTGTGAGCGCATGTATGACCGCGAGCTCAACCGCCGGGCGCTGGAAAGTCTGATCAAATCGGGCGCATTCGATTCCATGGGATACCGTCGCAGTCAGCTCATCCGGATTGCGGGCGCGGTGATGGACGCGATCGCGCAAAGCCGCAAGCGAAACATCGAGGGGCAGATGGACTTGTTCGGTATGGGCAGCGAGGGCGTGCAGGATACGCAGATTGCCCTGCCGGATATCCCCGAGGTGCCGATGCGCGAGTTGCTGGCGATGGAAAAGGAGACAACCGGACTGTACCTGTCCGGCCACCCAATGGACGAATACCGCGCGCTGGCGCGGCGCGCCAATGCGGCGTCCATCCGTCAGATCATCGACGATCTTTCCGGCGAAAGCGCCGAGCCGGTTTACAAGGACGGCATGACGGTGCGGCTGGCTTGTGTTATCACGGCGGTGCGTCGCAAATCGACGCGCAACAACGCGATGATGGCTTATGTGACTGTGGAGGATGAGTCGGCGGCGATTGAATTGGTGGTATTTCCGCGCACCTTGCAGCAATATGGCGCGTATCTGACCGAGGACGCGGCGGTGCTGTTGACCGGTAAGATAGACGCGCGCGAGGACGAGGCACCCAAGGTATTGGTCAACGAAGCCCAGCCGCTGACGGAAAGTGCGGTGGACAGCCTACAGGCGCGTGAGCATCCGCAGCAATCGGTCTATACCGATGTGCAGGCTGCGCGTATGGCGCCGCAAAAGCTGTTTTTGCGCATCTCCAGCATGCAGGGCGATGAGTGGCCACAGATCAAGGCGGTGCTGGTAACACAGCCGGGCGATACGCCGGTCTATCTCTATCCGACCGATACCAAAAAGAAAACGCTGACGGCACGGCGTTTTTGGTGTCAGCCCGATGTGCCACTTTTGGAAAAATTACGCTTTCTCTTGGGCGAGAACGATGTTATAATACAGTAAAGGAAAATTTGGTACACCCATATTTTTAGCATGTATCAGGGAGGGTCATTATGGACAAGCAGATTCGCAGAATTGGCGTGCTCACCAGCGGTGGCGACGCGCCCGGTATGAACGCATTCATCCGCGCGGTGGTGCGCACCGCGTCTGCGTTTGATATTTCGGTTTTGGGCATCCGGCGCGGGTACAGCGGCCTGATCAACGGGGATATCATCGAAATGGGCGCGCGCAGTGTGGATGGTATCATCCGCCGCGGCGGTACGATGCTGTATACCGCGCGCTGCAAGGAGATGATGACCGAGGAAGGTCTGCAAAAAGCGGCCGACACCTGCAAATATCTCGGTATCGACGGCCTGATCTGCTGCGGCGGCGACGGTACGTTCCGCGGCGCACAGGCGCTGTCCCGTAAGGGAGTGCCGTGCATCGGCGTGCCGGGTACGATCGACAACGACATCGTCTGCACGGACTATACGATTGGCTTTGATACGGCGTGCAACACAGCCATCGAATGTATCGACAAGCTGCGCGACACCATGCAGTCGCACGAGCGCTGCTCGGTGGTCGAGGTCATGGGCCGCCGTGCGGGCCATCTGGCGCTGCATGTCGGCTGCGCAGTCGGTGCGACTGCCATCTGCCTGCCCGAGCGCAAGCTGGATTTTGACACCGACATTGTCGAAAAAATGCGAATCGGCCGTATTAAGGGACGTAACCACCACATCATCATTGTGGCGGAAGGGTATGGCTCGGCGCAGGAGGTAGCCGACCACATCCATGAGTCCACCGGCATTGATACGCGCGTGACCATCCTCGGCCATATCCAGCGCGGTGGTTCGCCGACAGCGCAGGATCGCGTTATGGCGACCCGGATGGGTTATGCTGCTGTGCGTGCGCTGATAGATGGCAAGACAAACCGCGTTGTTGTGTTCGATGATAACCAGATCACCGATTTGGATATTGAAGAAGGCCTGTCCCGCAATAAGGATCTCAACCAGTGCCTGTTTGAGGCGCAGCAAACGGTCGCGATTTGATGGCACAGACGGTTTTTATCACAGGCGGGTCGCGCGGCATTGGCGCGGCCTGCGTGCGTGCGTTTGCCGCGGCGGGCTGGCAGGTGGCGTTTACCTACCGTGTCAGCCGCGAGACGGCCGGTGCGCTGGCCGATGAGACCGGTGCGCTTGCGCTGTGCGCTGATCTGCATGAGGAGGCGGCGATTCGTCGCGCGGCTGCCGAGGCGCGGGGGCATTTTGGTGCGCCGGATGCGGTGGTTTGCAACGCAGGCATAGCCGAGCAAAAATTGTTTCAGGATATCACTGATGCGGACTGGCATCGCATGCTAGATGTTAACCTGCTCGGCGCGGTGCGCACAATCCGCGCGCTGCTGCCCGACCTGCTGCACCGCAAAAGCGGCAGCATTGTGACGGTATCCTCGGTTTGGGGGCAGGTCGGCGCTTCCTGTGAGAGCCATTACGCGGCAAGCAAGGCCGCCCTCATCGGGTTGAGCAAATCGCTGGCGCAGGAGCTGGGGCCGAGCGGCATCCGGGTCAACTGCGTCGCGCCCGGCGTGATTGATACCGAGATGAATGCGATGCACAGCGGTGACACCATGCGGGAATTGGCGGATCAGACGCCGCTGGGGCGTATTGGAACGGCGGCTGAGGTCGCGGACAGCGTGCTCTATCTGTGCTCGGAACGGGCTTCGTTCATTACTGGGCAGGTGCTCGGTGTGACCGGCGGGTTCTGAAAGCAAATCAAGCAATGTACATAAAAACCACCCATCCGGTGATGCTGGATGGGTGGTTTTCTGTTGCGAGAACAAAACAAGGCTGATGGTATTGCCATCAGCCTTGCAATGATGTGATTCGATAAACAGGGAAGGGGATTTAGTCCACCTTGACCGTCCAGCCCAGTTCGTCCGGCATGGTGCCCCACTGGATACCGGTCAGCGTGTCATACAGCTTGTGGGTGATCTCGCCGATCTCGCCGTTGTTGATGTAGGCAACGTCGCCCTCGTAGCGCAGTTCACCAACCGGCGAGATGACCGCCGCAGTGCCGGTGCCGAATACCTCTTCGAGCTTGCCCTCCTTGGAGGCCTTCATCACGTCCACGATCGGCAGGCGCTCCTCTGAAACCGGGATACCCCAATGACGGAGCAGGTCGATGCAGCTCATGCGGGTTACGCCCGGCAGTACCGTGCCAACGCAGGGGGCGGTGTACACCGTGCCGTCAATCTTAAAGAAGCAGTTCATCGAGCCGACTTCCTCGACATACTTGTGCTCTACGCCGTCCAGCCACAGGGTCTGTTCGTAGCCGAGGTCGTGCGCCTTGACCTGCGAGATCAGGCTGGCCGCATAGTTGCCGCCGCACTTGGTAAAGCCGGTGCCGCCCGGGCAGGCACGCGTGTATTCGTCCTCGACGAAGATCTTGACCGGGTTGATGCCGGTGGAGTAGTATGCACCGACCGGCGAGCAGATGATGATAAACTGGTGCGTTTTAGACGGGCGCACGCCGAGGTGCGGCTCGGTTGCAATGACAAAGGGGCGGATATACAGGCTGGTACCCGGCTGGTGCGGAACCCAGTCCTGTTCAACCGACACGAGCGCCTTGACGGCCTGCACGAAATCCTCTACCGGCAGGCTGGGCAGGCACATACGGTGGTTGGTGTTGATCATGCGCTCGGCATTCTTATCCGGGCGGAATAGCTGAATCGAGCCGTCCGGTGTACGGTATGCCTTCATGCCCTCGAACGATTCCATCGCGTAATGCAGCACCATCGCCGCAGGATCGAGCGACAGCGGTGCATAGGGGACAATGCGCGCGTCGTGCCAGCCCTGCTCCTCATCGTGGTCGATAACCAGCATGTGGTCGGTATAATAGATACCGAAACCCAGATTATTTTCGTCCGGCTTGGGCTTTTTGTGGTCTGTCAGCTGTGTTTTGATCTGCAGCATGGTGGATTCACTCTTTCTTTATAGTTTTGTACCCTTCCATTATAGCACTTTGCCAAGATAAAGCAAGGCGTTTTTTCTTGCAGAGGATGACAAACCCCACCGGCTTTGTTATAATGAATTGTATAGTTTGCTGAAAGGGGTGACCGCCGATGCGTTCCCGGTTGAAAAAGGTGCTTGGGCTGCTGTTATGCGTTGCGCTGGCCTTAGTATGGCTGCCTGCGCCTGCCCATGCGGTGACACTGACTGCGGTCAACGATACGTTGCTGCCGCTGTCGGACAGCACGATGCCCACCCGTATGGGCGGCGAATTGTATGTGCCATACAGCGTGTTTTCATCGCTCGGTGTGTCCGCCTCGTCGAGCGAGGATGGGGTGCTGAGCATGTCTGCCGCTGGAGAGACGCTGAGCTTTTCCACCGCCGAGGGGTATGTGTACGATCAGAACCTAACCAGTTACGCCACACCGGCGTACGATATGAATGGTACGGTGTATGTACCGGTCAAGCTGTGCTGCGGCAAATTTGGATTGGGATATTCCACCCTGTCCGCGTATGGAGAAACCGTGCTGCGCATCACAGATGGCTCGGCACAGAGCGATTCCAGCTTTGTTTCCAGCAAATCGGGCGAAATTGAAAGCGCGATCAATACATACAAAGGCATTCCCGATGGCCAGCCCTCCGGGCAGGGTCAGGAGACGCAGCCAACCCAGCCGATCGAACCGCCCATCCCCGAAGTAGAAGAAAAACCGGCGCAGAAACCGGCTCGTGTCTATCTTACATTTTATGGAACACCTATGACAAGTACGACACCGGACATTCTGGATGCGCTCAAACAGGCCGGATGCACGGCAACTTTTTTCCTGCCGGCTGATAGTACAACGTGGCCGGATGATGTCATCCGGCGCATCGTAGCCGAAGGGCATATGCCTGCCCTGCAGCTGGATGCAGATGGACAAACCGCAGTCGATAGTATGTTAGCTGACCTGTCTGCCGCAAACGAGCGTTTGACGCTGCTAACCGGCCTTTCAACGCGCATTGTATCCAATGACAGTGGCTGCGATAAGCTGACGCAGGCGCAGCGTGATGCGCTGGTGAAAGCGGGCTATCGCTTATGGGACAGCACGCTGGACAGCGGAGACAGCACACAGTCTGCGGCGCGCGCGTACGCTACGACTGCACAACGCTTTGCCGCGACGAACGCGACGGTCGTCCTGCGGCTGCACCATAGCAAGAATACGGCTCAAACGGTAGAACTGTTGACCGGCTATATGTCGCGGCAGGGCATCCCAGCGGTGCGTATCCAACTGTCGGTTGACCCGATCAACGCCGCGTCAGATAAACGGTGAACTGCATAAGAAAAAACAGGCCGAAAGCGGCCTGTTTTTTCTTGTAAAGCGGGGAACACGCAGGCAACTCGCCTGTGCGCGGTCAGCTGTTTTCAGCCAGATATTGTTCAGCGTAATGTGCCGCTACCGCACCGTCCGCCGCCGCGGTGATCACTTGCCGCACCGCCTTGGTACGCACGTCGCCCACGGCAAATACGCCCGGCAGGCTGGTGCGGGTGGATTCGTCCGCAATGATGTAACCGCCCTTGTCCAGTTCAACCTGACCGGCAACCAGCGCGGTCTCGGGCGAGCGACCGATGCTGACAAACAGTCCGTCGACCGGAAGCTCGCTTGTTGCACCGGTCACGGTGTCGCGCAGACGCACGCCGGAGAGGCGATTGTCGCCCAGCAATTCCTCGACCACGCTGTTCCAGCGAAATTCGATATTGCCTGCCTGCATCAGCGGATCATGGTAGACCTTGGTCGCGCGCAGGCTGTCTCTGCGGTGGATCAGGATGACCATCTGGCAGATACGGGACAGGATTAGCGCATCGGCTGCCGCTGAATTGCCGCCGCCCACGATGGCAACTGTCTTGCCCTTAAAACCCATACCGTCGCAGGCCGCACAGTAAGCAACGCCACGGCCGGTCAGTTCGGCCTCGCGATTCGCCCCCAGCGGACGGTGGCCTGCGCCGGTTGCGATAACAACGGTCTTACCGAGGAACGTGCCTTCGCTGGTTTCCACACGTTTTGGGGTTTCATGGAGAAAAACGGCATGTACCTCAGCCAGTTCGGTTTTGGCGCCGAAGCGTTCCGCGCCTGCCTGCATTTTTTCGCCCAGTTCAAAGCCATCAATGCCCTCGTCAAAGCCGGGATAGTTATCGATTTGGGTGGTCTGCGCCATCTGCCCACCGGCAGACAGCTTTTCCAGCACGAGCGTATCCAGCCCGGCGCGGGTGGCGTACAGCGCGGCGGTATAGCCGCCCGGGCCGCCGCCGATGACGATCATATCATAGATGTGATTCATATCCATTCCTTCTTTCTGCCCGGATGCTCCGGCCTTTCCTGTTACGGTCAGGCCAACGTGTCCGCGATGAAGGCGTCGATCTTCGCCTTAGACTCCGGCGCAACGATCGAGCCGAGCGGCGCGCCATTTTTGTAAATGACGAGGGTGGGCACGAGTTCGATGTGCTCCTGTTCAGCAAGCTGCGGCTCCTCGTCAATGTTGACTTTGGCGACGGTGAGCTTGCCTTCGTTTTGTTCGGCAACCTTTTCGTATGCCGCGCTGATGCGGCGGCAATAGGTGCACCACGGCGCCCAAAATTCGACCAGCACCGGTGCGTCCTGTTTCGTCATTTCACGGAATTGATCCGCATGCATATTGATAGCAGCCATTGTAAGCAGCTCCTCTCCTTGGTTTGATCATAGTATACGCCATGAAAAGGGTGTCTTCCGTGATAAACTCACAAAATGACGAAACCTGGCGCTTGGCGTGGCATCATGTGCCGATGGATGTTGGGCAGCGGCAAACGGGCTGTCATCCGCAGTCGTGGGAATGGCAGCTTCCGGCGGATCAGATGCGCTTGCGGATGTGTTCCAGCGCGCCCTTTTCCAGCCGTGATACCTGTGCCTGTGAAATGTGTATTTCATCGGCGACCTCCATCTGGGTACGCCCCTCAAAGAATCGCAGCCGGATGATGCGTTTTTCCCGGTCGCTCAGGCTGTTGATCGCCTCGCGCAGGGCGATGCTGGCCAGCCACTGCTCATCGGTATTTTTATGGTCGCCAACCTGATCCATTACACAGACGGTGTCTGTACCGTCGTGGAACACCGGCTCGAACAGCGAGACCGGGTCTAAGATGGCGTCAAGCGCGAGTACGACCTCTTCCTTGGGCATGTCCATCGCTTTGGCCAGTTCGATGATATCCGGCTCCCGCTGATGTTCACGCATGAACGCCTCCTTGGCCTGCAACGCCTTATAGGCTGTGTCCCGCAAGCTACGCGATACGCGTAGCGCGCTGTTGTCGCGTAGGTAGCGCCGGATTTCACCAATAATCATCGGCATGAACAAACAAAGTCGAAACGCAGCTATCCTGCCGTTGGTTGTGCGGCTTGTGCGCCTTCGATAGCGTAAAAAATTTCGGTTTTACCGTTTTGAATCACAATTTTTTGGACGCAGGCGCGTACGAGCGACTGCTTTTCCGTGGCGGTCAGCCTGTCCCAGCATGCGCCGACGGTGGCGAGTGCCCGCCGCGCATCGTCCTGCGTGTCACATTGCTGGGCCTGTTGTGCCTGCCGGAGTGCCTGTTCAGCGCGTTCACAGACTGCGCGCTCGTGTGAGATTGCGTCGCGCAGCGTGTCGTCCTCGGCTTCGGCAAACAGGCCATACAAACGGCGCAGGCGGCGGCGCGACCGTTCCAACGCACGGCGGCACTCTTCAACAGCTCCCTGACAATCGGGTGATGGTGCAGGCTGCGCGGCCAGCCGTGACAGGTCGCGCACGACAATTTGTTCCACCTCGCGCGCCATGATGCCTCGATTAGGGCAGTTGTGATCGTGTACCAAATGCGGCTTGGATTTGTCACGCGAATAGCAGACCAACTTGTCGCCCGCCTCGCCCCATTTCTGATACCGCATCTTGGCGCCGCAGTGTCCGCAGACCAGCAGGCCGGTCAGCAACTTATTTCCCGCCGCTGCACGAGGTTTATCATGCCGCAATAGGCGGCGCTGTACCCGCGCAAAGGTTTCTCGATCTACAAGCGGTTCGTGCCGGCCGGGGTAGGTCTGCCCGCGATAGACGATCACGCCTGTGTTGCTTTCACGCAGCAGGATTTGACGTACCAAATGCTCGTAGGGCAGGCCGAGTTCGCGTGCGATGCGCCCAGTCGACTGTCCGGCAAGGTAGCGCGCGTACATCGCGCGCACGGTCGGCGCGTCGGCATTTGGCACAAGGATGCCCTTGGCTTGGTCATAATCATAGCCGAACGGTGTTTTGCCGCCGCCCGGCCAGAAACCCTGTTTGACACGCTCGACCATGCCCATGCGCGTGCGCAAAAAGATATTTTCGCGTTCCAGCTGTGCGAATGCAGATAAGATGCCGATCATCGCGCGGCCGTACGGGCTGCCGGTGTCGATGTTTTCGTTGATGGAGACAAAATCGACGCCGTGCGGCAAAAATACATCTTCGATGAGATAAAGCGTGTCTTTTTGACTGCGGCTGAGTCGGTCAAGCTTGTAGACCACGACGCGTTCGACCGCGCCGCCACGGATGGCTTCTACCAGCTCGGTGATGGCTGGGCGCGACAGGTTGGAGCCGGAAAAACCGCCGTCGATATAGCGACGGAAATCGGCCAGCCCTTTCATGCGGCAGTAAGCCTCGAGCTTTTCTGCTTGTGCGGCCAGTGAATAGCCTTCATCGGCCTGCGCTTCAGTTGAAACGCGCAGATATAATGCGGTGTGTTTCATGTGTTGTCCTTTCCCGGACCGCCTCCCTCCGCGTCCAGTATAGCAGAGGGCGCGGTGTCGGGCAATGGCAGGGGCTGCCTGCGGCGTGCGGCGCCCAACAGTGTGCCCACACCATCCCGGTCAAGCAGTAGCGGCGGCATCATGCCGTGCAGGCGCTTGCCGTTCAAATAGCGGATAATGTGCATGGGTCATCCCTCCTGTTTTTTCCTATTCTGCCCGTTTTGTCTGTGTTCCAGTCTGTATAACGGGCAATGCAGGAATTACTCAAGATTTACCCAAAATAATGCTTGTGAAGTGACAGGGACAGGGTGTATAATGAAAGTATAAAAGTTTGCCCGCGGCCACTCTGGGGACGGTCAAACAGAGAAAAATAGAGGAGAGTGCAATATGTTTGAAAATCTGATTGCCACGCTGAAGGCTGATAAGCGCAAGATCGTGTTCACCGAAGGTCCGGACCCGCGCATCTTGGAGGCTGCTGCCCGCCTGAAGAAGGATGGCCTGATGGATTCCATTCTGGTTGGCAATGTCGATGAGGTTAAGGCGGCGGCGCAGGCCGGCGGCTTCGACATCGAGGGCATGGAGATTATTGATCCCGCAACGTACCCGGAGATGGACGAAATGGTCGCTAAGATGGTTGAACTGCGCAAGGGTAAGATGACCGAAGAACAGTGCCGCGCGGCGCTGTCCAAGGGCAATTATTTCGGCACGATGCTGGTCAAGATGGGCAAGGCGGACGCTCTGCTCGGCGGCGCTACATACTCCACGGCGGATACCGTTCGTCCTGCGCTGCAGATCATCAAAACCAAGCCGGGCAACAAGATCGTAAGTTCCTGCTTCATCCTGCGCCGCGACGGCAAGGACGGTGACGACGAGATGTATGCAATGGGTGACTGCGCGATCAACATCAATCCGGGCGAGGACGATCTGGTAGAGATCGCCATCGAGACTGCCAAGACTGCCAAGGCTTTTGGCATCGACCCCAAGGTTGCTATGCTGTCTTACTCGACCAAGGGCTCGGGTAAGGGCGAGACGGTTGATATGATGAAGAACGCGACCGAAAAGACCAAGGCCGCTGCACCTGATCTGGCTGTTGACGGTGAGTTGCAGTTTGACGCGGCATTCTCGCCGGTTGTTGCGGCGACGAAGTGCAAGGGTTCGCCGGTTGCTGGTCAGGCCAACACGTTCATCTTCCCGGACATCAACGCAGGTAACATCGGCTACAAGATCGCCCAGCGTCTGGGTGGCTTTGAAGCCTACGGCCCGATCCTTCAGGGTCTGAATGCGCCGATTAACGACCTGTCCCGTGGCTGCAATGCGGACGAGGTTTATCAGATGGCGATTATCACCGCGGGCCTGAAGTGATTTCTCCCCGGCATATTTCTCCAAATACGGAATTTACAAGGGCCGAAACGAATGGTTTCGGCCCTTGTCTGTTGGTGAAGGCGTTCGTCGATAGGGAAGGAGCGTGCTGGTATGAAACGGAAGCCCTTTGTGATTGTGTTGTGCATCGCCGTGCTGTGCGGCGCGCTGGTCTATGCGTTTATCCCGTGGGATGTTGCGCCGCAAGCTGAACAGCTAGAGGTTTGGCGCGTGCAGCGCATGGTCGGTGATGCGGAATTTGAAGATATCACCTCGCAAATCAATTCGATGCGGCTGTCAGAATTGCTCACATCCTGCAAGGCGTCTCGCTTGCCGTTTTATCAATCAAGCTATTCGCTCGATACTGTTCAGTACGAGATCGACGGACGTTACGATGGAAAACCGCTGCATTTTGTTCTGGGCAAGAACAGCTTTGTCTATGAAAGCACGCCATGGAATTATCGCTTGCATGATGCGCAAGTGCTGATCGACACACTGGACGCAATGCTGTCGAATGCCGCCACATAAAAGAAGGGCTGACCCGCAGGTCAGCCCTTCTTGCTTTGTTCTTTTTGTTGTTTCTGCGCTTCGCGCGCCTTTTCCGCTGCACGGCGGCGCTCCTTTGCCGAGACGGGAGGACGGTCTTCCTTTACTTCAACAAATTCGCCGGTAGCCGGATCGAGCCGTTTCGGGCCACGATAATCGTTGGTATCAACCGATAAGCCGCGCTTTTGCAACAGGCTGCAAATGATTTCGGTGACTGCATTGTATAGCACTGCAAACAACGGCACACCGACAGCCATGCCGACAAAGCCGAACACTCCGCCGAACAGCAGGATGGCAAACATAACCCAGAAGCTCGACAGACCGGTCGAGTTGCCCAGAATCTTGGGGCCGAGGATGTTGCCGTCAAACTGTTGCAGGGCAAGGATAAACAGCACAAAATATACCGCCTGCACCGGGCTGATGACCATGATCAGGATGGTGCTGGGGATTGCGCCGATAAATGGCCCGAAAAAGGGGATGATATTGGTCACGCCGATGATGACGGAAATCAGCAGCGCAAACGATTGGTCCATTGTCATCAGGCCGAAGCCGATGAACAGGCGCAAGCCGATAAAACAAAGCAGGCCGATGATGAGAGAGTCGATCAGCTTGCCCGTGATGAAGCCGCCAAACACGCGGTGGACATAAGCGACACGCCCCATAATGCGGTTGGCGCGGTCGATGGAAAACAGGCTGTATGTCATTTTTTTCGCCTGCGCGCAGAACGTGTCTTTGCTGTTGAGGATATAGAGCGCGATGATGATGCCGATCAGGATATCGAACAGCACGGAAACCGTGGTCACGACGCCTGTCATCAGTTCAACCAACTGCGGCAGAGCAATATTCTGCACCCAGTCGACGATCTGCTGGGAAAACTCGCCGTAGATTTGCAGGAAGTTGCGTTCGATCACCGGATTGTCCTGCAAAAGCGCCGCCACCCAGCTGGAGATCTCATTGAGGTAATCGTCCATGGATTCGAGCAGGGAAAAGACGCTGACGACCAGCTGCGGCAGTACCATCCACAGCAGGATGCCGACAATCGCAATACCGATCGACAGGGTAAGGATGCTGCAAAGCCCTTTGGCAATCCGCGTGCCGTTTTTCAACCGCTGCGACAGGCGGGGCTGAATGCGTTTATACAATCCATTGAAGATGGGCATCAGCAGGTAGGCCATGACAAACCCATAGATAAAAGGGCTGAGGATGCCCAGTAGGTTGCGGAACATCGTCCAGATCCCGGGCAGCCATTGCAGCAGGAACACGACCACGGCGCTGGATACAATGACGCAGAAAGCGGTCAAACCCCACTGGAAATAATGCGGATGCCTTTGAAAGGCAGATTTATTTTGCTGGGTAGGGTCCTCCACGGACATACTCCTCTCCCGCCGGGGAATCACCCGGCGTCCGGTATTTCAGTGCTTATTCGTCGTCGCTATCAAAAAAGACGCGCCAGAACAGGTACATCCAGCTGGCCGCAAACGCCACAAACAGCACGCCGCGGAACTTCTTGAATGCGCGGGCAAAGCAAGCACCCAGCCACATGCCGAGCGAAAGCAGGCAGACCTTAAATACGGCGAAATCCAGCACAGAGAAGCCCTGTGCGCGAGAAACCGCGTACTCAGTCCAGCGGCCAGCCTGGCAGCGCGCATCATCTGCATAACGCAGCATTTGCTCCGCGCGTGCGCGCAGGGCCTCGCGGTCGATGTTTTCCAGATAGTTTTTCATAGCTTTGCACTCTCCTTTATTTGCTTGCGGTCAGGTCAACGGGCGGCTGTTCCGCCCCGGGTTTCCTTGGCGATGCTGCACGGTACGGTACCCATGCAGGATATGCGGCCCAGCCGCATGCCGATGCGGTGCGCGAGCGCATCCACATCTGCGCAGCCGGTTTCGCGCAGCGCGGCCTGCAAGATCAGGCCGGCGGCGCGGGCATCTGAGCCCGCCTCGTGGTGGTTAAGCGCGATGCCGAGCGCGTCGGCAACCGTATCCAGCTTATGATTTACCAGCTGCGGCCATACCCGCTGCGCTACCTTAACGGTGCATACATACCGGCAATCCGGCACCGGCAGGTGGTAGTGCGCAAGGCATGCGCACAGCACGGCGGTGTCAAACATGGCGTTGTGACAAACCAGTACGCTGCCATCAACCCGGTCGGCTAGCTCACGCCAGACGATGTCGAACGTGGGTGCGTCCACGACCATGGACTCCTTGATATGGTTGACGCGCACGTTGCCCCAGTGGAACTTACCCACCTGTGCGGGCGGCTTGATGAGCGTTACCAGTTCACCGGCTGGTGTCTGGTCCTCGAAAATACCGACACCCAACGCGCACGCGCTCAGGCGCGAGGCATTGCCGGTTTCAAAATCCAGTGCGATGTATCTCATTGAACCGCCTCCCGCCGCGCGGCGTCTGCGCGCTCTTTTGCGGCTAACAGGAACCGGTAAAACGGCGCGAGCCGCTGCATGGTTTCCAGCATTGGCCCGGCGAATGAGCCGTCAAGCACGGGGGAGAAATCCCCGCTTTCGCGGAAGTCGACGCCGATTTCCTTGCGGTTGAGCCAGTCCTGATAGGCCGGGTTGGCATCCGGGAATTTAGGGCGCTTGTATAATTCGCCGTCCAGATGCATCTGCGGGCAGGCGGCTACCGCCTCGCGCGCCGCGAGGAATAACTGGTCTTCATGCAGAACCATTTCGCGCAACGCTTCCATTTCGCCGCGGCCCCATGCGCCCCAGCAGCCAAAACCCCAGAACTCCGGGTGGATCTCGAAATAATAACAGGGTACCGATTCGCGCTCCTGCCGCGGCCGGCGGAAAAACATCCACATATTCGCGCGGTAGAGCGTTTTGTCTTTGGTATAGCGCGTATCGCGCCGCACACGCGACACCATGTGCGACGGGACGACCACGAATTGCGGGTCGATCTCGAGCATAGCGGGCGTCATCTGCGCGATCAGCTCATGGAACGGCTGGACGACCAGCCGCTTGATCTCGTCTTTGTGTTCGTCGTAAAATTCCTTGCTGTTTTGCAGGCGGTTTAGCTGCAACAGGTCGATGCCCGCAGCATGAAAGCCTGTGAATGCCATGGAATGGGGCACCACCTTTCTGCCTATCATTGTACCGCGTTTTGTCCGTTTGCGCAACAGGATTTTGCTGTTTTGCGCGATGAATACGCAAAATATAGGGGCGGGAGCGGGCCTGTCCGGGGAAAATCCGTTCGGCATGACCTGGGCAGCGCAAAAACGCAGGCAGGGCGACGGAACGCCCTGCCTGCGTGTCATATGCGGAAATGGAGTCTGTTACCGGGCGTTACAGTGGCTCGAAGCCGAAGTAGCTCAGCAGCCCGTTATAAATGCCCTGTGCGAAGCCGTAGGGATCATCCTTGAGCTTTTGGGCATCGGCTTCGTTGCTCAGATAGGCAAGTTCAACGAGAATGGCGGGCATACGGGTGCGGCGCAGTACAAAAAGGCTGGGGTTGAGCCGCACGCCGTTGTCCTTGGTGCCGACCCGGTTGACAATGCCTCGCAGCACATGTTGCGCCAGCCAATAGGGCTGGGTGTTCTGCTGATAGACGTAAACCTCGGTGCCGTTGATGGCGGGGTTGACGTTGGAATTGCAGTGGATACTGATGAAGTAATCCGCGGGCCAGCTGTTGGCCATATTGACGCGCATGGCAAGGCTGGTCGCGTTGCTCGTGCCGAGGATTTCGGTCGGGGTATTGCGGCTCAGCCGCACGGCGAAGCGCGGGTCGGCGCGTAGCAAGTCGGCAAGATACATGCTGACCTCGAAGTTGACATCCTGCTCGCGCAGGCCGTTGCCTTCCGCGCCGGTGTTCGGGCCGGTCGGGTTGTGTCCCGGGTCAATGAAAATACGGATGGGCAAAGTATCACCTCCTCGTTTCAGCCTATGCGATGGCGCGCGGGCGGGACACGGAAACAATGGCGCCGCCTTGACCGGCATCCTGCGCGGTGCTATGCTGATAGCAGGCAACAATATCACGATGGAGGGATAGAATATGGCCGCAATCATGGGAGTTCCATCTTTTATAGAGATCAATCAGGAATTTATCGACGGTATCCTGCCGCGCCGCGCGCCGGATGCGGACAAAAATGCATTTGGCCGTGTGCTGTGCGTTTGCGGTTCGGCCGGTTACACAGGCGCGGCATATTTCGCCGCGCAGGGCGCGGTGCGCATGGGCAGCGGTGTGGTCACGCTTGCCACGCCTGAGAAGGCGTGGCCGGTGTTGGCGGTTAAGCTGAACGAGCCGGTTGTGCGGCCGGTGCCGTGCAGCGAGGACGGCCTGCTGTCGCGCGAAGCGGTGCCCGCGCTACTGGCGCTTGCTGAACGCGCAGATGCATTGCTTGTAGGCTGCGGGTTGGGGCGGTCGGACGAGGTCAGCGGGATCGTTTGTGCATTGGTGGAAAATGCGCGCTGTCCGGTCGTGTTGGATGCAGACGGCATAAATGCGCTTGCCGCGCATAAAGATGTATTGCGGCAGGCAGCGCAGCCGGTCGTGCTCACCCCCCATGCGGCGGAATTCGGACGGCTCAGCGGCATCCGGCAGCCGGATGATGCAGACCTGATGGGCTTTGCGCGTGAAAACCGCTGTATTCTGCTTTATAAAGGGCATCGTACGCGCATTTTTACGCCGGATGGCACAGCGTACCGCAACCATTCCGGAAATCCCGGCATGGCGAAAGGCGGCAGCGGCGATGTGCTGGCGGGCATGTTGGTATCGCTGTGCGGACAGGGGATTGACCCAGCGCGTGCAGCCTGTGCAGCGGCGTGGCTGCACGGCAGGGCGGGTGACGCAGCGGCCAACCGCCTGAGCGAATATGGTATGACACCGGGCGATATGCTTTGCGAGCTGCCCCGGCTGCTTCATCGGTATAACACAAGGGAGTGGTGACCTGAAACGGATTCTTTGCATTTTCATGATGCTGCTGGCGCTGTCCGGCTGTGGCAGCGCACCGGCAGACGGGCAGACAGTGCGCGAACATTTTGAGACGCTCGCCGGATTTGAGGTGGAACTCAAAATTTTGTCCGATCTTGGGCAATCGGTACTGGAATATCAAGTCGATTACGTTTATAATAGGGAAGATAACGACACATTTACCATCACCGCGCCCGAAAGCCTTGCCGGTATCGGCGGCACGATCGCCGGCACGGATAACGCCTCGTTCACCTTGCAGTACGACGGCCTTGCGCTCGATGACGCGATGCCGCAGCGTATCGGGCTGACGCCTGCGGACGCGCTGTTCTGTCTGATGAATGACCTGCGCACGGCAGAGCCGGTGCAGCTGTGGACGGAACGTGCGGACGGTGCGTCGCTGCTGGTGCTGCGGTACGAACAGCAGGATGCGGATGGCAAAGTCGAAAAGCAGGTTTGGCTCACGGAGGATAGCTTGCAGCCGGTGTGCGCGGAGTTCTCTGCGGACGGCACGCGTGTGCTGCAACTTCTTGTGACCGATTACCGGCAAACATAAATCTGGGGATGAATCATGATATGAAGCCGAGCAAACACCGCGCCTGGGCCGAGGTCGACTTGGGCGCGATCGAACACAATTATCGCGTGATCTGCGCGCAGGCCAAAGCGCCGGTGCTGTGCGTGGTCAAGGCGGATGCCTATGGCCACGGCGCTGTGCCGGTCGCACAGCGCTTGCAGGCATTGGGTGCGCCGTATTTTGCGGCCGCTACCGTGCCGGAGGCGGTAGAGTTGCGTGAACATGGCATAACCAAGCCGATTTTGATTTTGGGCTATGTGGATGAAGCCGACATGGACACCATCGCGCGTGAGCATATCACCGCGCCGGTGTACGATGTAGAGACTGCTCGCCTGCTGAGCGACGCCGCCATGCGGACAGGCGAGACGCTGACTGTCCATTACAAGCTGGACACCGGTATGACCCGTCTCGGTTTCCCGGCATGGGAGCGGGAGCAGACGGTCGATCAGATCGCGGCCTGTGCCGCGCTGCCGGGTTTGCGTAGCGAGGGGATTTTTACCCATTTTGCGGTCGCTGATGTGCCGGAGGGCAAAGACTATACTGCGTTGCAATACCAGCGTTTTGCTGATGTGTGCAACGACCTTGCCGCGCGTGGCGTTGACCTGCCGCTGCGGCATTGCGCCAACAGCGGCGCGATCCAGCACTACGAGCAGATGCACTGCACCATGACGCGCGCAGGTATTATCCTGTATGGCTACCGACCGGACGCTTCGGTTCCGCCCATGCTTGACCTGCGTCCGGCAATGACGGTCAAAGCGCGCGTCGTGCAGGTGCGCGATATCCCGGCGCACACGACGGTCAGCTATGGCCGCACTTATGAAACGGACAAGCCGACCCGTGTGGCAGTCGTGTCGATCGGTTACGCGGACGGTTATCTGCGTACTGGTTCGGGCAAGGCGCACGTCGTTCTGGGCGGGGAGAAAGCACCGGTGCTCGGCCGCATCTGCATGGATATGTGTATGGCGCGCGTGCCCGATGGGGTAGAAGTGCGCCGCGGCGACGAGGTCACGGTGTTCGGCCCGGCGGTCTGGACAGCCGAGGATGTAGCCGCCGCCGCAGGCACGATCTCCTATGAGGTGATCTGTGCCGCCAGCAGCCGCGTACCGCGCTTTTATCAGGGTTGACACCCGTACCGTCTGCCGCATAGGATGAGACGGGAAGAAATTCCCATCCGCGCGGGCGTGAAAACCCGAATGGCTGTTATATTTTTGCGCACCGTGGGGAAAATAGGTTTGCGGACAAACCGCAAATCTATTTCATCGGAGTGTGAACCAACGTGGACAGCAGTATCAAACGGGGAGATATCTTCTATGCCGATCTCAGCCCGGTGGTCGGCAGCGAGCAGGGCGGGGTGCGTCCCGTGCTGATCGTGCAGAACAACGTAGGCAACCGGTATAGCCCAACCGTGATCGCAGCCGCCATTACATCGCAGATCAATAAGGCCAAGATGCCGACACACATCACACTCGGCGCGCCAAAATATGGTCTGACCAAAGACTCCATCATTCTGACCGAGCAGATCCGCACGCTCGACAAGCGTCGGCTGCGCGAAAAGATGGGGTCGCTCGATGAAAAGGCGATGCGCCATGTAGACGAGGCGCTGGCGGTCAGTTTTGGCTTGGGCTCGGTGCAGGGCTGAGGGCATAACGATAGCATGAAACGCGTATCCTGTTTACAGGATACGCGTTTTTTTAGGCAACATGATATCCGTGACAGATTTTGCGAACAGAAAAGCGCCGTAGGTACAATGGTGCGGTCTTGATTGGGGGAGGTGCGGCTATGCGGGCGGTGGTGAACTATACGGACGGGCCAGTTGGCTGGCTGGATTGGCAGCCCGATCCGTTTGGCGTGCAGGTCACGGTGGACTGCGAGATCCCGTCCGGCGCGCCGCCGCTGCTGCGCTGCTGGGGAAAGACCGGCGGGGAGCCGCTTCTTGTAGGACTGCCTGCACCGGAAGGCGGCCGCCTACGTTTACATCGGCACCTGTCGCGTGAGACACTCAAAGGCGCAGGCTGTGCAGCGCAGCCGCCATCGGCTTTTTACCTATCCGAGCGGCCGCAGCAGGCCGTGCAGCCTGCGCCGTCGGAAACGGCAGTGCCGACAGCCGATGCGGCAATACAGACCGGCGATGCGGTGCTGGATACCTTGCTGCGTGAGGGGACAGTGCGTGCCGAGCGGTATGCGGAAGGGGTGCGACTGCGCTGCCCGTTTGCACCAGACCGACCGTTTGCGCTTGCGCCTGCGTTTGTGCTGTGCAGGGTGGAAGGGGAGGAGGCCATACTCGACTGGACAAAAAAGGACGCAGCCGGAGCGGCTGCGTCCAAAAAGTCGGAAAGGATTACTTGACGATCATCTTGGCTTCCATATAGTAGCGTTTTTCGTGCGCTTCGCCCATGGAGAAGGTCTTGCGCGGCAATACGCCATCGAACACAACGCCGCGGAACAGGTCGTTCTTGGCGATATCCGGCAGCATAAAGCCCAGATTGCCCGGCTTGGTGCCCAGCGTGCGCACAACGTCCTCGCCGTGGATGTAGTCGATACGCGCAGACGGGTGCGTTTCCAGATAGGCGTCCAGACCGGTCTGCATGGTTGCGATCGGGATGGCCCACTTGGGCTGCTCCACCACCAGCACGCCGGACTTGTCTGCCGCGCAGAACGGGAATACATGCGCGTCCGCGCCTGCCGGGGCGGTATCAGCGACATAGGACTTGCAGCCCTGTGCTTGGTAAAATTCAGTCAGGCCGGTGAGCAGATCTTCCGCATCTACATCGAACAGCACGCGGTGAATCGGCTCGATAATCAGGCTTTCGTCGTGGATGTTGACCACCTCGACCAGCACATAGCGCGCGGGGTGGTTCTGCTGCTCCTCGGCGGACAGACCGGCTTTGATTTCCTCCCAGTAGGCCTTGGCCGTTGCCATCGAGTGGTTGCCATCGCCCACAGCGTAGGGCAGCAGCGCCTGCGCGTCTGTGCAGCCGTACTTGCGATTGAAGGTTTCGCGGTCACACAGTGCTTCTAAGCAAGCTTCGATGGTGTCGGTCTGTGCGCCCTTGGAGATAAACCAGCCCGTGATATGGCCGCCGCCTTGCATTAGGTCGGTGTCGTACACCTTCTCAAGCTTGTCCGTTTGGTCGAAAAGCGGCTCGATGATCTGGCGATCCGGGTCGTCGATCAGGATCATAATGTGCGGCAGTTCCATGGACGCGCCCTGACGGACCTTCAGGCGCGGCGGGATGCGCTCGACAACGGTTTTTTCGGTCGGCCGGATGAGCGAGGCCGAGCTGGGCGTATATTCATACGCTTCCAGATCGACCGCGAGCACGATGCCGCGGCGCGGGCAGCTGCCGCCCGACCAGCGCTCGGTCAGGATAACGCCAGCGGGCAGCGCACGCAGCGTGCCGTCCTCCAGATAGCGGCGCATGGTGCGGTGGATATCCTCGGTGCGGCCGGCGACATCCTCGTCCTCGAGGTAGACCTCGGGCAGTGTCAGACGCAGGGTGGAGGGGGCGGCGCCGACGGTGCGGTCGGTTTCGGCCCAGTATTCGGGCTGAGATGTGTATTGGTCGCAGGCGATGACCGCCCATTTGGACAGATCCGCGCCCTCGCGGGGCAGCAGGATGGTGGGAATATGGGTGCAGCGGTTTGCCATAATTGTCATTCCTCCTGTGGTATCGTGTTTGGAATGCTTCCAGTATAGCAGAAAAAAACAACGGCAGCACGGGAAATTTTCGGTTCGCGTAACTTTTTTGAAAACTGCGCCGCGCCCTTGACGAAAGAGCATAAATATTATACAATGTATTTTATGAAATGGACGAGGTTTTTGTATAAAATATGAGAAATAGGAGGAGACAGTAAATGGTTAAGTTCAAGGCGATTGGCGTGTCGGAGGGCTTGGCACACGCCAAAGCGTTGGTCATTAAGGAGGCAGACCTGACGGTTGTCAAGGACAGCATCACCGATGTCGCAGCCGAGCAGGCGCGCGTGACCGATGCGGTGGAAAAGGCAAAGCAGCAGATCAAGGTGCTGCGTGATGAGGCCGAGAAGACCATCGGCGCTGCCGAGGCGGAGATTTTTGATGCGCACCTGTTGATGCTGGATGATCCGGACTTTGTGGAAGGCATGACCAATCTGGTAGCAGAGGATCAGGTTTGCGCAGAGTACGCTTGCTTTGTCAACTGCGAGAATTTTCAGGCAATGTTCCGGGCGATGGACAGTGAATACATGCAGGCACGCGCGGCGGATGTCGGCGATATCTCCCAGCGCATCCTGAAGAACCTGAAAGGTATTGCGGATAATGCGATTGATTCGATCACCGAACCGTGCATTATCATTGCAAACGATCTGACCCCGTCGGATACCGCAAAGATTGGCACCAAGCCGGTTGCGGGCTTTATCACCCGTATTGGCGGCCGCACCAGCCATTCGGCCATTATGGCGCGTTCGCTCGGCATCCCGGCAGTTGCAGGCGCGGGCGATAAGGTGGACGGCATTGAGGACGGCTCTGATCTGCTGCTGGACGGTGCGGCTGGTGAAGTGGTCGTTGATCCGGATGCGGAGACGCTGGCACAGTTCGAAGAGAAGAAAAAGGCCGAGGATGCCCGCAAGGCAATGCTTGCGCAGTTCAAGGATAAGCAGGGTGGCACGAGCGATGGCCGTCGCATTGTGATCGAGGGCAACATCGGCACGCCGGACGACGCGGTGCGCGTTGCCGATTTGGGCGGCGAAGGCGTCGGCCTGTTCCGCTCCGAGTTCCTGTTTATGGATCGTGACGACCTGCCCAGCGAAGAAGAGCAGTACGAAGCTTACAAGAAGGCTTGCGAGATTATGGCGGGTAAGCCGGTTATTATCCGTACGCTGGACATCGGCGGCGATAAGGAAGTGCCTGCGCTTGAGCTGGAAAAGGAACAGAACCCGTTCCTCGGCTATCGTGCAATCCGCATTTGCCTGAACAAGACCGATCTGTTCCTGACCCAGCTGCGTGCGCTGCTGCGTGCGGCCAAGTACGGCGATCTGCGCATCATGTTCCCGATGATCTCGTCGATCGAAGAGATTCGCAATGCCAAAAAGGTACTGCAACAGGCCAAGGATCTGCTGGCCGCCGAAGGCGCGGAGTTCAATCCGAATGTCAAGGTTGGTATCATGATCGAGATTCCGGTTGCCGCGGTCTGTGCGGACATGCTGGCTAAGGAAGTCGACTTCTTCTCGATCGGCACCAACGACCTGATTCAGTACTCCTGCGCGGTCGACCGTATCAACGAAAAGATTTCCTACCTCTACCGTCCGCTGCATCCGGGCGTGCTGCGCCTGATCGGCATGACGGCTAAGGCAGCCAATGAGAACGGTATCGAGGTTGGCGTATGCGGCGAAATGGCAGGCACGCCGGGTATGGCGCCTGTGCTGTGCGGTCTGGGCGTGACCAACCTGTCCATGTCGGCATCCGCGATGCTGGCAGCGAAGGCGGATTTGGCAGCGCATACCTATGCGGAGTGCAAGGAACTGGCCGATAAGCTGGTTGCAGCGCCGAGCGCGACCGACGCGGAGGCAATGTTCGCCGAGTGGCGCGGCTGAGAGCGGATTGTCGCTTTGGCGTAACGCCGTAGCATAACAGAAAAAGCCCGCGCGGGCGCTTATTTGGGCGTCTTGCGCGGGCTTTTATACCATTCGGGCGTAGATGAAATTTTGCGCAGACGGCATCAATTTTAAAAAGGATTTAAACATGATGCATGGGATGTATGATATAATGACAGCAAAGGAAATTGTGCGGAGGTGTGCGGGATATCCGGCTTCGGTGGGATTGGAACAAAGGACGTACATCTGTGCATAAAAAACGGAACGGACAAAAAGGAGCGAGCGGTATGCAATATTCTGATCAGATTGCGAACGCCATCATGGCATATTTAACCGAACAGGGATGGGTATATGACGCGGATATGGTGCACGGTACCATCGCGGTCGAGGCCGACCTGAGCTGCCGTTTGGGCAGCGCGATGGTTGTCTATCAGGTGCAGGAGGAGGGCTTCCTGTGCTATACGGCGTTGCCGGTGGATGCCGCGCCTGCTGTGCGCGCGCAGGTGGGCGAATATCTGCATCGCGCTAATTTCGGTTTGCCGCGCGGTAATTTTGAGTTCAGTTATGACGACGGCTCGGTGCAGTATAAAACGGGGTTCGATTGCCCGGATGGCGTACCGACACCCAAGCAGTTGGAGGACAGCTTGGCCATTGGTCTGACCGTGGTCGACCACTATGGCGACGGTTTGCTGAACATGATTGGAACTGGCGAGACACTGGCGCAAAAGCTGATTACGGAACTGGATCGCGTGGAGGCGTGATATGCCGGAATACACGATGAAAAGGATCGATAAGCAGGTGCTGCCGGATGCCGGTTATCTGCTCACGGCGGCCGAGCAGCGGCGGTTGGTCGGTCGGGACAGCTTACAGGGCGTGGCTGTGTATGCGGAAGGCGCTTGCATCGGTGTTTTGCTGTTTACCGTGCGTGGCGGGACATGCCAGATTGAGCGGGTCGAAATTGTGCCCGCATGGCGGCGCTGCGGCGCTGGCGGTCGTTTACTGCGCGCGCTGCTGCTGCTGGCGGACAGGCAGCACTGGCAAGTGGTCGTGCCGTTTGCCGCGTCTGGGCAGCGTGACACGGTTTATCGCTGGCTGGCTGCACAGCCCGGTCTGGCTATCGCACGGCAGCAGGGTTTTGTCGCACAGATTCATCGGGATGCGATTGACAAAGCAGCGACGCGCATAGGCAGACGGACTGGGGATGCGGTGCAGCCGTTATTCGCGCAGCCGAAAAAGAGCATTGCGGCATTGTGTGATCGGATCGAGGCGGGCTTCCCGGCGGTAGCGGCTGAACTGCGGCAGGGCCAATCGGGTTTCTGTGAGGAACTTAGCTGTTGCGGCAAGTCGGGGGGCCAAATCAAAGCGGTGAGCCTTGCGGCCAAGGATGCGGATGGGCTGAGCCTGCGGCTTCTGTTTGCCGAGCCGGGGTGCGGTGCACTGGCAATGGGCGCACTTGCCGGTTCGATGCGGCAAATGCTGCAAAAGACGGATGAGGAACAGGTCGGCCTGACTGTGACCGGCAAAAGCGCAGAGCAACTGCTAGATAAACTGTGTCCGTCTTACGAGGTGACACAGCATTTGTACACCGCTTATGCCATTGGCGAAAACGGATAAACGGAAAATGAGAGGGAAATATGATGAATCCTGAACAGAAATTGCAGCAGGATGAGGATATGGCCTACGCGATGCGGCAATTGTTCGCCGAACCGGGGCAGCAGATGGAAGAACAGCAAGAGGATATCGCGTATGCGATGCAGCAGCTGTTTGCCGAACCCCAGCAGATGATGGCGGAGCAGCAGGATGAGGATAATGCGTATGCGATGCAGCAACTGTTTGCTGAAGTGGAGCAAGCCGAGCCGGAGCGGGTGCATCGCAACCGTGGCTCGAAAGCAGCAGAGAAAACGCCAGAACAGATCGAGCGCCTGCGGGAGCGCCGCCGCCGTCAGGCCGAATGGCGCGACCGCCGCACTGTGCAGACGGATAAGGTACGCCACGGGTTTTACTCGGTTGTGAAAGGCATTGTCACCGGCTGGAAATCCATGACCGGCCAGCTTCGCGCGCAACGTAATGTGCGGGAAAATACCGAGTATATGCGCAGCCTGCGCGATGCCGATCAGGAAATGCATGCCATGTGGCTGCAAGCCCAGATGAACGGAAATCTGGATGAATTTTATGCCAAGCACGGCGACTATTATATGCGTGTAACGCAGGCGGCCGCGCAGGCACGCCAGGATGCTAAGCAGGCGGTGCTGCGGGCCAATTACGGCGAAATGGATCAGGAAATCTATGAGCGCACGCTGGACGCACTGATGCGGGAACGGCAGATATCGATGCATTTCGGTGTGCAGCAGCGTGCCAACGTGGAGGGTGGCACTAAGCCCGCCGTCGTGCAGTACGCCGAGGATGGCAGTAAGTGGCTGGTCAAGGAGTCTGTGTCGTGCGTTGGTATCAACGACCCCTATGCCGCCATGGTCACAGAAGCGGGCTACAAGGTGCAACGGCTGGTCAATCCGGATACGGCGATCGAAGCATTCCGAGGGCAAAGTATCGGCCGCGGTATCGTATCTTACCAGCGTATGGTGCAGGGCGTCAAGCGGGATGTCGACCTGTTCAAATTCTCACGCACGCCTGAGGCTATGACCGAGGCGGAATTGCGCCGTGTACAGGAATTGTCGCCGCAGTTGCTGCGCGAGCATACGACCGACTGGTTGCTGTGCAATTTTGATACCAAGGGCGAGAATTTTATCATCGCAAACGATGGTACCGGACCGGACCGCGTGTATGGTATCGACAAGGAAGCCTCATTCCGCGCCATCCTTGACCCGGGCGCGCAGCACATGAGTAAGGATTACCAGCGGTTTGACCAGAATACGGTGTATAACCGTTTGTTCCAGAAGTTTGCCGATGGCAGCATGGATTTGGATTTGCAGGTTGTCACCAAACAGATCGAGCGGGTAGAAGCCATGGACGATGCGGCATATTTGGATATCTTCCGTGATTTCCTGCGGGAAAAAAGACGGCAATATGCCAAGGAGCCGCAAAAGTACCAGCAGGTGCGCGACAATGTTCTGGCGCGCAAGCGCAACCTGCGTATCGAATACCGCGACTTTTTCACCCAGCTGGTCGAGGAGCGTTGTGCGCATGTGCCGCCTGAAGAGCAGCGCGCGTTGCGTGAGCGGTATTTTGGCTCAGGCGAGGGTGGTACATTCATTTTTCAGGGCGAAACGGCAGCGCAGCTACAGGCGGAACGGCAGTTGCGGGAACAAAACCGGCTGGGCAATTTGGATGAACTGGCGCGTCGGGCGCATGAAGCGGATCAGCAGGATGAGAAAAAATATAAACGCCGTCATGCGCTTTATGATTTCTCAAAATCCGTGGTTATGACGACCAAAAAGGTTTTTGGTTCGGCAAAGGGGAAGAAAGAAGAACAGCGTGTGGTGCGGGTGCCGCTTTCCCAGATTCAACTTTCGGATAAGACAGATCAGGCTTTGCGGCAGCGGGTCGAGGCGCGCATGCAAGAACTGCGTGGTTCCAGCGCTACACAGCAGGAATTTGAGCAGCGGATGGCACAGGAAACCATCGAACTACGCATGGCAAGCGACCATGAAATCTTTTTGGGCGGCACCAAGCCAATGAGCGAGTACATCGCGGCAGACGGCAGCCAGTGGCTGGCGAAGCAGGCGGTGAACTGCATGGGCTATTATAAAATCAGCGGCGCACTGCTGACCGAGGCGGGCGCGAAGTTACAGCGCGCGGTGCATCCGGAAACGGCTGTGGATGCGTTTGTCGGGCGCACCCATAAGCACGGCGATGTTTCCTTCCAGCGTCGTCTGCAAAATGTGGAATCCGGCCCCAATAAGCTGGATCTCTTCAAATTTTCCAAACATCCCGAACTTGCTACGCAGGAAACCATCCGACAAGTGGAGCAGCTGGGTTCGCAGATTCTGCGTGAACATACGACGGATTGGCTGCTGTGCAATTTTGATACCAAGGGCGAAAATTTTATTATCACACTGGATGAAAATGGGGAGCGCGTGCTGCATGGTATTGACAAGGAGGCGGCGTTTAATAAAATCCTGTCGCCGGATGCACAGCATATGAGCCGCACTTACCGGCCGCACGCAAACAATACGCTGTATAATGTGGTGTTTGATATGTATGCGGAAAACCGGATGGATTTGGATTTGTTTGCGGTTTTGCCGCAGATTCAGCGCATGGAAGCGATGGGTGATCAGGCGTATATGGATTTGTATACGGGTTATATGGACCATATCAAGCAAAAGAAGAAGTATGACGAGGCGACCAAAATCCAAGGGGCAGTGTTATCCCGTAAAACCGAACTGCGCGAGCGGTATCGCGAGTTTTTCACCCAGCTGGTGGTGGAACGATGCAAAAAGCTGCATCCGGATGAGGCCGCGCAACTCAAGCAACAGTATTTTGGTGCAGGCAATCGGTTCCATTTCCCGGATGAATAAACAGGCAACGTAAAACAGGATAGGACGGACAGCCGTCCCGGGCTTCGTGCTAAACCCTGTGTGACAGGGTGGCACGAGGTTTGGGGCGGCTTGCTGCTTGTGTGCGTAACGTTGTTTTCCATCCGTCCGTGGGCAGATAGTACCGAGGGCGGTACACAAGATATTGTGTTGTTATGTTTGCAGGGCACACGGTTTTTTCCACAGCCGCACACAGGTTTTACACAGCTTTTTTCACAGGAGAAAGGTTATCCACAGAGGGTTTTCCACTTGTCAACAGAAGAAAAAAATAAAATTTCATAGGAACATACAAGATTTTGGCCGCACTCCCGGCAATTCTCCCAAAAACCCGATTTCCCCTTGACAGACCGGGCCGGGCGCAGTAAAATAGAAAGCACCGGCACAAGATATGGTGCGGATTTTTCAAAAATACTACGAAATTTTGTGATAAGTGCAAAGCGTTTGGATATGAGAGAGGATAGCGGAAGTATGATTCAGCAGATCGTCAAACGGGATGGGCGCAAGGCTCCCTTTGAACTGGACAAGATTGCGGCGGCGATCTTCGGCGCGGCGCAGGCATCGGGCGGTCAGGATTACGAGATGGCGCGCAGCCTCGCTGAACAGGTTGAAAAAATGCTGGAATCGGCTGCGGGCGACCAGATACCGACGGTTGAGCACATACAAGATACAGTGGAGAAGGTGCTGATCGAAAGCGGTCACGCACGCACTGCGAAGAAGTACATCCTGTACCGCAACGAGCGCACGCGTGTGCGTGAGATGAACACAAAACTGATGAAGGTGTACGAGGATCTGACGTTCCAGTCCTCGCTCGAAAACGACGTTAAACGCGAAAATGCCAACATTGATGGCGATACCGCGATGGGCACCATGCTCAAGTATGGGTCGGAGGGCGCCAAACAGTTTTACGAGATGTTTATCCTCGACCCAGCGCATGCTGCCGCGCACCGCGAGGGCGACATCCACATCCACGACCTCGACTTTTTAACGTTGACTACCACCTGCTGCCAGATCGACTTGCTGAAACTGTTTTCCGGCGGCTTCTGCACGGGGCATGGTTTCCTGCGTGAGCCAAACGACATCCGTTCGTATGCCGCGCTCGCGTGCATTGCAATCCAGTCCAACCAGAATGACCAGCACGGCGGCCAGTCGGTGCCCAATTTCGATTATTCGATGGCGCCCGGTATTCGTAAGACCTTCCGCAAGCTGTTCCGCAGCAACCTCGCAAAAGCGCTTGAGGTATTTGCGGCGGACGAAAACAACGAGGTCGATGCCGAAACCTTGACGGAGCGTGTTGAGCAGCAGACTGGTAAGTGGGCTTGTCTGGCTGGCGACAACGGCTATGACGAAGCGATGGCCGCAGCACTTGCGGAAACGCTCGACGAGCAGGCTGTTCAGAAGTGCATGCGCTTTGCCCGCAAGTACGCGGATAAGGAAACCCGCAAGGCGACCTATCAGGCGATGGAGGCGTTGGTGCATAACCTGAATACAATGCACTCGCGCGCGGGCGCACAGATCCCGTTCTCCTCGCTCAATTATGGCACGGACACTTCGCCCGAGGGACGGCTGGCGATGGAGCAGTTGATGCTCGCCACCGAGGCCGGTTTGGGCAACGGTGAAACGCCTATTTTCCCGATCCATATTTTCAAGGTCAAGGAGGGCGTCAACTACAACGAGGGCGACCCGAACTACGATTTGTTCAAGCTGGCCTGCCGTGTGTCGGCCAAGCGCATGTTCCCGAATTTCTCGTTCCTTGATGCGCCGTTCAATAAGCAATATTACAAGCCCGGCCACCCGGAGACCGAGTGTGCCTACATGGGTTGCCGCACGCGCGTGATCGGCAACCGCGTCGATCCGACGCGCGAGATCGTCAATGGCCGCGGCAACCTGTCCTTTACTTCGGTCAATCTGCCGCGCATCGCAATCCGCGCGCACGGCGATATCGACTGGTTCTTTGAAGATCTCGACCGCAAGATTGATCTGGTCATCGACCAGCTCCTCGCCCGCTTCCGTATTCAGGCGGCCAAGAAGGTGCGCAACTATCCCTTCCTGATGGGGGAGGGGGTGTGGATTGACTCGGACAAGCTCGGCCCGGATGATACGGTTGGCGAGGTGCTCAAACACGGCACGCTGACCATGGGCTTTATCGGCCTTGCCGAAACACTCAAGGCGCTCATCGGCAAGCACCACGGCGAGAGCGACGAGGCGCAGAATCTTGGCCTTGAGATCGTCAGCCACATGCGCGAGCGCATGGATCAGGCGGGCGAGAAGTACGGCCTGAATTTCTCGCTTATTGCCACCCCGGCGGAGGGCCTGTCCGGCCGATTTGTCAAGATCGATCGGCAGAAGTTCGGCCTGATCGAGGGCGTGACCGACCGTGACTATTATACCAACTCGTTCCATGTTCCGGTCTATTATCCGATCGGTGCGTTTGATAAGATCATGCGCGAAGCGCCCTACCACGAGCTGACCAATGGCGGTCATATCAGCTATATCGAGCTGGATGGCGACCCGTCGCAGAATTTGGAGGCGTTCGAGGCGGTCGTGCGCGCGATGAAGGAAGCAGGCATCGGCTACGGTGCGATCAATCACCCGATCGACCGTGATCCGGTCTGCGGTTACACCGGTATCATTGGTGAAACCTGCCCGCGTTGCGGCCGACACGAGGGAGAAGGCGTCCCGCTGTCCAAACTGCAAAAGTTAGGGCTTTATAAGCATTTGAATAGTATGACGTTAGGCTACCACGGCGATCCCGCTGAGGAGGCCGACCGTCAGCCGAACACGTTGAAAGTCGTTAAGGAATGAGAAAGGAAGCGTTTATGATGAACGAAAAGGAAATGCAGGAGCAGTTGATTGGCGAAGGCGTGGGCTTTGAGCGCATCCGCCGCATCACGGGCTATCTGGTCGGCACGCTCGACCGGTTCAACAATGCCAAGCGCGCAGAGGAGCATGACCGCGTCAAGCATGACATGTCCTGCTGCTCATTCGAGGAAGCGCATACCGCGTGATGGAGGGCACAATCCGCATTGCGGGCACGGTCGGCGAGTCCATTGTGGACGGGCCGGGCATCCGCTATACCTTGTTCACGCAGGGTTGTCCGCACCACTGCCCGGGCTGCCACAATCCGCAGACGCATGATTTTGCGGGGGGCAAGGAGGTTGCGCTCGATACGCTGCTGGCCGATATGTGCCGCAATCCGCTGGTCACAGGCGTGACCTTTTCGGGTGGCGAGCCATTTTGTCAGCCTGAGCAGCTTTATCGTTTGGCGGTCGAACTCAAGGCCAAGCGTAAGCATTTGATGGCTTATTCTGGCTACACGTTTGAGCAGCTCATGGAGCTGCCCGACCCCTTTGTCAAAAAGCTGCTGGGGCAGCTTGATTTGCTGGTAGACGGGCCGTTTATCGAAGCTGAGCGTAATTTGGAATTGCGTTTCCGCGGCAGCGCCAATCAGCGCGTGCTGGATGTACCCGCTTCGCTCGCGGCAGACGCGCCGGTCTGGGCGGAGCAATACCGATAACCGAATGGGAAGGGCTGCAAAAGCGGCCCTTTTTCCGTCCCAATAGGGACGTAGGAAAGGAGAAAAAGCACCATGCATGATGAACTTACCGCGCAGGACATCGCGATGATGCAAAAGGAACTTGACCACCGTAAACTGGAACTGATGCCGGAACTAATAGAAGAGGTCAAGCGCACACGCGCGTTCGGCGATTTGAGCGAAAACTTTGAGTACAAGGCGGCCAAGCAGGCACAGAACCGTAACCGCAGCCGTATCCGGTATCTCGAGCGTATGATCAAGTCTGCGCGTGTGATCGAAGATCGAGCGGCGGATGACGAGGTTGGCCTGTTTGACAAGGTGGAGCTGTACTTCGAGGAAGATGATGAGACGGAGACCATTCAAGTGGTCACGACGGTGCGCTGTGATCCCTTGCAGGGACGTATCAGCCGCGAAGCGCCGCTTGGTAAGGCGGTGCTGGGCAAAAAGGTGGGCGACCGTGTTGCCGTCACGACGGAGGACGGAGATGCCTATACCGTGGTCATTCGGTCGATCTGTAAGCAGGAGGATGACGGAGCGGGTTCGATTTTGTGAGTCATAGAAATAAAAAGCCGGCTATGCCGGCTTTTTTCTTATGCGTAAGTTGCGCGGGTGCTTTGGGATGGGGCTACTTATTATCCAGATAGATGATCTTCAACGCAGAGCAGGGTGAAATGGCTGCGTCGGGTTTGAAGCAGGCCTTCTTTTTGCATTTTACTAAGTTCGGCAGATAACGCGCTGCGGTCGACGTTCAGATAGTCTGCCAGCTGTTGCCGGTCGAAAGGGATGGTAAATGTGCAGCTGCCGCAGCGCCGTGCCTGATAGGACAGATAGGAGAGTAGACGTCCGCGGATGGATTTGGCTGCGGTATGGAAAATTTTGCGTGACAGGTTCAGATTTTTTTGGGCGGATAGTGATAGAAGGTTGCGGATCAGCCGTTCGTGGTGGGCGCAGGTGTTGGGGCAGATGCGCAGCGCGCGGCCGACCTCGAGAAACAGCACGGTACACGGCTCAGCCGCGACCACATCGACCAGCAACGGTTCACCGGTGCAGGCGTAGGTTTCTGCGAAGATCTGGCCCGGCCGGACGCGGTCAAATACGGTGGTGTTACCCCACAGGTCATCGCTTTGGATGAGCGCGCTGCCAGATAGCACAAGCCCGAGCGCTGCGGTCGTGTCGCCGGTGGAAAGGATGTGCGCATATCTGTCATAAGTGCGTTGTGCCGCGCCCAAACAATCCAGCATAGGCGCGATTTCGTGGGGTGCAATACCGGAAAACAGAGGGTTTTCCGGTAATACATAACTCGACAAAGTTTATGCCTCCTTTGTTGTTTTAACAACAGACGTATTGCCTTGAGTATAGTATACTCCTAAACAAAGGTCAACCACTGCGCAGCTTGCTGCGCGCCCGACAAGGAGGATTTTTTATGGAACCGAAAATGTTTTGTTATCAGTGTCAGGAAACCGCAGGCTGCAAGGGCTGCACGCAGGCGGGTGTTTGCGGCAAGACGGCAGATGTGGCCGCTATGCAGGATCTGCTGGTCTATGTGACCAAAGGGGTGTCGGCGGTGACCACCCGGCTGCGTCAGCAAGGCGCGGCGGTATCGTCCGATGTAAACCATTTGATTACGCTCAACCTGTTTATCACGATTACCAACGCAAATTTTGATAAGGATGCGATCGTCGCCCGTATTCACGAGACACTCGGTGTCAAGGCTGATTTGCTGGCGCAGGTCACGGAACCGGACACGCTGCCCGAAGCCGCGCGCTGGACGGCGGACGAGGCTGGTTTTGCGGCAAAGGCTGCGGCTGTCGGCGTATTGTCTACCAAAGATGAGGATATCCGTTCGCTGCGGGAGCTGATCACTTATGGCCTGAAGGGATTGTCGGCGTATTCCAAGCATGCGAATGCGCTGTTGCGCGATGATGAGGAGGTCGATGCATTTTTGCAGCGTGCGCTCGCCGCGACGTTGGACGATAGCCTTTCGGCTGATGACCTGACCGCCCTTGCACTCGAAACCGGTAAATACGGCGTGCAGGGCATGGCGTTACTCGACAAGGCCAACACCGAGGCCTACGGCCATCCCGAGATTACCAAGGTTAACATTGGTGTTGGCACGCGCCCGGGTATTCTGGTGTCCGGTCACGACCTGCGCGATCTCGAGATGCTGCTTGAGCAGTCCAAGGATGCGGGTGTGGATATCTATACTCACTCGGAGATGCTGCCGGCCCACTATTATCCGGCGTTTAAAAAGTACCCGCATTTTGTTGGTAATTATGGAAACGCATGGTGGAAGCAGAAGGAGGAATTTGCGTCCTTTCACGGTCCCATCCTGATGACGACAAACTGCATCGTGCCGCCCGCGCCGTCTTACAAGGACCGGCTGTATACGACAGGTGCGGCGGGGTATCCGGGCTGCATGCACATTTCGGGTGCGCCGGGCGAAAACAAAGACTTCTCGGCGCTCATCGAGCACGCCAAGCGCTGTGCGCCGCCCGAGGAAATCGAGCGCGGTGAGATCGTTGGCGGCTTTGCGCATAATCAGGTGCTGGCGCTGGCCGACAAGATCGTAGATGCGGTCAAGAGTGGCGCAATCCGTAAGTTTGTCGTTATGGCGGGTTGTGACGGTCGTGCGAAGTCCCGCAGCTATTACACGGATTTTGCTAAGGCGCTGCCGCAGGACGCTGTCATCTTGACTGCGGGCTGCGCCAAGTATAAGTATAATAAGCTCAACCTCGGTGACATCGGAGGTATCCCGCGCGTGCTGGATGCCGGACAGTGTAACGACTCTTACTCGCTGGCAGTGATAGCCCTCAAACTTAAGGAGGTCTTTGGGTTGGATGATATCAACGATCTACCGATTATCTACAACATTGCGTGGTATGAGCAGAAGGCGGTTATCGTGCTGCTGGCGCTGCTGCATCTGGGCGTAAAGAACATTCATCTCGGGCCGACGCTGCCTGCGTTCCTCAGTCCGAATGTCGCCAAGGTGTTGGTGGACAATTTCGGTATCACGGGCATTCGCACAGTCGAGGACGATATTCGGCTGTTCTTCAGCGATAATGCATAACTGCCATACCGAATAAAAAATGTGCAAAAAAGGCCGGACGTTTTGTCCGGCCTTTTCTATCCAGCCAATGCTGGCATGGGGAAGGAAGTGGTCAGTTTTGTGCTGCACGGTACAGTACGAGCGACTCATACGGCCGAAGGTGCAGCTTGGTTTGCACCGCCGTGTCCGGGTAGTTGGACAGCAGACAGGTGAAGCCCTCAAGGTCAACCGGACAGGTCCAGTCCAACTCAGTGCGGTAGAAGTTGTTGACAACGACCAGCTGCTCACCGTTCAGACGGCGGGTATAGGCCAGCACAGATGGGTGCTGCTGGTCGAGCGGGGCAAAGTCGCCGTAGGCGATCACGTCGTACTGTTTGCGCAGCGCGATCAGTTTCTGATAGTGGGTGAACACCGAATCCGGGTTGCCCACCTGTGCGGCGGCATTGATGCGGGTATGGTTGGGGCTGACGCTGATCCACGGTGTACCCGTGGTAAAGCCGCCCTGCGCGCCTGCGTCCCACTGCATGGGTGTGCGGCTGTTATCACGCGAATGCACGCGCAGGATATCGTAAACACTGTCCTCGTGCAGGCCGCGTGCCCGTAAGATGTGGTAGTGGTTGATACTCTCAACATCCTGATACTGCTCAAGCGAAGTAAAACCAGCATTGGTCATGCCGATCTCTTCGCCCTGATAGACATAGGGCGTGCCGCGCAGGCAATGCACCACCGTGCCCAGCATCTTGGCCGACGGCGCCCAGTACTCGCCCTCGTCGCCAAAGCGGGAGACAACGCGCGGCTGGTCGTGGTTGCACCAGAATACCGCATTCCATGCGTTGTGCTCGCTCATACCGGTCTGCCATGAGAACAGGATGTTCTTGAGCTTTGCAAAGTCGAACGGTACCAGCACCCACTTCTCATTGCCGACAAAATCGACTTTGAGGTGGTGGAAGGAGAATACCATGCTCAGCTCGCCCGTGTCCGCGCCTGCGTAGCGGTAGCAGTTTTCCATGCTCGTGCTGCTCATCTCGCCGACTGTGATGATCTCGGCATCCGTGCCGAAGGTCGCGGCGCTCATCTCGTGCAGGAATTCGTGGATGCGCGGGCCGTCGGTGTAGAAGCGGCGGCCGTCGCCTTCATAGTCGGACTCATACGAGCCTTTGCTGATCAGGTTTACCACATCAAAGCGGAAGCCCTTGACGCCCTTGTCCATCCAGAAGCGGATGACGTTTTGCAGCTCCTTGCGCACGCGCGGGTTTTCCCAGTTGAGGTCGGCCTGCGTCGGGTCGAACAGGTGCAGGTACCATTTCCCTTTTTCCGGGACATACTGCCATGCGTTGCCGCCGAACTTGCTTTCCCAGTTGTTCGGGGGCGTACCGTCCGCGCCGCCCTCACGCCAGATGTAGAAATCTTCGTATTCCTTGTCGCCCGCCAGCGCCTTTTGAAACCACTTGTGCTCGGTTGAGGTATGGTTGAATACCATGTCCAGCATCAGGCGGATGCCGCGTTTTGCGGCTTCCTGAGACAGCGTTTCAAAGTCAGCCATCGTACCGAAGCGTGGGTCGACCGCGCAATAGTCCGCGACGTCGTAGCCGTTGTCACGCTGTGGGGAAGGGAAGAACGGGTTGAGCCAAATATAGTCGACGCCCAGCGTTTTGAGGTAGTCGAGTTTGGCGGTCACGCCGCTCAGATCGCCTACACCGTCGCCGTCCGAGTCGAAAAATGACTTGAAGTAGCACTGATAGACAACGCTTTTGCGGAAATCATACATAAGGGGGGACGCTCCTTTCGCGTTAGGACAGTTCGGCAACAGCCGTTTCGCCGTGTGTGACGTCGATGTCGGTGAAGAATTTCATATCGGTGTGGCCGGCCGGTTCGGTGACGATAAATACCGTGGTCTTGGGGTGGCCTGCCGCTGCAATCTTTCCGGGGGAGAAGGTGATCAGTTTGTCGCCTGCCCGGACCATGTCGCCTTCGTGGACAAACAAGGTAAAGCCGTCACCCTTCATATCGACTGTGTCGATGCCGATGTGGATGAGCAGCTCGGTGCCGTCGGCCAGCGCGAGGCCGCAGGCATGGCGGCTGTCTTCCATCACGACAGATACCTTAGCGTCTGCCGGTGCGTAGATCGTGTCGCCGGACGGCTCAAAGGCCATGCCTTCGCCCATGATGCCCTGCGAGAATACGTTATCCGGCACTTGGGCCAGCGGCAGCGTGCGGCCGTCACAGACAGCTTTCAGGGTAACAGATGCGGTGGCAGCGGTGGTTTCAACGGCTGCTGGGGCAGAAGTGTCTGCTGCCGGGGTCACAGTGACCGACTCCATGACGCGCTCTTCGGGCACCAGCTTACGGCTGCCGACGATAAAGGTCAGCACAAACGGCACGACGATCGCAGCTGCCATGGCGAGCAGGAAGTTGATCCAGTATTCCGGATAGATGGACAGGGTGCCGGGCAGACCGCCGACACCGATGCTGATTGCGGTGACGCCCGTGCCAATCGAGATGACCGCGCCGCAGGCCGAACCGATCATGCCGCAAACCAGCGGGAAGCCATACTTGAGGTTGACGCCGAACAGGGCGGGTTCGGTAACGCCCAGATAGCAGGAGATGCACGCCGGGATATTGACCTGCTGTGCACGCTCATTGCGCTTTTGCAGGAAGGACATGGCGAGTACGGCAGAGCCTTGCGCGATATTGGACAGCGCGATCATTGGCCAGAGGTTGGTGCCGCCATAGGTGTTGACCAGCTGCGAGTCGATCGCGTTGGTCATGTGGTGCAGACCGGTCATAACAACCGGTGCGTAGAGCAGGCCGAACAGCGCCGCAAACACCAGCTTGAAGTTGCTTGCCAGACCCATGTTGACAATATTCGCGATAAAGTCGCCGATCTTCCAGCCGATCGGGCCGACGATTGTGTGCGCGATCAAAACAGCCGGAACCAGTGCGCAGAACGGCACGACGACCATGCTGATGACTTCAGGGCAGATTTTTTTGAAGAACTTTTCTAAGTAGACCAGCACAAAGCCTGCGAGGATTGCAGCGACGACCTGACCCTGATAGCCGATCATCTGCACCTGCGCAAAGCCGAAGTCCCAAACCGGAATATCGGCAGCCGCAGTTGTTGCAACCGAGAAACCGTTGAGCAGCTGCGGGGAGATCAGCGTCAAGCCGAGCACGATGCCAAGGATCTGGGTTGTGCCCATCTTCTTGGTGATCGACCAGGTGATGCCGACCGGCAGGAAGTGGAAGATCGCCTCGCCGATCAGCCAAAGGAAGCTGTACAGACCGGCCCAGAACTGGGACACGTCGGTCAGTGACTGCGTGCCGCCGTTTAACAGGTTGACCTCACCGATGATATTGCGGAAGCCCAGTACAAGACCGCCGCAGATGAGTGCCGGGATGATCGGGGCGAAAATTTCGCCCAACGCGCCCATGATGCGTTGCAGCGGGTTCTGGTTGGTCTTGGCCGCGCTTTTGACCGCGTCCTTGCTCACGCCTTCAATACCCGCGAACTTGGTGAATTCCTGATAGAAATTGGCCACGTCGTTACCAATGATGACCTGGTACTGTCCGGCCTGTGTGAATGTACCCTTGACGCTCGGGATTTGTTCGATCGCCTTTTCGTCCGCCTTTTTCGGATCGACCAGAACAAAACGCATGCGCGTCATGCAGTGCGATACCGCTTGAATATTGCCCTTGCCGCCGATCTTTTCGAGCAGCGTCTGGACGTCCTGCTGGTATTTTGCCATGTGACACCCTCCTGTTTTCTGTGTTGCTTTCCCTTTTGCTTCTTGTTCAAACAAGTTTTGCTGTGGATAGAATACCGCTTTGCAAGCGCTTTTGCAAGACTATTCTTTCACAAAAAAATTAGGATATTTTTATGGGTTATGCCGGATTGAACACCGTGGATTTGGTCGAAATGCTGCGTCAGTGTATGCTGGATTAAACAAACTACTAGAATTGTTTGAACAAGTTGTTTTGCGCTGGACGAACTTGTTCATACATGGTATAATAGCAGAAAACCATGTTGCCGTCCGGTGGCATGGCGGGAAACATCCGTCTTAGGGGAGAGGCGCTATGCCCAAGGCAAAATACGAACATCTTTTTCAAATCCTCAAAGAGAAGATCGAGTCCGGGCAGTATGCCCCGCAAGCGTTGCTGCCCTCCGAGCACACCCTGATTGCCGAGTTGGGCTGCTCGCGCAACACATTGCGCCGCGCGGTTGGCGAGTTGGTGCGTGTGGGTTATGTGCAGACCATGCAGGGGAAGGGCGTGCGCAACATCTTTGAGCCGGCCCAGCAGGCGACATTTACGCTCGGCACGATCGAGTCGTTTGCCGAATCTGCTGCGCGCAACCACTGGCGCGGCACAAGTGAAATCTTGCTTTTTTCCGAGTTGACGGCCAACACTGCGTTGGCGGCCAAAACCGGCTTTGCCGAGGGAACGCCACTCTATTATATCCAGCGCCTGCACTATCTCAATGACCGGCCGCTTATTATCAACCACAGTTATTTTCGGCAGGATGTGGCGCGCGGCTTGACGCGCGAGATCGCCGCGCGGTCGATTTACCGCTATCTGGAAAATGATCTGCACCTTTCTATCATCAACAGCAAGCGGGTGGTAACGGTCGAAAAGGCCACGCTGCTCGATCTGCAATATCTGGATATGGGCGATTGCAACTGTCTTGCGGTCGTCAGTAGCCAGACGTATAACAGCGACGGCGTAATGTTTGAATACACGCAGTCGCGTCACCAACCCAACTTCTTCCGCTTTCAGGACAATGCGGTGCGCCGTCCGGCGGCGCAGCTGCGTGTCGAACAGGGTGGAACGACTCACGGAAAGGAGTAAAACACATGAGAAAACGCATCGTACTAAGCTTTTGCCTGCTTGCCGCGCTGTTGCTGGGCGGCTGTGGCGGCAAGGACACGACGCAGGACACTACAAACGCGGATGATATTGCCGCCGAGAACCAGACGGGGCAATCGGATACGGCGCAGGCTGCGACCGAGGGTATCGGTACGCATCATGCGGAAATCACCATCAAGGATATGGGTACGATTACGGTGGAACTGGATGGTGATACAGCACCGATCACTGTACAGAATTTCATGGACTTGGCAGAGAGCGGCTTTTACGATGGGCTGACCTTTCACCGTATCATCAGCGGTTTTATGATGCAGGGCGGTGATCCAAACGGCGACGGCACGGGCGGGTCGAACCAGAATATCAAGGGCGAGTTTGCGGAGAACGGCGTGGAAAACGATTTGTCACACATACGCGGCGCAATTTCGATGGCGCGTGCGCAGGATATGGATAGCGCCTCCTCGCAGTTTTTCATCGTCCATCAGGACAGCACTTATCTGGATGGGCAGTATGCCTGCTTCGGATATGTGACGGAAGGGATGGACATCGTAGACGAGATTTGCGAAAATACCCCGGTCGAGGATGGCAACGGCACGGTGTTGCCGGAAAACCAGCCGGTGATCGAGAGCATCGTCATCGTTGATTAAGTAAGCCACACGCAAAAAGAGCAGCGGAAAACCGCTGCTCTTTTTCTATTTATGTTTGCTGCATGTGCCCGTCGGCATCTGCGGATACGGCCAATGTGCTGTTGTATTTGGTGCGGATGGCGATATCCGTATAAATCAGAGGGTGCGCAGGCTTTTTCTTGTGCATCAGATATTCGTAGAGAAGATACGGCGAACGGTAGCCTTGCTCGAATGCCTCCTGATCGAGCACAAAGCTGAGGCTGTCCGCTTGCAGTAATGCCAAATTGGGTGCATTCAGGTCAAACGCAATCACTTTGATCCGTCGCTTGAGACCAAGCTCGTCCAGCGCCTGACACACGCCTTGCTGTCCGTTGGAAGCGACATAGATACCTGCGAGGTCAGGCTCGGCCTGTATCGTATGCTGCGTGATTTCATAGGCATAGTCGTCCCGGTCGAAACAGGGCTGGAACGGCAGTAGGGTGATGTGGTAGGCGGTTTCCTGCCGCAGTGTGTCCAAAAAACCGTTCAGTCGGTTGTTGTGCGCGGTGTTGTTGAGGTGTCCGGCCAATGGCAGCACCTTGCCGCCGTCTGGCAGTAGTTGGCACATCAGTCCGGCCGCTGTCTGTCCGCCACGGTAGCTGTCCATGCCGATGAAACATAGCCGTTTGCTGCCCGGCACATCCGAATTGAGTGTGACGACCGGGATGTTCTGCTCATATAGGTCGTCGATGCAATGCCGGATTTCGGTTTCGGCACTGGGCGCGATGGCCAGCCCTTGGATACCCTGACCGACCAGTTCTTCGATTGCCTCGAGCACCAGTTCGGTGTCCAGCCTGCGGATCTCGCGCAGCAGCAGTTCGACGCCAGAGGCGCGTAGTTCGTCGGCCGCACGATGCACGCCGGCAGATACGATCTGCATAGTAGGTGTTTCGGCAGATTGTAAAATCACGCCGATGCGGAAGTCGCGCGGCGTTTTGACCAGCGCTTGCCCAATCTGGTTGGGGCGGTAGCCCAGTTCGGCTGCGACCTGCCGGATGCGAGCGGCCACATCGGGGTTGACGCGGCCGCGGTTGTGCAGCGCGCGGTCAACCGTTCCTCGCGATACGCCGGTCAGCTCTGCGATCTGTTGTGCGGTCACTGCCATAAGGGTTTTCCTCCTGTGGTTTTTGTGTTAATTATATCACAATGCACGCACAAAGCAAGCGCCGGTTTGAGGGAAATTTCTGTGGTTTTTTGCATGAAAAGCAGGATATACAATGTCTGGTCTGATTGGTTAGGCAAATTGGACAAGGAAATGCACGCAAATGCACGCAAAAAACTGATTTCTTCCGTTACTTTCACGAACCGTTGCCAGTGTTTTTGTCCGTATCCAACGAAAATGCAATTATGCCCGTTTTTGCTCTTGAAAGCATGGAAAAACAGTGATATTCTTGAAACAACAAAGAGAACCTGCCACAAAACGATCTCTGTACAGAAAAAGGTTTCCTCGTATCCGCATGCACTGTGCTTGGCGGGATTTCTTTTCGCCTGTTGCGTTCTCGTGAACGCAACACTATAACTGCAAAGATGAGAAAAGAGGGATTTCATGACATTCTTTCATTCGCTGGGTTGGACGGCAATTTCTTTCCTGCTGTTCACCGCATTGGTGGCGGTCATTTCCGCATGGAAAACGCGCGACGACAAACTCGATACCGCCGAGGGATATTTCCTCGCGGGGCGTGGTCTGCCGGGTGTGGTCATTGCTGGTTCGCTGCTGCTGACCAACCTGTCGGCCGAACAGTTGGTTGGTCTGAACGGTCAGAGTTTCCTGACGAATATGGGCCCGATCGCATGGGAAGTCGGTTCCATGTTCACATTGCTCGTGCTCGCGTACTACTTCCTGCCGCGCTACCTCAAGATGGGCGCGATGACCATTCCGTCCCTGATGGAGCAACGCTATGGTCGCGGTACCAAAACCATGTTTTCGTTGATTATTGTGGTTATGTACTCCATCCTCAACCTGCCGGTCATCCTGTACTCGGGTGCGGTCGTGTTTGAGCAGATCTTCAACATCTCCGGCATGCTGGGCACGAGCAAGTTCGTGGCGGTTGCCATCATTTGCGTGATTATCGGCATCATTGGCGGCTGCTATGCGATTTTCGGCGGCCTGAAGGCGGTTGCGGTGTCGGACACGATCAATGGCATTGGCCTGCTGATCGGTGGCTTGATGATCCCATTCCTCGGCTTTGCGGCGCTGTCCACTGCGACCGGCGGTGACGGCATTCTCGACGGCGTCCGCTACATCATCGAAGCCAACCCGTCCAAGCTCAACGCAATCAACGCGTGGAACGCGCCGGAACCCGAGGTGCCATGGGTGCTGATTATCACCGGTATGTTCTTCAATAACCTATATTGGTGGTGTACAAACCAGTCCTTTGTCCAGCGCGCGCTGGCTGCCAAGAGCCTGAAGGAAGGCCAGAAGGGTGCGATCTTCTGCGGTTTCCTCAAGTGCATTGGTCCGCTGTATCTGGTTATCCCCGGTATCATCGCGTTTTACCTGCCTTCCATTCAAGAGCAGCTGGCTGCGGTTGGCGACAAGGCCATCGACTTTGCCTATCCCGCGTTGATTGCCGAGATCGTGCCCGCCCCGGTGATGGGATTCTTTGCGGCCGTCATGTTTGGCGCGATCCTGTCTTCCTTTAACTCGGTACTCAACTCTGCATCAACCATGTTCACCCTTGATCTGTACCGCTCATCGATCAACCCGCAGGCATCCGACGTGCAGTGCGTGCGCATCGGCAAGATTTATGGCACGATTGCAGGCTGTGTTGCGATCATTATCTCCCCGTTTATCATGAACGCAGGCGGCATCACCACATTCCTGAACTCGATGAGCCAGTTTGTCTCGCTCCCTGTGCTGTGCACCATTCTGGGCATCTTTCTATTCAAGCGTAGCCCGAAGTGCATGCCAAAGGTGATTACGATATTCCACGTGGTGTGCTACGGCGCATTCCTGCTGCTCAAGCCCTGCTATCCGGGCAGCGATAACCCGATCCACTATCTGTACGCAATGGCTGTCCTGTTCCCGATCGAGTTGGGAATCATGTGGTGGCTAAACAAGTACCGTCCGGGCGAGGTGTACGAGGTGCAGGACATTGGCGCGGTCGATATGACCCCGTGGAAGTACCGGCATATTGTATCGGTCATCGGTCTGCTGGTCGCGATCGGCGTGTATGTGCTGTTTTCTCCGCTCGGTCTGGCGGCCTGATGAGACAACATATCCCATTTTGGAATTATCGTCGCTGCGTGCAGCGTGCGTGAATTCAATATCTACATAAAGTAAAGCTAATATTTTACAGGAGGAATTTCTCATGGAACTGAACATTGCTGTTATCGGCTGCGGCATGATTGGCCGCGAGCACATTGAACGCATCCAGAACCGCATCCGTGGCGCGAAGGTCGTGGCGGTATGCGACGTATTTGAAGAAGGCGCCAAAAAGGGCGCCGAGATTGCGGGCGGTGCTGTCAAGGTCTATACCGATTTCCATGCTGCGATCAACGACCCGGATGTCAACGCCGTTGTCGTCACCACGCCGGGCGCGTTCCACAAGGAGCCGGTTATCGCTGCCATTCAGGCTGGTAAGCCGGTGTTCAGCGAAAAACCGCTCGCAAACACGGCGGCGGACTGCAAGGCGGTCGTAGATGCCGAGATGGCATCGGGCAAGCATCTGGTACAGGTCGGGTTTATGCGCCGCTACGACCGCGGCTACAAGCAGGTCAAGGAACTGATCGACTCAGGCAAGTTCGGTGCACCGATGGTGCTCAAGTGCACGCACCGCGCAGATGGTGTCGCACCGGACTACACCACCGCAATGGCGGTCACTGACACCGCCATCCATGAGATTGATGTATTGCCCTGGCTGATCGGCGACGAGTGGGACGAAGTGCAGTGCATTATGCCCAAGACCTCGTCCAAGGCGCATGAGGGGCTGAAAGACCCTCAGGTCATGATTATGAAAACCAAGGGCGGCATCGTGACCGTGCTCGAAGTCAACGTCAATTGCGGATTTGGCTACGATATCAATTGCGAGGTCGTGTGTGAGAACGGCGTGATCAATCTGCCGTGCCCGTCCTTCCCGACCGTGCGCTACGCGAACAATGTGTCCACCAAGATTGAGGACAACTGGATTTTGCGCTTCATTGACTCGTACGACGTCGAAATCCAAGACTGGGTCGACCATGCCGTTAAGGGCGAGACCGGCGGCTCTTCCGCGTGGGACGGTTATGTCGCATCCATCACGGCCGACGCACTGGTAAAGAGCCAGACCTCGGGCCAGCCGGAAAAGGTCATCACCGGCGGCACACCGGATTTCTACAAGAAGTAAGCATTAAGAAGGGAGATAATGACTATGAAAATCGGTTTTAATGAAGGCTGCAACCGTTTCTGCGAGAACCATTCCGTCCTTGAGGATCTCGACCTGTGTGAGAAGTACGGTTTTGATTACATAGATATCCAGTCCGAATGCCTTGACCGCGAAATCGCGGCAGGAAAGTACACGATTGACGATCTGGCAGCATGGTTTGCCGACCCGTCCCACAAGCTGCGCATGCTGTCCTATAATGCGCTGATCTTCTTTAATATGAAGCAGACGCAGGCGGAAAAGGACGAAGTGATGGCCAAGCTCGACCAAATCATCGCCGACTGCCTGAAATTGCAGTGCAAGATGATTGTCGTCGTTCCGTCGATGGATTTGACCGTTCCGGCGACGCTGGACGACATCCGCACGGATGCAGTGGCAGTGCTCCGCGAAATGGTCAACAAGGTCGAGCCGCATGGCATCAAGCTGTCCATCGAATTTTGCGGCTGCCCGACCATGTCGATCAACCGCTTCGAGGATGCGTACGCAATCGTGCAGGAAGTGAACCATCCGCTCGTCGGTATTACGCTTGACCAGTACCATTTCCACGCGATGGCATCTGGCTGGGATGCGCTGGAGAAAGCGGACGGCAAAAAGATTTTCGTCTGGCACCTCAACGGCATGGAAAACATGCCCTGCGGCGCGGCGTACAACAACGACGAGAAGCGTCTGTGGCCGGGCGAGCCGGGCGATTGTCTGGATCACAAGCGCTACGCTGATACACTCAAAAAGATCGGTTTCGAAGGCGATGTATGCACGATGGAGGTGTTCCGTCCGGATTACTACAAGCTTTCCAATGAGGAGAACATCAAAAAGGCGGCGGAGGTCACCCGCGCGCACGTCGAAAAATACTGGTAACCTTTCACTCATTTTCTTTTCCGTGGTGCAAGACACAACACAAGGGACGCTGCTATGCAGCGTCCCTTGTGTTTTTGACTTCTTTTGTATCAGCGATGATCTGCCCAGTCAAGCGAACGGCCGACGGCCTTACTCCAGCCTGCCAGCAGTTGGCGGCGGGTCTCATCGGCCATGTTGGGTTCATAAAAGGTATCACAACGCCAGAGCTGTCTCAGCTCCTCCTGGCTGTGCCATACGCCGGTTGCGAGACCTGCCAGATAGCACGCGCCCAGTGCGGTCGTTTCGCGGATGACGGGCCGCCGGATCGTACAGTGTGAGATATCTGCTTGGAACTGCATCAAAAAACTATCCCGGCTTGCGCCGCCGTCAACCGATAATGTGCCAAGTGGTATGCCAGTGTCACGTTTCATAGCCGTGAGCAGGTCGTCCACTTGATAGGCAATCGACTCCTGTGCTGCGCGGATGATGTGCTCGCGGCGGGTGCCGCGGGTCAGGCCGACGATGCAGCCGCGTGCATACATATCCCAGTGCGGCGCGCCCAGTCCGGTGAACGCGGGCACAAGGTAAACGCCGCCCGTATCCGGCACCTTTTGTGCGTAGTATTCCGCGTCACGGCTGTCGGTGAAAAAGCGCATCTCGTCGCGCAGCCATTGGATGACCGCGCCGCCGACAAACACACTGCCTTCCAGTGCGTAATGGGTTTCGCCGCCGATTTGAATGCCGATCGTGGTCAGTAGGCCGTTTTTGCTCTCGCAAGCTGTGGTGCCGGTGTTCATCAGCAGGAAACAGCCCGTGCCATAAGTGTTTTTTGCTTCGCCCGGTGCGAAACAGGTCTGCCCAAACAGGGCGGCTTGCTGGTCGCCCGCGATGCCCGCAATGGGGATATCGCCGCCGGGCAGGGAGACATGGCCGTACACCTCGCTCGATGAGCACACACGCGGTAGCATGGCGCGCGGGATATCCAACGCGTCGAGCAGAGTGTCATCCCAGTCGAGTTTGTGGATGTCAAAAATCATGGTGCGCGCAGCGTTGGTCGCATCGGTCACATGCGCCTGCCCGCCAGTCAGCTTCCAGACCAGCCATGAGTCGACGGTTCCGAACAGGATATCGCCCCGCGCGGCTTTTTCGCGCGCGCCCTCGACATGGTCAAGAATCCATTTGATTTTGGTGCCGGAAAAATAGGCGTCCGGAATCAGGCCGGTCGTCTGCCGGATGTGGTCGGTAAGACCTTGCTCGACCAGCCCATCGACGATATCAGCCGTACGGCGGCATTGCCATACGATTGCGTTGTAAATAGGGCGACCGGTTTCGCGCTCCCACAGGATAGTGGTCTCCCGCTGGTTGGTAATGCCGATGCCCGCGACATCGTGCGGGGAGACACCGGAGGCGGCCAGCACTTCCAACATGGCCGCGTATTGGGTCGACCAGATTTCGATAGGGTCTTGCTCGACCCAGCCTTCCCGGGGATACTGTTGCGTCAGTTCGTGCTGCCGGATTGATAGGATATTCTGTTCGTGGTCAAACAAAATCGCGCGTGAGCTGGTTGTGCCCTGGTCGAGTGCCAGTATGTATTGCGCCATAAATGATCCGCCTCGCTTTCGCCGGTAGAGGTCGTGCCGTGCTGCCGCACAGCCTCGCCTTGCTTATACCGTAATCATACCGTGCGGGTAAACGACTGTCAATAACGCCTTGCCGTCCCCGTTGCTTATACGATTTTTGTTTACATTATAGGGGACCGATGATATAATTAATCTGAATATTTGCGTCCGAAAGGGGGACGGCATTTGAAAAAGTCAAATAAGAGGTCGTTACAGTCGGGTTCTGGCCTGTTTTTTGCGTTATTCCTGTTATTTGCGGCAGGTGCCCTGTATTTTTCCGTGATTTACGGTGCGGTGGGGCTGGCGCTGTGCGTGGTGCTCCGTGTGGTGTCATTGCATGGGGAAAAGGAACAGCGGCGGCAGGTGCAGCAGCTGATGGATAATATCGTGATCGAGGGGGGCGAGATTAAGCCGGCGGTGACGCATACGCCGCTGCCAACGGTGGTCGCGCTGGCAACGACCGGCGAGATCGTCTGGGCGAATGATGGCTTTGCCGAGATCAGCGGGCAGTTTTCCGGCGCGCGCCATATGCGCCTGACCGAGTTGGCGCCCACCTTTGAAACCCGTTGGCTGATCGAGGGCAAGCAGCAGTTCCCGGGCGAATTGCGCATGGGAAAACGGATTTACCATGTGTTTGGCAGTATGGTGCCAAGCAGGGCGGGGCAGATGATGATGCTGCACTTTCTTGATTGCACGGATTATGTCCAGCTGCGCGACGCAGCGGAAACACGCCGGCCGGCAATTGCGGTAATTGCGATCGACAACTACGAGGAACTGACCAAGAACGCAACCGACTCGGAAAAATCAACCATCTTGGCCGATATTGATAAGCGTCTGTTTTCGTGGATCAAGGACAGCAATGCGGTGTTGCGCAAGTATGACCGCGACAAGTATATCTTTATCATTGAAAACGCTGCTTTGGAAAAACTCAGTGCGCGTAAGTTTGCAGTATTGCAGGATGTGCGTGAGATTCAGAACCATGAGGGCGTTGTTGCAACGCTGTCCATCGGCATTGGTAAGGATGGCGAAACGCTGGCCGAATGTTATCAATACGCCAGTCTGGCAATTGATATGGCGCTCTCGCGCGGCGGCGATCAGGCGGTCGTTAAAAACAGGTATAATTTTGAGTTTTACGGCGGCCTGACCGAGGAAGTCGAAAAACGTACCAAGGTAAAAAGCCGCGTGGTGGCAAACGCCCTGTCGCAGCTCATCCGCGATTCGTCGCAGGTGCTCATCATGGGGCATCGGAACAGCGATATGGACGCGATCGGTGCCGCGGCCGGTATGGTGTGCGCGGTGCGCGGCAAGGGTAAACCGGTGCATATTGTGGTCGATCAGCAGCATACGATGGCGGGCGACTTGATCGAACGTCTGGAAACCCTGCCCGAATACAAGGATGTGTTTATCAGCGCGGAGGACGCGATGATCCTATGCGACTATAACACGCTGCTGATTGTGGTGGACGTCAACCGGCCGGGCTATGTGGAAAACGAGGCGCTGCTTCAGTCCATCAATAAAGTGGCAGTCATCGACCACCACCGGCGCGCGGCTGATTACATCGAAAATGCAGTCGTTTCGCTGCACGAACCGTATGCGTCGTCTGCATCCGAGCTGGTCAGTGAACTGCTGCAATACCTTGTGCCGACCAGCGGCATCCTGACGGGCGAAGCGGAGGCCATGCTCGCGGGCATTTATTTGGATACCAAGGGGTTTTCCACACGCACCGGTGTGCGCACATTTGAGGCAGCTGCATACCTGCGCCGTGCGGGTGCGGAGGCGAGCGATGTCAAGCGTCTGTTCCAATCCAGCTTTACGCAGTACATGGAGCGGCAGAAGCTGATTTCCTCGGCGCGCGATTGCGGGCAGGGCGTGATTTTTGCGATTACGGACGAAGAGGTTGACCGCATTGCGGCGGCACAGGCGGCGGATGAACTGCTGAGTATCATCGGCACGCGCGCAAGCGTAGTCGCATTCCGCAGCGGCAATGATATGGTTGTGTCCGCGCGTGCATCCGGACAGGTCAACGTGCAGCTGCTTATGGAGCGGCTGGGTGGCGGCGGCAACCATACGGCGGCGGGGGCGCAGCTGCGCAACACCACACCGGCAGAGGCCGATCATATGATTACGGAAGCAATCGACGGTTATTTTGCCGACCAGCAAAACGAAAAAACGGCGGAAAAACAATCCAGCCGGGATTCATAAACCAGAACAAGCAAAGGAGTTAACAGTATTATGAAAGTCATTCTCAAAGCGGATGTGAAGGGCAAGGGCAAGAAGGGCGACCTGATTGAGGTCAGCGAAGGCTACGGACGTAATTTCCTGATGCCGCGCGGTTTGGCCGAACCGGCTACGGCCGATAATCTGAACGTGAAGAAGGCGCAGGATGAGGCGCACGCGCGTAAGGTCGCATTGGAGCAGCAGGCTGCGCGTGAGGCGGCGGAAAAGCTCAAGGTCAGCCCGGTGAAAGTGCCGGCAAAGGGTGGCTCGGGCGGTCGCCTGTTCGGCGCGGTAACCTCCAAGGAAATTGCGGAGGAGTTAAACAAGCAGTACGGCCTGAATGTGCCCAAGCAGAAGATCGTGCTGGAGGAGCCGATCAAGACCTTCGGTGTGCACCGCGTCAAGGCGAAGCTGTATCAGGATATCGCGGGCGAGATCCTGGTGCAGGTGGTAGAAGCCTGACGATTTCGATTGGAACGTACAGTTCCAATCGAGGGAACCTTGCCGCGCTGAAAGCGCGGACAAGGTTTCTGGACGGAGAAAAGTTCCGACCAGCGAAACTTTTCTCCGTCAGATGTGTAAAAAGTCAGGCGAATGTCCTGACTTTTTACGAAATTTCCTGCAAAGCAGGAAATCCCTGTCGTATGGCCGCCTAAGGCGGCTGGGTGTTCGGATGCAAACCGCAGGGCGGTTTGCGTTCTAAATAGCCGCGCGGAGCGCGGCAAAATGTATTTTTACGAAAGGTGGTGCGGTTTTGGACGAACTTCTGCTGCGGCAGGTGCCGCAGGATCTGACAGCGGAACAGTCGCTGCTCGGTGCAATGCTGGTCGACCCGAATTGCATCCCCGAGGTGATCGAGCAGGTGCGCGCGGACGACTTCTATGCCGACGAAAATAAGCGCATCTTTGAGACTATTTATTCGATGTTTAACGGCGCGCAGCGTATCGACCCGGTCACAGTGCTCGACATGCTCACGCGTCTGGGTTATTATGATGAAGCGGGCGGCCGTGCGTATCTATTTCAATTGATGGATGTGACGCCGGGCGCACGCAATGTGGGCGAATATGTGCGCATTGTACGCGACAAGAGTCTGCTGCGCCAGCTTGCGGATGCGGGTGGCGAAATCCAGCAGAACGCGCTGGAGGCCCGCGGCGAAGCATCCAGCATCGCGGAGCTTGCCGAGCAGCGTATTTACGGCATCCGGCAGGGGCGCGAAATCAAAGGCCTGTCCAAACTCAGCGAGGTTATTGCCGATCTGTATACCGAACTGGACGAGCGTGCCAAGTCGGACAGTGATATCCCGGGTATGTCCACGGGCTTCCATGCGCTGGACACCGCGCTGACCGGCCTGAATAAATCCGACCTGATTTTGATTGCGGCGCGTCCCGGCATGGGCAAGACCGCGTTTGCGCTCAATATCGCGCTCAACGCGGCCAAGGCGAGCGTAAAGGACAAGCCGCGCGGCTACAAAAAGGGGACGGGTGTCTGCGTGTTCCAGCTTGAGATGGGCAAGGAACAGCTGGCAAGTCGCTTTCTGTCGAGCGAAGCGCTGATTGAGTCGCAAAAACTCAAGACCGGCAACCTCGACGAAGATGACTGGGTCAAGATCGCCCGTGCCTCCGGCGTGCTGGCTGGGCTGAATATTTACGTTGACGATAATCCGGCCATCACGGTGGCCGAGATTAAGGCTAAGTGCCGCCGGTTGGGCGAGGAACTTGGCTTAATCGTCATCGACTATCTCCAGCTGATGCATGTCGGCGGGCGGCATATGGATAACCGTGTGCAGGAGGTTGCAGAAATCTCGCGTTCGCTCAAGATCATGGCAAAGGAGCTCAACGTGCCGGTCGTGTGCCTGTCGCAGCTGTCGCGTGCGTCCGAGCAGCGCTCAGACAAACGCCCGATGCTGTCTGACTTGCGCGAATCGGGTGCAATCGAGCAGGACGCCGACATTGTTATGTTCATCTATCGTGATGACTATTATGATGATGAAAGTGAAAACAAGAACGTAGCCGAAATCATCATTGCCAAAAACCGTCATGGCGCGACAAATACCATTGAATTGCAGTGGGTCGGCCAGTACACGACCTTCTCTAATCCGGACCGCATCCATGGGGAGTAGGGTAATGTTAGAGACGGTAAAACGCACGATTGCAGCGCACGCCATGCTGGCGCCGGGTGAGCGAGTGCTGGTGGCGTTATCCGGTGGTGCGGACTCTGTCACGCTGCTGCTGGTGCTGCGCGAGTTGGGCTACCTTGCACGGGCGTTCCACCTCAACCATTGCCTGCGCGGCGCGGAGTCCGACCGGGATGAAGCGTTCTGCCGGACGCTGTGCGCGCGGCTGGGGGTTGAACTGGCTGTCGAGCGGGTTGACGTGGCCGCAGCCGCAGTGCAGCAGGGCACAGGCGTGGAGGAGACCGCGCGCCGTATCCGGTATGAACGGCTGCATGCAGCGGCACAGGGCGCAAAAATCGCGACCGCGCATACGGCGGACGATAATCTCGAGACGGTGCTGTTCCATCTGGCGCGCGGTGCCGGGGCGAAGGGGCTGGCAGGCATCCCGCCGGTACGTGGGCAGGTGGTTCGTCCGCTGCTGGACGTAGGGCGTGCCCAAATCGAGGCATATCTGGCCGGGCTGGGGCAGGATTACGTCACCGACAGCACCAATGCGGATGACGCGTATACCCGTAACCGTATTCGTCACACGGTCGTGCCCGCTTTGCGGGCCATCCAGCCGGAGGTCGCGCAGGCTGCGCGGCGGTCGGGCGAGCTACTGCGGCAGGATGAGGATTGTCTGGATGGGATGGCGCGCGATTGTCTGGCGAGGTCGGCGCGTGATGACGGCACATGGGATATTGTACCGTTGCGGCAGGCACATCCGGCGGTGCGGTCGCGGGCGCTGCGGCGTTTGCTCGCACAGGGCGGTATGCCGCTGCGCGACCTGACCACGCAGCATATTCGCGCACTGGATGCGCTACTGGACAGCGCAAATCCGTCTGCGCGCTGTGATTTACCGCACGGGTTCACCGCATACCGGGAATACGGAGCGCTTCGGCTGGTATGCAGTAAAGCGGTGGTGGAACGGCCTGCGTTGCCGCTTTCCGTGCCGTTTGATGGCGCAGTCTGGAACGATACTGCGCGGCTGTCGCTGCGGCGGTTAGAAAAAAACGAAGATTTTTACAAAACATTCAATACTTTTTGTGCGGATTGTGGTACAATAGATTTTGCATCGTTGTGTGTGCGCACGCGCCGCACGGGGGACCGCATCCGCCTGAGTGCGCACGGCGGCAGCCGCACGCTGAAAAAGCTGCTGATTGATCGAAAAGTACCCCGCTTGCGGCGGGATATGCTTGCGGTGATTGCAGACAAGTACGGCGTGATTGCCGTGCAGGATGTCGGGATGGATCAGGCGCGCCGGCCGCAGGGGGGCGCGCGGATACAAATAAAAATAGAGGGGTATTAAAAATGGCCTATCAAATGCGGGACGATCTCAAGGAAGTCTATTTTACCGAGCAGCAGTTGGCCGACAAGGTTGCGGAACTGGGCGCGCGCATCACCGAGGATTATCGGGATAAAAACCCGCTGATCATCAGTGTGCTCAAAGGCTCCTATGTTTTTATGGCAGACCTGACGCGCCAGATTGCTACACCGTGCAACATCGACTTTATGGTTGTGTCCAGCTATGGCAAAGGCACCAAGACCACGGGCGAGGTGCAGATCATTAAGGACATCGAGCAGCCGATCGACGGGCGGGATGTGCTGGTCGTTGAAGATATCCTCGACTCGGGCGTCACGCTTAGTTATCTGATGCAGGTGCTCAAGGCGCGGGGCGCAAAGTCCCTCCGGCTGTGCACACTGTTGTCCAAACCCGCGCGGCACAAGGTCGATGTGCCGGTCGATTATCTGGGCTTTGAGATCCCGGATGAGTTTGTCGTCGGCTATGGGCTGGATTATGCGGAAAAATACCGCAATTTGCCGTATATCGGCATTCTCAAGCCGAGCGTATACGGCGGCGAGTAAATACAAAAAGGAAGAGGTGCTATACCAATTTGAAAGGCAAAATGAAAGGCTTTGGCCTTTACCTCATCATCTTAGTGTTCCTGCTGGCAGGCGTAAGCTATGTCATCAGCCAGACTCAGCAGACGGAGCCGATTACCTATTCGGACGTATTTACCTATTTTACGGAAGGTAAAGTGGACGAATACAAAATCGATGACTCGGTGCTGACCATGCATCTGCGTGATGAGGATCGAGTCGTCAGCTATGACCTGAGCGGTTCGCGCGACATATTCCTCAACCAGCTGCTGCCGACCATCGATGAGCAGATGCGCGACGGTAGTCTCAAAGAGGTTGATTACCTGTATTCGACCATGCCGTGGTGGGCGCAGTTCCTGCCCTATGTTATCCTGATTGTGCTGCTTGGCGCGTTCTGGTACTTTATGATGAACAAGCAGTCCGGCGGCGGTGCAGGCCCGATGCAGTTTGGCAAGGCGCGTGCGCGGCTCGCGCAGGATGATAAGCGCAAGGTGACGTTCAACGATGTGGCTGGTGCGGACGAGGAAAAGGCCGAGCTGCAGGAAATCGTTGGGTTCCTGAAAAATCCGCAGAAGTTCGTGCAGATCGGCGCGCGTATCCCCAAGGGTGTGCTGCTGGTTGGCCCTCCGGGTACCGGTAAGACTTTGATCGCGCGTGCGGTTGCGGGCGAGGCGGGTGTGCCGTTCCTGTCGATTTCCGGCTCGGATTTCGTTGAGCTGTATGTCGGTGTCGGCGCATCGCGTGTGCGTGACCTGTTTGAGCAGGCCAAGAAGAATTCACCGGCCATCGTGTTTATCGATGAGATCGACGCGGTCGGCCGTCAGCGCGGCGCAGGCCTCGGCGGCGGTCACGATGAACGCGAGCAGACATTAAACCAGCTGCTTGTTGAGATGGACGGTTTCGGCGCGAACGAGGGCGTTATCGTCATCGCTGCGACCAACCGCAAGGATATTCTGGACAATGCACTGTTGCGTCCGGGCCGCTTTGATCGGCAGGTCTATGTCGGCGCACCTGATGTCAAGGGACGTGAGGCAATCCTCAAGGTGCATGCGCGCAACAAGCAGTTTGACCCAGATGTTAAGTTTTCGGACATTGCCAAGACCACGGCGGGCTTCACTGGCGCGGACTTGGAAAACCTGCTCAATGAGGCGGCGCTGCTGGCAGCCCGCCGCAATAAAAAGCTGATTACACAGGATGAGATCGAGGAGTCCTTGCTCAAGGTCGTTATGGGTGTAGAGAAAAAGAGCCACATTATGACCGAGAAGGATAAGCGCCTGACCGCGTATCACGAGGCAGGCCACGCGATCTGCTTCCATGTGTTGCCGACGCAGGACCCGGTGCATCATGTCACCGTTATCCCACGTTCGTCCGGTGCGGGTGGCTTTACCATGCCGCTGCCGGAGGAGGATCAGGCATACCGCACACGCGGCTATATGGAGGAATACATCATCGTCTCTCTGGGCGGCCGTGTGGCTGAGGAACTGACGATGGAAGATATTTCGACAGGCGCATATGGCGATATTAAGCAGGCCACACAGATGGCGCGCGCCATGGTCACCAGCTACGGTATGAGTGAAAAGATCGGCCCGATCGACTACGGTTCGGACAGCGGGGAAATCTTCCTTGGCCGCGACTTCGCGGCGGGTAAGGGATACTCCGAGGTCAAGGCTGCCGAGATTGACGATGAGATCCATCGCATTATTGAGGAAGCGTATCGCAACTGTAAGAAGCTGCTCAGTGAGCATATGGATGAGTTGACCCGTGTTGCGGAGTATCTGATCCGCAATGAAACCATGGACGGCGAGACCTTTGTTAAGGTGTACAACGGCGAGGTCGTGCCGGACAAGGTGGTTGGCGAAGGTTTGATGAGCGAGCTGCAGGAGGAACTGGAGGCCAAGGTTGGCCCAGCGCCCGAAAGCGCCGCAGAAATAGGGGATTCGGATGAGGCGAAGGCCGCGTCCGTTCCGCCGGAAAATAAGGACTGACCAATTAAAAATCCCACGGCTTACGCCGTGGGATTTTTGCATAGAAAGAGGGAGCAGCATGAACCGCTCCCTTTGGTTTGTTTGATTTTACCCAATGCCGCCCGGAATGACAAAGCTGCAAATCACGACGACCAGCGCAAGGAAGACATATACATACTTGGCAAGAAAGTCGTAGGCCGGGCTGAGCGGCTTGTCGCGGCCTTCCATCAGCTCTTTTTTGATGGTCTTGACGCCCAGCACCCAATAAATCATTACCGCGCCGAGAATTGCGCCGATCGGCACGACATAGATCGTGATGATGTCCATCCAGCGACCCATGAGAGCCTCCTGCTCGATCAGCAGGCCGACGGCCAATGTTGCTGCACCGGCAAGCCGCACAGCGGTTTTGCGGTTCAGCTTGAGACGCGTCTGAGCGGCTTCGGACACCGCTTCCAGCATGTTCGCCAGCGAGGTAATGCCCGCAAACAGCACAGAAATGAAAAACAGCAGCGCGAACAGGCGACCAAATGGCATCTGCTGGAATACACGCGGCAGCGTGATGAACAGCAACTTGGGGCCGGAGGCCGGGTCAAGGCCAAAGGCGAATACCGACGGGATGACAGCGAAGCCCGCGAGCATGGCGGCACAAGTGTCGAGCACAGCGGTCATGCACGAGGAATGCACGACATCCTCCTTTTTGGAGAGGTAGGAGCCATAAATGATCATGCCCGAGCCCGTGACAGACAGGGAGAAGAATGCCTGTCCCATCGCCATAATCCAAGTGCGCGGGTTGAGCAGGTACTCCCACTGCGGCACAAGCAGGTACTTGTAGCCTTCGAGTGCGCCGGGCAGGAACAGCACGCGCACCGCAATGATCAGGAACAGAATGAAAAAGGCTGGCATCATCACTTTGTTAATCTTTTCAATGCCGCCCGATACGCCGAAAATCAAAATAGCGACTGTGATGACCACAACCAGCACATGCCACGGTACGCTGGACAGGTGGGTCGCGCTCATTTCCGCAAAGTAGGTTTCCGGTTCGGTTGCGATCAGCGAGCCGGTCAGCGCGCCGAACACACAGCGCAGCACCCAGCCGACGATGATCGAATAGCCGATCGCGATGCCCAGCGAGCCAAACAGCGGGATTGCGCCAAGGATAGCGCCGCCGCGCCTGCCGCGCGTTTTCATTGCGTATTCGTATGAGCCGATCGGGCCGGTGCCGGTTAAGCGGCCAAAGGCGAATTCACCTGACAGGCCGACATAGCCAAACAGCGCGATAAACAGCAGGTAGGGGATCAGGAAGGCCGCGCCGCCGTATTGACCGGTGCGGTAGGGGAACATCCAAATGTTTCCCATGCCGACTGCCGAGCCGACTGCCGCAAGCACGAAGCCGACCTTGGACGTAAAGGTTCCGTTTACACTTTTTTGATGCATTGTTCTCATTCTCCGGTTTCATTTCACAAGTTATTATAGTATAGCATAACATCCACAAGAAAGCCATACACAATTTATCCAGAAAAGACAGGGGCCTTTGTCAGATTCGACAAAAGCTTTCGAGGAAATTCGGGAATTTTAGCAGTTATTCCCTTGCACTTACCGGTCGCTTATGGTATGATAGGAAAGCGTGAGAAAGACACATGTCTTTTTAGGGAGGACAAACAGCGCATGGTGAAACCGAAGTACTTTCTGGTCGAGCGCACACTGCTGCCTGAGGTATTCCAGCGTGTGATCGAAGCAAACGAGGCGATCGCCTCGGGGCGGGCGGCGACGGCAAGCGAAGCGGCAAAAATTGCCGGGCTGTCGCGCAGCGCGTACTATAAATACAAGGATGGCGTGCGGCCGTTCTTTGAGGCCACGACCGACCGGATCGTAACCTTTCATTTTATGTTGCACGACCAGCCGGGCGTGCTGTCGAGCATTTTGGGGCTTTTGGCCCGCTCGGGCGCGAATCTGTTAACGGTCAATCAGTCGATCCCGATGCGCGGGCAGGCATCTGTCACGATTGCCGCCCGCACCGGAGAGATGAAATACTCCGTAGAGGATTTGCTGCAGCGCGCCGGGCAGATGGCGGGCGTGAGCAAGGTCGAAATTCTGGCGTCTGAATGAAGGCAACACTGCACCATTGCATCTGTGGCGTTGCCCAATAAGAACCGAAGGAAAGGAAACTGGGTTATGATAAAAGCAGCAATCATGGGACATGGCACGGTAGGCTCCGGCGTGTACGAGGTGTTTGAAATGAACGCCGAAAAGATCGCGCGCGTGGTCGGCGAGCCAGTCGAGGTCAAATATGTGCTCGACTTGCGGGATTTTTCCGCGTTGCCGTATGGACATAAGTTCGTTTCGGATTTTTCCGTGATCGAAAACGACCCCGAGGTCACGGTGGTGGCTGAGGTAATGGGCGGCGTAGGCGCTGCATATGAGTTTACGCGCCGCTGTCTGCTGGCGGGTAAAAGCGTGTGCACCTCCAACAAGGAGCTGGTTGCTACCCGCGGTGAAGAATTGCTGAAAATCGCCGAGGAGAAAGGCGTTAATTATATGTTTGAGGCATCGGTCGGCGGCGGCATCCCGATCATCCGCCCCATGCTGCAATGCCTTGCTGCTAACGAGTTCAACGAGATCTGCGGTATCCTCAACGGTACGACGAACTACATCCTGACGCAGATGATTCACAACGGCGTTACCTTTGCCGATGCGCTCAAGCAGGCACAGCTCAATGGTTACGCCGAGAAAGACCCGACGGCCGACATCGAAGGACATGATGCCTGCCGCAAAATTTGCATTTTGGCTGACCTCGCTTTTGGGGATAAGTTTGACCCCGATCAGGTATCCTGCGAGGGCATTACAAAGATCACGCTCGAAGATGTGGCTAATGCCGACAAGCTGGGCTGCGTGATCAAGCTGCTTGGTCGCACTGTGCGGTGCGAGGACGGCACGGCTTACGCCTACGTTGCGCCGCATCTGATTCACAAGGAAAGCCCGTTGGCTGCGGTCGAGGACGTGTTCAACGCCATTATGGTCGATGGCAACGCGACGGGTGATGTCATGTTCTATGGTAAGGGCGCGGGCAAGCTTGCGACTGCGTCGGCTGTTGTCGCGGATATGCTCGACTGCATTGAGCATGCCGAACACCGCCGCCTCATCGGCTGGGGCGACGGCTCGAAAAACCTGCTCCGTCCGCTGGATACGCTGCAAAGCGCGTGGTATGTCCGTTTTAAGGGCGCGACGCGTGACCTTGAGGCACTGCTCCCGGTTGAAAGCCTGACTGAACCGGTCGACGGCGTGGTGGTTGTCAAGACCAGTCGCCTGTCCACGGCCGATATGCAGGACAAGATCGCCAAGCTGAATGCCTGTGGCGAAGTTTGTGCCGCTATGCGTATGCTGTAAAAGGAGGGCGACGAAAATGGTTCGTGTTACCGTTCCGGCCACGAGCGCCAATATGGGTTCGGGCTATGACAGTATCGGCATTGCGCTTGAGCTTTACAATGTGATCGATCTTGCGGAGAGCGACCACATTGATATTTCGGATAAAAACGGGCAGTATGTGCCCAAGGATGCGCGCAACCTGATTTATCAGTGTGCAAAGCGTGTGTACGACGAGTGCGGCAAGCCGCTGGCAGGGCTTAAAATCGTCGAGGATTGCGCCATCCCGCAGACACGCGGCCTTGGCTCGTCTTCCGCGTGCACGGTTGCGGGCATCATGGGGGCGAACGCGCTGCTGGGCGATCCGCTTGACCGGCAGGCGGTCATCGACCTCGCTGCAACCATCGAGGGTCATCCGGACAATTCAACACCTGCCATTTTAGGCGGTTTTTGCGTGGCACTGCTGGAGAACGGCCATGTGCATCATGTGCGCGTGCCGGTGCACGGCGCAATCGACTTTGTTGTGTTTATCCCGGATTTCAAACTGTCCACCGAAAAGGCGCGCGCGGCTTTGCCGAAAACCATTGCGCACCACGACGCGGTATATAATCTGGCGCGCGCGGCGCTGCTGGCAGGCAGCCTGACAACCGGACGTTTGGAGAACCTCGATGTAGCGACAGGGGATTGCCTGCACCAGCCGTACCGCTTCGGCCTGATTGAAAACGGCGAGGATATCGTGCGCGAAGCGAAGAAATTGGGCGCGCTGGGCGCGTTTATTTCGGGCGCAGGCCCTTCCATTGTGGCGATGGTGTATAAGGGGGATCGCGACTACTTAGCGCGCGCGCAGGCGGTCTGTGCGGAAAAATATCCGCATTGGAAAGCCGTGCAGCTGCGCTGCGATGAGGTAGGCGCGACCGTCAAACGCATGTGAGCGAGGCCGCGTCTGCGGCAGGGTATAGAAGGAGGAAACAAAATCAGTATGAGTCTTATTGTGCAAAAGTTCGGCGGCACTTCGGTTGCCAACACGGAACGACTGAAGAATGTTGCGGATATTGTCACCAAGACCGCGCAGGCCGGCAACAAGGTGGTTGTCGTTGTTTCGGCGCAGGGTGATACGACCGATGATTTGATTGAAAAGGCGGCAGAGATCAACAAGCATCCGTCCAAGCGCGAGATGGATGTGCTGCTCAACACGGGCGAGATGATCTCGATGTCGCTGCTGGCGATGGCGATCCAAAAGCTGGGCTTCTCGGTCGTGTCGCTTACCGGTTGGCAGATTGGGCTGGAAACCAACAGCAATTATTCGGACGCGCGCATCAAGCGCATCGTAGGCGACCGCTTGCAGGCAGAGTTGGACAACGGCCGCATCTGCATTGTGGCGGGCTTCCAAGGCATCAACAAGCTGGGCGACGTAACCACGCTCGGCCGCGGCGGTTCGGATACCACGGCAGTTGCGATTGCGGCAACGCTGGGCGCCGACCTGTGCCAGATCTATACGGATGTGGACGGCGTATACACCGCCGACCCGCGCATCGTCCCTAGCGCGCGTAAGCTGGAGGCCATCACCTATGACGAAATGCTCGAGCTTGCTTCGCTCGGCGCACAGGTGCTGCACAACCGTTCGGTTGAGATGGCGAAAAAGTACAATGTCGACCTTGAGGTCGTTTCGAGCTTTACCCGCAACCCGGGTACCAAAGTCAAGGAGGGTTCTCACATGGAAAAAATGAATGTATCGGGCGTCGCCCGTGACAATAACTGCGCGCGTGTAGCCATCATCAACGTAGCAGATACCCCGGGCACGGCGTTCAAGGTATTCTCGCTCATGGCTAAGCACAATGTCAATATCGACATTATCTTGCAGTCGGTCGGCCGCGATAACAAGAAGTCGATTTCGTTTACCATCCGGGAGGACGATGCTGACCGCGTTGGCCAGATTCTGGCAGACAATGCCGAGATGATCGGCTATGAGGATGTTTCCATCAACAAGAAGGTCGCTAAGGTGTCGATCGTGGGCGCGGGCATGGCGTCTTCGGCGGGTGTGGCGTCCAAGATGTTTGAGGCGCTCGCGATGGCTGGCATCAATATCCGCATGATCTCGACCTCGGAGATCAAGATTTCGGTACTGATCAACGAGGAGGACAGCGAAAAGGCTGTCAAGGCGATCCACGAGGAATTCTTCGGGGAATAAGATGCGCACCGCAATTTGACAAAAAAGTAACGAACCTGATTGACAAGTTTGATCAGGTTCGTTATACTATTATTGTTAGAATATTATCAATCGACAGGAAAGGATGTTTGCAATGAAAAAGCTCTGGTGCTTGTTCCGGCGCCGGTTTGCCACGGGAGACGATAAGATTTGCGTGGCGTTTTCCGAGACAGAGGGCCGCGTGCGCGCCTGTCCCTATGCGACCGAGGAGGAAGCCAAGGCCAAGTGCAAAGAATATGCCTACAACAACCGCCCGGAGGGCGAAGACGAAGGCATCGAATAAGCCGTACTTAGCAGTAAGCCCCGAAAGAGAGCGTTCTTTCGGGGCTTTGCTTATGAAAACAGTGTGATGCAACTGTTGGTTGACAAAAAGAAACGCAGGGTTGGTGGCGTTTTGCAGTGGTATTGTGTATGGTGAAAGCACAGAAAGGCAGGTGCTGGATATGACGACAGGGGAGAAGATCGCGGCGCTGCGTCGCGCGCAAGGGTTGAGCCAGGAAGCGCTGGGTGAAAAACTGGGGCTTTCCCGGCAGGCGGTGAGCAAGTGGGAGGCCGATCAGGCGGTGCCGACAATGGACAATTTATTGGAACTTGGCCGTCTGTTCAGTGTTCCGGTTGATACGCTGCTGCGGCCGGATGAGCCGCTGCCAGGCAGCAGGCCGCCCGAGGATGTAAAATTATCCGCAGAGGGGCTGAAAATCTCGTATACGCCCATTCTGACGCGAAAAACAAAGTGGTTCATCATTATGTTGGCTTTGCTGATGTGGGCGAGCGTGTTGGGCAACATCTATGCCATGGCGCGGGTGCATGAATTGGAAGAACAACTGGCGGCGTTACAAATGCACGCACAGGCGCAGGACACGTCGGACACGGTACAGCAGGAAAGCGTAGAAGAGGATGCCTTGTCGGGCTATGATGTTGCGTATGACCTGAAATATAACGAGAATAAGACCTTGACGACCATGCTTGCGTTGTCTCTGTCTGCACGGCCAAAGGAGTTAAACCCGGATACGGAGATCCCCAAGTTTACGATCCAAAGTGCAGGGGAGAGCTGGACATGTGCGGCAATTTTGCAGCAGGATAATTCGTATGTAGGCAGTACGGAGATTCCAATGCGGGATGCCTTTACCGTATATTTGACGCTTACGGATAAAGAGACTGGTGCAGTACGCAATCTGCTGCTCGAAACCGTCAGCGGGGTGGAAGAGGAGTTTAAAATTCGATGGGATTATCTCTGGGCAAGAGAAGGTGACAAAATCGTGCTGGATGGCTGTACGATACGGGAAGAAAACGGAAGTACATCTATTTCCGGCACGATCGGTGCGTATTTTTATCAGCTTTTCCTGTCTGAGGATAGTCTGGTGCGGTGCTATCCTGTCAGTGCGCGGCTGATCTTACGGCAGGGTGACACGGAACTCAAAAGCGCTGCGTGGACGACGCCGGAATATGATGCGAAAACAGGTCATTATAACACGCAATGCACGGTTGACTGGATGGTAAACGTTCCACAGGCAGAATTAGAACTGGTTATGGAATACACAGATAATTATGGCAGGGTAAAGGAACGTGTTATCTCCGTCGATCGAATAAAAACAACCGTCCCGTGAGGGACGGTTGTTTCTATGTCATCGCAGCCGGTTGAGCGCCTTGATCTGTAACGAGAACAAGTCGTGGAACAACTGGTCTTCCTCATGCTCGGGAATGTCTTTGTATTTGCAGCCATAGCACATTTCGCCTGCCCGGCCGTTTTCCAGTGGCCAAGAGCGTTCTACTGTGCAGATAAACGTATAGATTGGGCCGTCCTGCCGCAGCTGTATCGAGGAAACCTCGATCGTTTCACCTGGCAAGTAGGTCTCCCGGTTGCGGAAGCACAGACCGGACAGGCTGACATCCATGATGCGGCAGGGGGAGGAAGATTGCTGTTCCACTTCTTCATCGAAGTTTCGGGTCACGACCGCTTCCGCAAAAACCGTCTGGCGGAAATTGCTGCGGCGCTCTACGCAGGCAAACGTGTATTTGAGCGTAATCTTCCAGAAATCCGCTGCACAACGCGTAACAACGCCGTAAAGCAGCATCACCTTTTGCAGGGATCGGTCGGTGTGGACATGCAGCTTGACCGGGGTATGGTAAACAATGCCGCGCGGTGTTTCGGTGCCTTTCCGGATAGCAATCGCCAGATCTTCGTTTTCAATATCGTATCCCTGAACCGTACCGGCAAACAGAATTTGATTGTCCAATTTGAGCACTTCACAAGGGCAACCAACCAATTGTTTCATTGATGCTGCATAATGCGCCATAGATATCGTCCTTTCCATGCAGTGGGCGGGTGCTAAGGGAATGCCGGGGCGTTTTGTAAAGTGCCGCAAACGTAATGGTGCGGTATTGCCTTAACGCAGTGCTTCGTTTTCGTTGCGCAGGATGCGAGAGAATTCAGGAAGTTCCAATGGTTCATAAAAATAATACCCCTGAATAAAATCACATTCGGTTTGACGTACGATGTTCAGCTCCTCTTCGGTTTCCACGCCTTCCACACACACTTTTTTGCCAAAGCGGTGGCAAGCATAGATGATACTCATCATAAAGTTAAGTTTTTCCGGCGCAGAAGTAAGCTCACACATCAGCGTCCGGTCAAGCTTGATTAGGTCGGCCGGGTATTGCAAAAGAAGCTGAAGGCTGGAATAAGCCGTTCCGAAGTCATCCAGTACAAATGAGATACCGACCTTTTCACAGCGGTGGATAAAACGATCCAAATAGTCCGGCATTTCATCGAAATGCGTTTCGGTCAGTTCGATCATAATATTTTTGCCGGGAACGTTATAGAGGTGCATAGCATCCTGAATGTAGTCAAAAAAGACCGGATCAAGGATCTGTAAATAGCTGACGTTGAAGGACAACCGGAAAGCAGGGAACCGCACGAAAATTTCCTCACAAAACTGCATGATCTGTGTAACAACCCATTTGCCGACAGGGACGATCAGGCCGAGCTGTTCCAGAATAGGGACAAACTTAGACGGTGGTATATCCTGCCCATCGAATTTCCAACGCAACAGTACCTCGCCGCCGTAAATTTGGCCGGTAGTTGTGAGCACCTGCGGCTGGATAACGATGCGGAAATCCTGAAAACCGTGGTTGACGCTGTAGTTGAGTGCCAGATTGATATTGCTTTGTTCACGGCAGCCAGCTGAAATAGGATTGGAAAACTCAACAAACTCGGCAGATGGGGTCTTTTTCGCGTTTTGCGAAGCGATCATTACATTGTTGATCAGTTCTTGTGGGGTAACCCCATCATGCGGGGCGTGCAGCACCCCGATGGCGCAAGGGTACATGATATGGATATCGTTGTTGCGGTATACCTCCAATACGATTTGGTGGATGGTATTGGCCAGTACGCGCGGGGCGCATCCTTGTTCGGTGATAATCAGGAAGCAGACGCCATCCAGACGGAAAAATTTGTACTGGTCGCCCAGTTCGGATTCCATACGGCTGGCAATTTCACGCAGGATGGTGTCACCAGTGCCGCGGCCAAAGGATAGGTTAATATCCGAAAACCTTCGCAGGCTGAAGCAGCACATCAGAAAGTTTGTTTTCTGGTGGCAAAGCACCGCCAATTCGGACATGGCACAGGTTACATTCAATAGCCCTGTGATGGAATCCACCTCGGATTCATTTTTCAGGCTGATCATACTGCCGGAGCAGAACAACGCTTTGGATTTATCCGCGTTCCACAATAGGATACCACGACAATGCATCCAGACCAGCTGTCCATCTTTGTTGTAAATACGGTAGCGGATACTATAGGTGGTATGCTTCTCACGCAACATAGCCTGTGAACTATTGATATGAAGCTGGCGATCCGGTTCATAAATGCGCTGCTCGATGAGGGAAAGGAAATCATACACGAGGTTGCTGTCAAAATTGAAGGTGTCACGCAGATTATCGGAAATGTAATAGACATTACGCAGCACATCGCCACAAAACAGGTAAAAGGGTGTTTCCGGCATGGCAATCGAGTGAAAGAAGGTTTCTGCATCAAAATAATAGTTTTGCAGGAACGATTGAAATGCGGTGGACTGGATTGGCGCATAATGCTGCTCGTGTTCCTGATGGCTTTGGTAGTAGGCAAGCTTGTCGCGGTACATGCTGCCATCTGCGTTGGTGAGCAGTTGTGAGAAATCCATATCGATAGAGTCAGACCATGTGTAACCAATAGACAGCGCACAATTTTCTTCTGCTACACGGTCGCGGAGCCTGGAGATTTGGGCTTTGAGCTGCTTTTTGGAAATATCCTGACACACCACCAAAAATTCATCGCCGCCAAGGCGGTAAACGTTTTTGGACGAGAACAGGTCGCATAGGATTTGCGCGGCCTGCATGATCAACCGGTCGCCATTGCTATGCCCCAGATTGTCGTTGATGCGTTTAAGACCGATCAGATCGCAGTAGATCAGTCCGATAGATTTTCGGTTTTTGAACGCATCACTACTGATGTAGTGGTTAAGGGCATGGCGATTGAGCATCTGGGTCATCTGATCGTGATAGCTGAGGGCTTCCAGATGGGTCATCAGGTCGCGGCGGACAAGGATAGTGCCCATAAAGTGCGTCAAAACTTTGATTGTTCCGGCGACGGTCAGTACATAGTTGAAATTTGGGTTTTGCAGCCACAGCAGACCGATAATCTTTTCCTTGGATAGGAGTGGCGCGACTACGAGCGTATGGATTTTGGAAAAATCCATGCGCGTGGAAAACTGCGACGGATTGGGATAGTGGATATCGGAGTCGCTGAAAATCAGGATTTCGTTGCGGAATAGCTGTTGGATATACTGCGGATATGATAGGTCAATGGAGACGGTTTGCGGATGTTCGGTTTGTGAATTAGACCAGAAATAGGTGGTTTGGTATTTGCCGTCGTCCATTTGCTCATAAAGGCAGATGCTGTCGCAGAATAGTTGCGTACCCATGTCCTGCATCATCAACTCAAGCGATACCGAGGGGGTAGAAGTTGAATGAGTCGCCATGAGGCAACGGTTCATAAAGGTTTCCGGATTGATGCCCGGCAGTTCCCCATTTTTCACAGCGGCTGCGGAGTCGTCCGGAATGGCAATTTCAATGCGGTATTTTTCGCCATTATAAGGGACGATATAATCTTTTAGGTGGAAGGTTTTATTCAGGGTGGGGTTATAGTAATCCCACTCATAAAATTGGTCATCCAGTAGCTGGGCATTGGTGCAAAATGGGCAGGGAATCGTTGCATTCTGCAAGAGTGCATAACACTTTTTACCCTTATACTCTTCGGGGGAGGATAATTGGAACCACTCCCGAGCCTTGGCGTTCATGTAGACCAGTTCATGAGTATTCATATCCGCCACATACACGCCGGCATAGAAATTTTCTAATACTTCCCATACTGCCTGCATACGGCCTGCTCCTTTCGCAGCGTCGTGGTATGATATCTTGACTATATATTATTTTTCGTCCAAACTGAAGGAAAATTAAAGTGCACAATGAAAAAGTGCAAAAAAAGAAGCCCCGGAGGGCTTCTTTTTTTGGGTTAGGTTCCCGGGGTGGCGGTTTCTGATGTCATGCCGTTATACGGGCCGCCGTCAGCGATGACAAACTGCCATACGCCATCTGCTGTGTGCTCCAAGCGCAACGTAATGACTCTACGGCCGACACCGGCTTCGTTCTTGAAGTCATCGTCGATGCTTTCGCCGGTTGCATCCTGAGAGGATGTCGGGATGATTTGGAGCAAAGCGCCGGAAAGTGCCTTCGTGACGTCCACTTTCAGCATTCGATTGTTGTCTGATTCGGCTAACTCCGCATCACCTATGGTAATTTGCGCATCGTGTATGCGTGGCCTGTACAGGTTCAACGGCTTTGTTAAACTGTGGTCTTGATAGTTGTTGTCAAGATAATACAGGGCACCATCGAAATTGATCGATAAAAAACCGGTGAACTCGGTTTCTGTCGAAAAGCGATTCGGTGAAGTGGTCAAGGAAACAATCTTCAGACCCTCGTAATTGACATATCGAATGCCACTGACCGCGCGGAACACGGGAATGCCGCCTTGCACATTTTGCGCGGCAACAACCAGCGTATAAGGCGTATTGATCATAATTTTATCAGGATCAATAAAGTCTCGGTGTGTTCCGGGATTGCGGGTGGTAACATCTGTGAACTCCTGACTGCCAAATTGTGAGTTGCCGGGTACTTCACCGCGGCCCAAAACGAGATCCATCAATTTGTTGCGCAGATCGCCAACGGTTGTGGGGGAACCATTTGATTCTTGTGCCGGCGTATCTGCCTCCAATGTATTGAACTCGCCGCTTTCCAACAGGGGCAAAAGGTTTGTCGGCTGTCCCTTCACAGTGACGGTGGACTGAAGCAGTGTGGGAAGCGCACTGGACTGATAAAGCGCCCAATTAGAGGAAACATCCATCATGCCATCCACGGTAGGCGGTTTTACTGTGTAGGAAGCGTCGCTGGAGCTGGAGGCCTGTGCTTCCAGTTCAGGCGGCTGTACGTCCGCGGTATTAAACTTATAGCACATCACAGGGGATGGTTCATTAAACGAGCCTTGCAGGACGAAATAAACATAATACCAACTGTTGGCATCCAGATCTTCTACGCGGAAACTGGATAGGCCGCCGCCCAGTGTGTACTGCTGGTTACCGTAGCGGAATCCATTTGCCGTACTGTAATAGGTGCTGGGGTTCATGATTTGGTTGGCATTGGGCAAAGAGATGTTCATATCGCGGACAGCACTTGGGAACTGGATATAGTGTGCGGAATCGCCAATGTCAGCAATACCGTTATCCGTCTCTGGCTGTGTGGGATCAACTGCACCGGCTGATGTAGCTGGATCGGGTGTCATACCGGCTGGTTGCAGGCTGGCATACGGTGCAACTACATAGAAAAGCGTTGCATCACGGTCAAGCTGATACTGGATGGTGGTTACGGAATCGCCTGGCAGTGCACGCGGATAGGTTTCGATAAACTGCGGTGCAGACTGGTTCGGCAAACGGATTTCGCGTTCATATGGCGTAGGCTCGCCGATGGAAGTGATATTGCCCTTGGAAAGGTCCGCGTTAAATGTGTCGCTGTTCAACTGCTGATTTACCAGCTGAAGCAGATTGGTACGCGTGCCGGTAACGCAGAAGATACTGAGGTTAATCGTTGCATTCCACTTGTCGCGGTCACTTTCGCCGCCAATGGAAACAATATGGATTGCATATTCATATCCCTTTTCAATAGAGCGAAGCTTGGGATATTGATTGTTATCCGTGCCGTAAACCGTGCGGTTATAGCTGGCCGCATACCAGTCAATCGGAGCGGAGGGGGTGCCGGGGCTATAAGTGATGGAGAAAATGCCTGAGCCATCGGCTGTAACGGTCTTTGTCCATGTTTTGTCAGTATCATTGTACTTACGGCGATAAAGTTCAAATGTGATGGAGGTATCCGAGCCGATAATCAGGTCGTAATAGGTATCATCGGGCGATTCCTCAACGCTGCTGCCGTAGGGTACCATGGAGAACGCTGCGTCGATAATATTATCCGCGCTTGGGTCAGATGCATCCAATGTCACCTCGCCCAGATCGTAGAAGTTGACCTGTGCGTCCAGAATACGGAATTCCTTAGATGGGGTGTTTTCCGGCATGAGGTTGAGGGAGGAATCGGTTACGTTGTTCAAAATGAACTGATATTTCGTGCCGCTCTTCAGTCCAAGGCCATCGTTGGCAAAGGTGACTTCGGTCTGACCGTCTTCGTTAAGGGAAACGCTGACGCAATCGATCGCGTAGTCTACTTTGTTGGCGTTGGGGTCATTGATGTCCAGATTGATCAGCGTGAACATACCGCGTACAGCCTGTTCCCATGTGATGGTTTCATCTTTGCTGTTGGCTACGCGGAACGTGGTATCCATACCCTCGGCTTCAGCCTGCTCGTACATTTCGACAAGCGAAAGCTGTGTCTGGCGGTCATAGATATCCTCGCTGAACACCAACGTGATATCTGTGCTCGCTAACGGTATATTATCTGGATTGGCGTCAGAGAAGCGCAGTTCGACCAGTTTAGGAGCGTTCTCGTCAAGCGTCTTGGCGTTTTCGAGCACCTTGATGTCGGACAGGTTGCCTGAATCGTCCTCGGCCACAAAGTAGATATCATAAGCGGTTTCCGCTTCCAGCCCGCTCATGTTAAACGAGGTTGATGCGTTCTCCTTGGCGTTAAACGAGCCGCTCTTGAGCGCATACATGCCGCCCATGATCTGAAGCTTATAATCAAGCTCGCGGGCTTCGTCGTCCGTCAGTGCTGCGTTTTCAATGGGATAGGTAGCGCCATGCTTGACGATCGCCCAGTATACCGTGCCGTCCTCATTGATGGCGCCTTCGCCAGTCAAAGAGGTTCTATCAATTTTGGTGATGCGCGGATAGTTGGCAAGGAATTCCGGCGGGGTACGGTCGGCTGTGGTAAAGGATACTTTCTTAATGGCCGAATCGTTGACCGTGTCGGTCAGGAAGAAATAGGCGTCATAATCGGTCAGCTCGGCAAGGGCGTTTTTGGCGGTTTCAATCACGTTGCCCATGCGGATGCTATCCTCTTCGCTGCGGACCATCTTGCGGGAGCCGAAGTCGATTGCACCGCTCAGCGAGCCGTCCTTGAATTCGTTGATGGTCGGCGCGGCCATGCCTTTCTTGTAAACTGCCCAATAAAGCGTGCAGGTTTTGGTGGTGGCGACGTCAAAGTCGACATAGGTGTCTTCAATGTTGGACGCTTTGGGGTAACCGGAAGCAAAATTCGGCTTGCTGTTGTCCGGCGTAGTGAAGTAGACACTCTTGACCGGGCTTTGATCCTCGCGGCTGTCTACCAGCACAGCGGATAGGACATAAGAAGTATCAATCTGTAAGCCATTGATAATCTGTGACAGCACTTCGTTTGCGTCCTTCACAGCCAAGTTACCATTCTTGACGATGTTGGCACCATAGGTGGGCGGCTTGATCAGGTCGCCGGCGCTCATCGCGCCGTCACCGCTCAGGCGAACGGCCCAGTAGATTGTGCCGGGTTTGTTGGTCTTGAAAGCAGCCTCAGCTTGCGTTGGGGCGATGTCGTCCATACGCGGGTAGCTGCTCAGGATGCGCGGGTAGTCAGACATCTGGTCGGCAAGCGTACTGTCCATTGTGGTGCCGTTGATGTCTGCGGTGATGCCGGGACGGATGTTGATATCATCCGGCAGCATTTCCACCGTGCAGCCCGGTGCATTGACATTGAGCGTGCCGATATCACCCTTACCGGTCACGGATGTCGCGGTATCGAGGTTCAGTTCCTCCACAACCGCGCCTTGTGCGATCGACACGGTAGAACCGGTCGCGTGCTCGTCGATGGTCATTTTCTCCACCGTGCCGCTGCCGACGTTGATCGCGGATTCCGGCGTCATGGTGACAACCTCATGGATGTTGCCGGCAAGATCGAGACGGGTGCCTTGCTCGCCGTCGATTTCAATGTACTGGAAGCCGTGGCTGCCGGTAGACTTCCCTTCCAGATAGGTGTTTGTGCGGACGTAGACTTTATCAATATCAGTATCACCAACCGTGCGAACCGTAACATATTGGTTGGACGGGCTGTCGACAATCATTTCGGGCGCGGTGCAGTTCTTCAGGATAATACTGCAATCGCCCTTGTTGCTTTCGCCCGCGCCGCTGGCGATGATCTTACCGTATACGGTCACGTTGCTCAGCGTCACATAGCCGAGGCCAACGCCGCCGGTGATGTACAGGTCACCGGTGACCGTCATATTTTCCAGTGTTACGCCGGAACAGGAAACCATCAGGTTGCCGGCAACCGAGGTGGAATATGTGCCGGGATCTTGAATAGGCGTGCCGATGACACGCACGAGCATAATTGCGACTTCGCCGCGCGTGATGTTGTCAAGCGGGCGGAAGCGGCCGTCCGGGTCGCCGCGCAGGATACCTTCTTCGGCGGCAGCTTTAATATAGCCGCGGCTCCAGCTGCTGGCCTGATGGCTGTCCGAGAAGGACAGGTCCTCCCCCGACAGCGGTTGCAGCATCAGATTGCGGCACAGCATGGTGGCCGCTTCCTCGCGCGTCAGCGTTGCTTCGGGGGAGGCGGCATTTGTGTCGGTGCCTTGGAAATAGCCTGCGGTATAGGCCGCGCTGATATCGTCATAATACCAGTCTTTCAGTTCGACATCCTTAAACGGCTGGGCGCCGGTCTTGGTATAGCCGAAAGTACGGTTGAGCAGGGTGACAAACTCTGCGCGCGTGATCGAACGCTCCGGTTCAAGGTTGCCATCCTGATCGCCACGCATGATATCCCATGATACCAGACGGTTGAGATAATAGTCTTCCTCTGCCGCATGAGCGGAAGGGGTTATCGATGGGAAAAGGCTTAGAAGAAGGCAGGTGCATAGCAGCAGCGCACAGGCGCGCTTGGCGGCTTGCAGGAAGGATTGACGGATATGTAACATACTAACAACACCTTTGCTTTGAGATTTGGATGGTTCAGCCGGCTTATGCCGAATGGTGGTGTAGGTCGTAATCGAAAATGCTTTCCTGAATCATGGCCTCCTCCTGCGGGAGAAGGTCGATAAACTGGCAGGCGTACAGGTTCTTTTCTGCGTTGATAACACGCACGACACTGACCTTGACGATGATGGGGGGATCGGTGCAGGGCAGCGCGATCTCAAATTTGGAATTGAGCTTGAGGTTGGAGACGCAGTGCAGGGCGATACCGCCGCAGCTGATATCCTTGCTGATGACCGGCAGCCGCGTTCCCTGCCCGTAAAACGGGTACAGGTAGGTGCGGAATGACAACGGGATACGCAAATGGCGGCGTAGACGGGAATCGATGTGCTCCTCGGCAAGGAAATCCAGTCTGTCGCCACGCATGTGCTGGACTTTGCCGCGCCACGCCATAAATTCAGGTGAATTGACGCTCAGCGCATTGAACTGCCCGAGAGCTTTCAGATCGCATTTGGGCGTGTAAGTCAGGCGAAAGGTTTTCATCTGGCCGGACTGGTTTGTCAGAACGGCGCTGGCCAGCGTCTGGTGGTTATCGTCCAAAAAGACGAATTTGATTTCTTCAGACGGTTTTGCACTCATTCGTTCGGAACCTCCTTTTCGGTCTCCGCAGCTTCACGGGTAGTCGGTACCCGGGGCTTTTGTGGGTTGTTGGGGTCAAAATGCAGGAAATAAACGTAAATATCGACAATAAAGCGATAGAGTGATTCGGGGATTGGCTGTCCCAGTTGCAGCTGGGACAGCATGGTGGCCAGTGAGGTATCCTCGTAAACCGGGACGCCGTTTTCTGATGCCACTTCCACGATTTTTTCAGCCAAATAGCCCATGCCGGAAGCGACCACCACCGGTGCGGGCATGCCGTTTTCGTATTGCAGGGCCACCGCTTTGCGGTCGCGGTCATATTGCGACATTGATGCTATCCTTCCTTTCATAGATTTTGGGGAATACCTCCGAGATAGCCAGTGGGCGCGTCATCGGTGCGGCAAGTATCGTGGCCGCTTTGAGGCCTTCCTGCTCGGCGAGGGATTCCATTTTGCGGGTAAACAGGTCGGTAAACCGCTGCAGGTGCGGCGGACAGTGCAGCGATGCGTCCACTGTGCCGTCGTGATAGGTCAGCACGAGGTCGAACATGCCAAGCTCTTGGATATCGAACTTGAGCAGCATCCGCATGGCAGGTTCCCGGGAGGGTGAGCCGGATTCATTCTGCTCATCCGGATCGACCCACATCTCGGAGAACATCATACGGCCATCCATCTGTACCGGCAGCATCACATGCGCCAGCGGCATATATACGCTCTGGTTGACCAGAATGGAATCCACCAGCGCCTGAAAGGTCTGCCGGAGATCTGCGCCGCCCTCACCGCGCAGCGCGGCATGCGACATCTGTCCCAGCCGGTCGGCGAGCGGGTTCTGCTCGGCGTGTACGGCCGTGGCGCTTTCCTGCAGCAGGCGGAGCAGCTGGCTGCTGTCTAAGTCGCTGAAGCGTCCTTTCATGGAGGAATAGCCAAGCAATTGGTAAAAGGATTGCAGCATAGACTGCGGGTTGCCGTTTTCGTACCGGGCAACATCCAGAATGAACAGGCTGAGCAGATTACGGGCAATGCCGCGGTCGTGCATCTGCGAGACATAGTCAGATAAAAAGGGGAGCAGCGTATTCTGGATCAGGTTCATGGCGCCAGACCGGTCGCCTTGCGACAACAGCTGCTGCAATTGGGAGGAGTAATCGCCCAATGTGCTGCTGAACCGCGACGGCATGAACCAGGACATCTGTTGCAGCGTGCGTTGCAGGTTGCGCTCGATGTGCGCGGTAGAGGAAAAATCGTTGTATTTTTTTAAGAATTGCAGAATATCATTTTTTAGACCGGCGGACGGGCTATATCGCAGCACGTCGCGCAATGCTTCAAACAGTTTGCCGCCGAACCGCGTTGTGGAGGAAAACTGGTTCTGCAAAAGTGAGAGCAGTTCCTCGGGGCCGACCTGAATCATCTGCATGAATTGGGCCAGTTCCTGTGCGATACCATCGGACATGCCGGACAGTACCATCGTACCTGATTGCGTGATCAGGAAACGCGAGGCGATTTCAGTAATAGACCCGGCGTCGCGCAAGGCTTGCAGGAACGCTTGGAAATAGGAATCGTACCGACGGCCGATTTCGGTGTTACCGGTATCCTGACGGTCGGTACGCGCGTCTGCCCGGCCTACGCGGGTCGGGTCGGGAATATTCTGTATTTGTGGGTCGTTGGGCGTGATGGGAGAGCGGTATGTATTGCCTTCCTGCCCGGGGACAGGATTGGTGACGCTGATAATGTTTGGCATAGCAAGGCTCCGTTTCCACAGAAATTTCTGTAATGTTTTGGGTGCTATCTTAATTTGTGCCGGAATCGGTCGAAATCATAATAAACACTGTGATTCAATTCTTCAGAAAGGCGGCGTTTATTTTATGGAAAATAACAGCGATAGCGTTCTGGAAATGTACTTGTACGAAACAAATACACTGTTGGAACAGCTTGACAATATCATGTTGTCGGCTGAACAGGCGGATACGCTTTCCGAGGATGATGTGAATGAAATTTTCCGCATCATGCACACGCTGAAAGGCTCTGCGGCGATGATGGAGTTCGAACCGCTCATGACGATTGCACATCGTATTGAAGATCTGTTCTTCCTGATCCGTGAAAATACGATGGATGTCGTTCCGGAACAGGATCGGCCGCAGTTGTTTGACCTGCTGTTCAAATCGATCGACTACTTCCGCAGTGAGGTAAGCAAGATCGAAAGTGGCGAACCTCTTTCTAATAATATCGACAATTTTGTCAACGCAATTAATATGTTCATTGACAAAATTAACGGACAGGAGGTGGCAGCGCAGGAGCAGGCAGACGAGCCGGCGGAAAAAGTTCAGGGCAGCGGCGATCCGGATCACCGCTTCTCGCTCCGTGTCTATTTGGACGATGGATGCGGCATGGAGAATCTGCGCGCCTTTATGGCGATCACCGATGTCCAAGACCAGTGCATGAATGAGTTTACCTATGAGCCGGAAGGTCTGGAGGACAATACTGCACTGTCAGAGACGATTATCGAGAACGGCTTTGTCATGCATTTCCGTACCGAAGATGACCGTAGCATGGCGGTGCAGGTGGTCAGCGGTTTAGGCTTTGTCAAGACCTATCAGGAGATTGACTACATTCCGGCAGAGGTGGAGACCAAGCCTGAACCGTCTGCGGCATCTGCCGCACCGGCACAGGATGAGGCTAAGGCGCCCGTTGCCGCGCCGGCGCCGCAGGCTGTTGCGGCGCATCCGGCTGAGCCTGCACGGACGGATAACAGTGGGGTGCAGAACACTTCTTCGCCGCATCAGATCAAGCAGAATCTGATCAGTGTTAACCTGTCCAAACTCGACCAGCTTATGGCGGTTGTCGGCGAGATCGTTATCACCGAGGCAATGGTTACCGCCTCGCCCGACCTCAAGGGGCTGGACGGCGTGAAGCTGGATAACTTCAACAAGTCCGCGCGCCAGCTTCGCAAGTTGACCGACGAGTTGCAGGATATTTCCATGTCGCTGCGCATGGTGCCGGTATCGGGTACGTTCCAGAAGATGCGCCGTATTGTGCGCGATATGGGACAGAAGCTGGGTCGTCGCGCCAACCTGACCATCATCGGCGAGGATACCGAGATCGACAAGACTATCGTTGACGCGATCAGCGATCCGATCATGCATATCGTGCGTAACTCGATGGACCACGGCATTGAGCCGGATGAGCAGACCCGTATCGCCGCGGGTAAAAACCCGGAGGGCGAGATCATCCTGTCCGCGCAAAATACGGGCAGCGAGGTCATCATCCGTATTGAAGATGACGGCGCAGGCGTTGACAGTGATGCGGTACTGCGCAAGGCGATCAGTCAGGGACTTGCCAGCCCGGATGTGGATTACAGCCAGAAGGAGATCCTCAACTTCCTGATGATGCCGGGCTTTTCGACCAATACCGAGGTCACCGAGTTCTCCGGTCGCGGCGTCGGTATGGACGTTGTCAAGAAGAACATCGAGGCAGTTGCCGGTGTTGTGCAGATGACCAGTGAGTTTGGCAAGGGCAGCTGCACCACGCTTAAGATTCCGCTGACCACGGCCATTATGGACGGTATGGAAGTATCAGTGGGCGATTCGATCTTTACCATCCCGCTTCAGAACATCCGGCAGTCCTTCAAGGCGTCCGAGTCGGATATCATCCACGACGCGATGAAGGGCGAGATGATCAGCAAAATGGATAATTTCTATCCGGTGCTGCGCTTGCATGAGCTGTACGGTCTTGAACCCAAGGCGGAAACGACGGACGACGGTATCTTTGTATGGGTGGAGACGAGCGAAAATTCCTACTGCCTGTTTGTTGACGAGCTGCTGGGCGAGCAGCAGGTTGTTATTAAGCCGCTGCCGTCTTACCTCAACGGCTTCGGCATCAAGGATGCCGGTATCGTGGGCTGCACAATCCTTGGCGACGGTAATATCAGCCTGATTCTGGATGTGGGCAACATTCTGGCGTCCAGCACAGGTTACACAGGATATTGATCCATCATATATAACGGAGAAGGAGTTGAAGAAAGAGCATGTCTGATGAGAATATGCTGTTTGCAACTGAAGATGAGCAGGAGGAAATGGAAAAGAAGGAGCTGAACGAGGTTGCGACCCGTAAGTTCCTCACGTTCCAGACGGATAACCTGCAGTTCGGCATCGAGGCGGAAAGCGTGATCGAGATCATCACCAACTACCCGATCACGCGCGTGCCGATGGTGCCGGAGTATGTCCGCGGCATCATCAACCTGCGCGGACAGACCATCCCATTGATTGATATGCGGCTGCGCCTGAGCATCGAGCCGATTGACACGGACTGCATCATCGTGCTAAATGTCAACGAAATGCAGATCGGTATTCTGGTGGACATGGTTCGTCAGATCATCGATATTCCGGTCGACAGTATCCTGCCTATGCCGTCGCATAACGCACAGAAGTTTGTTTCCGGTATGTCGGCGATGCCGAACGGCTCGGGGACAATGTTGGTGCTGGATTGCCCGCTGCTGCTGGCGGACTGAGTCTGTGGGGGGAATAATCAGCAAAGGGGTGCTGGCATATGATGCAGCTATCTGATTCGGATTTCCAGCGGATGGTCAGCTTTATGCAGAGTAATTTCGGGATCAACCTGAAACAAAAACGACTGCTTATCAATAGCCGTCTGTCGGCATCGTTGCAGGCGCAAGGTTATACAAGTTTTAAGGAGTTTGTGGACGAGCTGCTTCAGAAAAAGGATAAGGAGCAAGTTGAGTTTGTCCTGAACAAATTAACAACGAATTATACATACTTCATGCGGGAAAAGGATCATTATGATTTCCTCATGCGCGTGATCCTGCCGGACCTCACCCGGCGCAAAGCCAATAAAAAAGTGCTATCCATTTGGAGCGCCGGCTGTTCGACTGGCCAGGAGCCGTATAATATTTCGATGTGTATCAAGGAATATCTGGGTGCACAGGCCTCGATGTGGGATACCCGCGTGCTCGCGACCGATATCTCCCAACGGGTGTTGGCGGAAGCGAAGGACCCGGCATATGAGTTACCTGCCGATATCCCGCCGGAATGGCGCAGGAAGTATTTCGTGAAGCGTAAGGATGACAGCGGGTTGTATACCGTCACACCGGATATCCGGAATAACGTGATTTTCCGCACATTCAATTTGATGGAGCCGATTCGTTTTAAGTTAAAATTTGATGTGATTTTCTGCCGGAACGTGATGATCTACTTCGATCAACCGACCAAGGATGCATTGGTTCAGCGTTTTTATGACGCTTCCAATCCGGGGGGATATTTGCTGATTGGCCATTCGGAGAACATCAGCAAAAAAAGCCCGTATCGCATTCTGCGGCCGGCAACGTTCCAAAGGGCATGAAAGGATGGGAATAATGGAACAGAGCACGAAGAAAATTCGTGTAATGGTGGTGGATGATTCGATGCTTGCGCGTCATATCATCCAGAGTGGGCTAAGCAGATTTCCGAACATTGAAGTGGTGGGCGAAGCGATCAATGCGATGGACGCACGCAAAAAACTGCCTGTGCTCAATCCGGATGTTATGACGCTGGATGTCGAAATGCCGGGCATGAACGGCATTGATTTCGTAAAAGAGATCCTGCCGGTACACCCGATCCCGATTATTCTGGTTTCATCGCTCAACTTGCGCGTATTCGATGCGATGGCGGTTGGCGCGGTGGATTTTGTGCGTAAGCCGGATACCAATGATGGTAACGACCGCTTTTTCGAAGCGCTGGCCAATAAGATTGTTGTGGCATCCTGCGCGCGCGTGCGTCGTCCGCTGATACGGCCGAACATGACGGCCAAGCGACCGTCGTCACTCTCGCTCAAGGTGGGGGCGGCGCCTACCGAGGTGATCATCGGACTGGGCGCGTCGACCGGCGGTACGGAAGCGACGTTGGCCGTGCTGCGGCGGCTGCCCGCCAATATTCCGGGCATGGTGATCGTACAGCATATGCCGCCGGGATTTACCAAGATGTACGCCGAGCGCCTTGACCGCATCTGCAAGATGAAGGTCAAGGAGGCTGAGCACGGTGATGAGATCGTGCGCGGCCAGGTGCTGATTGCGCCGGGCGATAAGCAGATGCGTGTGGTGCGCAATGGCACTCGGTACACGGTGTCCTGTATGCCGGGTGAAAAGGTCAGCGGGCATTGCCCGTCAGTGGATGCGTTGTTTCACTCGATGGCGGAGAATGTGCGCTGCCATATGGTCGGCATCATTATGACCGGCATGGGTAGCGATGGCGCCAAGGGGCTGCTCGAAATGCGCAAGAAAGGCGCATATACCATCGGACAGGATAAGGAGTCCTGCGTGGTATACGGCATGCCGATGGTCGCGCACAATATCGGTGCGGTGATGCAACAGGCACCGTGTGAAAATATCGCAAATGTGCTGGTGCGCCATTTGAGCAATTCGCACATGTAAGCGTCAAATATGGAAGAAAAAATAAGCGATAAACAAAAAATGCTGTTTACCGCTTATTTTTTTTTGTTTTTTTCCGATAAACTAAATATCTGTAGCAAGAATGGCTATTTGGTAGTATAGCGGAATGAGGAGTTGACCGAGTATGATGGTTACGAAAACTGGAGGAATGACCCCTCTTCAGAGGCCGCACATGCAACTGGAAACCGTGGAAGGACGTCCGCGTACTTCCGGGCAATATGATAGCGTGGAATTGCAATCGACGCATTATTCGCAGGACCAGCGCTTTTCCATCGAACTGGCCAGTCGGATCTCGCAGGAGGTGCGCACACAGCGTGCGGATGATATGCCGCAGGTGCGGCAGCAAGTGCAGGCCGGCTCGTATCAGGTGAATGTGGATAGTTTGGCGCGGCAGATTCTGCTGCTTGGAGGTGTGTGCTGATGGCGGCTACGTTTCAGGAGATGCTCAAACTGATCCGCGACCTGACAGCTACGCTTGAGCAGTTGACACAGGCGCAGAAGGATGTTGCCGCTGCAGTGCGGTCAGACGATCTGGAAAAGCTGGGCGTATGCATGAAGCGGGAACAGGCGCTGTCTCTGGCGCTGCGCAACGCTGACCAGCGCAGAAGCAAGCTGCAGGCAGAACTGGGCGTGGAGGGCGTGCGTTTATCCGATCTGCCTGAGCATGTGCAGGATGAGGCTATGCGGTTTGAGATCAAAACTGCAGGCGAGAAACTCTCCACCCAGTATCAGATTTTCCAGGGCGCGGCTGAGGTAGCGCGCTCGGCGTTGGAATGCAGTTTGCATGAAGTGGAAGGCATGATGACGCAGATGGGATTCGATCCGGTGCAGGCGCTGGAACAGACCGCGTCCGTCAGCGGTGCGCACACGGATTTTCACGCATAACTGAGAAGGAGGGACCGCCAATATGGCGACTTTTGGTGAGTTTACCGTAGCACGTTTGGGTATGATTGCCAGCCAGATGGCCATGAACGTTACGGGGCAGAATATTTCCAACATCAACACCCTGGGCTATACACGCCAGCAGCTTGACCAGTATAGCTTTATCACGAATGGCTCAGGGTTATATCACTCAAACAGTTCGGCAAATGTCGGCTCGGGCGTTATGCTTGCGGGCGTTTCCCAGTTGCGCGACCCGTATCTGGATATCCGTTTCCGTAAGGAAATGGCCAGCGTTGGTTCAACTGACGCTACGCTCAATGTGCTTGACCAGCTTGAGAGCGTAATCAACAACGTCAATAAAGAGGGCATTGTTACCCAGTTGCAGGATTTGTTCGGGCGTATCAGCGAGTTGGCCAACCATGTGGGCGAGCAGGAATTTGAAACGCTGATGCGTGAATCCGCGCAGGATCTTTGCACGCTGCTGAATGCCAACGCGTCCAAGTTGCAGCAGGTTTACGACAACATGATTCAGCAGTACGACGAGGACGTTCAGGACGCGAACAACATCCTCACAAAGATTCAGGAACTCAATGAGCAGATCCGCATTGCGGATATCAACGGCGACTCGGCACTTGAGCTGCGCGACCAGCGTAATCTGTTGATCGATTCACTGTCCGAGTACATGAAGATCGATGTTACCTACGGCAAAGAGGATGTTGGCGCGGGCTTTGAAGTTGAGAAGCTGACGATTAAAATGGTCAATGCGGAGACCGGTAAGCCGGGGCAGACGCTGATCGACGGTATCAGCCGTGCTGACCTGACGCTGACAGACAGCGAAGAAATGCTGCTGAACATCGGTGAGTTGTTTGATCCGGATGGTATCCAGACCTCGGATACGAATTCCCGTTTCCTGATCAGCGGCCTGCGCTTTGATAAAAACGCAACCGGTGGTGCGCAGAATATCACGGTCAAGTATACGGATGCCAATGGGGTAGAGCAGACCGTTACCGTTCCGTTTAACGTTACAGCACCGGGAGACCCGGCTCCTACGGTTGATGATGCGCGTCAGCAGACGCTTGAGTCTCTAAAGGCAGCCTTGGAGGCAAGACCGGAGTTTCAGGATGCCATGGGTCAGCCTTTGTTTGATATCACCATTGTTGATAATGGCATCAGCATGGTGTCTAAGGATAAAGGCGCAGGCGTTATTAACATTACAGTCATGGAATTGGATGCAAATGCTGACATTTCCTTCTCCAGCCAGAAGGCGACGCCGGCTGTCGTTTCCAATGAAGGCGATATTGAAAACGGCATGGGCTACGGTGCACTCGAGTCCACCCGCCAGATGCTGGTTGGCGCGGGCGAGTTTAGCACGGTGGATGGCTATGAGAATATTCGCGGCATCCCATACTACATGCGTTCCCTGGACATGCTGGCCAACAAGCTGGCAACCGAGATGAACCGCGTCAATACGACCGATGCAGACGGAAATTCGATGGTTGATAAGACGATCAATGGCGTGGATAATCCCAATTATGTAGAAGGAGCGGGCAATCTGTTCGTTGCAGCGGGTGATAATCCGGATAACCCGACCAAACTGATTACCGCGGCGAATATTTCGGTTTCCGAAAAGTGGCAGAAGGGTGAAACGACCATCGTTCCGTCGACCAAGCCCGATGCAGTCAGCACGGAAAACGACAATATCAACCGCTTCCTCAATATCCTCAATGAAGCATATGGCTATAAGGCAACGGATGTTGTACGCCCGGATGACACTTCGTTTACCAGTGGTGCGCTGACACAGGATGGTACGGTGGCTGATGGTACACCGCTAAAAGCGCAGATTATCTATCTGGACAGCATGAACCAGCAACACACCGTTGAGGTGGAATTTAATGCGGGTGCGGATGCGGATGCGACACTTGCCAATTTGCAGGCTGCGATAGCAGGCAAGACGGAATTGGGCGATTTTACTCCGGTGGTGGATACGACTGGAGATAAAATTATTATGACAGCGACCAATGGCGATGTAAGCAACGGTGAGCTGTGCAGCACGGTCACCGATATTCAGATTACCGGTGCGGATGACCAGCCGGCTGCGGGCTTGACCATGGGTGCAGGGACCATTGACGCAGGTGAAGTGACAACGGCCAACATCTACAAGGGAAACATTGAGAGCGGCTATTCCAATATGGAAGGCGTGCTCGGTTCGCACATCAACACAACCTCGACGATCTATGAGACCTATGCAACGGCGGCCGATGAGATCAACACCAGCCGTGACAGCGTTTCTGGCGTAGACTTGAATGATGAAGGCATCAACCTGCTGCAATATCAGAAATCCTTTGCAGCTGCCTGCCGTTTGATGACTGCGCTGGATGAAGCGATGGATAAGGTTATCAACGGCATGGGCGTTGTGGGACGCTAAACGGAAGGAGTAGTGAATAAGTTATGATGCGAGTAACGACCAACGGTACGCTGCGTACTTACCGTGGCCATTTGGCTAGGGCGACGCTCAACCAGTTCCAGTCGATGAATACGGTGCTGACACAGCGTCGTTTTTCGTCCTACGCGGAGTCGCCGTCGCTGGCAACGCAGTCGTTCCGGCTGCATTCTGCGTATGCGCGTAACACCGCGCAGCAGAATATGAGCGAAGAGATGATCAGCAAGTACGAGGCAGCAGGCAGCAGCCTGCAGCAGCTGCAGAATCAATACAATGATGCGCTGGAAGCAGCAAAGCGCGGCCAAAATGATACGAATGCTGGTGCGCGTCAGCAGTTGGGTGAAACGCTCAAGGGCATTGCAGAAGGTATGGTGCAGACGCTCAACGCGCAGTACAACGAAAAGTTCGTTTTCGCGGGTGCGGACGGTGATAACGCGCCGTTTGAGCTGAAGGATGGCAAGTTGTATTTCCGTGGGCTAGATGTCAACGATCCGGCCAATGAAGCAGCCTTTGCGGAAATGGCCGAAGAAACGGCGTTTGTGGACATTGGCCTTGGTATGCAGCTGGACGAAAATGAACAGGTTGTACCGTCGACGGCGTTCAACTCTGCTATTTCCGGCATTGGGCTGGTGGGCTATGGCCAGACGGATGGCGTACCCAACAATATGATCAGTATCATCTCGGAGCTTGGCGAAATTTACTCGCGTGCGGATTCTGAGACCGGCGACATGAGCGCGGCGGACTCCGAGCGTGCGGAAATTCTGTTTGATAGCTTGCAGGATAGCAACTCGGCTTTCCGCGCAGAGTGGACCAAGTTGGATACCAAGGCACAGTTTTTGAAAACGAATGATACGCGTTTGGTTTCAACCGGCGATACGCTGACAACGCAGTATGAGGGCTTGGATCGGGTGGATCTGGCGGATGCGTTGACAACGTTTGCGTACGCACAGTACAGTTATAATGCGGCACTTCGTGTGGGAAATGATATTTTGTCGCAGTCTTTTATTGACTACATGAGTTAATTCGATTAACGGTCGATTCAGTTAATAAAAGGAAAGGGTGAGTAATGGATGGAGCAATTAATCGAGATCAAAACGGTTCCCATCGAATTGGAAATGAAGGTGAACCATGCACGGTTGGACTATAAGCGTTCAACGGTGGATCTGGAGATTTCCAGAAATCAAGGTGGTTTACAGATCCGGAGTAAACCCATCAAGGTGAACATTGATACGTTTGAAGCGCGTAATTCCGTCTCGCCGACCGCGATGCGAAGCATCGAACAGGCTGCACAGCGTGGGCAACAGAAGGTATACGAAACAACTGCGACCTATGCGCGTCGGGGGGACTTATTGTTGGAAGCAAAAATTGGTGAACAGCTGATCTCACAGTTCGCAATGGAATCGCAGCAGGTGAATACGGATTTTGCCATGAAATGGCTGCCGACCACCGGTCCGGAAATCACATGGGACGATGCGGAGCTAAACATCCGCTATGAGATGGATAAGCTCAATTTTGACTGGCGGATGGATCAAGGGAACGTAGAGTTCATTCCGGGCAATATCGAGTTTACCGTGACCCAGCAGCCGGACGTGGTGATTAAGTACATCGGTGGGCCGGTTTATGTGCCGCCGTCTGCGGATCCGAACTATGTGCCGCTGGATGAGAAAGCCTGAGAAGGAGCAGGAGGATGAATATCCAAACCAAGTATTTTGGAGAGTTGCGGATTGATGACAGCACAACGCTCCGTTTTCCTGACGGCCTGTTTGGTTTTGAAGAGGAAAAGGAATTTGTTCTGCTTCCGTTTTCGGAAGAGGATGATTTCCTGTTGTGCCTGCAAAGTGTGAAAACGCCGTTTCTGGCGTTCACGGTGCTCAACCCGTTTATGATTATGCCGGAGTATCGTCCACAGCCGACAGTGGAGGAGCTGAAACGGCTGGAAGTAGGGAAAAGCGAAGATCTGTGCTATTATGTGCTGTGCCGGGTGGAGAGCCCGGTATCGCAGAGTACGGTGAATCTGCGTTGCCCGATTGCACTCAACGACCAAACACGGCAAGCGCGGCAGGTAATTTTGGAGGATTATGAAATGCGGCGTTCACTTTCATCACTGGGAAAGAGGGATGATGGGGCATGCTGATCCTGCAGCGCAAAGAAGGCCAGTCCTTCATGATTGGCGACCGGATTGTGGTCACTGTCCAGGAGATTGGGCAGGGGCGTGTGCGTTTGTCGGTGGATGCGCCGCGTGATATTGCTGTGCTGCGCACTGAGTTGGTGGAAGCGCAACGGGAAAACCGTTCTGCGGCACAGGAAAAGGAATCTCCAATCGAACTCCTCCATATGCTTCGAGGCCGAAACAAAAAGTAAGAGCATGCCTTAGGCACATCTGCGTTGGTGAGCCTTGGGCAATAGAAAATCCTGCGTCATGGTTCGGCGCAGGATTTTGTGTTTTGCAGCATCAGTGATGAGGGTGCTCATTGACTATGACGCAAGCACGCATCATTTGCACAGACAGCAACTTTTCATACCGGGCAGCGTATACGCTCATATAGGCGGCCTTGTGATCCTTTTCCAGCACAACATATTTGGAGGGCAGATTGGTCAGGGCAAGTGCCTTCATGTCCGCTATGCAACGTTGGCAGTTGCACTGCAACATGTTACAGATATAATATGGTGAGATGTCCTCGACCAATGACTGTAACACATTGGTGTATTCGACTTCGGTTGCGCCGGTGGGGGTATATAACTCGGCTTTCGGTTGGGGCGATTGGGCGGGCTTGGCCGGTTCTTGGACAGTAGGCTCCGGCTGCGCCGAGGCAGATTCGGGAGCTTGGGGAGACTGTGCTGGCGGCTCTGCGTCTGGTGGCGCCACCAGAGAGACGGTGGGCGCTTCCGCAGCTTCGGGGGACGGCTCGGGAGGTTCTATCGCAGTGGGTTCTGTCGCAGGAGTGAGTTCTGCCGCAGGTGCTTCGGTAATATCCGGGATGGCCGGAACGGCTGCTGGTTCGGATGCAGCAAATTCGGGGTCGACTTCTGGTTGTGATGCGGCGGCAGGCGGTTCGCTGGCAGCTTCGTCGGCCACAGGCATAGTTGTATCCTCCTGAGGCGCTGGGGTGCTGGGCGCTTCCGCCGCTTCGGCTTCGGACAGTGCTTCCAGAAGGCCGGATTTGATATCTTCCGACAGTGCCTGTTCCTTCTCGCGGACATTCTGTACAATCGGCACGACGGGGGCCGGAGCCGCCGGAGGCGGCGTCTGCACCAGCGCTGGGGAAGACACGGGTTCTGCGGCAGGCTGTGCCGCCGGTTGGGGCGGCTCTGCCGGAGCTGCGTCTTTTATTTTTGCATTTTTGGAAGCTGTGCCTTTTGGTTTCTCTTTTGCAGGCTTTGCAGTTTCCTTAGCTTGTTTATCATTGCCTTTGGTGGTGGGGGTGTCTGTCTGCGGTTCCTCTGGAACCGGTGCGGCCGCCTGCTGCTCCCCTTGTTCGGCTTCACCGGAATTGGTGATCAGGTTCAATACGCGTGCGGTTTTATTGCTTCGTTTCGCTGGCATAGGGTTGGATGCTCCTCCTTTGTTTAGTGCCTGTCGGACAGGATCTCATCGACCAAGGCGATAAAGTCCAAAGCGGGTTTGCAATTAGGCGAGTATGTGACAATGCTTTCGCCGTGTGCGGGTGCTTCGGCCACCATGACGCTCTGGCGGATTTTGGCATTGAATACTTTTGTGCCGAGCTGTTGGGCGATTTGCTGGGACAACTCCAGTACGTCGCGGTTGAGGTTGAGACGCGCATTAAACTTGTTAAGCAAAATGCCGATGACTTGTAAACTCGGGTTGTAATATTGCCGCACGGTTTCGATGGTTTCCTTAATCTGCGTGACACCGAGCAGGCTGAGGATTTCAGGTGCCATCGGGATAATCAGCTGATCCGATGCGACGTAGGCGTTGACAGTCAGCAGGTTGAGCGCCGGAGGCGTATCAATGATGATATAGTCATAGCGCTCGGAGATCATGGAAAGCTCGGTTTTGAGCATATATTCGCGCCCCGGCTTGTTGCATTCAAGTTCCACGCCGGACAGCAGGATATTGGAGGAGAGCAGATCGCCGTATGTCATGGGGCAGATAGCCTGCTCGATCGTGATCTGCTTTTTGAACACTTCGTATAGCGTATGCACATTCTCAATATCCACGCCGAGGCTGAAACCAAGGTTGCCCTGAGGATCCAGATCGACACCGAGTATTTTATATCCGCGTTCGGAAAGCGACGCGATCAGTGCAGCCGCTGTGGTTGTCTTTCCTACGCCGCCTTTTTGGTTGGTTATGGCAATAATTTTTGCCATTGAAATCACTTCCTTGCCTGAAAAAAATCTCGTGCACTCTTATGTTAAGTATACTACATGTCGAAATAAAAACATAGAAGAAATTTTATAATTGCGCAGTTTTTGTAGCTACCAATACCTATCATAGGGTATGCAGAATAAGAGAGGAGCGGTCTATATGGCAGTCAGCAGTGTAAGCAGCAGTACCTCTAGCATTTATGGAAGCCGCACGGGCAATATCGTCAGCGGTTTAGCCAGTGGCATGGATACAGAATCCATGATCGAAAATATGGTCATGGGTATCAAGAATAAGATTGATACGCAAAAGCAGAATCAGCAGATCTTGCTTTGGCAGCAGGAAGCTTATCGCAGCATCAGTGACCAGCTGGTGCAGATTTCCAATAAGTATACGTCGTATACCTCGTCGACCAACCTGATGAGCTCGGCATTTTTCCAGCCCAGTATTATTACGTCTTTGGGCGAGAATGCGAGCAAGATTTCAGCATCCGGCAGCACCAGCAGTGATATTAAAATCACGGGTGTGTCGCAGATGGCGCAAACAGAAACCATCAGTTTCACCGGGCTGAACGGTAAAAAGAATGATACCAGCATTTCTGGTACCAAAGGTGTAGATTTGACAGGCACAACTAAGGTGAGCAATCTTGCAGGTCAGCAGCTGTCGTTTGAGTATGGCAATAAGAGCTTCACGATCACCTTTGATAGCGACCGCGTGTATGACGACTTGGATGATGTTGTAGACGAGATCAACAAGCAACTTGGCAATGCATCGATTACCCTGTCCGACGGTTCAAGCATTACGATGGACACCAAAATCAAGGCAGAGGCTACCAGTGACGGAAAGCTTTCTTTTTCTTTTAAAGAAGAGGACGAAAGCAACACGTTGGAGCTGAAAAGCTACTCGTCTCCGGATGCATTGGATGCTTTACACTTGTCGGGCGGAGCAACTATGAGTGGCGACGGCACAATAAATTCGACCCAAGAAATCAACCCGGATACAGATTTGTTCTCCGACCGCTCGGTTGCCATTATTCTGGCAGGCGCTACGATGAACGTGACCTATAATGGCACGACGGCAACCATCAAGATGCCGGAAAAGGATTCGGATGAGTATAAGGATATTTTTGTAAATTCCAAAACTCCGGAAGAAGCTGCGCAGAAGATGGAGGACTATCTCCAGACCCAGTTTGATCAGGCGTTTGGTTATAACCGCATCGAGGTTTCCAATATTGGAGAGGATGGAAAGTTCCAGCCTTCCTTTGAGTTAAAGTCCGCCAGTGACAGCGATACGTTGACCATCAATTCCGGCACGCTGCATGTTGTAGGCGAAGGCGGCATTTTTGGTATTGACCGTGGCGCATCTAACCGTGTCAATACCAGCAAGACACTCGGCGACCTTTATGGCACGAAAGAAAGTGTTTTAGATGATGGCTCCAAAGTGACCTATATTAACGGACAGTACTTTCAAGAAATTGGCACCAAGGATGGAAAAGCGTTGTATGCGCTGGAAATCAACGGCGTACGGATCGGCAGCGAGTATACGGCGGATACGACGCTGGAGACGATTATAAACGATATTAATAGTAATCAGCAAGCGGGTGTTAAGGTCAACTATTCGACGACGGCCAATCAGTTTGTGTTCACCTCAAAGCATGGCGGTGATGGCGGACAGATCGCAATTGATCGCGAAATTGATGGCGCTATGAACTTGGCGGCCAGCCTGTTTGGATCGGTTGTTTACGATGAAAACGGAGATATTTCCACAGTCCGTGGACAGTCGGTGCCGAGCGGGAATGATACCTTCAAAGGTAATGGTGTCAACGTAATCAAAGGTCAGGATGCTGAGATGACTGCCCTGATCAATGGCGTGGAAACCACCTTGACCAGTGGCACCAACACATTCAACATTGATGGCTTCACCGTTACGGCAAACGGCACATTCAAGGCGACACCGGGCAATGAAAATGAATACGTCAGCTTTGATAAAAAGGTAGACGCGGACAAGATTGTCGATGCGGTCAAGAGTTTCGTGGAAGACTATAACAAGGTGCTCGCGGAAATCAACGAGCAGTATTCCACCCAGCCTGACCACAAGAATGAATATCTGCCGCTGACCGATGATCAAAAAGCAGAACTGAGCGATAAGCAGATTGAGGAATACGAGGAAAAGGCAAAGCAGGGTCTGCTGTTCGGAGATCAGGACTTAGGTGGCCTGTCCAACGGGTTGCGTTTTGTGTTCTCTAATTTGGATATGGACGCGATTGGCATCAGCGTTTCCACCAGCTATTCGGATAAGGGTAAGATCACGTTGGATGAGACCAAGCTACGCTCGGCGCTGGCCAGCGATCCGGATGCCGTTGCCAGTGCGTTTACCGATCCGCTGGAAAAGAAGCAGGTCACAAACAGCGACGGCACAACATCGTGGGTGGATGATACTTCGTCGGGTGGCGCGATGTCCCGCCTGAAGGTACAGCTTGATAAGTACGCTGCTACGACTGGTGCAACCAAGGGTATCCTGATCGAGAAGGCTGGTTCGCAGTATTCGCCGATGGCGTTGTTGCAGAACACGCTGCAAGACAAGATCGACAGTTATGACGATGTCATTGATAGCCTGACCGAGAAGCTCAATGACAAGATCGACTATTACACCTCAAAATTCAGCAAGTTGGAAACGCTGATTGCGCAGATGAACTCGCAAAGCTCGTATTTGATGGGTTTGGGCGGGGGAAGCTATTGACAATTGAAATTGCTGGTATATAATATTAGGAAGGACGGGGTATTCCGGCTATGGATACACATGGCTATCAGCAATATAAGCAACAGTCCATTAGTACCATGACACCAGGCGAGCTGCTGATGTTACTTTATGATGAGTTGATTAAGCGGCTTACTCGTGCAGAAATTGCACTAAAAGACAAAAATTATCCGGTGTTTGAGGAATCTATTGTCCGCTGTCGGGAAATTATAAGGTATCTGGATGACACCCTTGACCCCCGATATCCGATCAGCCATGATTTGCATCGTCTGTATGATTTCTTTTCATACGAATTGAGCCGGGTGCAGGCAGGGCGCAATGCCAAAGTGCTGGCGGAGGTCAAGCCCCGTCTGACGGATCTCCGTGATACCTTCCGTCAGGCACAGAAGGTTGGTGGGGTATGAACGATCAATGGATGAAGCTGTTGGTGCAGCTGCGAAAACGTTATACCGCATTAACAGAGATTTATGATTTGACTGTGCAGATGGGCGAAGCGCTTGATCGAGATGATGGCACATCATTTGGCATGTTGCTATCTATGCGTCAGGAGCCTCTCCTCCGGATGCAGGAACTGGATGAAAATATCCGGCGCATTGGGAAAACCGATGCGCCGGATATCCGGGAACGCTGGGATGCGCTGCTTGATGGTCAGGCGCCGCGCGATGCGGATGAAGATATGGTCGTTAAGCAGATGCAGCAAAACAGGCGTTTGATTGAACGGCTTGTGCCGCTCGATAGTAGGATTAACCAATCTTTGGCTGGAAGAAAGTAAGCGCGTGAAAAAACGCTCATGGAAAAAAAGGATAGGTGTGTGTCTGCTCGTGCTGACTTTTGTTGGCGGGGCAGAGTTAGCTGCCTGTTACTGGCTGGATCCACCCGTTTTTCATAAGGTGGTTGACCCCGTCGTGGAAAAAGCGAAGGGGCTTTGGCATGCCGGGCGTGAGCAGGTACGCAGTATTGCGTGCGGCATGCAGGAAAAGATTGCGGAGCGCATTGCGTTGCGCCAGCAGGAAATCATTCAGGAGCAGCAGGAGCAGATCGAGTCGCAGCAAGCTGGCGAACCAGCCATCTTAGGCGGTGGTATCGATATCACAGATCCAGCGGTCACCGAGTTGGTGATGCGCGATGGTCAAGAGATGCTCACAGGCGGCTCAGTGTCTATTTATTATTTTGCACAGAGCGATCCGGCTTGGAAAGATAAACCCTATGGTAGTGACCGGGTCGGACCGTATGGATGTGGGCCGACTGCGCTTGCCATGGCGGTTAGAAGCTTGACAGATACGCCAACCGATCCAGCCGCAATGGCAGCGTGGTGTAGTGAAAACGGTTTCTGGGCAGCTCAAAGCGGCTCTTATCATACAATTGTGCGCGGTGTGGCCAGTGCGTTTGGACTGGAGTGTTCATCGCTTAGTTCTATGACACCGGAAAGTTTGCGTATACAGCTATCTGGGGGGCGAATTGCGGTTGCACTGATGAGCCGCGGGCATTTTACGAGCACAGGGCATTTTATTTTGTTGCGTGGCGTTACGCTGGAGGGTAACATTCTGGTAGCCGATCCGAACAGCCGTCAGCGGAGTTTGCAGGAGTGGGATGCGTCGCTGATCTTGAATGAGCTCAGCAATAGTTCCACTGCGGGTGCGCCGCTTTGGTTGTTATCACAGCCGGCAGTAGAGTGATTTGTTTGATCCAGCGGAAGGGGAGTCCGATCGTGCCGCAAATAGAAATACAGCATGTCAAAAAATATTTTACCAATGATCAAAAGCGGATTGCGGCGGTTGACGATGTATCTTTATCGATAGAAAAAGGAGAATTTGTCTTTATCATCGGCAGCAGCGGCGCTGGGAAAACTACGCTGCTGCGTTTGCTTGCCAATCAGATTCCGGCTGATGACGGTCGGATCTGGGTGGATAATTTGGAAGTAACCCGCCTGCGGAGCTGGCATCGCGCGGCGTACCGCCGCATGATTGGTCAGGTTTGGCAGGATGCAAGCTTGGTGCGCAAAAAAACCATTCGGCAGAATCTGGAATTGGTGCAGCGGGCCCTTGGTGTGAAATCCAAGGTGATCCCGACGCACACAAGTAAGGCGCTGTCGATTGTTGGCATGCGCGCAATGGAGGATCGATATCCGTTTGAACTGTCCGGCGGACAGGTTAAAATGGTGGAGTTGGCACGGGCGATTGTCTGCAAGCCGCCAATTCTACTGGTTGATGAGATTACTGCGAACCTCGATTATGACACAGGATGGGATATTATGAACATCCTCAATGAAATCAACCGATGCGGGACAACGGTGATTATGGCGACCCATGCAAAGGATTTCGTCAACATCATGTGCCGCAGGGTTATTACGCTGGTAGCTGGAAAAGTAGCTGGCGATGTTGAGAAGGGCAAATACGGCGAGTTAAGAGCAACGAGTCGATTTGAATAGAAAATATATTTTAGGGGGCTAACCATTTATGCGATTACGGGACATGAAAATCAATCATAGGTTAATTTTGGGTTTTGCCATACCGGTTGCCTTGTCGGTTATCCTGTTTGCAATTTCGATTGTGAACATGTTTTCCCTGCGCAGCCGTTATGAAGGGTTGCTCGCCAATGAAGTAATGCTGGAGCAGCAGATCCTGAACTGCCGTATCCAGATGAATACAGCGGCGAGATATGCTCGTGATATCGTACTGGATACCGAGAAAGCCAATTACAGCACGAATCAGCAGTCGCTCAATTCTGCACTGGATCAGCTGACGACGGCGCAGACCTATGTGTCCGATAACTATATGTTAGAGGATGGCAAGGAAAAAAGTTATTTGGCTGCTGTGGAGGCATGGGAAAGCGTAATTTCTGAGATCATCAGCGCGGTGGATGCTAACGATTTCGAAAAGGCAAAAACCATTATGGTTAACGAATGTACGCCGGCACTCAATGAGCTGCGTGATGCAGCGGTGGAGTTGACAAACACGATTGATGCCTACATTACAGAGGTGGAAAGCGAGCAGCAGCAGGCTATCGTGTTTATGATGATCCTGATGATCGGTTTGCTGGTTCTGTTCCTGATTCTGATCGTTATTTTCGCGATTGCATTGATCCGTTCTATCCTGACCCCGCTGAGCGAAACGCATCAGGTGTTGGTGGAAATGAGCGCTGGCGATATGAGCCGGGATATTACATATGAGGGTAAGGACGAATTCGGCGATATGGCCGACGCACTTCGTTCGACGCAGACCATGCTTTCTTCTGCGTGCACGGAGATCACCCGTATTGCTACGTCGATGGTAGACGGCGACTTCAGCATCAATTGTGAGGTGGAACTGCCGGGTTCGTTCCATACGATTACCGAGGCGCTGGCACAGCTGACCAAGCAGATGCGCAAAATGATTTCCAGCGTTAAGTCGTCTGTTGATCAGGTTGCTGCAGGTGCAGATCAGGTTTCCAATGGTGCGCAGTCCTTGGCGCAGGGTGCAACAGAGCAGGCCAGCGCGGTAGAGCAGTTGTCTGCCAATATCAATGATATTGCTACTGCCGCACGCCGCAATGCGGACTCCGCTAAGGCCGCTAAGGAAAATGCGGATATGGCTGGCGCACAGAACGCTGAGAGTCAGCAGCAGATGACGCAGATGATCGCCGCGATGAACGACATCACTGCTACGTCGCAGGAAATCAGCAAGATTATCAAGACCATTGAAGATATTGCATTCCAGACGAATATTCTGGCGCTTAATGCTGCGGTTGAAGCAGCGCGCGCAGGTTCCGCGGGCAAGGGTTTTGCTGTTGTTGCCGATGAGGTGCGTAACCTTGCATCCAAATCTGCTGAGGCGGCAAAGAATACCACTGCACTGATTGAGAACTCCATTAAGGCAGTAGAAAACGGCTCCAATATCGCACATGCTGCGGCCGAAACGATTACGACCAGCACAGAGCTGACCACTAAGGCTGTGGAACAGATGACGGCGATCGCAAAGGCAGCGGAACACGAATCGGAGTCGATTGAGAGCATTACGCAGGGCATCGATCAGATTGCAACGGTCGTACAGACCAATTCCGCGACGAGTGAGGAATCTGCTGCGGCAAGTCAGGAACTGTCGTCGCAGGCACATATGTTGCATCAGATATTCGCTACTTTCCGCGTAGGTACAGAGGATGAAACGCCGGGTGGGGTTTCGTTTACTACGACCGACTTCGATAGCACCGCAGTCAATGCGGCAGCCAGCGGCAGCTTTTATGCAGGAGGTAATTCCCCCTCGCAGGGGGAGAACTTTCCAGTCACGCACCGCAGCACCCCAGTCTCCGGTTTTGACGACCAAGGAAAGTATTAAGCAGTACAAAGTAACACCTGACCTGGAAACGGGAAATCAACTGATTGATTCAGAGCATCGCATGTTGTTTGATGCGATCAATGATCTTCTTTTGGCATGCCATTCCGGGCACGGGCGTGCACAGATCGGGCAAACCGCCGAATTCCTTGCCGATTACGTCGACAAGCATTTCAGCGATGAGGAAGAATTGCAGCGCAGTAGCGGATATCCGAAGTATGAGCCGCACCATGCGTTCCATGTGGATTATAAAAGCAGGATCCGCGCGCTTGCAAAGGATATTCGTGAAAACGGTCCAACTGTCCAAAGCTTGGGGCAGATCAACGCCGAAGCTGGCGTACTGATCAACCATATCCGGCAGGAGGATAAGCGTCTGGCAGCGTTCTTACATGGCCAGCAGACGGAGTGATGGTTTTACGAAATGGCCGCTGAAAAGTTTTGTGGTACAGCTGAGAAAGTCAATGCCGGACGCTGTTTAGACAGCGTTCCGGCATTACAAGGAAGTAGGCTTAGGAACAAAACGCAGTAGGAGGTAGTACGTTGAATACGTTTACGCAAGCAGATGTTCAGGACATTCTGGATCAGGTAATGCGCGATATGACGGAGCGCTATGCCGGTATTCAGCTGTGCCAGCATGATTCCGAGCCTTCGGATGACATTTGCACAGTGTATACCACCTTTGAGGGTAGCTATCATGGCGCACTGGTGCTGTGTGCGGATACCGCGTTTCTCATTCGCCTTGCGCAGCATGTGTTGCAGGAGGAAACGATTGAACCGAATGATTTGGAAGACTTGGTAAAAGAGTATTTTAACGTAATATGTGGACAGATTGTAGCAGGCCTGTTCCGGGCTTTTCATGTACCTGCAAGTTTTCGGATTCCGGTTTTTTATACCGGTCGGTTTATTCCGGACGAGCAAGACGGGCTGCATGGGGTCATCAATTATACCAGTGACTGTAACGAAAGTGCGCAGCTGATTCATCAGCTGACCGCAGCCTGACGTATGTTTTGTTGCAGACTGTGGAAAAGGAGCGTAACATTATGTCAAAGAAAGTCATGGTTGTCGACGATTCTCGCGTCGTCCATTTGCAGATAAAAAGGATTTTAGCCGATACCGATTATCAGGTTGTGCTTTGCTGCCAAAGCGGTGAAGAAGCTTTGGAAAAGTACGATGAGGTTCAGCCGGATCTGGTCACCATGGATATCCTGATGCCGGGTATGACGGGCTTGGAAGCGGCGCGGTTGCTGCTGCAATCGCATCCACAGGCGCGCGTTTTGATGGTATCCTCGTTAGCATATGATAACACCATCAACGAAGCAAGTGACATCGGGACCAAGGGGTTTATTTATAAGCCGTTCGACCGGGAACAGCTCCTTTCGTCTTTGGAGGCGGCTCTTGCTTGATGCTATGAGGCAAATTACAGGCTGCGCATCCCCGAAGTGGGGGGAGTGCAGCCTGTTTTATATGCATCAGGCGATGTGCTTGCTGCATTGCGTAATAGGAATGGAAAACCGAAACATTGTTGCAGGGAAAAGATCATGGAACTCCTATCACTACAAGGGGGGAATGCTGGAGTGTTTACACGTCAGAAAAAGAAGCTGGCATGGATGAAATATGTCAATTGGCGGCTGGCTGCGTTAGCCGGAGTGGGCGGCGCGTTGTTGCTGTATGCTATTTTGAGTATGATGACGGTATATAGCTCTGCCTGCACTTATGTGATGACTGACGGGGAGCGCTATGAAACGGTAAAGCTCTATCCGGGTTCCATTGAGGAGGCCTGCGAAAAGGCAGGGTTTCAGAATGTAGAGGTCGTCAGTCAGAAAGAGGATGACGGCACAGTCTACCTGACTCTCAAGGAATCGTTTGATGTTTCGATTCAGACCAGTGCGCAAACGCTCACGGTACGTACCGCGCCCTGCACCGTGGGCGAGTTGCTGGAGCAGAATGGGATTTTGGTTGGGCCGGATGATATCGTAACGCCGGATGGGGATGCATGGCTTTCCGATAACGCACAGATCAAAGTAACGCGCGTCACTTTCCAAACGGTGACGGAAACCGAAGCAATCCCGTTTGAAGTAGAAGTAACGTATAGCGAGGAACGGCTGAAAGGCGAGCAGAAAATCCTGACCTACGGTGAGCCAGGCGAAAAAAGCATCTCCTATCGGGTGGAGATGCACGACGGTGAAGAAGCTTCGCGTGAGGTCGTGGAGGAAAAGGAAGTCAAGAAACCGGTCAACTGTGTGGTTGAGCAGGGGATCCGAGAACCGGTAACTACACAGGAAAAGCAGACGGTGACAGAATCTGCACCGGAAGTCAGCTCCCAGCCGTTGCCATCTACACAGGTTGACAACAGTGGGCAAGAGCTGTCCACTGCGGGGCGGTCTCAGGTTTGGTCGGTGCCGGCGGGTATTGTAGACGACACAGAAAATAAAGTGATTACCGCAGCGGACGGATCGAGTTTTTCCTATTCCGCAGTTATTGATGTAACCGCTACTGCCTATCACCGTATTGAGGACGGCGGGGAGATCACCGCGTCCGGCACGGTGACGGACTACGGCACGATTGCGGTCGATCCCACGGTAATTCCGTTGGGTAGTCGCCTGTATGTTGTTTCCAATGGTGGCGACCAGTCGTGGTCATACGGGCCGGGGCTAGCAGAAGACACCGGGGGCCTGATCAAGGGCGCAAAGATCGACCTGTTTTTTATGACGGGCGACGAGGCCAACGATTTTGGTGTCCGTCCGGCTAAAGTGTATATTTTGACGGATTGAGTGTAGCCTGTTAACTGGCTGAATGGCTGGTCGATATGATAAATATAAGCCGGTATACCGGCAAAATAAAAGGAGGTGTTACCGGATGATGGATGGCGTTGCCGCAGTGTCAGCCAATATGAGCACGGCGCAATTGCAGCAGAGCGCTTCGATCTCTGTGGCTAAGAAAGCAATGGACGCGACCGAGGTGGTTGCGCAGGGGTTACTGCAGATGCTGCCGGATCCTTCTGGAGCAGGGCAGATCATCGACACTTACGCATGAAAAAGCGCGGCAAAATGTGATGGATGCCGAAGGAAAAACATTACCGTAGCGGCAGACAAACGGAATTGTTGCAAGAACCGGCGTGTCATTTCTTGACGAAGTGACACGTCGGTTCTTTTATGTAAAGTAACAGCACCATGGCTTATGGCATCTATGTACAGCTGCTGGCCGCTTGGCTGGCAATTCGAAGACTAGCGCGGCGTATCTGTGAGATGTCAGTCGTGGCTACAAGTAGCGAACAATAAAGCCAAAACCCGCCCGCAGGAAAAGGCCTGCGGGCGGGTTTTTTTGGATAGGGGAAAATGTTCGCTTTGCTGCGACATCCGCCGTCGCACAAACTGGACAGCAAAGCCGGAAAAGGGCACTAGGATGCCATATGGTAGGAAAAGCAATTGTGAGTAAAAGCAATATTTATATTCCAAACGACTGTAATTCTGCCAGCTGTTCTATTGTTGCTTTTGCTCTTCGTAGGCTTTGACAAATCAACTCGATTTTTCCCGACTGGCAGCGAAAGAGTGGGACGGATACACTCAGTGCGGCAAAAACTTTGCCGCCACGGTATAGCGGTAACGCCCAGCAGGCCAGCTGCGGGGTGGATTCTTCCTGTTCGCAAGCGATACCACCATTCCGGATATCATCCAGCTGGTTGAGTAAGGTCCCAATATCCGTGATGGTGCGTGCGGTCAAACGGGGAAGCCCGTTGGCATACAATGCCCGCACTTCGGCATTGGTCAGTCCGCTGAGCAAGGCCTTACCGATGGCGGTCGCGTTGGCAGGAAGGCGGTTTCCAACTCGGGAAATCATGCGGATGGCCTCCGGCGAATCTTCTTTGGCAATATAAAGCACATTACCTTGGTCTAAAATGCCGAACTGACAGGTTTCTTGGCTGGCGGCTACAACTTGTTTGATCACATCAGTAATAGCTACAATGCCGCTGTTAAATGTATAGGCGCTTCCTAACACCAACGAGCTGGGGCCGATCGTATACCGGCTGGTTCCCGGAAATTGTTGCAGATATTGGCGCTGTTGTAATGTATGAACAATGGGGAATAAACTACTTTTGGGCGCCCCCAACGCTTGTGCTAATTCGGTTAGTGTCATCCCTTCTGATGCGTTGGATAAACACTCTAATATATCCAGAACTCGAGCTGTGGCACGATGCAGCTCTTGTGCCATTATCAAATCTCCCCTTCCACCCAATTGGGAATGTCATAATCTTTGAACCGATCTTTCATATTTTCTTATTTTATCAAAAATTGCATCTGTTTGCAATCAGTCATGTAAAAGTACTCAAAATGCAACAAAATCACACCTAATTTGTTGAGCTATATTGTTTAATTTCCATATGAACGGTTCTGTATATGAAATTTTTGGTTTGAAACCCGAACAGGATTGTGATATAATAAACACAATACAAGAAACTCTGTCATGGTAGTAGGTTGTATTTACTGCTTTGCGGGGTTTAAAACGCAAAACGCTTCAGGAATCGCGTGTATAGAGGCTACTGCTGTAATACAGTGGGATTTTCACGTGATTGGTGCAACAACGTGTTATGAGGGGATGCGTTGTGGTTTGGACCGTATAAGTAGGTGCGTTGGCTTGGTATGGAATTGCTATAATATAGATGCAAGTGTTGTGTATGTGTGTGGCAATTCTGATGCTTATCCATGAATAAAGCGCAAGGGGGAGAATGGCAGACAGATAAAAAGGCTGCAACCCGCATTATGCCTCGGAGCGGATGTAAAAATAGCGGCCATTGTGCTGTGAAGGGGATTCACGGTGCTGTGACATGGGTAAGAGGATTCTTTAAAATATGGAGGTGAGGCGATTAACCCGCACCAGATTCCGCTTTTGCGGTTTGGGGCGAAGTCGGTTTGGGCTGCTGTTGCAGCAGTCCCTATATTGTTAAAGCGGAATAATTTGTACTTACTGCTGTGCTTTTTAGTGCAGAGACAGACTGTTTTAGAGAAGGGATGGTCAGCACAGTTTTTGGATAAAACCGTGTGATACACGTGCTATAATGACTCTTTGGGATCAAAACCCTGTGCTGATCGAATTATTTGAGAAAAAGATAATGAAAGAGAGATGTTTAAGATGCTAGGTAAAGTACGGATACTTGGAACCATGAAGAAGTTCCCCGCTGGTGTTATGGTTGTCCCGCTGTTGCTGGGATGCTTGATTAACACCTTTTTTCCGGATATTTTAACGATTGGCGGCTTTACGACAGGACTGTTTAAGGGCGGTATCCAGACGCTGATCGGTTTGTTCCTGTTTTGTAGCGGTGCTACGATCGATGTAAAAATGGCCGGACGAACGGTGTATGTCGGTGTTGTTCTGACAGCATTGAAATTTTTCCTCGGCTTTGGCTTGGGCTTGCTGCTTAATTTTCTGTTCGGCGAGGCAGGCTTGCTCGGCCTGAGTTCGCTGGCGATCATCGGTGCGGTTACAAACTCGAACGGTGTTATCTATGCGACATTGGCTGGCGAATACGGTGAGGAGAGTGACGTTGGTGCGACTTCGATTCTGGCATTGAACGACGGCCCCTTCTTTACGATGATTGCATTGGGTGCAGCTGGTATGGGCACTTTCCCGATTAAAGACATGATCGCGTGCATGGTTCCCATGATTTTGGGCTTTATCGTAGGTAATCTGGATCACGAGTGGCGCAAGATTTTGGCAACTGGTATGGTTCTGCTGCCGCCTTTCAATGGCTTTACGTTGGGTGCAGGTATGAACTTGTTTAATATTGCTGCTGCGGGTGCTTCTGGCGTTGTGCTTGGCATGCTGACTTTGTTTGTTACCGGTTTGTTGTCCTTTGGCATTTATAGCTTGCTGCGGCGTCGTCCCGATCCGATGGGTGCTGCAATTGGCACTACGGCGGGTGTTGCAGCGACAACGCCGGCGTCGATCGCTGCGTCCGATCCGAGTTTTGAGCCGCAAGTAGAAACCGCTACTGCACAGATTGCGGCAAGTGTTGTTATTACAGCAATTCTGTGCCCGCTACTGGTTTCGTTCCTTGCCAAGTGGAGCGATAAGTGGTTCGAGAAGCGGGGTAAGAAGCGGCGAGAGGCTGTGAGTGCAGACGAGATGTAATTCCGATAACAAATTTGATAAATAAGGCAGGAGGAACGTGCAATGAAACAAATTATCACCGCAGGCATTGTGCTGGCAGGGACAGAACTGGAACCAATTCAAAATGGCGCAGTTGTTGTAGAAGATAGTAAGATTGTAAAGGTTATCCCTGCACAGGAGTTGACCGAAGCGGATCGTGCGCATGCTGAATGCATCTCGTTGGAAAATGCGACGATCCTTCCGGGTATGATCGAGTGCCATAATCATTTGAGCATTGATGCGCGCAAAAGTAACCATCTGGAGATTCTGGGAACGGCAACTGAGTGTAAATTGACTCTGCTAGCGGAAGAAGGTTTGTATGACGACCTGCTTTCCGGCGTTACGACAGTGCGTTGCATGGGTGAAAAGCACGATCTGGATCTTAAGCTCAAAAAAGAGATTGAGGCAGGCAATTTGGTCGGTCCGGATATTCTCCCGGCCGGCGTGGGCATGAAGGGTTCGAATGGCAGTGGTTATATCGGTGCGCCGCATTCCGGCGTGGAGGAATTTCGCCGCACGGCAAGGGCGAATATCTCCAAGGGCGCTAAACTGCTCAAGATATTTACAACGCCCGGCGTATTTTCGGTTGAGCAGGATTTTATCCCGTCGTTCTTGTCTGCTGAGGAAATTCGTACGGTTGTGGAAGAAGCGCATCGCCTGCATCTTCCCGTTGCGGCACATTGCATCGGCGGACAGGCTCTGCGCGATTGCGTTGAGCAGGGTGTTGATGTGATCGAACATGCTTATTGTGCTTCGCAGGAGGATATTGAGTTGCTCAAGGCACATCCAGAATGTTGGGTTGATCTGACTACCGGTATTTATCTGGATCCTGATCGTGAGCAATATTTGGCAGAGGGTAACGCACGCAACGTGCGCGCGGGCCGCGAGATTGTACGCGAGTGTGTCGGCAATCTGGTTCGTGCGGGTGTCCATTTTGCGCTGGGCACCGACGCAAACCATGGCTTGCTGTGGAAGGAAGTCGTATATACGGTTGAACTTGGTGCAAGTAAGTTGGATGCATTAAAGGGTGTAACCAGCAATGCGGCATATATTTCTAAACTGTCTGGCAAGAAGGGCGAGTTGACCGCAGGCGCAGACGCGGATCTGATTGCGGTCAAGGGCAACCCGTTGGAAAATCCGGCCGTTTTGGCACAGGTTGATTTTGTTATGAAGAACGGTGTTGTTTATAAAAAGGATGGCGCACCAACTGCGTGCTGCCGCTCAATTCAGAAGAAACTGTAAGCGGAAATAACACAGGCAGCCTAAACATGTATTTTGGGCTGCCCGTGTCGCTTTTGGAACGGACGATCCTTTAAGTGAGAAAAGATTGCTCATGTTAACTTTTGTGAATAAGTAGGAGGAAGAGCATTATGAGTCAGTTCACTGGAAAACCCATTCTTGCAGTGCCGCTGGGTGACGCAGCCGGCATTGGTCCCGAGATCATCTCCAAATTGTGCGCCAACGGCTTTTTGATGGAGCATGCCAAGCCGATTATTGTCGGTGATGAGAGTGTGCTCAAGCGCGGCATGAAGAATACGAACAGCACTTTTACTTATGTCGTCAAGGAGACGATGGAAGATGCTGTGGAGGAAGCGAAAAAAGAAACCAGTCTGGTATTGCTCAATACCAAGAGTTTGGATGCTTCTACGGTTGAGATCGGCGTTGTTTCTGAGGTCAATGGCAAGGAAGAGGCCGATAATCTGGTTATGATCATGGACAACTGTAAGAAGGGACTGGTCGAGGGCTTCTGCTTCGGTCCGCTCAACAAGGCGGCGATGAAGAAGGGCGGCTACAACTTTGAAAGCGAGCATGAGCTGTTCGCGCAAGAGCTGGGCGTCGTTGACAAGCCGCACGGCGAGATGAACGTGCTGGATGGCCTGTGGACGTCCCGCGCGACCAGCCATATCCCGCTAAAGGACGTTAGCGCACACCTGACGCCTAAGACGGTGGGAGACGCTATCAATCTGGCTTATGAAACGCTCAAGCGTGCCGGTTATGAGGATCCCAAGGTTGCCATTGCGGCAATTAACCCGCACGGCGGTGACAGCGGCACTTGCGGCCGGGAGGAAATTGATGTACTCCAGCCCGCAGTTGCCAAGGCAAACGCCGAGGGAAAGAGCATTGTTGGCCCGTTCCCCTCGGATACGCTGTTCATCCGAGCATTCAAGGGTGACTTCGACGCCGTGGTTACGATGTACCACGATCAAGGCCAGATTGCACTGAAGCTTAAAGGCTTTGAGCGTGGCATTACCGTAGCGGCAGGACAGCCCTATGCTATCACGACCCCGGCACATGGTACTGCCTATGATATTGCCGGTACGGGAACCTGTACGACTTCTGCTTTTGAGGCGGCATACAAGCTGTGCGCTAAGATGGCGGTTACCGATCGTACCTATGGAAAGCAGTAACTCGCGATTTGACCGGTTGCTTTTCCGCGTAATTTGATCTGTTTGCGACTGCATCCGGTTTTCATGGGTGCAGTCGCGTTTTTTTGAGATTGTTTGCTGCAATTGACAAGTGTGTAAAGCAACAAGGGATGTCTTTTTGTTTGTATAATATGTTGAAAATTCGCCAAGTCGAAAATTGACATATTGTGAAAACAGTGATATAATGAAGGGACGAAATGAAGAACGCAGTTCGCAAATACGAACTGCAATTCGGGATGCGATAATATATGTTGAACAAGTGTGTGGAAGGAGGATTTTTTCTTGAAAACAATTACTGATTTGATCAAAAACGTGCCGGTACCGAAAATGGTCAAAATTCGAGAGGTGTTTGACAGCACGCACATTCCTGAGGATAAGATCGCGGAAACGGTGCAAAAGGAACTGTCGCGCGAGGCGCTGGGCGGCCAGATCAAGCCTGGCATGCGTATTGCCATCACCTGCGGCAGCCGTGGCATCCACCACTATGCGCTGATGGCACGCGCGATTGTTGACTTCGTCAAATCCAAGGGCGCCGAGCCGTATATCGTGGCGGCCATGGGCAGTCACGGCGGTGCAACCGCCGAAGGCCAAACCCAGATCCTCGCCGACTATGGCATCACCGAGGCGAATATGGGCTGCCCGATCAAAAGCTCGATGGAGACCGTGCAGGTTGGTCTGTCCGGTGTGCGCAAGCAGCCGGTTTATGTGGACAAATATGCGTCTGAGGCAGACGGCATCATCCTGTTTAACCGCATTAAGCCGCATACTTCGTTCCGTGGACGGTATGAGAGCGGCCTGATGAAGATGATGGCTATCGGCTTGGGCAAGCAGCACGGTGCAGAAAGTATCCACCATCAGAGCCCGGGTATCATGCATGAGCTGGTCGAAGAATACGGCCGCACGATTTTGGAAAATTGCCCGATTATGGGCGGCATCGCTATCATTGAAAATGCCTACGACGAAACCTATCTCATTCAGGGCCTGACGCCTGACGAGATCATCACCGAGGAGCCAAAGCTGCGCGACCTGTCCTATAAGACCATTGCGCACTTGCTGTTTGATAAGTGTGATGTGTTGGTCGTTGATAAGATTGGTAAGAATATCTCGGGCGACGGCATGGACCCGAACATTTCCGGCCGTTTTGTGCAGCCTAAATATTGCTCTGGCGGCATCGAGGCCGAGAAGGTGGTTATCCTTGACCTCACTGATGAGACCCACGGCAATGCGCAGGGCATCGGTTTGGCCGAGGTTACAACCCGCCGTTTGTTCAACAAGATGAAGCTCGAGATGACTTATCCGACTGGTGTTACCAACACCTTCCTGCACCTGATGAAAATCCCGATGATTATGGATAACGACCGTGAGGCGTTGCAGCTGGCACTTTGCTGCTGCCCGGATGCCGAGGATCAGAACAATATGAAGATGATCCGCATCCCGGACACCATGCACATCGAGTACATTGAGATTTCCGAGGGTCTGTTGCCGCTGGCTAAGGCAAACCCCAACATCGAGATCCTGTCCGAACCTTACGACCTGCCCTTTGACGAGGAGGGTAACCTGTTCTGACAAACCTCCCGCAGCTGGGCGCGTCAGGGGCAAAGAACGCGCCCGGCGTGGGGTGTTTGATAGCGTCGGCGCTGTGCGCTGGCTGCTGTGGTGTGCGTGTGCCGTTTTCGTCTTTTGGAGATCAATCCGGGGATTGTCCATGAAATGCGTAGGCGGTGTGCAGGCTTCTTGTCCGCGGCATCTGGTAAATAACGCAGCGTCCCACCCAATGTATGCACAAGAAAGGGGAAAAAGAAATGACAAGTCCCGGCATCCTGATTGCAGCTTTGGTAGGTGCAATCGCCATTATTCTGTTCTGTATCATCGCGCTTAAGCTCAACGCTGCCATCGGCATGGTCATTGCCTGCCTGTTTATGGGTCTGGTCGGCGGCCTCGACCTGCTGACAACCGTCTCGACGATTTCGTCTGGCTTCGGCAGTATGATGACCAGTATCGGCCTTCCGGTCGGCTTTGGTACCATATTAGGACAATTGATGAGTGACAGCGGTGCCGCGTCGGTGATTGCCGACAAGCTGGTATCCGCGTTCCCGGAAAAGCGCTCCATCTGGGGGCTGAGCATTGCGGGCTTTATCCTGTCCGTCCCGGTATTCTTTGACGTTACCTTTATCATTTTGATTCCGATCGGTATCACCATCGCTTCCAAGATCAATCTGAAGATGTGCTACGTCACCGGCTGCCTGACCATCGGTGCAACCACCGCGCACTGCGTGGTACCGCCCACGCCCAACCCGCTGGCTGCGGCCGATATTTTCGGCTTCGACCTTGGCATTATGCTGATCGTCGGCCTGGTGGTAGGCTTCATTACCGTAATGATTTCCAACTTCATCTACATCAAGATCCATGACCGCGGCATTTGGAACGACGAAAAGGATATCAACCACAGCTCGAATGTAGCGCAGGAGTTGGTTGCAGCCCGCCAGAAGGAAGACCCGAACAAGAAAAAGCCCGGTATGTTCGCATCTCTGCTGCCCATCATCATCCCGGTTATCTGCATCCTGTTCGGTACGCTGGGCGGCGCGCTGTTTGAGGAGCCGCCGGTCATCTGCACCTTCCTCGGTGACAAGCTGATCGCTATGCTGCTTGGTACGCTGGGCGCATACCTCGTCAGCCTGCCCTATATCGGCCGTGACAATCTGGAAAAGAGCGCAGGCGAAGCGCTCAAGAGCGCGGGCGTCGTGCTGCTGATCACTGGTGCGGGCGGTTCGTTCGCATCTGTTATCACCGCCACCGGCATTGGCGATGCGATCGTCGGCCTGCTGGGCACCAACACCACCTCCGTCCTGCCTGCGATGTTCCTCGCGTACTTCATCGGCATGATCTTCCGTGTTGCGCAAGGCTCGGGCACGGTTGCCGGTATGACCTCGATGGGCATTATGGCAACCATCGCGCCGGTACTCAGCTGCCATCCGGTATGGATTGCGCTGGCCTGCCTGTCCGGCGGCAACTCGATCGGTCACGTTAACGACTCCGGCTACTGGGTGGCCACCAACATGTCGGGTCTGACCGTCACCGGCGGTTTGAAAACTTACACGCTGGGCTCGTTCATCTCCTCGGTATGCATCTTCGTGCTGGCGATCATCGGCGCGTTGGTCATTCCGCTGTAATCAATTAAATCCGCGGTATCAAACCGCGCAAAGGAGTGAAACAATATGCATAATGCTATGATCATTGATAGCAAAGACAATGTGGCGGTGGCCATCGAGCCGATTAAGGCGGGCGATGCGGTCACCTATCCGTGCGGCGGTGGGGAAGTGCAGCTGACCGCACAGCAGGATATCACAATCTACCACAAGCTGGCAGTCCGGGATATTGCAAAGGGCGAGCCGATTGTTAAATACGGCGAACACATTGGCGTGGCTATCAGCGATATCAAGGCCGGCGAGCATGTTCATGTGCACAATGTAGAAGGCCATCGTGAAAATCTGGAAGAGAAAGAATAGGAGGGGGCAGCATGACTTTTTATGGCTACAAGCGGCCGGATGGCCGCGTCGGCGTGCGCAATAAGGTGCTGATCCTGCCGGCTAGCGTGTGCGCGTCCGACACCACCCGCATCATTGCGCAGCAGGTGGAAGGTGCAGTAACGTTTAATAACCAGCTCGGCTGCTCGCAGGTGGCATCCGACCAGCAGTATACCATGGATGTTATGGCGGGTTACGCTGCCAACCCCAATGTTTACGGCACGGTTGTGGTGTCCCTCGGTTGTGAAAACTGCCAGATGGATCTGGTTGTTGCGGCCATTCAGGAGCGCACCAACAAGCCGATCAAGCAGGTCATTATTCAGGAGGTTGGCGGCACGCTCAAGGCGGTTGATCTTGGTGTGCGCTATGCCAAAGAAATGGTTTCGGATGCGTCCCTGCTGCAAAAAGAGGAATTCCCGCTTTCTGAGTTGATTGTTGGCACGGAGTGCGGCGGTTCCGACCCGACTAGCGGCCTTGCGGCAAACGTGCTCATCGGTGAGATGAGCGACCGTATCGTAGCCGAGGGCGGTACGTCTATCCTGTCTGAAACGACCGAGTTTATCGGTGCGGAGCACATCCTTGCGCGCCGTGCGGCGAACAAGGAAGTGCACGACCGCATCTTTGAGATCGTGCATCGTTACGAAAAGGCGCTGCAGCTGGTTGGCGAAGAAGTGCGCGAAGGCAACCCCTCGCCCGGCAATAAGGCCGGCGGGATTACCACGCTGGAGGAGAAGTCGCTCGGTTGCATCCACAAGGGCGGCCATACGACGGTCAATGCGGTTTACGACTACGCCAAGCAGGTCGAGCCGAAGAGCGGCTTGGTTATCATGGACACACCGGGTAACGATCCGTCCTCGGTGGCGGCCATGGTTGCGGGCGGCGCGCAGGTGGTCGTGTTCTCGACCGGCCGCGGCAGCCCGACCGGCAACCCGATTGCACCGGTTATCAAAATCACCGGCAACCGGATTACCTTTGCCAACATGGAGGACAACATTGATGTCGATGCTTCGCCGATCATCTATGGCGGTGACCTCAAGCAGCTTGGCGATGATTTTATGAAGCTGTTGGCTGAGGTGGCCAGCGGCCGCCAGACCAAGGCGGAAGCGCTGGGCTTTACCGAAATGGCAATTGCCCGTGTGTGCAATTTTGTTTGATAGTTTCCTACACAGGTTTATGTGTGACTGTTAAATAGATTTATTTTTTATTGATACAGGAGATGAGGCTCTCAATGAAAAAGAATTATGTCGTAATGGACGGCAACACCGCAGCGGCTCATGTAGCCTATGCCTTTACGGAGGTTGCGGCGATCTATCCGATCACGCCGTCCTCGCCGATGGCGGAAAAGGTGGATGAATGGTCGGCCAAGGGACGCAAGAACCTGTTCGGTTCGACGGTTGACGTCATTCAGATGCAGTCCGAGGCGGGCGCTGCAGGTACCTGCCACGGTTCGTTGCAGGCTGGTGCGCTGACCACCACCTTCACTTCTTCGCAGGGCTTGATGCTGATGATTCCGGCCATGTATGCGATGGGCGGCCAGTTCCTGCCCAATGTCATGCACATTGCATCTCGCGTGGTTACCTCGAACCACCACTCGATCTTCGGCGATCATACCGACTTTATGACCTGCCGCACGACCGGTTACGCGATGCTGATGTCCTCGTCCCCGCAGGAGGCGATGGATCTGGGTGCGGTTGCACATCTGTCGGCTATTCACGCTAAGTATGCGTTCATGCACTGCTTTGACGGCTTCCGCACTTCGCATGAGATGCAGCGCATTGAAGCGCTCGACTACGAAGAGCTGCGCGGCCTGATCGACTACGACGCGCTGCGTGACTTCCGCCACAATTCGCTCAATCCGGAGCACCCGACCAATCGCGGTAACAATGTCAACCCGGATATCTACTTCCAGTGCAAGGAAGGCGCGAACGTCAAGAGCGCGACTGTGCCCGAGACGGTTGAGCACTACATGCACGAGATCAACAAGATCACCGGCCGCAACTACCAGCTGTTCAATTACTACGGCGCGGAAGACGCGGAGGAAGTCATCGTCGTGATGTGCTCGGCATCCGAGGCACTCAAGGAAACTGTTGACTACCTCAACGCGCATGGCCGCAAGGTCGGTATGGTGCAGATCCACCTGTACCGCCCGTTCTCGGTCAAGCACTTTGCAGCTGCTATCCCGGCAACCTGCAAAAAGATCGCCGTTCTCGACCGCTCCAAGGAAGTTGGCTCGGTCGGCGAGCCGGTTTACCTCGATGTGTGCACCGCACTCAATCAGGCGGGCCGCGGAGACATCCGCATTGTTGGCGGCCGTTACGGCCTGTCCTCTAAGGACACTACGCCCGGCCAGCTGATCGCGGTATATGATAACCTCGCCAAGGACGAGCCGAAGAACAACTTCACCATCGGCATCAACGATGACGTTACTTATACCTCGCTCGACTACAAGGAAGTTGAGATGCCGCATCCGGGTCAGGTTTCCTGCAAGCTGTGGGGTCTTGGCGGCGACGGTACGGTCGGTGCAAACAAGAACGCGATCACGACCATCGGCCTGACGGCGGACAAGTATGCGCAGGCATATTTCTCCTACGACTCGATGAAGTCCGGCGGTCTGACGCAGTCGCACCTGCGCTTCGGTGACGAGCCGATTCAGTCCACCTATCTGGTTTCTGCTGCGGACTTTGTGGCTGTACATGCGCCGACCTATGTCAGCAAGTACGACACCACCGAGGATTTGAAGGACGGCGGTATCTACCTGCTCAACTGTGCGTGGAGTGTGGACGAGCTGGAGGATCGCCTGCCGGGCAAGGTCAAGCGCGACCTCGCGCGCAAGCATGCGCAGTTCTACATCATCGACGCGGTCAAGCTTGCCGGTGAGATTGGTCTGGGCAAGCGCACCAACAGCATCCTGCAGGCGGCGTTCTTTGCGCTGACCAAGGTTATCCCGCTGGATGTTGCAGTCGAGGATATGAAGAAGAACAACTACAACTCTTACTTCAAGAAGGCTGGCCAGAAGATCGTCGACTTGAACAATCAGGCGGTTGATGTTGGCATTAGTGCAGCCGTCAAGGTGGATATCCCGGCCAGCTGGGCGGACGCTGCCGATACGCCGGTGGCTGAGGTTGATGCGACCCCGTTCGTCAAGGATATTGTGCTGCCGATGGACCGCCAGCAGGGCGACAAGCTGCCTGTTTCTGTGTTCCAGAAGTACGGCGTACTCGACGGGACTTGGGAGAACGGCACGTCTGCCTATGCGAAGCGCGGCGTCGCCATCAAGGTGCCGAAGTGGGATGGCAGCAAGTGTGCGCAGTGCAACCGCTGTGCCGCAACCTGTCCGCACGCGGCAATCCGTCCGGTGCTGCTGACCGAGGAGGAGAAGGCGGGCGTACCTGCTTCCTTCGAGACGTTACCGGCCAAGGGCTTGGGCAAGGATGCACCGGCGTACCAGTACCGCATGCAGGTGTCGCCGTATGACTGCCTGGGCTGCGGCGTGTGCCTGACGGCGTGCCCGGTCGAGGGCGCGCTGACCATGACTCCGTTCGAAGCGATGAAGCCCGAGCAGGAGAATTTCGACAAGGTCGCAATGGACGAGAAGTATCTCAAGCCGGATGTCATCAGCGACAAGAATATGAAGTCCATCCAGTTCTCCAAGCCGTACTTCCAGTTCTCGGCGGCTTGCGCAGGCTGCGCGGAGACCACGTACCTCAAGCTGGTTAGCCAGCTGGTGGGCGATCATATGTACGCGGGTAACGCGGCAGGCTGCTCGTCTGCATACAGCGGCGGCGCACCGATCCTGCCGTACTGCCGCGACTGCCGCGGTTTTGGCCCAGCATGGGAGCACTCCCTGTTTGAGGATAACGCCGAGTTTGCGTTTGGCTTCTATCACGCGCAGGACGCAATCCGCAAGGAGATCATCGTGCGTCTTGAGGCGCTGCGTGAAGCCGGTGTGGCGGTTGATGCAGTGAATGCATATCTGGCTGATTGGGACGACCGCGACAAGTCCCGTGCGGTTTCCGATGCACTGATTGCAGCGCTCGAGCAGGCCGAGCAGACTGAGGATGTCGCGTATGTTCTCGATAACAAGGAGTTCCTGGCCAAGAAGTCCGTTTGGGCAATCGGTGGCGACGGCTGGGCATACGATATCGGCTTCGGCGGTATCGACCATGTCCTCGCGCAGAATCAGGATGTCAACCTGCTTGTGCTTGATACCGAGGTTTACTCCAATACCGGTGGCCAGTCCTCCAAGGCGACCCCGACCGCGGCGGTTGCTAAGTTCGCCTCCGGCGGCAAGCAGATCGCCAAGAAGGATCTGGGCGCGATCTTCATGAACTATGGCTATGTCTACGTCGCACAGGTTGCGATTGGTTACGATCAGGCGCAGACGCTCAAGGCGATCCGTGAGGCTGAGGCTTATCCGGGCCCGTCCATTATCATTGCGTACTGCCCGTGCCTCGAGCAGCACATCAAGGCTGGTATGAGCTGCACCCAGACGGAGATGAAGAAGGCAGTCGAGTGTGGTTACTGGCAGCTTTACCGCTATGACCCGCGTCTGGTAGCCGAGGGCAAGAACCCCTTCCAGCTCGATTCTCCTGAGCCGGACACCAGCAAGCTGATGGATTACCTGATGGGCGAGAACCGCTTCGCATCCCTGAAGAATAACTTCCCGGATCGTGCGGATGCGCTGTATGAGAAGGCAGTAGCCGATATCAAGGCGCGTTACGCCAAGTACCGTCGCATGGCGGACAATGCCCTTTAATTAGAGGGCAGGGTGTCATACCCGATGAAACAACGATAAACCTCTTTCTTATATCGTAGTAACGTGGCAAGGCAAAGCCCCCTCATGCAGCTATGGCTGCATGAGGGGGCTTTTGCTTTATGAAGAGAAGCGTCGCCGCTGGGTTTATTCAGGCTTGCGGTCGCCGCCAAAGAAAAAGGTCGTCAGTACGCCGGGGCCGGTGTGCGAGCCGATTACGGTGCCGATATAGCGGATATCCGAACGCACGCCGCTGCGTCCCAGCAGGTCGGCCAATGTCTGGGCGTCGTCCATGCAGTCGCCGTGGCCGATGCGGACAACCTGATTTTTGTCCGTCATCTCGCGTAACGTGCGTTCAGCCAGATAGCGAATTGCCTTCTGACGGCCGCGCACTTTGCCGCAGACCTCGAGCTTGCCTTCGTCGTTGACCCAGATCAGCGGCTTGATGCCTAACAGGCTGCCGACTACGGCCGAAGTTTTGCTCAGGCGGCCGCCGCGGTGCAGATGGGCCAAATCGTCCACCGTGACCAGATGGATGACATGCAGGCGCATCTGCTCGATAGCTGCCGCCGTGACTTCGACGGTGCAGCCGCTGTCGCGCATTTCACGCGCCTTGTCTACCAGCAGGTATTCGCCGCCTGTAGCAGAAAGCGAGTCAACGCAAAAGATTTTGCGGTCGGGGTAAAGCGGTGCAAGTTCGTCACGGGCCATACATCCGGCCTGGAATGTCCCGGACAGGCCGGAGGAAAAGCCGATATACAGCAGATCTTGTCCGGCATCCAACGTTTCGCGGAATACGCGCAAGAAGGTGTCGAGCTTGGCCTGTGCCGTGCTCGACAGCTTGCCTTGGCGAAGCAAGTCGTAGAACTGGTGGAACGAGACCGTTTGCCCACAGTCCTCTTCTATGGTGCGTTCGTCAATGGTAAAGGAAAGGGGTACGCATTTGATGTTATTCTTTTCGAAATAGTCGGCGGTTTCGTCGATAGTTGAATCGGTAATCAGGGTAAATGAGTGCATAGGATGCTCCTTTCCGGCTGGGTCAGCCGGTGATTTCAAACGGCGTGTCGCATGCGCCGGTCAGCGAACGGGCCGGACCATCGGACACGATTTCATAGGTGTTCTCGCAGCCGATCAGACCGATGCCTTCTAGCGCGATCTTGGGCTCGACGGCCAGCGTCATGCCGGCGGTAAGCGGACTGTTGAAGCCGCGCGCAAGTACTGGGGTTTCGTCCATTGTCAGGCCGATAGAATGGCCGATGAATTTGCAGGCGTTCATAAAGCCGTTGCGGAAAGCGGGGTCGACGCAGGCGAGCAGCTTTTCGTATACTTCGGACGGGACAGCACCCGGGCGCAGCATGGCAGCGGCTTCGTGTTCAAGGAATACACATTGCGCGCGCGCTTCACGGATCAGGTCGCTCTGCGGGTGGTCGCGCAGCGAACCATAATAAAATGTGATGCTCTTATCCGTGTGATAGCCGTACATGCCGCAGGGGATGTCGAGCAGCACGGTGTCGCCCTGACGCAGCGCGCGGGCGGACGAACCGATGGATTTCATGGCAATGCAGGTGCCCACTGTGCCGGAAGGGCTGTCCAGCGCGGCGGCGCGCAGGCTGTTTTCGCTGAAGCTGGCTACGCCCAACACGTCCTCCGCAGCGGGCTGGTTAAAGCGGGAAATGCCCATCGCGCCGCGGTCGAGCATAGCCACGGAGATTTCGCTGCACAGACGTGCTTCGCTCACACCGGAGCGCAGCAGCGCGGGCGCAACTTCTTCGAGCACCTGCTGATGCAGCGCGCCGGCACGGCGCATGCAATCCAGTTCGTAAGGGCTTTTCACTGCGCGCAGCCCGGATAGCACATCATCGACCGGACGTGGGGTGAACGGCAGATATTTTTGCAGCAGCGTCAGCTTTTGCAGCGTCATGGTGCGGGCCGCGACATAGACGGATGCCGGGATAGAAGGGAACGCCTCGGCAATGCTGCGGAAACTGCCCAGCGGGCGGATATCCGCAAACAGCGATTCCTGACGTGCGCAATCGAACGAGCGGCGAACGAACAGAACGGCCTGCTGTGGGGTGACGACAAGCGCACCTTCCTGCATGGTGCCGGTGAAGTAATACAGGTCGATTTTATTGTCCAGAATAATCATGGACCAGTCGGGGTCGCGCTGGGACATAGCACAGCGCAGGCGTGTAAGGCGGGCCGACAGTTCGTCGGCAGGCACAGGGGTATGGGGCATGCTTTCGACCTCCATTTTTTGAAGTTTCTGTATGTTATCTTATCACAGAATTGCGCTAAGGGCAATGTGTACGCATTGACTTTTGCAAAATGGTGCGGTATCATGATATGTGTGAAAAAATCGTTGAAAGGAGTCGGTTATGCGCAGGGTTATTGGCCGTTTGCTGGGTGACCGGCGCGTCGTCGGCGGTTTCCTGCTGGTGTTGCAGCTGGTCGTTGTCATGTTCTGTCTGGGCTGGATGAGCGGACGATGGAGCTTGGTGCCGCATCTGCTGACCGTGTTGAGCGTGATCATCGTCATCTGGCTGGTGCGTAAATATGATAATCCAACCTATAAGATCACATGGATTATCGTTATTCTGTTGCTGCCGTTGTTTGGCGGTCTGTTTTACCTGCTTTGGGGCAATACGCCGTTCAACCGTGCGCGCACGCAGCATAAATATGAGCCAAGTCCGCCGGATTTCAGCGATTATATGCGCCTGCCGGTAACCGAGCAGTTTGCCAACCGATATCCGCGCCACGCATGTTGTGCGCGCTATATTGATGCGTTGGATGGTATGCCGGTTTGGACAAATACCGAAGCGCATTATTTCCGTTTGGGTGAGGAAATGTTTGCCTCCATGTGCGAGGAGCTTGCGCGCGCGCGCAAATTTATCTTTTTGGAGTATTTTATCATTGAAGAGGGCGTGATGTGGGATACTATCCTCGATATCCTCAAGCGCAAGGCGCAGCAGGGGCTGGACGTGCGGGTGTTGTACGATGACGTTGGCTCGATCACTACGTTGCCGCCAAGTTACGACCGATATCTGGCCTCGCTGGGGATCCGTGCGGTACGGTTCAACCGCTTTGTGCCCACGCTTAACACCTACCTTAATTACCGCAATCACCGTAAGATGATGATTATTGACGGTAATGTCGGCTATATGGGCGGCATCAATCTGGCCGATGAGTATATCAATGAAAAGGTGCGCTTTGGGCATTGGAAGGACATGGGCATCATGCTGCGCGGTGAGGGCACGGTTAACATGACCTCGCTGTTCCTGCAGATGTGGGAATATGTGACGGGGGAGTCGGTGCCGCCGCTGGATGACTATCTGCCTACGACTAAGTTGCCGCCGGATGGGTTTGTACAGCCCTTCGCGGATTCGCCGCTGGATGATCTGAACATCGGTGAGTCGCTTTATTTGCAGATCATTCATAATGCGCGGCGGTATGTCTATATCACCACGCCCTATTTGGTATTGGATAATGAGATGATCACAGCGCTCACCATTGCGGCGCAGTCGGGCGTGGATGTACGCATCCTGACACCCGGCATTCCGGACAAAAAGCTGGTGTATATGATCACACGGTCGTATTATCAGCAGTTACACCGCGCGGGTGTGAAGATTTATGAATACCGTCCGGGATTCCTGCACGGCAAATGCATCGTTTCGGATGACGATATCGCTGTGGTCGGCACGATCAACATGGATTTCCGATCTTTTTTCCTGCACTTTGAATGTGCCACCTGCTTTTATTACAGTTCGGTTGTGGCAGCGGTCAAGCAGGATGTGCTGGAGACTATTAACGTCAGCCGGCAGATCGGCGAGGCGTGGCTGCGTAAAGTGCCATGGTTGCAATCGATTGCAGCAAGCGTGTTGCGCCTGTTTGCACCGCTGCTGTGAGCATGAAAAAAGCGTTCTGCATGGCGGTGGCCCGGCGGAACGCTTTTTAGGGGAGTAGATATAATAACAGGTAGACCGCGCAGGCGGCAATGCCCGCCCATACAATGCAGGTCAGCAGCAGACAGAATAGGTAGCTGAGCGGGAAACGCGCCTGCCGCAGGCTGCGGCCGAGTTCATCCGGGTCGCCGAGTGATTGCAAGGCGGTGTCCAAGGCCTCGTCCAGCGGGACACCGCGCTCTTGCGTCAGGTATTCCACACGGCTCAGAATGTGGTCGGTCAGCTCTCGTCGTACCCGTGCGCGGTAGGGAGGCCAGAGCAATTGGCGGCACACCCGGTCAAGGTAGCGGGCGATGCGTTCATCCGAGGACACATGCCTCACCCCCGACCACCTTGCCGAACTTTTTACAGAACGACCCCCACTCGCGGCGACAGCGCGCGAGCGTTTTGACGCCTTGCCGTGTCAGCTGGTAATAGCGGCGCATCCGTCCGGCATCGGATGGACGTTCGTAGGAGCGCACTTCGCCGCGCGCTTCCAGCCCATGTAGGATGGGGTAGAGCGTGCCCTCCTTCATGGAAAACGCCCGGTCGGAGCGGCATTCCAGCTCACGGATGATTTGATAGCCGTATTTATCCTCGTCCTCAAGCAGGGCGAGCACCAGCAGGGTGTTGCTGCCCGGAAAGCCGGGATCGTCCTTTCTGCGCGGCATAACGGTCGCCTCCTGATACCTCGGGTTTCGATGTATCCTTAGTATATCCCGGCAGGGGCGGCATGTCAAACAGGAATTTGCAGAAACCCCTTGCGTTATAGGCGCGGATAGGGTATAATAAATAAGAATTTGTTCGTTTTGGAGGATGAAATAACCATGTTTGACGGATTGTTCAACTGGCTGCTCGGCGCGGGGCGCGAGCTGGCAGTCGTCATTATTTCAATGGTACCGCTGGTGGAGTTGCGTGGTGCGGTACCGCTGGGGGTCACGGCTGGACTGGCGTGGAACGAGGTAATGCCGTTGGCGATTTTGGGCAATATGATCCCGATCCCGTTCCTGCTGTTTTTCGGGGAGAAGATCCTTGACTGGGTGTGCACACTGCCGCCGCTGACGAAGTTCGCTACGGCCTACAAAGAGAAGCTGCTGTCCAAGACCGATCAAGTCACCAAGTATGCGCGCATTGGCCTGTTCCTGTTCGTTGCGGTGCCGCTGCCGGGTACAGGCGCGTGGTCGGGCGCGCTGATCGCGACCATCCTCAAGATGCCCAAAACCAAGGCGTTGCTGTCCATTCTGGCAGGTGTGGTGACGGCGGGCATCATCATGCTGATTGCTTCGCACAGCGTGCTGGGCGTAGTCAATATGCTGTAATCCAATAGACACAGGCGCATCCGGTTTACGGATGCGCCTGTGCTGTTTCTGAGGAAGTGTTTGGCTTATTTGGGCGTGCGGGTGGCAGCCAGTAGATAGACCCGTGCGGCTCCCATACCGCGTAGCAGTTTGATGGCAGCAGCTGCCGTAGCGCCGGTGGTGATAATATCGTCCACCAGCACGACAGACTGGCCGTTGAGTGTCACATCTGGCAGCGGGTGCATTGCGCGCTCGGCGTTCTTCAGGCGTGCGGCATAGTCCTTCTGTTCGGACTGCTTGGGCGTGAACGCGCGCTTGCGCAGTGTTGCACGGCAGGGTAGGGTAAACGGTTTCGCCACTGCCTGTGCGAGGAGTTCAGCTTGATTATAGCCACGGAAGTGGCCGCGTATCCATCCGATCGGCATAAACGTAATCAGGTCAGGCTGCCAGATATCCAGCCGTTCAGCCAGCAGGGGCAGCATTTGCGCGGCAAACCAATCTGCATAATGCTGCTGGTGTTTAAATTTATAGCGCTGCACGGCATGGCGTACTTTGCCTTTGTAGAGCAGCGGCGCGAGGGATTCATCTGCACCAGGGATATGTATGATTTCGGTGCAGCGGTAAATCTGCCGCACTTCGGCGGCACAGTCCGGGCAGAGCATGGCTTTACCGGTACCGGCTGCGGGCAATAATTTACCGCACAGTATACAGCGCTTGGTAAACAGAATACCCATGTGCTTTCCTCCCATCAGGCAAAAAGGGGCTATCCCGGCGGACAGCCCCTTAGATTTTACTTGGAGAGCAGCTTTTTCAGGCGCTCGGCCGCCTCGAGCGTACGCTGCTGGTCACCGAACGCGGTCAGGCGGAAGAAGCCGTCGCCGTTCTTGCCAAAGCCTGCGCCCGGCGTGCCGACAACATTGGCGTTCTCGAGCAGGTAGTCGAAGAAGTCCCACGAGCCCATGCCGTTTGGGCACTTGAGCCACAGATACGGGCTGGATTTACCGCCCGTGTACCAGATGCCGAGAGAATCGAGCGTTTCCGCAAGCACCTTGGCGTTCTGCTTGTAGTAGCCGAGGGTCTCCTTGATCTGCTTCATGCCTTCCTCGGTAAAGCAAGCCGCCGCGCCCTTCTGCACGATATAGGGTACGCCGTTAAACTTGGTGGTCTGACGGCGCAGCCACATCTTGTTCAGCTTGCCGTCCATCAGCGCCTGCGGGACAACGGTCCAGCCACAGCGCGTGCCGGTAAAGCCCGCCATCTTGGAGAACGAGCAGAACTCAATCGCGCAGGTCTTGGCGCCTTCGATCTCAAAGATCGAATGGGGCAGGTTTTCATCCTCGATGAAGCACTCATATGCTGCGTCAAACAGGATAACAGCATTGTTGGCGTTGGCATAGTCGACCCAAGCCTTCAGGCCTGCACGGTCGTAGGCCGCGCCGGTCGGGTTGTTGGGCGAGCAGAGATAGATGATATCAGCATGCACCGATGCATCCGGCAGCGGCAGGAAGCCGTTTTCTGCGGTGGCATCCATGAACATGACCTTGCGGCCCGCCATGACATTGGTGTCGACATACACTGGGTAAACCGGGTCAGGGATGAGCACGGTATTGTCCGCGCCGAAGATATCAAGGATGTTGCCGAGGTCGCTCTTGGCACCGTCCGAAATAAAGATCTCGTTGGTGTTGAGGTCTACGCCATGGGTCTTGTAGTAACCGACGAGCGCTTCGTGCAGGAAGCCGTAACCCTGCTCGTCGCCGTAGCCGTGGAAGGTCTCCTGCTTGGCCTGATCGTCGACCGCTGCGTGCAGCGCGTCGATAACGGCAGGCACGAGCGGGCGGGTGACGTCGCCAATGCCGAGGCGGATGATGTCAGCCTCCGGGTGGGCGGCGGAATATTCGTTTACCTTGCGGGCGATCGTGGAGAACAGGTAGCTCTGCTCCAGATCGTCAAAGTGCTTATTGATCTGCATGTTCTTTGCTCCTTTTCAGCGATGCTGCGACAAACGCTTTAAACAGCGGATGCGCGCGGTTGGGACGGGATTTGAATTCGGGATGGAACTGTACACCAATGTAGAACGGGTGTTCCGGGATTTCGACGGTCTCGACCAGCTCGCCCGTTGGCGAGGTGCCGGTGATATGCATGCCCTTGCTTTCGATCTGCTCCCGGAAGTTGTTGTTAAACTCGTAGCGGTGGCGATGACGTTCGGAAATCATCTCCGCGCCGTAGGCTGTTGCCATGATCGTATCCGGGCGGATCTTGCAGGGATACGCGCCCAGACGCATGGTGCCGCCCTTTTTGGAGATGCCCTGCTGGCTCTCCATCAGATCGATGACCGGATGGGTGGAATCCGGGTCGAACTCGGAAGAGTTGGCGTCCTCAAAGCCAAGTACGTTGCGTGCGTAGCTCATCACGGCGATCTGCATGCCGAGACAAATGCCAAAGTAGGGGATGCCCTGTGTGCGGGCGTAGTTTGCCGCGCAGATCATACCCTCGATGCCGCGCGGACCAAAGCCGCCCGGCAGGATAATGCCGTCGACCTCGCCAAGCAGCTTGTCCACGGTTGAGTCGTTGATTTCCTCGGAATCAACCCAGTCGATGTCGACAAAGCACTCGTTTTCATAGCCGCCGTGTTGCAGGGCTTCCGCAACCGACAGGTAAGCATCGTGCAGTTTGACGTATTTGCCGACCAGTGCGATCTTGACATGCGACTTGCGCGCAGCGATACGCTCGAGCATGGCGACCCATTCGCTCATATCGCCCTTGGGCGCGCCGATCGCAAGCTCACGGCACACGATGTCGGACAGGTGGCTCTCCTCGAGCATCATGGGCGCCTGATAGAGCACGGGCAGCGTGCGGTTTTCAATAACACAGTCGGGCTGCACGGTGCAGAACATGGCGATTTTGCGCTTGATTTCGTCGGTCATGGGCTGGTCGACGCGCGCAACGATGATGTCCGGGGAAATACCCAGCCCGCGCAGCTCCTTGACCGAGTGCTGGGTGGGTTTGCTCTTCGGCTCGTTCGAGCCGGAGATGAACGGCACAAGCGTAACGTGGATAAACAGGCAGTTGCGGCGGCCAACCTCGGTCGCAACCTGACGGATAGCCTCGAGGAACGGCTGGGACTCGATATCGCCGGTCGTGCCGCCGATCTCGGTGATGACGACATCCGCCGAGGTCTTTTTGCCGACCGAATAGATGAACGACTTGATCTCGTTGGTGATATGCGGGATAACCTGCACGGTTTCGCCCAGATACTCGCCCGCTCGCTCCTTGTTGAGCACATTCCAGTATACCTTACCGGTGGTCAGGTTGGAGAATTTGTTCAAATCCTCGTCGATGAAGCGCTCGTAGTGGCCGAGGTCGAGATCGGTTTCCGCGCCGTCGTCGGTGACGTATACCTCGCCGTGCTGGAACGGGCTCATCGTGCCGGGGTCGACATTGATATACGGGTCGAGCTTCTGCGCGGCAACCTTAAGGCCGCGGCTCTTGAGCAGGCGGCCGAGCGAGGCGGCCGTGATGCCTTTGCCCAGACCGGAGACGACGCCGCCGGTTACAAAGATGTATTTTGTCATAACTCGATTTCCCCCTTAAATACGGTGGTGGCCGCGCCCGTCATGAACACGGTCTGGTCGGTGTAGCGCACGGTCAGGTCGCCGCCGCGCAGGTGTACGGTGATATCCTCATCTTTTTTTGCCCGTCCGGTCAGCACTGCGGCCACGCCGACGGCGCATGCGCCTGTGCCGCAGGCCCAAGTTTCGCCTGAGCCGCGCTCCCACACGCGCATCTTGAGCGTGCCGTCCGGCAGGACATTGACAAACTCGGTGTTAACGCGCTCGGGGAACAGGCTGTGGTGCTCAAACTTGGGGCCGAGCCGTGTCAGGTCAAGCCCGTCGATGTCCTCATCGAGGAAGATAACGCAGTGCGGGTTACCCATGGAAACACAGGTGATGTGGTAGACCTTTTCGTCGACGACCAGCGGCGCGCCGATTACGGTTTCGCCCTCCAGATCGACCGGAATGTCGGCGGGTTTCAGGATCGCCGCACCCATATCGACGCGGGCGGACAGCATTTTACCGTCCCTGACAGTCAGCTCGAGCGTTTTGATGCCCGAAAGCGTGTCTACCGTCACCGTGGTGCGGCCGTCTGTCATGCCGTTGTCGTACAGGTATTTGCCGACACAACGGATGCCGTTGCCGCACATTTTGCCCTCCGAGCCGTCGGCGTTGAAGATGCGCATTTGCGCGTCCGCCTTGTCGGACGGATTGATCAGGATAACGCCGTCGCCGCCAATGCCGAAGTGCGGCTCGCTGAGCTGCACGGAGAGTGAAGCGGGATCGGGCACGGTCTGGTCAAAGCAATTAAAATAGATATAATTGTTGCCGCAGCCGTGCATCTTGGTGAAGGACAGCTTCACGCAGGCTCCCTCCTTAAAACAAACGAAAATGGTATATGAGCGGGCAAAAAACAGGCCGGCGCTCATACACCATTTAGTATATCATAATTCGATATGGATTTCTCTATACAAATCAAAAAAACCGGAAAAAATTTGTCGCAGTGAGTCGGTTGGTTTTGGGCGGTATCGCACAAAATACCGTTATTCAGGCAGGCCGCCGCAGATGATATCCTCCGCGACAACGCGTTTGGTGCAGCGGCGCTGCATAGCCTGTTGCTCAATATATGCGTGCGCGTCCGGCTCGGTCATGCCGCAGCATTCGATGAGCAGGCACTTGGCGCGGTCAACCTGCCGGATATCCTCAATGCGTTGCTGCAAACGGCGGTTTTCACGCCGAAGGCCGGTCAGCCGCGCGCGGGCGGCACGCAACATGCGCAGCGCTTGCAAAAACAGCGTGCGGGACAGCGGCTTGGGTAAAACGAATACACCGTCCTCCTCGACTTTTTGCGCAACATCGTCTGCGATCTCGGCTTTCGCCAGCAGGATGACGCCTGCGGCCGTTTCGCAGGCAGTCTGTGCCAGTTCGTGCCCGAACTCGTCGGGCAGCGGGGTGTTGACCAGAATCAGATCGAAATCCCCGTCCACCAGCGCGCGCCGTGCCTGTGCACCCGAGGCGGCGGATACAGTTTGCGCCTGTACGCCGCAGGAGGCGACGAACTGCGTGAGCATATCGTGCGATTTGGCGGTGGCGGTGACGATTAGCATACGTTCCAAACGGCGTTGCCCTCCTTTCGGATAAGGATGGGGGCGGAATCAGTAGCGCTCAAAGTAGAGCGCACGCTCGGCCTCATAGCGGTCATCCGCTTGTGCAATACGGTCGTGTTCGTCCTGTTTCACCTCAAAGAAGGCTTCGCGCATTTTGTCAGGCAGGTTGCGGGCGATAAACTGACTGTCCTGCGCGCAGCGAATGGCTTCGCAAAGCGTGCTGGGCAGGGCAGGGTACTGCGCGCGCACTGCGTCAGGTGCGGTGAAAAGGTCGTCGTCGCAGGCGGGGGCAAGCGACAGATGCTGCCCGATGCCGTCCAACCCTGCGTGGATGAGCAGCGCAAAGACCAGATAGGGATTGATGCAGCCATCGAACGAGCGCACCTTCATGCGGTTGGCCAGCTTGCCGTTGGCCAGCGGCACCGCGACGAGCGGTGCGCGGTTGCGGTGCGACCAAGTGATATAGCGCGGCGCTTCAAACTCGCCCAGACGCTGGAACGAATTGGTCAGCGGGTTGCCGAATACGGTCATTTCGGCTGCGTGCCGTAGTATGCCCGCTACAAAACTGCGGCCGGTATCATTCTGATCAAAGTCCGGGTGGAACAGGTTATGGCCATCTTTGAAAACCGACATCGACAGGTGCAGGCCGCTGCCCGGGATGTGGGGCAGGGGCTTGGGCAGAAAGGAGGCGTATAGCCCGCTTGACGCGGCCATGGATTTGACAACCCACTTAAATGTGACAAAATTGTCCGCCGCCTCGAGCGCCTCCGCATAGCGGAAGTCGATCTCATGCTGGCCGGGGCCTTGCTCATGGTGCGAGGACTCGGGCTGGATAGTCATCTCCTCAAGCGTCAGGCAGATTTGGCGGCGCACGTTTTCGCCTTTATCCAGTGGTGCAACGTCAAAATATTCGCCGTGGTCGTGCGGGATGGTTGTAGGGCAGCCCTTTTCGCCTTGCTCGAACAGGTAAAACTCGCTGGCTGTGCCAAAGGTGATGGCGTAACCTGCCTGCCGTGCACGGCGTGCTGCTTCGCGCAGCAGATAGCGGCCGTCCCCTTCGAATGGCGTACCGTCCGGATAGCGGATAAAGCAGTAAAAGCGCACCACGCGCCCCTGCGATGGCCGCCACGGCAGGACAGACAGCGTCGCCGGGTCGGGGAAGAGCAGCAGGTCGGAAACGTCGACGTTGAGAAAGCCGCGCAGCGAGGACGCGTTGAAATGGATGCCGTGTTCAAAGGCGCGCGTCAGCTCAGTCGGCATGATGGCGATGTTTTTCTGGTTGCCGAAGATGTCGCAAAAGGCCAGGCGAATGAATTTGACGTCGTTCTCCTCGATGAATTGCAGCACCTCGTGCATGGTGGTGTCCATAAGAGCCGCGCTCCTCTCTGAATAATTAGGATATGCGCTGTGAAGCGCAAAAATTAAGATTCGTAGGTGTAAAGCTGATGATAGCCCGCATCCGGGTTAGGGGAGAGCACATAGTACTGTTGCGCGAGCAGGGTGGAAGCGTCGCCGCCAAAGTGGCGGCAGTATGCTTCGATGTAAGGCGCGATGCTGTCCAGATCGGCTTTGCCTGCCGGGCTGACAAGCACCTGATGGGGAAGCCCTGTCGGCGCCTGATCACATCTTAACACAATTTTGCCGCCGTGCATACCGGTGCCGCAGAAATTCCCTGCGGGGTAAGCACCGTCCAGCCCGATACCAAGCACCAGAATCAGCCCGCCCGCCTGATATTCACCGAGGAAGGAACCTGCTTTGCCGCCAATGACGATAACGGGGAAGTGCTGTTCGTAGGCTTTCATGTGGATACCGCCGCGGTAGCCGCAGTCCCCTTCGATGAAGATATGGCCGCCGCGCATGCCGTAGCCGCAGGCGTCGCCGACATTGCCGTGGACGATGATATCGCCCTCGTCCATGGTGTCGCCGACGGCTTCCTGCGCGTTGCCGAACACTTCGATGGTCGATCCGCGCAGATACTGGCCGAGGCCGTTGCCCGGTGTGCCGTGGATGGTGATCGTGCGGCCGGAAGAGCCGCAGCCGAGGTAGCGCTGCCCGATCACGTTTTCGATTGTGATTTCGTTGTCGTCCAGCGCGCGCACGCGCTCGTTGACCTGCTGATAGTAGGTCAGGTTTGCTTGTACGGTCGTCATCAGTGTGCGCCTCCTAACTGTTTTGCGCGCTCAGCACGGGAGAATGCCATCAGCTGCGGCTTTTCGCGGATGAGATCAAAGTCGATGGTGTTAAGCGGGGTTTGTTCGCGGATGAGCGCGGTGTAGATACCGGCGCGGTCAACATCGCCAATCAGGATGAAGCCGACCAGATGGTTATCGCGCGTGACCAGCAGCTTGTAATTTTCGCCGTCATGCTCGAGGTATTGCTCGCCGTCATATGAACCGGCGGTAATCATATGCAGCCCGAGGAAACCGGAGGCGTTCATCGGGATAGCCTTGTCAAAGCAGGCGCTGCCGCCAGCCATGGTTTTGCCTGCGGTTTCACCCTGCATGTACGCGTTTGGCAGGATGGCGAGGATACGGTCGGTGCCAGCGGCGATGTCGTGCGATACCGTGCAGTCGCCAGCGGCAAAAATGTCCGGCACGGTGGTCGCAGAATGTTCGTCAATGTGGATGCCGCGGTTCACTTCGCAGCCTGCGCCCGCAGCCAGTTCGGTGTTCGGCCGCACGCCAACCGCGACAACAAGGATATCAAAATCCACCGTGCCGCCGCTTTGCAGCGTGGCGGTGTTACCGTCAAAGCGGGCGACGCTGTCACCAAGGATAAATTGCACGCCTTTGCTTTCAAGATGCCGCTGGATGATGGCGGCAGGGGTCTCGGTGAGAACATTGGGCAGGATGCGGGGCGCAAGGTCAATCACGGTCAGGTGCTTCACGCGCTGATGGATGCCCTCGGCGCACTTCAGGCCGATCAGGCCAGCGCCAATGATCAGCACACGCTTGTCATTTTGGTCGCCCAGCATGGCATCCAGCCGCTTGGCGTCGTCCAGCGTCATAAAGCTGGTCTTATTTGGCACGGTGTCCAGCCCCTCCATAGGCGGGACGAACGGACGCGAGCCGGTGCAGATGCACAGCTTGTCATAAGGGACAGTTTCGCCGCCTTCGAGCAGCACGGTTTTGGCGGAAGGGTCGATTTTGGTCGCGGTGCGGCCAAATAAGGTTTTTACGCCGTTTTTCTCATAGAAATCCGTCGGACGGTAGTGCAGCATCTTGTCCTCGGTGGTTTTGCCGAGCAGGAGATAGGAGATGAGCGGCCGGCCGTAGACAGGATAGATCTCATCCGAAATCACTGTGATGGCGCCGTCAGGGTCGACGGTGCGGATGCCCTCAATCGTGCCGACCGCGGCGGTGCCGTTGCCGATAATAACGTAATTCATGCCGGTTTCACCTCTCTTCATATACGATAGCCTTGTTCGGGCAGCCTTGTACGCACATCGGCTGGCCAAACGCGTTTTTGGCGCATAACTCACATTTTTGCACCGCACCCTCGTTCGAGGTCGACAGAGCACCATACGGACAGGACAGGATGCAGGTGTAGCAGCCGACGCAAAGGTCGGAGTCGATATGCACCGCGCCGTCCACAATGGACAGCGCGCCGGAAATGCAGCCTTTGACGCACAGCGGGTCGGTGCAGTGGCGGCAGTTGACCGCAAAGGAGATGTTGTCGCGTTCCTCGATACGGATACGCGGCGCGATTTTATGGTCTTTCAGCGCCTTGACCATGGAGGATTTGCCGGAGTTGGCGAAAGCGCAATAATATTCGCATAAATGGCAGCCGAGGCACCATTTTTCGTTAACGTAAATCCGTTTCATGTCCGTGTTTCCTCCTTATTCGCCCGCGTGCTTGATGCCGAGGATATTGAGTTCCCGGTCGGTCAGGCCGATACCGCGCAACATCAGTCGGTTGCCACGCAGCGCTTCAATCGAGTTGATACCCATGCCGCCCATCATTTCCTTGAGTTCGTGATCCCACGCGGTCACTAGATTGACCAGGCGCTGCGAGCCGATGTCGGGATTGAGCCGCTTGACCAGCTCGGGGCGCTGGGTGGCGATGCCCCAGTTGCACTTGCCGGTCTGGCAGGAGCGGCACAAGTGGCAGCCAAGCGCGAGCAGGGCGGAGGTGGCAATGTAGCATGCGTCCGCGCCGAGGGCAATGGCTTTCAAAAGGTCGGCCGAGTTGCGGATGGAGCCGCCGACGACCACGGAAACCTGATCGCGGATGCCCTCGTCGCGCAGCCGCTGGTCAACGGCGGCAAGTGCTAGCTCGATTGGGATACCGACGTTGTCGCGGATGCGGGTCGGCGCCGCGCCCGTGCCGCCGCGGTAGCCGTCGATACAGATAACATCCGCGCCCGAGCGGGCAACGCCAGACGCAATCGCGGCTACGTTATGTACCGCCGCGATCTTGACCATGACCGGCTTTTTATACTCGGTTGCTTCTTTGAGCGAGAAAACGAGTTGCCGCAGGTCTTCGATCGAATAAATATCGTGATGCGGGGCGGGAGAGATGGCGTCCGTGCCCTCCGGGATCATGCGGGTTTTGGAAATGTCCGGGCCGACTTTGTGGCCGGGCAGGTGGCCGCCGATGCCGGGCTTGGCGCCCTGTCCCATCTTGATCTCGATAGCCGCGCCCGCTTCCAGATAATCCTTGTGTACGCCGAAGCGGCCGGACGCGACCTGCACGATGGTGTGTGGGCCGTACTGGTAGAAGTCCTGATGTAAGCCGCCCTCGCCGGTATTATAATAGGTACCCAATTCAACCGCCGCACGCGCGAGCGAGGCGTGCGCGTTGTAGGAGATCGAGCCGTAGCTCATCGCGGAGAACATCACCGGAACGTTGAGCTTGAGCTGTGGGGACATATTGGGAATCAGGTTACCGTTTGCGTCGCGCTCGATCTTGCCCGGCTTTTTGCCGAGGAAGGTGCGCGTTTCCATCGGTTCACGCAGCGGGTCGATCGAGGGGTTGGTGACCTGGGAAGCGTTGATTAGGATTTTGTCCCAGTAGATCGGATACGGCTCGGGGTTGCCCATCGAGGACAGCAGTACACCGCCGGAACCCGCTTGCCGGTACACCTCGGATATGGCTTTGCCCGTCCAGTTGGCATTTGCTTTGAAAGTGTGGTCGGTTTTGACGATCTTGAGTGCACGTGTCGGGCAGAGCGAGACGCAACGGTGGCAGTTGACACACTTGGATTCGTCCACCATCATTTTTTCAAACTCAGGATCGTAAAAATGTACTTCATTGGCGCACTGCCGCTCGCATGCGCGGCAGGCAATGCAGCGGTCGTAGTTGCGCACGACCTCATACTGCGGATACAGAAAATCAATCGCCATTACTGTTCTCCTCCTTGATTCAATCGGACGATGACAGGCTCGCCGCCGCGCGGCGCCCAGATGCGGTCGAGCGTGGGTTCGATGACGCGGACTGCGCATTCCTCAGATGCGATATATACCGTCTCGTCTTTTTCACCGACTACCATCGAGCGCAGTTTCAAACGGTCGTTTAAGGCCATCAGGCCGCCTTCGAACCCGACGAGGATGGAGAACGGGCCGGTCACCAGCAGGGAAGCGAATGCATTGCGCAGATAAGTAAGACGCTCGCGTTCGGCCGGTTCCTGCTTTTCTATGGTAGACCAGAACGGTGCGGCAATGACGTTTGCAATCTCGGGGTAAGTTAATCCCAGCTTGCGGCCGAGATAATCGACGATATAGGTGATGACCTCGGTGTCGGTCAACAGGTCGCACGAGTAGCCAAACATTTCAATGAAACGGCGGTTGGCGTCATAGGATGAGATTTCACCGTTGTGGACGACCGTTGTGTCCAGTAGCGCGAACGGATGCGCTCCGCCCCACCAGCCGGGGGTGTTGGTTGGGTAACGGCCGTGACACGTCCAAGAGTAGGCTTCGTATTCGTCCAACCGGTAATACTCGCCTACATCTTCCGGGAAACCGGACGCTTTGAATACGCCCATGTTCTTGCCGGAGGAGAAGATGTACGCGCCGTCCAGCGTATGGTTGATGCGGATGACAAAGCGGGCGACAAACTCGCGTTCGTCGAGCTGGCTGGAGGTGAGCTTGACATGTAGCGGGGTGACGAAGTAGCGCCAGATCATCGGCTCGTCGGTGATGCGGGGATGGCGACGGGTCGGGATTTTGGACAGATTGACAATATCGAAATGCCGCTCCAGTTCCTTTTCGCATTCGTCCTTTGCGGTTTGCGTATCATAGAATACGTGGAACGCGTAGTAGTCTGCGTACTCGGGGTAGATGCCGTAGCCGGCGAAGCCGCCGCCGAGTCCGTTGGAGCGGTCATGCATCGTGCGGATCGAGTCAATGATGCGTGTGCCGTCTTCGCGCGCGCCGTCCCGATGGAAGATGCCTGAGATCGCGCAGCCGGCCGGGATGCGGATTTTACCTTCCTTTTGTAACATGGTGCTTCCTCCTTATATATGCACATTCTTGTCATGCTTTGTGGTGCTTGGGGTAGTAATGCCGCCTGGCTCACCGGCGCGTTTTTCCGATGAAAACGCGCCGGTTGGGGAAAGAAATAGGAATGAGTAATGAAAAAAAAGACGCCCACCAGAGCCGGGGATTCACAATCCGATCCTCGGCTCTGGTGGACGCCTTTGTCCTTTCTCCTATTCTATTACAGTGCAGGCGGCAACGTCAAGCGGGAAACTACTGGCAGAGCGCAAATTTTACAAACTGCATAGAATTCGACGCATGAATTTAGAGGAAATTCGATAGATTGCATCAAATCTGTGAAAAATGCAAAAAGAATGCCACCAGACCTTGACAAAAATGACGGGGGTAGCTATAATGCAAAGTGTTAACAGCAAAGGCGCTGTGGGAACACGACCCGCAGCGCCTGTTTTGTTTTATTCCTTTTGTTGGGTAACAAATTCACATATAAAGGAGCGAACCATTCATGATGACAGTAAAGAATGTCCCCGAGTTGTTCGGCAGCATGGTCTTTAATGAGACCGTCATGAAGGAACGTCTGCCCAAGGACGTTTACAAAAAGCTGAAAAAGACGATGCGGGAGGGTACGGCGATCGACGCCGACGTTGCCGCGGTCGTGGCGACCGCCATGAAGGACTGGGCGGTTTCCAAGGGCGCGACGCACTACACCCACTGGTTCCAGCCGATGACCGGCGTCACGGCCGAGAAGCACGACTCCTTCATCTCGCCCACGGACGACGGCAGCGTAATGATGGAGTTCTCCGGTAAGGAGCTTATCCGCGGCGAACCCGATGCGTCCTCGTTCCCGTCCGGCGGCTTGCGCGCAACCTTTGAGGCGCGCGGCTATACCGCATGGGACCCGACCAGCTATGCGTTCGTTAAGGACGGTTCGCTCTATATCCCGACGGCGTTCTGCTCTTACACCGGCGAAATCCTCGACAAAAAGACCCCGTTGCTGCGCTCGATGGAAGCGATCAGCACGCAGGCCTGCCGTGTGCTCAAGCTGTTCGGAAAGAACGTTCGCCGTGTATCCACCACGGTCGGCCCCGAGCAGGAATATTTCCTCATTGAAAAGAAGGATTACGCCAAGCGTAAGGATCTGATTTTCACCGGGCGGACTCTGTTCGGCGCTAAGCCCCCCAAGGGACAGGAGATGGAGGATCACTACTTTGGCTCCATCCGTCCGCGTGTGGCTGCGTTCATGCAGGAGCTGGATGAAGAACTGTGGAAGCTCGGCATCTTTGCCAAGACCAAGCACAATGAGGTTGCCCCGGCCCAGCACGAGATGGCGCCGGTGTTCACCACTACCAATATTGCTACCGACCACAACCAGCTGACCATGGAGGTCATGAAGCGCGTGGCGCAGAAGCACGGCTTCATCTGCCTGCTGCACGAAAAGCCGTTCGATGGCGTCAATGGCTCCGGTAAGCACAACAACTGGTCTATTTCCACCGATGAGGGTGAGAACCTGCTCGAGCCGGGCAAGACGCCGAGCGAAAATGCACAGTTCCTGCTGTTCCTGACCGCAGTTATCAAGGCGGTTGATGAATACCAAGATCTGCTTCGTATCTCGGTTGCCTCCGCAGGTAACGACCATCGTCTGGGCGCGAATGAGGCGCCGCCGGCAATTGTTTCCATGTTCATCGGCGACGAGCTGCAGGGTATCCTCGACGCGATTGAGTCCGGCGCAGACTACACGGACATCGCAAAGACCAAGATGGATCTGGGCGTGTCTGTACTGCCGGATATCCCGAAGGACACAACCGACCGCAACCGTACTTCGCCGTTTGCCTTCACTGGCAACAAGTTCGAGTTCCGCATGCTGGGCTCGGCGATCAACATTGCTTGCCCGAATATTATGATCAACACGGCGGTTGCGGAAGAACTGCGTCTGTTTGCCGACGAGCTGGAGGGCGCGGAGGACTTCGAGAGCGCACTGCTGACGCTCATCAAGCGCGAAATCAAGGCGCACAAGCGTATCATCTTCAATGGCAACGGCTATGATGACGCGTGGGTGGCCGAGGCGGAAGCGCGCGGCCTGCACAACCTCAAGTCCACGGTCGATGCGCTGCCGCATTACACGGATGAGGCCAATGTTGAGCTGTTCGCCCGCCACAACGTTTACACCCGCGTGGAGATGGAGTCCCGTGAGGAAGCGTTGCTGGAAGAATACTACAAGACGCTGCATATCGAGGCGCTGACCATGAGTGACATGGTGCGCGAGGAGATTCTGCCTGCCTGTGTGCAGTTCCAGAGCGAGCTGGCCAAGACCGTCTGCGATAAGAAGGCGGCTGGCGTGTCCGGTGGCATGGAGGTCGACCTGCTCGGCCGCGTGTCTGCACTGACTGAGGAATTGTACAATGGGTGCCGTGCGTTGGATAGCGCGGTGGCAAATGCTCCGACGGCGCAGGCAGAAACGGTGGCGCATTATTACTATGATACGATCCTGCCGCTGATGGATGCGGTACGTACCACGGCCGATCAGCTTGAAATGCTGGTAGGTAAGAAGTACTGGCCGTTCCCGACCTACTCTGACATCCTCTTCTATGTATAAAAGGGATATTGAGGGCTTTACAAGCCTTCTATATGCAGAATAATGCCGCGCTGTGCGCGGTAGACAACGTTTATCTATCATCCTTGTACACAATGGCGTGTATTGCCTGACTGTCCGAAAGGGCGGCAGGGGATACACGCCATTTTTTAATTTTTAGGGGGTTATCAAAATGGATATCACTGCACTTGCATCTGCAATGGATGTCGGCTGGACGCTCATCGCAGCGGCGCTTGTATTTTTCATGCAGGCGGGCTTTGCGATGGTCGAGACCGGCTTTACACGCGCGAAAAATGCAGGCAACATTATTATGAAAAACCTGATGGATTTCAGCCTTGGCACACCGATTTTCTGGCTGGTGGGTTTTGGCATTATGTTCGGCACGATGAACGGCTTTTTCGGTGGTTTGGATTTTCTGGCTGACGGCGTGGTCGGCGAGGGCTATAACTGGACGACGCTCATCTTCCAGACGGTATTCTGTGCGACAGCTGCGACGATCGTTTCCGGCTCAATGGCGGAGCGCACCAAGTTCTCGGCTTACTGCATTTATTCCATGGTTATTTCCGCGGTGGTCTATCCGATCTCGGGCCACTGGATCTGGGGCGGCGGCTGGCTGAGCGAACTGGGCTTCCATGATTTTGCCGGTTCGACGGCGGTGCACATGGTTGGCGGCGTTGCGGCGCTCATTGGTGCGGCTATCCTCGGGCCTCGTATCGGTAAGTACACCAAGGACGGCAAGGCGCGCGCGATTCCCGGTCATTCGCTGACGCTGGGTGCGCTCGGTGTATTCATCCTGTGGTTCTGCTGGTTTGGCTTTAACGGCGGCTCGACGGTTGCCCTGTCCGGTGAGGGTGCGGAGGTTGCAGCTCGCGTCTTTGTGACCACCAATATGGCGGCAGCGGTTGCGACGGTTACGGTTATGTGCATCACTTGGATTCGCTACAAGAAGCCGGACGTTTCCATGACACTGAACGGCTCGCTGGCTGGTTTGGTTGCAATTACGGCGGGGTGTGACACGGTTACGCCGTTTGGCGCAGCGGTCATCGGCATCATTGCAGGCTTTGTCGTGGTGTTTGGCATTGAGTTTGTCGATCAGAAGCTTAAAGTAGATGATCCGGTTGGTGCGGTTGGCGTGCATGGCCTGTGTGGCGCGACCGGCACGATCATGGTTGGCCTGTTCGGTTATTATGCTTATGGCAGCACGGAAATTGCGCCGGTCGGCCTGTTCTACGGTGGCGGCGTACACGCGTTAGGTGTGCAGGCGCTCGGTATGGTGGCTGTTATTGCGTGGGTTGCCGTTACAATGACGATTGTATTCCAGATCATCAAGCATACGATTGGCCTGCGTGTGACGGAAGCGGAGGAAATCATGGGTCTTGACAAGCCGGAGCATGGTCTGTCCTCGGCTTATGCGGATTTCATGCCCTTTGTACCCAATGTGCTGGGCACTAAGGCTGCGGAACAGCAGGCTTCCATGCTGGATACCATTCCGGTAGCAGTCGAGAAGGCCGTACCTGTTACCAAGGTGACGACGGAGGGCGGCGAGCATAAGCTGACCAAGGTGGTTATCGTGACCAAGCAGTCCAAGTTTGAGGTACTCAAAGAAGCGTTGGGGGCAATTGGTGTATCTGGCATGACGGTAACCAACGCCATTGGCTGTGGCGTGCAGAAGGGCGCGGCAGAGTATTATCGCGGTGCGGAAGTTGATGTGACGCTGCTTCCGAAAATCAAGATGGAAGTCGTCGTCTCCAAGGTGCCGGTCGATACGGTGGTTGACACGGTTAAAAAGGTGCTGTATACCGGTCATATTGGTGATGGCAAGATCTTCGTTTACAATGTCGAGAATGTAATCAAGGTACGTACAGGCGCGGAGGGCTTTGATGCCCTGCAAGATGACGAATAACAACATAGTAAAACAGATTGGAGTGGGCCGGCATGGTATTGAGACCATGTCGGCCTTTAGCATGCCCGATTCGGTTGACTTTTTTTGCTCATAGATCAGCGTAGGGTATTGCCGCGGCGCAAATAAGGGTGCTATACTGGGTTTGTAAATATGAAGCATTTTCCAGTATCAAAGCAAGGGGGATATTGTAGTATGAAATGTATCCAGTGCGGCACGGAAATTAAGGATGGCGCTAAGTTCTGTACGGTATGCGGCGCACAGCAACCGGTACAGCAGGAGGAAAAACGGTTCTGTAAGGCGTGTGGTGCGCCGCTCAAGCAGGGTGGGATGTTCTGCACGGCCTGTGGCGCCAAAGTGGATGAACCGGAACAGCAGGGGAGTCCGGCGCAGGCGCAGCAGCATGAGGTGGTACAGCCTGCGCCAGCCAAAAAGAAAAGTGCTGCGCCGATTGTGATTGCGGTGGCTGCGGTTTGTGTTGTGGTTGCCGTGGCGTTAGCACTAACGTTTATTGTGTTTGCCAAGCCGAAGGATGCGGTTACAGCTTCGCAGGGCATATCAGATGGCGCGGGAGAGACGTCTGATATGGTAGAAGAGGTTGCGCCTGCGCAGATTGAAAGCAGCGACGCGGATATTGTGGCGGACGGGACGGTGTCGTTGACTGGTGTGGTGGAGATTTCTACCGACAACCGCCTGTTTTTGGATTTCGGCGAAGCGTTTTCCATTATGCTCAAGCAGGATAATGCGTGGTTTAAAATGAACGATGTGCAGTCCGCATACCTGCTCAACAGCGGTGTCAGCAGTAACTTGTGGGACGAATTGCCGCTGCCGCAGACCGTGTTGGTGAAAGGCGAGTTGCGGCTGGACGGCAACGAATTGTATTTGGAAGCGCAGTCTGTCACCAATCCGGACGGCTCGGCGGTGATGACGCAGGCCGAGCAGACTGCACCAGCGGAGTCCCCGGAGATTTTGCCGCAGAGTGATGACCGGCTGCTGACCGAGCGGGATGTGAGTAACCTGAGCCTGCGGGAGATCAACTATGCTAAAAACGAGATCTATGCGCGGCATGGGCGGCGGTTTCAGTCCAAGGAGTTGCAGGACTATTTTAACGCGCAGTCGTGGTATCGCGGCACGATTGATGCGGAAGATTTTTCGGAAAGCTGGCTGAGTGATATTGAAAAGAAAAATGCAGCATTTTTGGCAGAGGTCGAGTTTGACATCGCGCCGAACGGTTATCAGTTGGATCAGTAAAGCGGGCGCGGCCGCGTTGCTGGCAGTTCTTGCGCTGACCGGCTGCGGCAACGGTTCTTCCGCAGCGGAACAGTCCACCGGGACGCAACCGCCTATGCGGGAGGTGGAATTGGAGCAGCCGCAGGCGAAGACAGCACGGGAATTCCGGGATATCCTGATCGCGGTGGATCCGGGACACCAGTCATGGGCGGTTGATATGAGCGCGCCGGAACCCAATGCGCCCGGTTCCTCCGTGATGAAAGCCAAGGCTACGACCGGGACGGTTGGCACCTATTCCGGCATATATGAATATGAACTCAATTTGGATGTGTCCTTGCGGCTTCGTGATGTGCTGGAGGACAGGGGATTTTCCGTCCTGCTGACGCGTGAGGACAACGAGACGGCCATCAGCAATGCCGAGCGGGCGGTATTGGCCAATGAAGCAGGAGCGGATGTGTTACTGCGTATTCATGCCAACGGCAGTGAAGACCCGGCGGCTGCGGGCGCGCTGGCGTTGGTGCCGTCATCTGAGAATGTGTATGTTGGGGCGTTGGCAGATGAAAGTGCCCGGTTAGCGGAAACCGTGCTCACGTCATATTGTGCGGCGACCGGCATAGAAAACCGGGGGCTGCAAAACAACGATACAATGACCGGCATCAACTGGAGCGAGCGGCCGGTGGCCATTTTGGAGATGGGATTTATGACCAATGAGCACGACGATATGGCGATGGCAGATGATGCGTTCCGGCAGCGCATGGCTGAGGGTATTGCGGACGGATTGGAGGCATATTTTGAATCGGGGCAGTAAAGCGGCGGTCTGTATGTTGCTGGCGTTAGGGCTTGCCGCCTGTGGGCGGCAGGCGCAGCCGCAGCAGGATGGGGAGCAGTCGGTCACGATGGTGGAAGTCACGCCGCCTGAGGCAGCGAACACGCCTGAGATGCGGGAGGAACAACCAGCATCTGCCAATGACGAAAAGCTGGCGCAAGCGCAGGCGATTTCCGATATGCTTGATGACTTCACGGCAGAAAGAATGCAGGATGACGGAAAATGGGCGGTTGCGGTGCAGTGCGCCGGTGAAGTGTCCTTCCAGTCGTCGAACAGCAGACCGATGCAGTCGGCCAGCCTGATTAAACTGTTTGTGTCTGCGGCAGTGGAGGAAAACCGACAGGCCCTTGCCGTATGGGAGCAGTATAGCGGTGAAACCGACGATCTGCTGCTGCATATGTTGTCCGAGAGTGATAATGAAGCGACCAACGAATTGGTAATCCGCTTGGGGGACGGGGATGCGCTGGCGGGCATGGAGGTAGTCAACCAGTATTGTGTAGTTAACGGTTATCAGGACACCTCTATGGGCAGGCTGATGCTGGATTTTTCGTCCACAGCGGACAACTACACTTCCGTGAAGGATTGCTGCGCCTTTTTGCAGGCGGTGCTGGACGGTGAGGTGGCAGGATCGGATGAGATTTTATCGGCGCTCAAGCAGCAGGTACGCAGGGCTAAAATTCCGGCGGGCGTTCCGGACGGCGTTGTGACCGCCAACAAAACGGGGGAGTTGGACACGGTTGAAAATGATGTGGCAATCGTTTGGGCGGGGGAGCAGCCCTATATCCTTTGTGTGATGTCCAATGAGTTGTCCGATACAGAGGCGGCGCGGGCGCAAATTACAGCGGTTTCGGAACAGATTTATGGGCTGATAGCAGATGTATAAAGCTGATAATAGATGTATAAAAAGAAAAAGCGGGGATGGAATGGGACAAGATGTATGCAAAAAGTTTGTAAAATCTGGTGAATAAGGTTGAAAATAGGTATGCATTAGTATATAATAGGCAGAAACAGCAAAATGCTGGAAATGCATATTTTTACATTGCCTTTTCTGTTTTTTTCAATAAAGAGGATTGGCAGAGCATGTTTTAATAGACTTTTGATAGAAAAATAATTTAAGTCTGTCATTTTGTGTTGCTTGAAAATTGAGACAAACTAAGGCAGTGTTTGTGCATGGCTACGGTTTGACTTTCATTTATAGATTTTTCCCGCGAAAAAACATAGATAAAGGAGAGTAATTCACATTATGGAACTCAATGATTCGAGTGCAGAATCACAATACCATACCCGGCGCAAGTTTCGGCTGGGCGTCGGTGGAAAGCTTTTGTTGAATGTTACCGTGCCGATTATTGTTATTCTCTTCGCTTTAGCGGCGGTAATTACCGTACAGGTCGTCAATACGATTTACCACCTGAAGGATGAGGATATTACTAATCAGATCGACGCGGTAGCTACTCAAATCCCAGGATACTTTGATAAGTTTTTCATCAGCGAAGATTATATTGTGGAGCGCGACTCTATCAAGCAGATTTTTGAAGAAATGCAGAATAGCCCGGCAACATATCGGTTTGAAGACTCAGCGTTGTTTTCTCGAGTCATGCAGGATTTGCAGAGTGCAGATGAGATCGGCGGCGAAGCAGTGCAGGCTGTTTGGATTGGCGGCATCAAGAACAACGAACTGGTACAGTCTGATGGCTATATTTCGGACGATACCTTTGCAATAACTGAGCGTGTTTGGTATCAGATGTTGCAGGAGAAACAGGGTGAAAAAGTTTTAACTTCGGCCTATCAAGATGTCAGCACCGGGAATGTGATCGTCACAGCTGCTGCGCCGTATTATGATGAGGCAGGGGAAATGATCGGTGTCATTGGCATTGATGTTTCCACGGCCGAACTTCAAAAATACTTCAGTAATATCATGATTGGGGACACCGGGTATGTCACAATTTACGATTCGGCACAGAATCTTGTGTACCACCCGGATGGTTCCTTGATTATGAGCAATCTCAGCGAGATATCCTACTCGGATAACATGAAGGAGCTGCTCCAGAACCATCAGAACAGCGATGTGGTCAAATACCAGCGCGATGGTGCAAACTTTTACGGCGGTACATACTATGTTGATTCGTTCGGATGGACGATACTGGCTTGTATGCCAGGCAGCGAATACATGCAGGAAACACAAAAAGTGTTCATAACACTGGTAGCGGGTTTCCTCCTGTGTATTGTTGCAGCAGCACTGATTTGTCTGTTCCGGGCGCGCGCGATTGTATAACCGTTGCAGCATATCAGCGAAGTGGCACAGCAATTTGCGCAGGGTAATCTGGATTCGGATATCCATCGGAATACCAATGATGAGATCGGCGATCTGGAAGAGGTTTTTGCACATACACAGCACAACCTCAAAGAAATCATAGCAGATATCGGACATGTGCTGTATGAGATCTCCAATAAGAACTTAACGGCTAAAACATCGGCGCAGTACAATGGTGATTTTGTACAGATTCGAGAGTCGTTGCAAGGTATTGCGCAGGCCATGAATGAGACGATGTTCCAGATCAGTATGGCAGCAGAACAGATCGACGCAGGTTCCAATCAGGTTGCAAGCGGGGCGCAGGCACTGGCGCAGGGCACAACCGAGCAGGCTAGCTCGGTAGAGGAATTGACGGCTGCTGCGCAGGAAATTTCCCGGAAAACCAAAATCAACGCGGAGAATTCGGAAAGCGCGAATCAGCAGGTTGGATTGGCTGGCAGCAAGCTGAAAGAAAGCGAGGAAAAGATGGATGCGTTGGTCTCTGCAATGGATGAGATCAAGCATAGTTCCCATGAGATTCAGCGCATTATCAAGACAATTGATGATATCGCGTTCCAGACCAATATCCTTGCATTAAATGCAGCTGTGGAAGCAGCTCGCGCAGGCGCAGCTGGTAAGGGCTTTGCCGTTGTGGCGGACTAGGTGCGCAATCTGGCTGGAAAGTCGGCAGAAGCGTCTAAGACGACGCAGGAACTGATTCAGAAATCCATTCATGCGGTGGAAACCGGCGGTGAACTCGCAGCAGAAACAGCACAGGCTCTGGCTGAAACTGCTGAATATGCAGGCGGTGTTGTCACTTCTGTAACAGAAATCGCTGCTATGTCGGCAGAACAGGCAGAGGCGATTGCACAGGTTACAAGTGGGCTGGATCAGATTGCGAGCGTCGTGCAGACGAATTCGGCTACAGCCGAGCAAAGTGCAGCGGCTAGTGAGCAGCTTTCCGGTCAGTCTAGCATGATGAAAGGCCTGATCAACACATTCCGTCTCTCGCGTGATAATTTCGGTTCGTAAGGCAGCAAGTAGAAGCTGTGACAGGAAGCGGGTTTTCCGAATTTGCAGTACTGCTGTTCCTTACCCTAATGAAATCGTCTATGGACATAAAAATCCCCCGTTTGGAATAAACGGGGGATTTTTGATGCGCTTTGGACATCAAGGTTCAATGTCCATCGAGGCCATTTGCTCTTTGGTCAAGCCGTTTTGCATGCCGTAGCGTTCCCAGTAGCGTGATGACGCGCGGATGAACATCCGTTTGGAGAGCGGCATGGTAACCTGCCACACGCCGTATTCCCGCGCTGTGATGGATGCGGCCAGCCTTTTGATTTTGGTGCGTACCAAGAAACGGAATGGCGTGGTCAGGATGGCCTCGCCGCTGCCGATCTTGAGCACTGAGCCGAACGGGTAGTCGTTTTGCTTGCAAAACAGCTGGATCATTTCGACAGCAACATCGTTCTGTTCCGGTTCGATAAAGCCGCAGTTGATTAGAACGGAGACGCGCGGTTTGTGTTGTGCCTGACTGCTCCCGAGCGTCTTAAGAAATTGCAGCAATGTCGACGGGATGCCGTCCGCGTAGAGTGGGAATACGAGCAGGATGTCGGTGAATTCCTCCATCGCGTGGCATAACAAGGCATGGTTATCCCGACGAACGGTATAATACGCATTGTCTACCGGACAGTATTTTGCAAATAATCCGGCATACTGCCGTGAGTTGGATTTTGGCGCACGCGGGCTACCGTTGATTACCATAATGTTTACCACGACTGAACCTCCTCCCACACGGCATTTTGCACATTGGCTTCCGATACGAAATGAACTTGATAGCTTTCAAAGTTCATGTTATATGCATTGCGTGCGACCAGCCGCCTGAATACACTTTGTTCCTCGACGGAAATATCGCCGTAGCCAATGATGGTTGCCTGTTTGGGCAGCACCCGGCGCTGGACATGGTGCGCTTCGCCATGCCACAGGCGGATGAATGCCTGCTGAACGGGGATCGCCCGTTCCAGCATGGTTTTCATCGGGGTGTCATAGCTGCCGAATTGGATTCGGCTGACATATAACACGCGGCTGCTTTCCGCAATGCGCGGGTAGACGCGGACGGCATCATCACGGATAACGCACTTGCCGGGCGTTTTTACCCAGCAGCCAAAGCATCCGACGCAATTTGCAATGTGCAGCTGGGATAGGTCGATATATGTGGTAGTACGCGGGTTGAGATCCGGCAGTTCCAAAGGCCGGTCGGACAGAATAAGGTTCATGTGCTTCTCCTATTCAGACTGCTGACGTTTAGGTGTGCGGGTACGGTCCGGTGCCCAACCTTTCAGAGGATAACGCTGGATAGCGCCAAACACGCGCTCGCGCAGGCCGGGCATGGTTTGCTCAAGGTGCTTGAGTAAATCCTTGATCTCTTGCCTTTTGGTATTGCCGTCGGCGGGACAGGGGTTGTGGACAATCGGCAGCGCATGCCGCTGAGCGAATGAGCGGACGTAATACTCCGGCGCGTACAACAGCGGACGGATGAGCGTGATACCCGTGCGGTCGAGGAAAGTCACCGGCTGGAAGCATGAAATGCGCCCCTCGTAAAAGAGAGATAGCATGTATGTTTCGACCACGTCATCAAAATGGTGTCCGAGCGCGACCTTTTTACAGCCCGCGGCAAGCGCAGCTTCATGCAGCGCGCCGCGGCGCATCTTGGCGCATAGAGCGCAGGGGTTTTCCTCCTTGCGGATGTCAAAGATAATCTGCTTGATCTGCGTCGGGATGCGAATGTATTCCACACCCAGCTCATCGCACAGCGTCTGGACAGGGGAGAAGTCCATTTCGTCATAGCCCATCTCAAGCGTGATGGCTACGACCTCAAATGGTTTGGGGTAAAACGCGCGCAGCTTGGCCAGCGCGACCAGCAGCGCGAGCGAGTCCTTGCCGCCCGATACACCGACTGCGATGCGGTCGCCGTCTTTGATCATATGGTAATGATCCACCGCACGGCGGACATAAGAAAGCATTTTCTGCATGGTTTGTTCTCCGGATTTCTGTGGTTTAGGGGGTAAGCATCCTTATTTATATCAGAAAACATCTCCATACGCAATCGCAAAAAGTGAAATGAGAAGTTAGAAAACAAGAGTATTAGAGAGATTGGATGAGAAAAAAAGAGATCTTGTTGGATTTCAAATAAATTTCAAAAATTCCGCTTGACTTGCGCAAACTGATGTGTTTTAATAGATATGCTCGTTTGAAGCGCATAAAATGGTTGTCAAAATAAATTTTTGATAGAATAAACGGAGGAAGAAAACATGTCTACTTTTATGGCTAAGGCAGAGACTGTCGAGCGTAAGTGGTATGTGCTGGACGCTGCGGGCAAGCCGCTGGGCCGCACCGCTGCTACCGCCGCCATGCTGCTGCGTGGCAAGCACAAGGCCGAGTTCACCCCGCACGTTGACTGCGGCGATTTCGTTATCGTCATCAACGCGGACAAGGCGGTTCTGACCGGCAAGAAGCTCACCCAGAAGTATTACCGCCATCACACTGGCTGGGTCGGCGGCCTGAAGGAAGTGCAGTACAAGACCCTGATGACTGAGAAGCCGGAGTTCGCTATGCAGCTGGCTGTTAAGGGTATGCTGCCGAAGAACTCGATCGGCCGTCAGTCCGCAACCCGTCTGAAGGTCTTTGCGGGCGAGAACCACAACCATCAGGCACAGAAGCCCGAAGTTTGGGATAAGTAAGGGAGGAACTAACTGATGTATACACCTAAGAAGGCTTATTTCTACGGCACCGGCAGAAGAAAGTCCTCCGTTGCCCGCGTTCGTCTGTTCCCGGGCGGCACCGGTGAGATCAAGATCAACAACCGCACTATCGACAACTACTTCGGTCTCGAGACTTTGAAGATGGTTTGCCGTCAGCCGTTCGAAACCACCGGCACCGCTGGCAAGTTTGATGTTGAGTGCACCGTATCCGGCGGCGGCTTCACCGGTCAGGCTGGCGCGATCCGTCACGGCATTGCCCGCGCGCTGCTGCAGGCAGACTCTGAGCAGTACCGTCCGGCACTCAAGGCGGCTGGTTTCCTGACCCGCGATCCGCGTATGAAGGAACGTAAGAAGTACGGCCTCAAGGCTGCCCGTCGCGCTCCGCAGTTCAGCAAGCGCTAAACTTTATCAAAAGTGGTCAAAAACCCCGGAACTACGCGGTTTCCGGGGTTTTTCCTTTTCAAATGGTTTGACGCAATTTGAC
>DWZQ01000002.1 GCA_019117485.1 Candidatus Agathobaculum intestinipullorum | reverse complement strand
GATTTTTCAGCGGGACAAAAGAAAAAAGTGTTGATAGCAAAAAGCCTTTGTGAACAAGCACATCTGTATGTGTGGGATGAACCTCTTAACTATATTGACATCTATTCCCGAATGCAAATTGAAAATCTGATTAGGGAATTTTCTCCTACAATGATCTTCGTAGAACATGATCTTGCTTTCAGAAATACGATTGCTACAAAAACAGTATATATTGAAAGCACTCCCGGTCAAAGCTGTCAATGGTCAAGATGAACGGCGCATTTCATGCGCCGCCATTGACAGCCCTGCCCGGCCTTGCTCTGCGGTTATCAAGGCAGGCAAGCCCCAGGGGTGCTTGCCTGCCTCCTTTGATTTTGAGTGGAGGTCAGTGGCCGAAATTGGCCTCAAATTGAGGCCAATTTCGACAGGTACTTGCAAAGCCCGGAACTCTTGCAAACTCTGGTTTTCTGTGATACTATTTTGATACTAAGAAAACGAGGTGTCCCAAATAACAGGTGAAATATTAACATAATTGCGAAAGTTTTTCCTGCAAAATCACCTCAAATACACCCTACTATATCTGAATTTGCCGAGTGGGAATGATTTCAGAAGCCCGGAAAAGCCTGATTTTGCTGGGTTTTTGAGGGGTTAAGGCCCTTTGTGGCAACGATTTGGCAACACTTTTTCATTATTCATAAAAAGAGAGCTAACTGATTTTGATTCGTCAGTTAGCTCTTTTTGGCGTATATGGGACAATCAATTTATTTTATAATATATCCCTTTTGAAATGCTAAATTTTTTAATTTGACATAGTTTGCGCTATTCGAATTTTTCATTTTTCTATACCCCTAAATGATTTAGAAGCTTGCTCTGGTAGGTGTTCTCGTAACCAATCATAATCTTTGCGATCCTGCATTTCTGCCTGCTTTTTGAGCCGTTCTTGCTCATAATACTTCTTTTCTTCTGGAGTACGATCATCAATAAAAGGTCGATTCACATATTGAATGATTTTTAAAGAAGTTGTTAGAGATATAGAGGGATCATAGGTAGGATTAAAATTGTTTTTGTTGCCTTTAAAGAAAATGATTGGGGAAAACTGCAATGCACACTCTCTATGGATATACATTTTTCTCAATTCCTTTGGCAACTTGGGAAATCTTGAATCCTTTCCATAAACACTAAAAATCCTGCCTCTATAGCAACTACATATTTCACATGTACAACCTCTGGCGGTTAGTTCGGTACTAACCAAATCGCTTCCGTCAGCATAGTATGTATCTTTATATTTGCTTATAAAAGAATCAATAGCATCTTCATTAGCTGAATTTTGTTGAAGAGCGTTTTCCGAAAAATATTTTTTATAGTGTTCCAATATATTCTTCTTCTTTGCGAGCAGCGTCGAATCTTCCAAAATCTTTTAGAAATTCGACGACACGCATATAGTCTTTTTTGCTCCATGAGAAGTTTGAATGTGGAAAGATTTCGTTTGCTTTTTTTAACAAGCAATAGCTAAATCTTCTTTGCCTTCCTTCTTAAATTCGGTACGCTAATTACTATGAGATTATCGGTCAGCTGAAAGCATTTGCAGATGAATCGAATCTCTGTCTGCTAATTGTGCATCACACAAGGAAGCAGCAGGCTGATGATAGCTTCGATCGCATTTCCGGAACCAATGGTCTGCTGGGAGCAGCCGACGGTGCTTTCATCATGGAGAAAGTAAAACGTTCTGGGAATAAGGCATCTATCGAAGTCTCTGGTCGAGATCAACCAGATCAAAAGCTGCTTCTGGAACGAGATACTGAGACCCTAAAATGGGAACTGGATGATGTAGAACGAGAGCTTTGGGTAAAACTACCAGACCCTGTTCTGGAGAAGGTAGAAGCTCTTGTATCGGGCGAACAGTGGTTGTGGGAAGGAACCCCTACCGAACTGGTTGAAGCTTTGAGGGTGGATATGAAGCCCAATCAGCTTACACGACACTTAAATGTGAATGTGGGACGTTTGCGTGAGGAGCATTGGGTAATGTACAGCAACACCCGCACCCACAATGGAAGGCATATCAAGGCAACCCCAGGGTCTACAAGGCGGCCCTGCGGGACCAGCTGACCGCTGTGCTGGACGAGCTGCGCCGGATCGAAGTCGGGTAGGGCGTGAACAACGAGCTACTGAACACTATCCAGACTCAGATGATGGGCAGTCAATCTCTCAAAATTTCAAGACCACTATACCCGACCCAGACGAAAAAAGTAATTCCCCAGAAAGCGGTGTGGAGGAACTTTACCTGAAAATGCGCCGCATGAGCGCCCCGGCTTACCTGCATACCATGACTTTGGACGAGCTGATGGACAATGTGTTTGAGGGCAAGTCCGCGGTGATTGAAAACCTGCTCTACACGGGAGCGTACATCTGCCGGAGCGCCCAAATTCGGCAAGTCCATTCTGCCATGCGCTCGATTCCAACTCTGCCTCTTTATCCCCTGAAAAAAGTAGCGGAATATTCCGATTCGTTCCGGAACATTCCGCTACTATTGTCTCATGTGTGTTTATTTAACGGTTACGTTTTACGCTTCCTGATTGCCCATCAGTGTGACCATAACGGCCTTCTGGGCGTGCAGGCGGTTTTCCGCCTCTTCGAAGATCTCATCTGCATGCGCCTCAAACACCTTGGTGGTGATCTCCTGCTCGCGGTACGCCGGCAGGCAGTGCTGCACCATGCAGCCGGGCTTGGCGGCGGCGAGCAGTTCGTCGTTCACCTGATAGCCCTTGAACGCCTTCATGCGCACTTCCTTCTCGGCCTCCATACCCATGGATGCCCAGGTATCGGTGATGACAACATCCGCGTTCTCGGCCGCCTTCATCGGGTCGTCCGTGATGAAAAAGTCCGAATTGCCCTCGGCAAAGGCCATCACATCGGCATGCGGACGGTAGCCCTCGGGCGTGGCAATCGAAACTTTCATGCCGGTCTTGAGGCCGCCGACAATCAACGAATTCGCCATGTTGTTACCGTCGCCGATGTAGCACATCTTAATGCCCTCGAGCACGGCAAACTTCTCACGGATGGTCATCAGGTCGGCCAGCACCTGACACGGATGGCAAAAGTCGGTCAGGCCGTTGATAATCGGGATCGTGCCGTAGCCGGCGAGATCCTCGACCTCTTTCTGCTCATAGGTGCGGATCATGATGCCGTCCAGATAGCGGCTGAGGACGCGCGCGGTGTCCTGCACCGGCTCACCGCGGCCGATCTGCAAATCGCGGTTGGACAGGAACAGCGCCTGACCGCCCAGCTGGTACATACCGGTCTCGAACGAGACACGCGTGCGCGTAGACGACTTCTGGAAGATCATGCCGAGGCTCTTGCCTTCCAGATGGCGATGGGAAATATTATGCTTCTTTTCGTATTTGAGCTGGTCAGCCAAATCGAGCAGACCGATGATCTCCTCAGTTGAGCAATCGAGCAGCTTGAGTAAATGCTTCAATCAAAACACCTCTTTCATAATGGTTAGCGCCTCGTCCATCTCGGCCTTGGAGATGGTCAGCGGCGGCAGCAGACGCACGGCGTTCTTGCCCGCCGTGATCGCCAGCACACCCTTTTCAATCAATTTATTGGCAAAAGCGGCATGCTTGCCCTCATCGACGATGATGCCCAGCATCAACCCCATGCCGCGCACGCCATGAATGTTTGGCGAGCCGATGGACAGGATGCCGTTTTTCAAGTATTCGCCTTTTTCGCGCACCTGCGCCAGAAACTCCCCGTTTGCGACCGTGTCAAGCACAGCATTTGCCGCCGCGCACACCATCGGCGTGCCGCCGAAGGTAGTCGCATGCGTGCCGGGGGTCAGCACATTGGAACAGCTTTTGGCTGCCAGTACCGCACCGATCGGCACACCGCCGCCCAAGCCTTTGGCCATGGTCACAACGTCCGGCCGGACGTCATACTGCTGGAAGCAGAACAGGCTGCCCGTGCGGCCGATACCGGTCTGCACCTCGTCAATGATCAGCAGCAGATCCTTTTCCCGGCAGAGCGCTTCGACCTGCTTTACGAATTCCGGATCGAGCGGCAGTACGCCCCCCTCCCCCTGCACCAGTTCCATCATCACCGCGCAGGTCATGTCGTCTACCTTGCGACGCACGGAATCGAAGTTATTCGCCTCCGCGTAATCAAAGCCTTCGGTAAACGGGAAAAAGTAGTTGTGGAACCGGTCTTGTCCGGTCGCCTTGAGGGTCGTCACGGTGCGGCCGTGGAAGGAATTGACGAGTGTGATAATCTTAAAACGGCCCTCGCCGTATTTGTCGAACGAATATTTGCGCGCCAGCTTGATCGCACCCTCGTTGGCCTCCGCGCCCGAGTTGGCAAAGAACACCTTGCCATCCAGATGGGTCTTTTCGACCAGCTTTTTCGCCACCTGCACCATCGGCTCGGTTGTAAACAGGTTGGAAACGTGCATCAGCTTGTGCGCCTGCGCAGTAATCGCATCGGTTAAAACCGGGTTATTGTAACCGAGGCAGTTGACGCCGATGCCCGAGGCAAGGTCGATATACTTCTTCCCTTCCACATCCCACAGCGTCGCGCCCTCACCGTGGTCGAGCGCGATCGGGAACCGGCCATAGGTGTTCATTACATATTGGTTTTCCTCGGCCTTGAGTTGTTCATATGTCATTTCTTTCGCTTCTTTCTCACTGGAACATCGTGCCGACGCCGACCTTACTCAAAAGCTCAATCAAAATCGAGTGCTTGACACGGCCGTCCTGAATATTGGCCTGATCGACGCCCTTACGCACGGCTTCGACGCAGCAGTCCACCTTAGGGATCATGCCGCCCTTGATGATACCGTCGCGCACCAGCTTAGGCACCTCGGAAACCTTGAGGTTGGTAAGCAAGGTCGACTCATCATCCGGGTCAAGCATCAGGCCGCGCACATCGGTCAGCAGGATGAGTTTTTTCGCGCCCAGCGCGACCGCTAACTTGCATGCTGCGGTGTCCGCGTTGATGTTGTAGTTGGTTTCATCGTCAATGCCCTGTGCCACCGTCGACACAACCGGGATATATCCCTTTTCAAGCACGTCGATGACCGGTGCGGGGTTTACGTCGACGATATCGCCGACATAGCCGTAATCCGTACCGGTTCGGTCGGTCATGCGCTTGGCTTGGAACATACCGCCATCCATGCCGCCCAGACCGATACCGCGGCCGCCCGCCTTTTCCAGCAGGGTGACAAGGTCTTTATTGACTTTGCCGCACAGCACCATTTGCACGATGTCCATGGTTTCGCGGTCAGTATAGCGCAGACCGTTGACAAAACGGGATTCCTTGCCGATCTTTTTGAGCATTTCCGAAATTTCCGGCCCGCCGCCATGCACCACGACGATTTTAACGCCGACGAGGTTGAGCAGCACAAGGTCGTGGATGACCGCGTCCTTCAGTTCCTCGTTGATCATGGCGTTGCCGCCGTATTTGACCACGACGGTCTGGCCGTAATATTTCTGGATATAAGGCAGCGCCTCGACCAGGATTTTTGCTTTCAGCTCTGCATCAAGTTGTGTATCCATATGTTACTTCCCTTTATCTATTGTCATCAGGTGCGATAATCGCCGTTGATCTTTACATAATCATATGTCAGATCGCAGCCCCACGCGGTCGCGCTGTCCTCACCTTCATTGACGTCTATTTGAATGACGACCTCATTTTCAGACAGGATCTTCTTTGCGGTATCCTCGTCAAAGTCCACCGCCTCGCCCTTGCTGCAAACAGTAATGCTGCCTGCGGCAGAAGAAAACGCTACCGTGACGTACTCCGGCCGGAACGGCGCCTTGGAATAGCCCATCGCGCACAGCACGCGGCCCCAGTTGGCATCCGCGCCGAACATAGCCGCCTTGACCAGATTGGAGCCGACGACCGCCTTGGCCAGGCGCTCCGCCGCTTCCTCCGAGCGCGAGCCGCGCACCGTGCAGGTGACCAGCTTGGTCGCGCCCTCGCCGTCCGCCGCGATCTGCCGCGCCAGACGGGTATTGACCTCACCCAGCGCCTTGCAGAACGCCTGATAGTCTTCGTCCTGCCAGTCGATCAGCTCATTGCCCGCCATGCCGTTTGCCAGCACGACGCACATGTCGTTGGTGGAGGTATCACCGTCGACCGTAACACGGTTATAGGTCTTGCGCACATTGTCCTGCAACGCCTCGGTCAGCATTTCGTGCGTGATTGCGCAGTCGGTCGTGAGGAAGGCCAGCATCGTGCCCATATTCGGGTGGATCATACCGCTGCCCTTACAGATACCGCCAATGCGGCAGGTCTTGCCGCCGACCGTGAACTCGACCGCCGCGGTCTTCGTGCGCGTATCGGTTGTCATGATAGCAAGATTGGCCTTTTCCGAGGCGTTTTCCTCGAGCTGGATTTCCGGCAGGTGTTCTTCAATGCACTCGACCGGCAAACGCTGGCCAATCACACCAGTCGACGCGACAACCACGTCGTCCTCGTCTACACCGAGCAGTTTGGACGCAGCCTTTGCCATACGACGGGCATTCTCCATCCCGTCCGGGGCGCAAGCGTTTGCATTGCCCGCGTTTGCGATGATTGCACGCGCCACGCCGTTTTCCAGGTGCTCCATCGTAACGTAAACCGGCGCTGCCTTGACGCGGTTCATCGTATAGGTCGCCGCAGCCGTGCATTCGCATGCGCTAAAGATAATCGCGGTATCGTCATTTGCGCGGCTGTCTTTGATGCCGCAGCGGATGCTGCCCGCAGTAAAACCCTGTGCTGCGCACACACCGCCCTCGATAATTTTCATCGTTCGTTCTCCTTTCGCACTGCGAAATGGTTACAAGGTCAGCCCGGCGGTCTCGTCCAGCCCGAGCATGATGTTCATATTCTGCACCGCCGCACCAGACGCGCCCTTGCCGAGGTTGTCGAACAGTGCGGTAACGATAGCCTGTTCCTCGTGACCGCACACGATCAGCCGCAGGCTGTCATGCCCGGCAAGCGTGTTGGCGTAGATCACCGGCGCATCGCCGCCGAGGGGCGCGACCGTGACCAGCTTTTCATCCTTATAATGCTCGGCAAGCGCCTCGTGGACGCGCGCTGCGTCCAGTCCGGGCAGCATGACTGTCGTCGCCATGCCTTTATAGAAATCACCCACCACCGGAACGAATACCGGCGGTTGTGTCAGCCCGCAGACGTATTCCATCTCAGGCAGGTGCTTATGCCGCAGGTTGAGGCCGTAGATACGCTCGGAATCGTGCTTGGGATCTCGGCCTGCATCCTCGTACTCCGCGATCATCTTTTTGCCGCCGCCCGAATAGCCGGTCAGCGACGAGCAGGTGAACGCAAAGTCCGCAGGCACAACATCGCGCGCAACCAGCGGATAAACCGACGCGATAAACCCGCTCGCGTGACAGCCGGGGTTGGCGACGCGTTTGGAATCCTTGATGGCCATGCGGTGCGCCTTGGACAGCTCGGCAAAGCCGTAATCCCAGTCCGGGTTTGTCCTGTGCGCGGTAGACGCATCAATCACGCGGGTATTGCCGTTCTCGATCAGCGAGACGGCTTCCTTGGCGGCGGCATCCGGCAGGCACAGGAACACAATATCAGCCGCATTCAGGAACTTGCGCCGCTCCTCGGTGTCCTTGCGTTTATCCTCGTCGATCAGCAGCAAGTCGATGTCGTCCCGACCGGATAGCCGGTCGTAGATTTGCAGGCCGGTCGTACCTTCCTTGCCGTCGATATATACTTTAGGCTTCATCGCCCTCTACCTCCGCGATGAACTTTTCGATCTTGTCGATCTGACGGGTGACCTCCTGCGGCGCGGGGCCGCCGATCACCTTGCGGCCGGCGACACAGGTGCGCAGGTCGAGCGCATCGTAGATATCGTCGCCAAACTTATCAGAAATCGCGGCAAAGTCGCGCATGGTCATGGTTTCGAGCGTCTCGTCCGCGCGGATGCACTGGTTGACCAGACGGCCAACCGTCTTGTACGCGTCGCGGAACGGCATGCCCTTCTTGGTCAGGTAGTCCGCGCAGTCGGTGGCGTTGATAAAGCCGCCGGACGCCGCCTTGCGCATATTATCACGGCGCAGCGTCATGGTGGAGAACATGGGTGTGAACACCTCAAGGCACTGTTTGACAGTATCAATCGCGCCGAACACCGCCTCCTTGTCCTCCTGCATATCCTTATTGTACGCCAGCGGCAGACCCTTCAGTACGGTCAGCATCGTGGTCAGCGCACCGTAGACACGGCCGGTCTTGCCGCGGATGAGTTCGCATACATCCGGGTTTTTCTTCTGCGGCATGATGGACGAGCCGGTCGAGTATGCGTCGTCCAGCTCGATGAACTTGAACTCCCACGAGCACCACGAGATGATCTCCTCCGACAGGCGCGACAGGTGCATCATCAGGATGGACAGCGCCGAAAGCAGCTCGACGCAGTAGTCGCGGTCGGAAACGCCGTCGAGCGAGTTATCGGTCAGGCGTGCAAAGCCCAGCTGCTGCCGGACAAACTCACGGTCGATCGGATAGGTAGTCGACGCCAGCGCGCCCGAACCGAGCGGCATTTCATCCATGCGCTCGAGGCAGTCCTGCAAACGGCCGATGTCGCGCTTAAGCATATTGGCATAGGCCATCATGTAATGCGCAAACGTAGTCGGCTGCGCGCGCTGCAAATGCGTGTAGCCCGGCATAACTGCATCGAGGTTTTCACGGCTCTTCTTGCACAGCGCCTTCATAAACGTGCAAATCATCTCGATGATCTCGGCGATCTCGCTCTTGACGTACAGGCGCATATCGAGCGCAACCTGATCGTTTCTCGAACGACCGGTGTGCAGGCGCTTGCCCGTATCGCCGATGCGTTCGGTCAGCAGCTGCTCCACGTTCATGTGGATATCCTCATAGTCGAGCGAGAATTCCACCTTGCCGGCTTCGATATCCTCCAGAATGCCCTTAAGCCCCTCGACGATCTTTTCCGCCTCGTGCTCCTCAATAATGCCCTGCTTGCCCAGCATGGTCGCGTGCGCGATCGAGCCGGTAATGTCCTCCTTATATAAACGGCAGTCAAACAGGATGGACGAGTTGAAGTCGTTTACCACCAGATCGGTTTCTTTCTGAAACCGTCCTGCCCATAATTTTGCCATATTGCGTTACCTCACAAAACACCCGCAGGGCGGCACATCCGGACATGCCGCCCCACGATCTTTTCAATTACTTTTCAACCGACGGGAAGTGCTTGCCGGTCTTTTCAAACAGCATCTGATCGTTCAGCGCGCGCACCTTGAGCGGCAGGCCGAACAGGTTGATGAAGCCTGCGGAATCCGCCTGATCGTAGCAGTCATCCTCGTTGAAGGTTGCCATATCCTCGGAGTACAGGCTGTACGGCGAAGTGACGGATGCCGGGATGATGTTGCCCTTGTACAGCTTGAGCTTAACGTCGCCGGTCACCGTCTCCTGCGTGGAGTCGACGAACGCAGAGAGCGCCTTGCGCAGCGGGGTGTACCACTGGCCGTTGTAAACCAGATCGCCGAACTTCATCGCAACCTGTGCCTTGTAGTGCGCAGTCTCCTTGTCGAGGGTGATCTCCTCGAGCTTCTGATGCGCCGCATACAGCACCGCGCCGCCCGGGGTCTCGTACACGCCGCGGCTCTTCATGCCGACCAGACGGTTCTCAACGATATCCAGAATACCGACGCCGTTCTCGCCGCCGACCTTGTTGAGCTTTTCAATGATCGCAACCGAGTCCATTTCCTCGCCGTCAACAGCGGTCGGCACACCCTTTTCAAAGTGGATGGTGACGTAGGTCGGCTTGTCAGGCGCCTGCTCGGGCGATACGCCCAGTTCGAGGAAGCCCGGACGGTTGATCGGCGCCTCATTGGACGGCAGCTCAAGGTCGAGGCCCTCGTGGCTCAGATGCCACAGGTTCTTATCCTTAGAGTAGTTGGTTTCCTTGTTGATCTTGAGCGGGATGTTGTGCGCTTCCGCGTAAGCGATCTCCTTTTCGCGGCTGTTAAGCTCCCAGAAACGCCACGGTGCGATGATGTCCATCTGCGGCGCAAACGCGTGGATCGCCAGCTCGAAACGTACCTGATCGTTGCCCTTGCCCGTGCAGCCATGGCAGATGGCGTCCGCGCCTTCCTTGAGCGCGATCTCAACGATGCGCTTGGCAATGATCGGACGAGCAAACGAAGTGCCCAGCAGATATTGTTCATAGGTCGCGCCGGCCTTCATGGTCGGGATGATGTAATCATCTACAAACTCGCGGGTCAGATCCTCGATGTACAGCTTGGACGCGCCGGTAGCCAGTGCCTTCTCTTCCAGACCTTCCAGCTCGCCCGCCTGACCGACGTTACCGGAAACCGCGATAACCTCACAGCCGTAATGCTCCTTGAGCCACGGGATCAGCACCGAAGTGTCCAGACCGCCTGAATATGCCAGTACGACCTTGTTATATTTCTTTTCCATTGTTAGATTCCTCCGTACCTGTCATTTTTTCGACTGCTTTATTATACTCCCTATCCTATGGTTTGGCAAGAAAAATTTATAAATATTTTCTTATTTGTATATTTATTCACTCCATGTATTTACGACACGAAAGAAATGCTTGCACTTTGGCAGAAAAGGTACTATGATATCTATAAATGCACTGTGTCAAGACAGATACAGGGACTGAATAAAAGCGCACGGCACGCCGCGCGCAAAGGGGCGTTATCCGCAATGACAGAAAAAAATCTGACCATGCTGACCGATTTCTATGAGTTCACCATGGCGCATGGCTATTTTGAAAAAGGCATCGCCAACCGGCGGGCCTATTTTGACATGTTCTTCCGCCGCGTACCGGATGGCGGCGGCTACGCCATCATGGCGGGCGTTGAGCAGTTGATCGACTACTTTAAAAACTTGCATTTCACCGACGAAGATATCAAATACCTCCGCGGCCGCGGCTGCTTTTCCGAAGCATTCCTGCACTATCTGCGGCATTTCAAATTCGAGTGCGATGTCTGGGCCGTGCCGGAAGGCACGCCCGTATTCCCCGGTGAGCCGCTCGTGACCGTTGCCGGGCCGATGATTCAGGCGCAGTTCGTCGAAACCATGGTATTGCTGACCATCAACCACCAGACGCTGATCGCCACCAAGGCCAACCGCATCACCCGCGCGGCACAGGGGCGCACGGTGCTCGAATTCGGTTCGCGCCGCGCGCAAGGCTATGATGGTGCGATTTATGGTGCGCGCGCCGCGTATATCGGCGGCTGTCAGGGAACAGCCTGCGTGCTGGCTGACCGCGATTTTAAAATTCCTGCGGGCGGTACGATGGCGCACTCGTGGGTGCAGATGTTCGACAGCGAATACGATGCTTTCAAATCCTATGCCGATATCTATCCGGACAATTGTGTTTTTCTGGTCGATACCTATAACGTACTCAAATCCGGCGTACCCAACGCACTGCGCGTCGCGCGCGAGATGGTGGCCGAAAAGGGCATCCGCCCACGCGGCATCCGCCTCGACTCGGGCGATATCGCCTATCTGTCGATCGAAGCCCGCCGCATGCTGGATGAAGGCGGGTTCCCGGATATGCAGATCATGGCGTCCAATTCTCTGGACGAATATCTGGTGCGCGACCTGCTCGTGCAGGGTGCGCAGGTTGACTCGTTCGGCATCGGCGAGCGCTTGATTACTTCTAAATCCGAACCGGTATTCGGCGGTGTGTATAAGCTGGCCGCTGTTGAAAATGAAAACGGTGAGATTATCCCGAAGATCAAAGTGTCTGAGAACGTCGAAAAGATCACTACGCCGCACTTCAAACAGGTGTATCGCCTTTTTGACAACAAAACCGGGAAGGCCTTGGGCGATGTGCTGACCGTACACGACGAGGTGATCGACGCCAGCCAGCCTTACACCCTGTTCCATCCGATCCACACATGGAAGCAGCGCGTCGTCACCGATTACACCGTGCGCCCGCTGCGCGTACCGCTGTTCAAGGCTGGGCGCTGCGTCTACACCAGCCCGGACATTAAGGATATCCGCAGCTACTGTCTGTCCGAAGTCGATACCCTGTGGGAACAGATCAAGCGCTTTGAAAACCCGCAGACCTACTTTGTCGACCTATCGACCAAGCTTTGGAAGTGCAAAAACGAGCTGCTGGAAGCCTGCCGCATCTGATTCTATATTTTCCGTACAACAAAGCAAAACAGCGAACCGCAAGGCACATCCCGATAAGAAAACATCGTGGGGAAAGAGAGAAACGGTATAGCTTCGGCTGTGCCGTTTTTCTCATTCTTGCCTTGATGAAGTGACTTTGGATACTTCCAGAGCTCCAATGCCCTTATAGTAGATGTCAATTTCCTGAGTGTGGTTCTTGCCCTTCGGATCGCTGGCAGCATGGACAACAATCTTCTCGACAAACTCATGCAAGATACATGGGGTCAATTCAGGAATTTCCGTATACCGTTCTACAACGGAGAGAAACCTCTCCACATTGGCACTTTTGCGTTCCTCTGCTTCGATTTCATCACGGAGGACAGCCGCTAACTCTTGAAGCTCATGCTGTTCTTTCTCGTAGTCAGCGGAGAGCTTTTGGAAACGTCCGTCAGAAAGTTTTCCCGAAATAGTATCCTCGTAGAGCCGTTTGAAAATGGTGTCCAGCTCTGCAATCCGCTTTTCGGCATCGGCCAATGTTTTCTGCCGTTTTGCCAAACCTCGGTTACGCTGGCGCATATCCGCATCCATGACCATCTTCACAAAATCGTCTTTGCGCTGTGATGCGAAGGAAACAATCTCGCGCAGATTTTGCAGAACTAATTCTTCCAGGATAACAGTTCGGATAGAATGTGTCTGCCCACATACATCACGGCTTTTCCGATAGCCGGAACACAGGTAATATTCCTGATCGCGCCGGAAATTGGTTGCCCTGCATTGGTACATGATGGAGCCGCAGTCGGCACAGAACATCATGCCGGAGAACATCCCCATTTCTCCCATCTTTGTAGGGCGGCGCCGCGATTGCCTTGCGAGCCTTGCTGCATCGGCAATCGCCTCCGTCCAGATAGCTTCGTGGGTATTCTCAAAAATCTTCCATTCGCTTTCTGGATTGTGCAAGGTCTTTTTACTCTTGTAGGATTTTTTACGGGTTTTGAAATTAACTGTGTGCCCCAGGTATTCACGCCAACGGTCCATGATGTCGGCAATCGTAGAAGAATCCCAAGCGTAAGGAGAACCTTTCTTTGTGACATTGGTTGTTCTGCCCTTGCTCGCATAGTAAGCAGCCGGAGTAAGAATTTTTCTTTCCGTCAGTTTCCTTGCAATCTGCGAGGGTCCCAATCCGTCCATGATATAGAGACCAATTTCATAAACTACCTGGGCGGCTTCTTCATCCTTCACCCATTGCTTTTTGTCATCAGACGATTTCATGTATCCATACGGAGGCAAAACAGTCAAATGTTCTCCTGCATTGCCTTTCACTTTCATAACGGCACGGATTTTTTTGCTGGTGTCTTTGGCGTACCATTCATTGATGATATTGCGGAAGGGCGTAAACTCGTTGTCTCCCTGAGTGCTGTCCACACCATCATTCACCGCAATAAAGTGAATATCATGTTCGGGAAACATGATTTCCGTATACATGCCGACTTGCAGATAATCACGTCCGAAACGTGACATATCCTTGATGATGACCCTCTTGACAAGGCCAGCCTCAATGTCTGCAATCATCTGCTGAAAGCCTGGGCGGTTGAAGGTCGTACCTGAGATGCCATCATCAACATAGAATTTGAAATTACTGTATCCATGCTCACGGGCATACTTTTCCAGGATTTTTTTCTGGTTTACAATGCTATTGCTGTCACCCTGCAATTCATCGTCACGGGATAAGCGACAATACAAAGCCGTAAGTTCTTCGGAGCTCATGGCCGTGTAAGGGAATTGAAGCGCGGCAGCGGTGTTTGACTGATAATACATAAATACCTCCTATCCGGCAGTCAAACACGATATTGAAGTCCAACTTCATTATACCGCGCTT
>DWZQ01000027.1 GCA_019117485.1 Candidatus Agathobaculum intestinipullorum | reverse complement strand
TTACCGCCTGTTTTCGGGCATAAAAAAACCGCAACTCTTTTCAAGCTGCGGCGACATATCCTACTCACTTAAAAACGCCATATCAAGGCTTGTCCAACCTTGCTACGGCGTTTTAGGTGTAATTATAGGGGTTGTTTAATTGTCTTTAATGTGCTGAAAGCCGCATGGTTACGGCATTTTCCTTGTTGTGCATATATTGACGGGGCAGTTACGCCTGTCGGACCGGTAGGACCTCCCGCCGGGCCTGTCGCCCCAGTTGCACCTGTTGCGCCGGTTGCCCCAGTTGCACCGGTCAAACCAGTCGCACCGGTCGCGCCGGTCGCGCCGGTCGGACCCATCATACCCATCGGTCCCATTGGCCCCATCGGCCCGCGTTCCCCACGGTAGCCACGCGGGCCGACGGGACCGGTTGGACCGGTCGGCCCGGTCGGGCCAGTCGGACTACATGAGCGATCCGCGCCGCAAAACGCTTCCATCCATCCGTCAGACGTGCGATCCGATGCATCGCATCTGCCGAATTGTGGACGATGATACATATCATTCTTCCTTTCGCGGAATTTGCCGAAATCATTCTCCGGCAATCCATCCTATGCTGCGATGACGCTTACTGTGACATTTCACACCCAATCGCATCAAAATATCGCCGGTTATACGCTACTGCTTCTGACTGCGGCTGATAAAGCGCGGCGCGCTCGTTCCACTGGGCGGCCTCTGCATGATGCCCCATCCGGTCGCAACACACACATAACCCGATACAGGGCAGGTAACCATAGCATGCCGGTTTGACAAACCCGCCCTGCCGCGTATCGCAAACGGCACGCAGCGCAGTCTCATACCAGAATTTGGCCTGCGACAACCGCCCTTGTTCGAGTTCGAGTGCCGCCAACGCACAGCACGCTTCACCGCGCGGGCTGTCCTCAGCAAACGAGCGCACCAACGCCTGCCGCGCCTGTGCAGGCTGCCCCACCGCGCACAGACATTCCGCCAGATTGCAGCATGCTTCGATGCGGTTTTCTACCCAGCCGTCCGGGCGGTCAAGAAACGTTTCAAACGCTGCCGCTGCCTCGTGATACCGTCCGTGCGCAAACAGCTCGCGTGCATAATAAAACTGCTCCCGCGCACTGAATATCTTGCCGCGAGCAAGCTGCGCCTGATAAATGCGCAGATTTCGGTCGCTGTCTGCTGCCTTTTCCTTACGATGTGTGACTGCCGTCTCGCCGTACTGCACGCGCCCGCGCGGCGTAATGCACTCATGCACCGCCCCTTCCCATTGGAAACCGGCTGCGCGCCGCAGCAGCCGCTCGCGGAAGTAGGTAAACGCCGGCTGGCCGTTCTCATCAAGCGCAGTATGGTAGGGCAGCAGCACCACGTCGGCTGTGCCATCCAGCCCGGCCTTAAGTTGCGCAAACCGTTCCTGATCGGCCGGTTCCATCACGTCATCAGCATCCAGCCACAGGATATAGTCCTTTGTCGCCTGCGCAAAAGAAAAGTTACGCGCGGCGGCAAAATCGTCGCACCATGGAAAATCTACCACCCGCCCATACTGGGCAGCGATCTCTTTGGTGCGGTCAGTCGAACCGGTATCGGTTACAACGATCTCGTCTACAAGCCCGGCTACACTGTCCAGACAGCGTGCCAGCGTCTGTTCCTCGTCCCGGACGATCATACACAAACTGATGGTAGCCAAACAAATCCCTCCCTTGCAGACTATGCCGCTGCGCTTGCTTTGTCTTTCTGCAAGGTCAGTCTGCACAAAAAAAACGTGTTCCTTTTTCCAATTTCTGCGTTCCTTCTCTGTTTTTTTGCAACGGTTTGCTTTATAATAGAAATAAGGATACTTTGCTAACCGGAGGTGTATGTTATGAACGAAGCTTTTCAGGACGCTTTGCTGAGAGTAGACAGCTACGGCGCCATTTTCATGTATGCAACCCACAAAGACCTGACCACTGCTCCGCGCCACATCGTGCGCATGACCGAGCCGGTCGACCCGCGCGTGCTGCTGGCTGCGGTACGCACCACGCTTGACCGTTATCCGCAGTTTGCGCTCGGCCTGGTGCGCGGCGAGACGCAATATAATTACCGTATCCTCACCAAGCCGCCCAAGGTGCTGCCGATGGACGACCTTTCCCCTTACTACATCGGTTCGGACGATACCAACGGCTATCTTTTCCTGTGCGGCTACAAGGATAATACGATCTATTTGGAATACCAGCACTGCATTTCGGATGGCCGTGGCTTTGACCAGTTTATCCGCTCGATCCTGTACAACTACCTGAAAGGCATGGGATACGACGTCGATCCCGGCCGCTCGATCCGCACCAATGCAACCCAGTTCACCCCGCAGGACTGCGAGGACGGCTATCTCCGCCTGCGCGGCATGCCGCAGTCGGATGCCGACCATCATCCGGATATCCCGGCTTTCCATATGCCCGAGTACGACAGCCGCAACGACGATAACGAACTGACCACCGAGCTGACCATGTCGCTGCCGCAGCTGCTCGATTATACCAAGCGGAACGGCGTGACGCCTATGACCTTCCTGATGACCGCCATCTCGATGGGCATGCATCGCACCTATTATAAGGACGGCAAACACACCGAGCCGATTATCGCTGAGGTGCCGATGGATCTGCGCGCTTACGTCAAGACCACGACCACGCGCTTTTTTGTGTCGCTCCTCGACCTGCCGTTCTTCTCCGAGTATTTTGACATGCCGTTCCTTGAGGCTTGCCAAGCATGCAAGAAATACTTCGACACCCAGAAGAACCTGCCGCATGCAGTATTCTGGGCGCTGAAAAATGCCAACCGCGTGGCAAAATCCCACAAGCTGGACATGCCTATCGACGAAAAGGAGCAGATGATGCGTCAGCAGGCGCGCGACTACATCCGCCGCGACAGCTTCATCCTGACCAACATCGGTGAATTTAAGCTGACTCCCAGCATGGAGCAATACGTCGCCGATTACTCAGCCATCCTGCCCTGTGCGTTCCAGCCGTTCGGCATTCTGGTCAGCTCGTATAAGGATACGCTCAAGGTGTCGATTTCGCAGCGCGACTTTAACTACCATCTGGTTGAGAACATTCGCGCCGTCCTGCGCGAGGTTGGGTTTGCGACCACCGCAATGCCGTATACGTTCCACGTCACCCGCTATGACGGCCTGCGTCTGGCCAAGGACTGAGCCGGACTGCCTTCCCCTCTCCCCTCAGAACACAAAAAAACCTGTGGCAAATACATGCCACAGGTTTTTGATTATCTATCGGATTTATTCTAACGAATCACACATGCCTGCCCTTAAATTGCAGCATCATGATATCCTTATATAGGATGCTCTCCAAGTCTTCGTCCAACGGGTCAAAGGCACAACCATACCGCCAACGAGGCGGTTGGCCGTGTTCGGCCACATTGCGGCAAGCCGCCACGGTGCAGGGAAGTTCATACGGGTATTGGTACTCCTCTGTCAGATACGGGATGGACAGGATCATCTGCCGTCCCACATCCAGCTTGAGTGGGCTGTACAAAGCCACACCCACCAAACTGATATCCTCCAGTTGACACTTGCCCCGGAAACGGAAGCCCGGCCCCCAGAGGATCGTCGCTTCCACTTCCACGCGCTGCCGGAACGCCCGACGGCATTCGTTGCACGCAACTGCGTGATTGACAAATATTTTCCAGTAATCCTCTTCACACACCGATACAGTTCCATAGAGCATAACCAACGTGCCCCAAGACTCATGCACCCGCACCTGAATCTTAACGGCAGTGCCGTGCCCCACCCCCAAAGGTGCCTCGCTGTTCCGACGAGGCTCAACGGTGATCATTTTAAACTCTGGATCCTGTTGTGTCACATGTCCGGCAAAGAACAGGTAATTATCCTCGGTCAAAATCTCACACATCGCGCCTTCACAGGCGGCAAGCAGTTCGGTTAAGCTATGCTCCTCTTCGGGTGGCGACGCCTCTTCGGCACTTGTCGGCAACTGTCCTGCTACAACCTGCGCCTGCTTCGTCGCTGCTAATATCTGATCCATAGTGGGTCCCCCTCCTACACTGCTGGCCGTGAAAAGCAGCTTCTATCCATTTGATATTCTGTGAATAGACTATCATCGGCATGCAGTCCTGTCAAGGGAGAACCTTGATTTTTACATAACTTTATTTCAATGTAATTACCAACATACCATGGCTGGCTTGACTAACTTCGGCTGTAATAAACAACCGAAACCTGTCCGTTGGCAACCGAAGGATAAGCATACTTATAGGTGGCTCCGGTGCTGACCGGCTCGCTGATTTGATGGTACGGCTGGGACACATCAACCGCCACACAGTTTGCCGCCGCTGGCAGCGTTGCGCTCTCACCCGTCTGCGGGTTGGTAAATGTAAACTGCCCGCCGGAATAGGTCACTGTTCGGTCGATCTTGCGGTTGCCCGCCAACGTGATATAGGTCACGCCGCCGCTTTGCCGCAGGTTGGTATACCGCATCAGACCTTCATATTTTACAGTGCTGTCATAATTTTCAATTACAACATCGCAATAGCTCTGTGCGCCGATGCACACATTGACCACATCGCTCTTATCCTGATAAGTCGCGCCCGCGCTGCCATCATCCAAATGGGTCGCGCGGTACAGCATGACCGCCATTTCCGCACGCGTGACATTGGCCTTCGGGTTTAGCTTGCCGTTCGTGCCGCCGATCACCTTGGCGCCGACCAGTTCGCTAACCGCGTCTACCGCATAACTCGAGATCTGGCCGGCATCCGAAAAACCGGAAAGCGACCCTGGCTGTAACGACAGGTGCGTGCAGTCCAGCGTGCGCTTTAGAAACACCATCGCGTCCTGCCGTGTCATGTAGTTTTGTGGTAAAAAGCGGTTGTCGCTTGTCCCCGTAGCCACGCCAAACGCCTTGGCCGCTATGACGGACTTACTATAATAGGCGTTGCCGGGCACATCCACAAATACACCCTTGCTGTCAATCTGGCCGCTGTCGAGCGCCTCGCTCATGCCAAAGGCACGATCCAGCATGACGATAAAGTCCGCACGGGTGATTGCATTACCTGGATAAAACAGGTGATTGCCGCTGCCTTTGATAACCCCTGCTACCGCGAGGGTATCGACCTGCTGGTGGGCCCATGCGTAATTGTCTGTAACGTCGTAGAAATAGACAGAATGATCGGGGAGATACGCATAGGTTTCCGTGCTGTCAAACGCCAGTGCCGCAGTCATCGCACTAGCGAACGTAGCAGCGGCCAACAGCACTGCCGCTGCCAGTTTCCGCGTTCTTGTCATCTTCTTCTCCTTGCCGTAATGGTTGACAGCGGGGCACTTTTGCCCCACAATGCATAAATTACTGCAAAATTATATCACACCTGAGCTTATAAGGCAAGTTAAAAGATGACTAAATTTGTCGCAAGCTCTTTGTTATCCCAAGAATTGTATGTGTTTTTTCATATTTTTGCGCACATTTCCGGCTTTAACCGACCGAATGCGTGTTCAGTGCTGTTCAGCGCGGTACCACCGGTAGCTGAGCACTGTCGGAATGATCGCCGCCAGCATCAACGGCACAAACAGGAGTACCAGCTTTGCAGCATTGCTCGGGATAAACGCCCCGATCACGCCCAGCACCCCTGCCGCAAAGAACAGGCGTCCCGCTACGCGGTGCGTACGTGTCCAAACTATCTCACTCGACAGCGTCCACGGCGTTTTGATGCCGCAGAACCAGTTCATGCGGAATTTGGGCATCACATTACCCAGATAGACCATCATCAAACTGACCATCAAGCAAACCACCATGGCTACATCGACCGTACCCGGCCGTAGCCCTTCTACTACGCAGATACCATTCATAACCAAAACGAACAACATCATAACCGCCTGAAAGCCGAGATACGAACCAACAAACTTTTCATAGCTTCGCTTCCGGGGATCAAACCGCGGCAAAAAGTAAAACAGCACCGCAAGAAACGGGCCAAGGCACGCAACGATCCATAGATGCCACTTCGGCTCATACCCTACTTCTCCGCCAAAATCCCAGTGCATCGGAATTTCCGCCGGTAAACGCGCATAGACCGCTGCCGCCAACAGCACCGGCAAAGCCGCCAACACCCAAACGGCCACTTGCCCTTTACTGATCTTTTTCATCATCATTACCACCTTTCAGCGCCGTGACCCACTCGAGGATCTCATCGACCACGGACATGTTCAACTCGTAGTAAATGTACTTGCCCTGCCTGTCATCCAGTACCAGTCCTGCGTCCCGCAAAATGGATAGATGATGGGAAATCGTCGCGCCCGATACATCGAAATGCGAAGCGATATCCCCGGCCGCCAGAGGCCCTGCGCGCAGCAGCGCGAGGATGTCCCGCCGGATCGGGTCGGACAGGGCTTTGAACGTCTTTTGAAAACTCACAGACTATCCCCTCCTTTTTTCGGGTGGCGTGCCGGACACCAGCCCTTGCACCCACAGCGCGGACAGGTCAGCCGCCATTCGTCGTTCACGTGCTGCCGAAAGATCAGCTTCGCCCACGGCAGCGCGAACAATCTACCACAGGATGGACACCAGAACCGGCAGCGCGCCAGCGCCAACGCCTGCCAGACCACCGCACCAATGAGCAGCACAAGCACCGTCAGCCCCGCCCAAACCGCCATATCGACCAATCCTTTCATTTAGATCTTTATCTAATTGAATGGTACAACAGCCCAGCGAAAAAGTCAACTATTATTTCGATGAATTTCTAAATGATAGGCGCCGCCTTGCATGCAGACAAAAAAATCCCCCAAGGCAATGCCTTGGGGGATTTTTATACGCTATACGGGAACTTACGCCATGCCGTTGAGCTTGACAGTCATCTTGCTCTTCTTGTTGGCCGCGTTGTTCTTGTGCAGGAGGTGCTTGGCAGCCGCCTGATCAACCGCCTTGACAGCGGTCGTGTAAGCAGCAGTCGCTTCCGCCTTATCACCGGCAGCAACAGCCGTATCGAACTTCTTCAGCGTGGTCTTGAGCGCGCTCTTGGCCATCTGGTTGTTCATCGCCTTAACAGCGTTGACCTTGACACGCTTCTTTGCAGACTTGATGTTGGGCATTCCGAAAACACCTCCTTCGTTTTCTATTCGTCAGTGTTTCTATTCTACCATCCCTTTTCGCAAAATGCAAGCCTTTTTTCCAAGAAACTGTATAAAAAATGCGATGCACCACAAAATATGCGAAAAGGAGTGTTTGCAATGGCATTTCGCACGGATCTGGCGGTCGAAGCGGTAGAAAATCTGCCCCATGCCGCCGATTTACAGCAGGTAAAGCAGACGGAACGCACGATCGAGGGCTTCTCAGTGCGTGAGGTGGACATTCTGGGCGAGGCCGCCGCGCGTGAGATCGGCAAGCCTTGCGGACGGTATATCACGCTCGAGCTGGACGCGCTCGTGCGGCGCGAGGAGGACGCCTTCCCCCGCGCCTGCCGCGCCCTGTGCACGCTGCTGCGTGAACTGCTGCCCGATTGCGCCGCATCCGGGCCGGTGCTGGTCACCGGGCTGGGCAACCGCATGATCACCCCGGACGCCATCGGCCCGCAGGCGGCCGACCATGTGATTGCCACGCGACATCTGGTTGAGCAGGTGCCGGACGTATTCGCCTCATGGCGGCCGGTGTCCGCGCTCGCGCCCGGCGTACTCGGCCAAACGGGTGTAGAAACCGGCGAGGTCATCTGCGGCGTACTCGACCGCATCCGGCCCACCGCCGTACTTGCGATCGACGCACTTGCCGCCGGACGGCTCTCCCGCCTGCTGCGCACCATCCAGCTGGCCGACACCGGCATCACGCCGGGTGCAGGTGTGGGCAACGCGCGCGCGGCACTCAACCGGGAGACGCTGGGCGTGCCGGTCATCGCCATCGGCGTGCCAACCGTTGTCGACGGCGCCACACTCGCCCACGAAATCGCAGCACAACTGGGCAGCCCCTCCTGCGAGGCGCTTGACGACCTTTCGTTGCCCGTTATGGTCACGACGCGCGACATTGACCGCGAGGTTACGGATATCGCCCGTGTGATCGGTTACGCAGTCAATATGGCGCTGCACCCCCACCTGACCGTCAGCGACGTTGACCTTTATCTGTCCTGACCATATTTCGGTCATACCCCTGCGCGGACGGGCGTATGATAGAAACAAACGCAAGGGGGTGACGGCCATCAGACGGCGCAGAAAACCTGTCCGGCGGCGGCGCGGCATCGGCCGACCTGCCGCCGTTACGCTGTGCTTTGCCATGGCGCTGCTCGTGTTCGCGCGGGCAGGCGGCGAACAGGCGGCACAGCAAGCACTTTCCCAGCTGGCGGACAGCGGCAGCTTTGTACTGCGCGCGGTTTCGCTCGAGCTTGGATTATCGACCGCGCAGGCAGCGGTCTATATGCCGCGTGCAGCAGCCACCGCACGCAACGAGGATGCTGCCGACCCGCTCGCGGAAAGCGCATACATCCCGCTTGCAGAACCAAACGACAACCCCGTGCTGGATGCCGCCGACAAGGCTGCTACCATCACGATCAACAACGAAACTTCCTATGAAGTCGATGTGGCCGCCTGCCTTGCATCCGACACAGCCATCCACGTCAGCGGCGACGGCCCGCAGGTGCTGATCGTACACACGCACGGCAGTGAAAGCTATACACCGGATGCGGCTTTCCCTTACATCCCAACTGAAAACGAGCGCACGACCGACACACGCTACAACGTCGTGCGCGTGGGTGACGAATTAAAAAGCGTGCTTGAGGACAACGGCATCGAAACCGTACATATCCGCGACATTTTCGACTCCCCTGCCTACTCCGGCTCGTACGACCGCTCGCTGGCAGCCATTGAGCAGGCGCTGGACGAATACCCGTCCATTCAGGTTGTGATCGACCTGCACCGCGACTCGATCCTGACCGACGACGGGCAGGCCTATAAAACCTCCTGCACCATTGACGGCGTGGAGATGGCGCAGCTCATGTTTGTCGTCGGCACAGACGACGGCGGCTTGACCCATCCGGACTGGCGCGACAACCTCAATTATGTCACCGGCCTGCAATACGAACTCAACCGCACCTATCCCGGCCTGATGCGGCCGGTCAACCTGCGCACACAGCGCTTCAACCAGCACGCGCGCCCCGGCTCGATGCTGGTCGAGGTCGGCTCATCCGGCAACACCATGCCTGAAGCGCTCGCCGCCATCCGTCTGTTCGGCCAGACGCTGGCGGATGATCTGAATGATGCATAATCCTGCCTGCGCTGCGCAAAATACCCCTGATAAGGGGTGAAACCATGGACAATATCACGTTTTCCACCGATCTGGAAAGCAATATCCAGCTGATGCAGTCGCTCTTTCAGGGGGATAACACATTTGTGACCCGCCGCGCCGTCGGGCACGCAGGACTGGACTGCGCGGTGTTCTTCTTCGACGGCATGGTCAACAACATCGCGATCAACCAGAGCGTCATCCGTCCGATTGTCTGCTCCGACCTTCCGCATGCCTCGGCCGATACGCTGTGCCAAACCATCCTGCAAATCAACGACAGCCGCGTTGAGACCGACCCCGCCAAGATGTTCGCCTCCTTCCTGTATGGCGACACCGTGGTGTTCACCGCAGGCGATGCGCGGCCAGTCGTGGTCAACACCAAGGGTTTTTCGGTGCGCAGCGCGTCCGAACCGGAAAACGAGCGCGTGCTCTCCGGCCCGCGCGAGGGCTTTACCGAGTGCTTTATGCCCAACCTCGCCTTGATCCGGCGGCGCTTAAACGACAAACGGCTCAAATTCACTTTCCTGCGCATCGGAACACGCACGAACACGGTGGTCTGTCTATGCTATCTGGACGGCGTGTGTGAAAGCAAGCTGGTCGACCATCTGCGGCGCAAACTGGAAGCGCTCGACATCGACAGCGTGCTCGATGCGAACTATCTGGCCGAGCGCATCCGCGACCACCGCTTTTCCCCCTTCCCCACGCTCGGCACGACCGAGCGGCCGGACGTAGTCGCGGCGCGGCTGGTCGAAGGGCGCTGCGCGGTCGTGGTGGACGGCAGCCCTGTCGTGCTGACCGCCCCCTTCCTGTTTCAGGAGTGCTTCCAATCCAACGACGACTATTATATCAGCTTTTTGCAGGCCAACCTGTCGCGCGTGCTGCGCACGCTGGGCTTTGTGTTCACGATCACCTTTCCCGCGGTCTATGTCGCACTTATGCTCTATCACCGCGAGTTAGTACCCGCCCGGCTGCTGTTTGCCGTGTCTGCCGCACAGCGCGGCGTGCCACTGCCCATCGGCTGGGAGACCTTCCTGCTGCTGCTCGTGCTGGAAGCGCTCAAAGAGGCTGGTGCGCGCACGCCCGGCGCGATGGGACAGACCATGAGCATCGTCGGCGGTCTGGTGCTAGGGCAGGCAGCCGTCTCGGCGCGCTTTGCCGCCGCGCCCACGGTCATTGTGGTCGCCATTGCGGGCGTGACCGGCCTGATGGCGCCTAAGCTGCAAACCGCTGGGCTGTGGCTGCGCTTTGCGCTGCTGGCCGCCGCAGCGGCCTACGGGCTGTACGGCGTCGGGCTGATGCTGGCGCTTGTGTTACTCTGGCTGTGCCGCATGCACTCGTGCTCGATCCCTTACCTGCTCAACCTTGTGCCGCGCGTGCAAGCCGAACAGGAGGATGCATGGCTGCGCGCACCGTGGTTTTTCATGCGGCGTGACCGCTTTGCGGTCAAACGGAATCTGTCAAAGGGGGACAAACCTTGAAACTGCCCGGAATACTGCTGCTTTTGCCGCTTCTGCTGTGCGGCTGCGCGCGCGAAGTCTCGCCGGTTTCCGCGCTCGCGCTCGACCGCGTGGACGGCGTCTACCGCCTGACCGCCGAGGTCGTGCGGCAGGACAGTCTGGATGATACAGCCTCACCCGCTTATCTGTCTGCAACCGGCGACGATCTGCCCACGCTGCTGCAAAACCTCAGCAATGTGCTGCCCGGCGAACTATACCTCAGCCATGCACAGGTGCTGCTGATCAGTGAGGAGGTCGCAGACGAAAGCATCCTGCCACTGGCCGACTACCTTTGTACGGAAAACGACGTGCGGCTCAGCCTGCGCGTTGCGGTCGTGCGCGACGGCACGGCCACCGAACTGCTGCAAGCGGACGACGAAGTCTACGCGCTCAGCGAGCTGCTCGACCGCGCCGCACAGCAGGGCACGCTGCCCGACATGCCACTCTACCGCGCGGCCGAGGTGCTGCATGCGGACGGTACGGCAATCCTGCCCGCACTGCGGCTGGACGAGTTCGACCAAACCGCCCCGGCAGGCACGGCAGTATTTGCAAACGAGCGCCTGTCCTGCTTCCTCGACGGCGGCGAGATCGGGGGTGGTACAGATGCGTGAACACCTGTTCCCGCGCTGGGGCGCGGCGCTGTTCGCATTGCTGCCGCTCAGCGAAGTGCTGTACGCCCCGGCGACCGGACAAACGGTTTATGCCGCAGCGCTGGCCGGCCTACTCTGTGCACTGGCCTGTGCAGGTGCGGCGCGGCTCGCGCCGGTTTGGCGGCGTGTCCGTGCGCTGCAATGGATACTCGCCGCTCTCGCCCTTTGGCCGATCGCAACCTCGCTTGCCCGCATGGGACTGTTCCTACAACGCACTGTCTTCCCCACCCGGCCGCTCTGGAGCCTGATCCTGCTGCTGACCGTATGCGCGCTGCTGTGCGCTACCGCTGGACTCAACCGTTGCGCGATGTGGGCGCTGCCCGTGGCATGGCTGGCGGGGGCAGTCGTCGTCCTGAGCGGCGTACTGACGATCTCCCAATGGCAGGTCGCCTACTGGGCTGCGCCGGACAGCACACTTCTGCACGAAACCGCCCGGCTGCTGATGCGCCTGCTGCCTGCCGCGCTCGTACTCGCGCTGTCCCTGCCCGAAGGGCTTTCCGCTGCCGCCGCGCGCGGCCTGTCCGCGGGCAGTGCGCTGCTCGCGCTGCTCGCGCTGCGCACCGTGCTGCTGCTCGGCGCGCACACCGCCGCCCTGCTGCCCTATCCGAACTTTTCCGCAGCGGGGCTGGCCGCCGTCGGCGACTTTGCCCGCCACGGCGAGGTATTCTTTGCCGTGCCGCTGCTGCTGTGTGAATTAGGGCGCTGCGCGGCACTCGCCTGCGTACTGCTTCTACCCGTCTCGCGCTCGTACGGCGTGCTGCGCCTGCCGCGCCGCGCCAAATAATATCCTGCCGCACTTGCACCGCGCCGCACGCTTTGCTATACTGATGGCAAAGGAGAACGGCAACATGAATATTCAGATTTTCGGCAAGAACAAATGCTTCGACACCAAAAAAGCACAGCGCTGGTTCAAGGAGCGCGGCATTAAATTCCAGATGATCGACCTTGCCCAAAAGGGCATGTCACGCGGCGAACTGGACAGCGTACTCAAGGCGGTCGGCGGACTGGACGCAGTGCTGGACGAAAAAAGCAAGGGTTATGCGTCACTGGCCTACCTTGCCTACGACGAGGACAAAAAAGAAAAGCTGCTCGAGGACGGGACGCTTTTCAAAACGCCCATCGTGCGCAACGGACGGCAGGCTACCGTCGGCTATCAGCCGGACGTTTGGGCGAACTGGGCGTAACGGCAACAAACGAAAAGGACGGCAAAAGCCGTCCTTTTCGTTTGTCTATGTGAGAACCGATGCAAAGCCGCACAGAGCGCCCTCAATCGGTCAGCCGGCTGACCCAATCACGATCCCAAATGTATCGCGTCAACGCATCGGCAGATACGCCGAAATACCGGAACCCAAAGGCCGAGCAGCTCCGATCACTGGTCGCGTCGAAGTAACACCACTGGCCGTCCAGATACGCAATATTCCACATATGGTTTTCACCATTCGCCTGACCGCTGACCGTCCAACAGGGGATGTCCGCGCGCTCAAACAACATCTGCAATGCCTGTGCGTAGCCGCCGCAAATCGCCAGCTGATCGTGCAGCGCACCGTAAGCGGTCGTCGCGTCATAAGGGAGGTTGGCGGGATCGGAATAATACCGGCGATCGTACCGGACATGATCCGTCAGCCAAGTATACAATGCAAGCGCCTGCTCCGACACATCCATGCCCGGCTTGACGGCCTGCGTATAGATCGCATCCGCTAACGTTTCCATTTCCTCCAGCCGGTCAAGTGCTGCCGCCTGCGACAAGTTGTTCAGCGGCGTTATGGTGATTGCCGTCCCATCCCGATTAAGCTCACATAGCAGATAGCTGCCCCCAACCTGCTGCAACGCCTGATTCATATCATCCACGGTAAGCGCCTGATTGATGATGCGAATCGGGATACTTTGCCGGGTCAGGTTATCACGCGCGGCCTGCATCAGCGTGACCAAGCTGTTTACCGTGATCCCGTCAAACCCAGCCGGATAGTCCCCGGTACGGTAAGGCATATAGAAAAACGTACACCGCAGTAATCCGTCCGCGCCGACCGCAGCTTGCAGGTCGTACGCATATTTATACTCCGGATGTGCGGACAACAGCGCGTAATAGGTATTTAGGGTCACCATCTCTGCGTTTCCCGCGTCAGAAAACGCTGAAATATCGAATACAGGCGGTTGGTCTATCGCCTTGATGGCCTGCTCTAACTGTGCTGCAAGCGCATCAGCATCCGTAATGCGCACCACATTGCCGCCCGGTGTGGCAGGCTGCTCGGCGCGCTGCAAAATCAGCACTGCCTCAACGGTAGTCACGCCATCCTGCGGGGCAAGCAAGCCGGTATCCCGGCCTTGTATCAACCCTTGCTGCACCGCCCAGCCAACCGCATTCTGCGCCCAACCGGATACCGCGCCGCCATCTGCAAAGCCGTCCAGCACGTTTTCCACAGCAGCAGGCTCATCCGCCTGCCGGTACAGCATCAGGGCAAATTGCTCGCGCGTAACCGAGCGGTTGGGTTCAAACAGTCCGTTCCCCATGCCCTGCACATAGCCCTGTGCCGCAGCCCACGTCGCAGCGTCCGCATAAGACGCCGGTACATCGTCAAACGGCGATGCCGTCGATACTGTCGGCTGCCCCGCCGCTTCATATAGCAGCTGTGCCGTCTGGCCGCGCGTCAGCTTCGCCGAGGGCGCCTGCATGAACGACTCTCCCAACGCGTGCTGTCTTGCCCAATCCTCTGCATCCTGCGCCCAATCCGGCCACGCGGCTGCGGCCGCCGAACCGGCCAACACCGCCGCACAAAGGACAGCAGATATCATTTTCTTCCTCATTTTCCTCACCTGCATAAAACAAACCGATTGGTTTGTTTTATGCTATCACAAACAGACCGGCCGGTCAATATCAAACTGGACGGTACACGCAAATTTTGCTATACTGTAACCCAAAGGGGGCGGACGCGATGAAACAGGCAGAAAAAAACCAAAAAAGCCGGACTTATATCCTGACCCATGCATTTGCAGAGTTTGCCGCGCACGGATACGCAGGCAGCTCGCTCAACGGGATCTGTGTGGCAGGAGGCATTTCCAAAGGCCTGCTATACCATTATTATAAAAACAAGGACATGCTTTATCTTGCCTGTGTGGAGCGCCTATTTGCCGACCTGACCGCGCATTTACGCACACAGATCGACGCAGATTCCATCACCCCGGCGGACTATTTTGCCGCACGGCTACGTTTTTTCCGCGCCAATCCGCAGCACCAGCGGCTTTTTTACGACGTAAATGCTTATCCGCCGCCGCACCTGTCCGAAGGCTTGCAGCAGGCGCGCGCAGACTTCGACCAACTGAGTGATGAGTTGGTGCGCGCCGTCCTCGCAGGACAGACATTGGCGCCCGGCTTAGATTTGGCAGACGCCATGCGGCAATTCCGCGCATTCGTCGACTTTTTCGGTGTCTACCTGCAGGAAGGCGCACCAGACGAAACCGAACGGCAAGCGGAAGCCCTGCTGCACACCCTACTCTATGGGTTGATTGCACGGTAAAGCGCCGAGTCCCTGCCGGATGTTACGCATTGGCGACCGGTACCGTGATGGAAATACGAACCGCCACCCATAGGTGCGGTTAATCCTCCTGCACAACCGCGCGGAAATCCTCCATCACCCCTTCGTTTAGATCGAAGCACATGGTTTTGGCATCGGCCACCCAGAAGCCGCGCACGCGGTACCGCCTGCCGGCTGCCCTTTCTATCCCGGATACGGCACGCAGCGGGTCAAGCAGGTTTTTGTTGGAGATCGTGACGCCGCCCTTTTGTTCACTCTTGGGTTTGGAAAACTTAAACGCCTTCGGCTCATTGCTCTTGCACATCCGAATCGCAAACACCTTCGCGTCCGCATCCAGCATGCAAAGCACATGCGCCGGGTATCCCAGTTCTTCCAACACCTTTTTGGTGAAGGTTACACCGGTTGAATTGAGGTACATATCTGGATAGGTGTTAACATTCGCGTCAATCGTTTCAAAATGCAGTGCCGAAAAATCAAATTTCATCATCATACTTTCCTTTCCCCGTCCATTTGGGACGGATAGCCCAATGTTTTCATAAATTCCCCGCGCGCTGCGGCAGGCCAGCGCGCATCCAAAATGAAGTATCCTTGAAATATCCCGCTTTTCACACGCGATACCGTGAAATGTCCGGCCAAGCTGCGCCGCGGCGCATTGGATTTTCCGGTATGCCGCACCGATAGCAGCCGCTGTACCTCCAACCAGACCTTTTTGGGGATGATAGCGGCATGATGGTTTTCTTTAAAATACATATTCAGATCGGTGTTTTTCACCGACCGATGGGTGCGGAAATCCTTGGTATACGTTTTCTGCATCAGGGCATCGCCGCAATATTTTTCGTTTTTCAGGATACTGCGTACCGTATCCGGTGACCACCGCGTTCTGCCCATCGGGGAGCGCACCCCTTGTTCGCTCAACGCTGCGGCAATACCGGCGGGGGAAGCCCCTTCCAAACAGCTCTGATAAATGTATTTGACCACGCGCGCTTCCGCTGGTTCGATCACCAACCGGCCGAAATGGTCGCGGTAAAAGCCCAGCATATGATGTACGGAAAACTTGTAAATCCCCTCTGCCATGCGCCAACGGATACCCGCCTTGACCGCCTCGCTCTTTTGCTGGGATTCCATTTCCGCCAGTGCGGACAGCAACGCGATCAACAGGTCGTTCCGACCATCGCCGGTATAGACAATCCCTTCTGTTTCAAACTCCACGGATACCGGCGGCTCCAGCGCGGACAGCATGCGCAGATTGTGCAGGATATCGACGATATTGCGGCCAAAGCGGCTGATGCTTTTTGTCAGGATACGGTCGATCTTTCCAGCCTGCGCATCCGCCATCATCTTCTGGAACCCTAGCCGCTTTGTCACGGTCGTGGCGCTGATCCCCTCGTCCTGATAAATCTCTACCAGTTCCCAGTCCGGGTGGTTTTGGATACGCTTGGTAAAATGATGTACCTGCATATCAAAGCTGCCCAATTGCTGCTCCTCCTGTGTGCTGACACGGCAGTAAGCCGCCACGCGGAGCGCCGGCGGCTTGGCCGTAGGTGCAAGCGTCTGCTTCTGCGGCGGGATGATGATAACGCCGTTCCCCGCCTGATTGCGCGCGATCTCCTGCTGCATCTGCCGCCGCTTTTGCCGTTTCCGTTCCGCCTTGACGCTGGTGCGCCGCAAACGCTCGACTTCCTTTGGGTCAAACGGTTTTGCCATAGGCCTATCCCGGTATCGGTCGTGTAGACTGCATTACCGACCCACACCGGCTCACCCCCCCCTTTCCTTTCTCTTTTCTTGTGCATTCAGATCACATCCTTTCGATTGGCAGCGTTTCGCAAATACATACCGCACGCCGCCTAAAAAATACAGCAGGAAAAATCCTGCTGTCCAAATCATACCGTATCTATAAAAAATCTCCAATCCGCTATTTTTTCACAGAAAAACAAAAAAATCCGCCGCAGGCCATCCTGCGGCGGATTTTCTATTACAATAATCTGACGCTATACCATCCGGCAAACGCCGGCTTCCACCTGTACCCTTCTGATTACATCAGTTCCTTCTGATGGGTTGCGTACAGGTACTCGTCCATGGTGTTGATGATGCGGTCCTCGACCAGCGCGACCGGATCGTTCTCCAGCAGACCCTCGCGCACCTTCGTGTACTGGATCGGCATGAACTGGCTGAGCAGGTTCAGCGGGATACCCAGCTTGCGCAGATTGCCGATCAGACGCTCCTTGGCCGCCTCGACGCCCGGCGTCGGCATATAATACCGGCAGCGGTCGGAGAAGGAATACTTGCGCTTCATGCGGATTTCAAGCTCCGTACCCTGATAATGCTTCTTCCAGTGTTTGTCATCGGCGAGCATTGCCTCGTCCAGCGCCGCAATAAAGCCGCTCGGCTCGATGTCTGTGCCGTAGAGCAGTTCCTCCTCGATGTGCGCCAGCGCGAACATGCCCTCGCGCATCGCAAACGTCAGCGCCGGGCCGACCTTGAGGATACCCACGCCATCCTCGACCAGCTCACGCAGCTTGATCTTGGTCTGGTAGTCGGTGGAATGACCCTCGAACACGAGGTTCGGGAAGTCCTTGATCGACGCCATCAGCTCGGCCGCCTTGGCGCGGTCATACTCGGTGCAGCCGCTGTCCTTCTCCTCAACGCCCGGCTGTACGACGACGGCGATGACGTTGTCCCACGCCTCGTCCAGACCTTCATTGCGGAACGCCTTCTCAAAGGTCGCAACCGTGTTCTTGAAGTCCTCCACGCGGGTGACCTGCACGCCCTGATCCGCACCAACCTGGCCGCCCGGAATCGGCACCTCGCTGCCGACGATATAGACCGGTGCGATCGCGTCCGGATCGGTCTCGAGCAGCTTGTGATAGGTATCCTCAGCCACGCGCGCCAGACGCGCGCCGCGGCGGGCGATGGTCTCGTCGCTCAGGCGGGTGTTCGGGTCGTCGTCCGCAACCTTCATGCTGGTGTCGATATGAATCTTGGTAAAGCCCGCGCCGACATAGTGGCGGATGAGTTCCTCCGCATCGGCCATCGCTTCAGCTTCCGGCTTGCCCGCAAAAGTCAAGGGGCCGAGATGGTCGCCGCCGAGGAACAGCTTGGACTTGTCAAAGCCAACCTTGTCGGCCACGCCCAGCACGAACTGCTTGAAATCCATCGGCTTCATGCCGGTGTAACCGCCATTCTGGTCGCACTGGTTGGCAGTCGACTCAATCAGCACGCACGAGCCGTCCGACAGGCCGCGCTTGAGCGCCGCCTCGATGACATACCCATTGGCTGAGCACACCGAATAGATGCCCACGCTCTTGCCCTGCTTCTGCAGCTCTACCAGTTTTTTCAGCGGATTCTGGTTCATATTGCATTCTCCTCTCATTCCATACGGGCGAACCTACGGCACGCCCGACATATACTTTTTAACCGGACGCCTGTCCGGCTGTGTTTCAACAACATGGCCCCACTGCAATCCGCGCATTTGTCCACGGCAAGGCTTTTCAACCGCCCGCCCCTGTGTTACAATAACAACAAACGACCCTGCACAAGCAGGCGAAGGAGGGGTATTTATGCCTTTGGTAACAACCGAAAAAATGTTTGCGGACGCACAGGCCGGCCATTACGCCGTCGGCGCGTTCAACGTGGAAAACATGGAAATGGTCATGGCGGTCGTCCGCGCGGCCGAGGAGCTGCGCGCCCCGGTCATTTTACAGACCACACCGTCCACGGTCAAGTACGCCGGGCTGGACTACTATCTGGCGATGGCGCGTGTCGCTGCCGAGCGTGCAACCGTACCGGTTGCGATGCACCTCGACCACGGCGAGAGCTTTGACCTTGCCATGCAGGCGCTGCGCACCGGCTACACGTCCATTATGATCGACGGCTCACACGAATCCTTCGAGGATAACATCGCGGTCACCCGCCGTGTGGTCGATGCCTGCGCGCCCTCGCGCATCAGCGTCGAGGCCGAGCTGGGCAAGGTCGGCGGCAAAGAGGACGACCTCGAAGGCGGTGACGGCAACCCGTTCACCGACCCGCAGCAGGCCAAGGAATTCGTCGAGCGCACGGGCGTAAACTCGCTCGCGGTCGCCATCGGCACGGCGCACGGCCTGTACAAGGGCACGCCCAAGCTGGAGTTCGACCTGCTCCGCGCCATCCGCGAAGTCGTCTCCATCCCGCTGGTGCTGCACGGCGCCTCCGGCGTGCCGGACGACGCGGTGCGTCAGGCCATTGAACTGGGCATCTGCAAGGTCAACTTTGCTACCGAGCTGCGCATTGCGTACAGCGACGGCGTCAAGTCCTACCTGCAAAAAGACCCGGATGTGTTCGACCCGAAGAAGTACAGCAAGGTCGGCATCGCCAATGTCGTCGAGACCGTCAAGGCAAAAATTGCTGTCTGCGGCTCGGCCGGAAAGGCATAACGCACGGTTTGCATAAAAACCCATCGCCTGCGCGATGGGTTTTTATTTGTCACTTCATCCGGGTCAGCGCCACGATGTGCAGCACGCAGAAGTACACACCGACAACCGACAGCCCCGCGCTGAGTACCGTCAGGCCGAGTGAATACTGCTCCATATAGGCGTTGAGCGGCACGAGCACGGCAAAGATTGCCCACAATACGATCAGCGCCAGCACCTTTTCGCGGCTCTTGCGCGCGAGGATGGACTGCAACGGCGTCAAGCGCCGTCCGAAGTCCACATCCGTGACCACCTCAAGGTTTTTGAATAGCTTTTTGCGGTAGTACACCTCGACCACGGCAAACAGCGCCACGCCTGCAATCGTTGCCTGCTGCCAAGTCAGGAAAGTACCTGCGCACAGGATGGCCGCGAACAGGATGATCACCAGCCGGTTCTGGTAGAACATGATCGGGCCTTCACTTTTCTTGTCCACCAGATAGCCCTGCTTGGTCAGCGAGTCATAATAAATGACCCGCTTTTTCTTGTCTGTATAGATATTCCTGCCCGAAAGCGAGGTATTGGGGATTTGCTGTTTCTTACTCATCTAACATTCCTTTACCCTTGCAGTAGGTCTGCAAGACATTGTAATCACGGTCGAGCACGACCAAATCCGCATCCAGACCGACCTTGATCTCGCCCTTGCGGTCCGAAATGCCGAGGCAAGCCGCCGGGTTCTTGGTGCAGGCGTTGATCGCCGTGCTGACCGGCACCTGCGCCTCCTCGATCAGGATGCGCAGACCCTTGTTGACGCACAGCGTCGAACCGGCCAAACCACCGGTCGAGGTCAGGTGCGCGCTGCCGTCCGGATAGATCTCGATCTCGTTGCCGCCGAACATGAACTTGGAGCCGATCGGCTTGCCCTTCGCCATCAGCGCATCGGTGACCAGCACGCCATAGTCCGCGCCCTTCTCATGGAAGAACTGGTTGAGCGCCGCAAGCGTCGAGTGGTTGCCGTCGCAGATGATCTCACCATACATGTTGCGGATGCGATATGCCGCACCCACCAGACCGTTCGCACGGTGGTTGAACGGCGTCATGCCGTTATACACATGGGTCATCGTGCGCGCGCCGTTCGCCCACGCCATGACCGCCTGCTCATAGGTCGCCGCCGAGTGGCCAATGCTGACCACCACGCCATGTTCCGCACAGTAGCGGGTCAGAGCAAAATCTTCGTCGGTCTCGGTTGCCATGGTGATATACTTGATCAGGCCGTTGGCCGCCTTCTGATAGCGCTCAAACTGCTCAATCGTCGGCTTGACGATATGCTGCTCGGGCTGCGCTCCCTTATAGACCATATCCAGATACGGCCCCTCGAAATGCACGCCCAGAATTTCCGCGCCTTCGTAGCCGTCGGCCACGACCTTGGCCACGTTCTCAAGCGCCGCAGTCAGCACCTGCTCGCTCTGGGTGATCGTGGTCGGCAGCAGTGCAGTTACGCCCTCGGAGACGATATTGCGCACCCAGTAGCGCAGGCCCTGCTCCTCGGCATCGTTGGTATCAAACCCGAACGCGCCGTGGCAGTGTACGTCGATAAAGCCCGGCAGAATGCGCTCGCTGCCGTAATCCTTGTCAACCGGCTTGCTGCCATACGGATAAACGCCCGTGATCTTCCCGTCCGCCACTTCAATCTGCGCGGCGGTAAACTGGTCGGCCAACCATACCTTTTTACTCTGTACGATCATTTTTTACCTAACCTCCTGCCTGTGCCGGCAGCCGCGCCCCGAAGCCGGCGCACTGCGCTGCCAAAAGCTGTTATCTTCCCTGCCCCATGTGCAGGCATCTTGCATTTCGTTTCAAATTATACTAAAATAGAAAATAGGTTGTACTTTCACATCCTGATGCAAAAGCGGAAGACAATAGGGGATTTGCCATGAATAATCAAGCGTTATATGACAGTTTCCTCGAGTTTGGCTCGTTCTATTACGAACCGGTCGACCTGGAGAAAGACCATCTTGCCTGTATGCAATTGCTGACACGCGACAAAACAGTGGAGCAGCTTTTCTGCTTTCCCTGTGAAGTATATATCGAATTGATCAGCGGGCTTGCCAGCATTGTCATCGGCACACCGCCCGACCCTGCCGACCTGAAGGACTTTGCCATCCATCATTATTTGAAACTCCGGCCCGGGGTATGCTTTAACATCCTGTCCGTATCGGATGAGGCAAGTTTTTATGTGCTCGTTCCGGAAAACCGCTATACCAAGGTTGCGCTGCGCGAGCCGTTCACCTTGCAGCCCACCCCAGTGCGGTTCAACGTGCTTGAAATCCTTGACCACTACTATGCGGCCGAAGGGACAGCCTACCGGTTTAACCGCGCGGGGCACGATTATTACGAGCTGATCTATGTGCACAGCGGCACATTGACCGCTGCGCTGGCAGATGTCAGCTGCACACTGGCCGCAGGCGACCTCATTCTGTATGGCCCGGACAGCGAGCACGCCAAACAGCTCTCCAAGGATGAGGCTTGCAGCTACTTATCCGTTACCTTCGACATGGATTTGGCGGAGCCGGAACGGCTGCTTGGCTGCGTATTCCACTGCACCAACGGCCTGCGCGATACGATGTACAAGATCATTGAGGACAATGCCATGCGTACACCGCCTGCGCGCACGCTCATGCTGTGCCACATGCAGGAAGCCGTCACGCGGCTGGACCTGCTGGCCAGCGAGCTGGCCGAGGAACGCAGCCTGCTGCGTCCGGGCGCCAACCTAAACTTCCAAAGCAACCTGCTCCAGCAGATCCTCGCCTATATGGACGAAAAGGTCGCGGAACCCATCACCATTGAGCAGATTTGCCACAAATTCTTCCTGTCCCGTACCTCACTGCAAGCGCTGTTCAAGCTTTACCTGCACAACTCCCCCAAAAGCTACCTGCTGAGCATTAAGCTGCAAAAAAGCAAGGAACTAATCCGGGAAAACCAGTACACCATCAGTGAAATTGCGGACATGCTGGGTTTTAGCTCCATCCATTATTTCTCCCGGCTGTTCAAAAAATACTTTGATGTTTCCCCGAGCGAATACGCCCGGGAAAACAGCACGGGTGAGACGGGCTGATCTGCCCATCGCTTACTCTACGGACTGGATTGCGTAGCGGGAAATCTGGATGACGGTATCCTTGCCGACTTCCACGTCGATCACGTCGTCCTTGATCTTGACGATCTTGCCGTAAATGCCGCCGCCAAACAGGATTGACGCGCCAACCTTGATGTCCGACTGTAATTGCGCCATGTGCTCACGGCTGCGGCGCATATTGCGCGCCGACAGGATTGAGAGGACCAGCATCGCCAAAATCAGCAGGACGGCTACGGTGCCACAGGCCCACAGGATTACTTCCCAATTCATATTGCTGTAAAACTCCTTGTAGTTGTTTTGCCCCCGTTTACGGTGGAAAAAGGCAAAAGGGGCGGCTGCGGCCGCCCCTTTTCTGCTGCCCGCGCCGCACGGGGATGCATCATGCCGACGCGGCGCACCCAAACCGGGTACGCCGCCGCGCGGCACGGTTGAGACTTTGCTTACGCCCGGGTGTACGGATACAGAGTAACACCCTTAACAACACGGTTCACTTCGCCGGTCGGGCACGGATTATCCGGCGTGATACCCAGCGAGAGGGACTTGAGCACCGCGATGGTCTGTGCAAACAGGATATAGTCCAGACCGAGGACTGCATTGGCATGCTCGTCCGCCAGATCATAAACGATCGCGTAATCAACCAGTGCGGCTACCGCGTCGTCCGCCTTATTCATGACAGCGACGATCTTGTTGCCCTTGCGCTGGCCGCTCATCTCCTTGATCAGGTCGACCTCGTACTGACGGGTGTACGCATTATCGCTCAGATAAACGATCGTGATGGTGTTGTCATCGATGATGGACTTCGGGCCATGACGGAAGCCAAGCGGCGTATCGTACATGGTGACGACCTGACCGGCGGTCAGTTCGAGCATCTTGAGCGCGGACTCCTGTGCAAAGCCCTTGAGCGCGTTGCTGCCCAGATAAACGATGCGGTTGAAGTTATATTCGTCGACGATCTTGCGAACCTGTGCATAGGTGCTGTCGAGGAACTTCTGGCCAGCTACAATCGCCTGCTCAAACTCTGCGATGGCGTCATCCAGACGGTCGAGGTTGAAGCAGAGGTAAGTCGCCAGATACATGTTCGAGAAGCTCGAGGTCATCGCAAAGCTCTGGTCATGGGTCTCGTCGGTCAGGTTGATCGCATAGCAGTTGTCGGTCGTCTCCGCACGCTTGGAAAGCGCGCCGTTCTTGTTGCAGGTAACGAACAGGTGGTAAACGTTATCGCAAACAGCCTCGGCAACGTCAAGTGCGCCGATGGACTCAGGCGAGTTGCCCGAACGGCCAAAGCTAACCAGCAGCGTAGGCTTGGTCCGGGACAGGTAGTTCTCCGGCGTCGGAACCAGATCGGTCGTGCCGTAGGACTTGATCTTAAAGCCGAGCTGCTTGTTCAGGCTCGGGAACAGTGCGTTGCCGACGAACTCGCTCGTGCCGGCGCCGGTGAGGATAACGTCGTAGTCGTCGCAGGTGATGACCTGGTCGATGAACTTCTTGATCTCATCCTTGTTCGCGCGGATCTGGTCGCAAGTCTTTTTCCACGTGTTCGGCTGCTGATAAATCTCGGTCAGCGTAAAGGTGGCCGTTGCTTTCTGCATATCTTCGCTGGTGATATCAAAAATCGTGCTCATTGGTGCAATACTCCTTTCCATCCGCGCCTTTACGGCGTGGAAACCACATTACCCATTTATCTTACAAAGGCATGCCGCCGAATCAGATGCCCTCATCCGACTCCTGCTGCTCCACCTTTTTGAACTCATATCTAACAATCTGCTCCTTGCCGGTATCGAGCGCAGACTGGGTCAGCATCTCCAAATCGTCGATGAACTTACGCGACATGGCGATCTCGACCATCATCGGCAGGTTGGTGCCTGCAATAACGTTGACATTGCCGCGCGGGAAGCCGACCTCGACCGCAGTCTTAAACGGGGTGCCGCCCGGCAGGTCGGAGAACACGAGGATGCCCTCGCAGTCCTTAAGCTCGTCCATGGCTTTGCTCAGCTCACGCGACAGGTCCTCCAGACTGTACTCAGGCAGGAAGTCAACATACTTGTACGCTTCCTGTTCGCCCGCGATCAGGTTGAGCGAGCTGGTCAGGCCAGAACCGAAATTTGCATGTCCAGTTACCAGTAATCCGATCATTGTTCTACTCCTATTCTCCATCGGGTTATTTTGAACGGCGGCGCTGCTGCGCACGCATCCCCTCCTGAATATCCTCCGGCTGCCCCAGCCGTCGGAGATTTTCCCGGATCACCGGCACATACAGCGCCTTTGGGTGGAAGCACACCTTTGCGCTGCGATAATAGCTGCCTGCGTTCTCCTCATCTCCCAGATACTCATATTGCTTTGCAATCATAAACAGCACCACGCCGAGGGGGAAACCATAGTACTGCTTGGCATCGACCTGCGCGTCCATTTCCGCAATCAGATCGGTACGCCGGTTGAAGATTACCTCATAAGCTTGTCCGGTGTATCGCGCGAGCTTTTCATCCCCGGTCTGCCGGATTGCTTCGAGCAGCCAATCCGCATACTTCCGATTCTCCTTGAGCAGGAAGGTATGGAAATACTGTTCCAGAAAGCTCTTTTTATCGGCCGGGTTTTTATAAGTCGCCGCGATCATTCGGTGCAGCATGTCCTCAAAGCGTTCCGTATCCTGAGCAAGATACAGGGCGCGCAGTTTGTACAGGTCGCAGGTGTATTCCCCCAGCAACCTGCGGGACATCGCCATATCCGCCAGTTTTTCCACCGTTTCGTAGTCCTTGCTCTTCAGCCCGGTATTCATCTGCCGCAGCTGGAAGTTTTTAAGGACCTGAATTCCCAAATAGCAGGCGAACAGTAGAAAAATGACCACCGCTGTAATTCCACTCACACAAACACCTGATTTCTTTCATTTCAATCAATAGGGGGAAATGATCCAATCGCCATCTCCCCCTATTGCTTTCCTCAACAGAAACTATGCTCTGCCGAGCTGTTCGATTTTATTCGGGCATGGTAACCACAACGCCGCCATTCTGCAGCTCGGTTACGACCGCAGTCAGAGCGTCCCAAGCCTGCTGGCCGGTCTTCTCTGCCGGAGCGGGCTCCGGATAGTCATACCACTCAACCAGCGGATTGTAGCCGCCAGGAATGGTGTTGCCGTCTGCGTCCATTGCCTGAGAGTTACCGGTCCAGATGCCGAACGCGCAGCCAACGATACCGCAAACCAAGATGAGCAGGATGCACTTAACCGGCGTCCAGCCCTTCTTGATCAGGACATACAGGCCGAGGGTGATCAGCAGCGGGATCAGCTTGGGCAGGATGCCGTCCAGCAGAGCCTGGATGTTGATCTGGGTATCGCCCACGATCAGACGGACAGTCGTGCCGCCGTAGTTAGCAATCAGGCCACCGACTACGAATACGCCGAGGATAGACGCCGCACGGGTGAATTCCTTCGCGCTCGAGGTCAGCATGGTAACCGCCTTAGTACCAAGGCCATAAGACCAGTACATCAGGCCGAAACGAATTGCAAACTGCACTGCGTTAAAGATAATCAGGAACAGGATCGCGCCCAGGAAGCTGCCCTGCAGGGCGATGTTCGCGGTCAAGCCTGCGGTGATCGGAACCAGCGTCAGCCAGAACAGAGCGTCACCAATGCCGCCGAGCGGGCCGGCAGCGGAAATACGTACGGAGCGGATCGTCTGGGTATCAGCCTTGTTCTGCTCGAGCGAAAGCACAATGCCCATAACGAACGTTACGAGGAACGGGTGGGTATTCAGGAAGTCCAAGTTATGTGCCATGGAAGCCTTGAGGTCTTCCTTGTTGGTGTGGATCTTCTGAAGGCCGGGGAGCATGCCCCACAGCCAGCCACAAGCCTGCATTCTCTCGTAGTTGAAGGATGCCTGCAGGAAGCAGGACAGCCAAACCATCTTATTCAGGGTAGCCTTATCAACCTGCGGTGCAGGGTTCAGGTCCTGATATTTCTCGGGAATATTAAATGCCATCCGAGTCACCTCCCATGTTGCCAGCGCCGGCATTCGCCTTGATCTTCGTGTTGATCGAGAAATCATAGATCGCGATCGCAGCGCCTACGAATGCGCACAGAATGAGGGTCGCGCCAGAGGTGGAAGCATTAGCGCTGCACAGCAGAGCCATAGCAAAGCCGGCCAGCAGGAAGCCCCACATCTCGTTGGACATCATAACCTTCATCAGGATTGCGAAACCTACAAACTTCATCGCGCCGCCAGCAGCGTCGAGGCCTGCCATGACCCAAGAGAACTGGAACGAGAAGTCCTGCAGGGTCTGGCCGAGGGCGGAACCGCCGTACAGACCGGCAACCGCCAGCAGGCCGAACAGCGTGCCGAGGATCGCCATTTCCATGAAGTTGATGTTACGGATACCCTTGACGTCCGCGTTCTCCGCGCACTGGTCAGCCTTAGCCATCATACCGGACATGATGGTGAAGGTCAGGGTAACAGCGTACTGGCCGAATACTGCGAACGGAATCGCAAGGCCAAGTGCCGCGCCAACGCCTTCCGGCGTGGCTTCCATGCCCAGCGATACCGCGAATACGGTAGCCATGATGCCGCCGAGGATCGCGTTGGGGGGCTGAGCGCCACCGATCGGCATGGAGCCGATCTGAACGAGCTGATAAGAACCGCCGACAACTACGCCGAGTTCAAAGTTGCCAAGGATGGCACCGATGAGCGGGCAGGTGAAGATCGGCTGATACAAAGATTCCAGGAAGCTGAACTGGTCGATACCCATGATAAAGGCAACTACAAAGACCAAGATCGCCTGGATGATGGTAATTTCCATTACTTACTCCTTTCCAGGTGCTTTCGGTGAAATATCACTTGAACAGTTTTTCGATATTTTCCGCGGGCGTGTCCGGAACTCGTTTGATCTCAAGCTCCACACCCAGCTCCTGCAGCTTCTTAAAGCATGCTACGTCATCGTCGTCTACCGCGACAGAAGTTGCAACCTGGCGCTTCCCATCCGCCATATGCATGTTTCCAATGTTCACCTTTTTGATCGGTACGCCGCCCTCAACCAGCTTGAGCACATCCTGCGGCGTTTCGCAGATGATGGCAATATGCTGATTCGGCGATGCCTTACCGATGATGTTGATGGTCTTCTCAATTGAGAAGAACCGGGTCTGCGCATAGCTAGGCGCAGCCATGTTCATCAGGCCCTGGCGGAATTCGTCCGTGGAGACGGCATCATTTGCAACAAGCAGCAGATTCGCGCCTACCACGCCGCACCACTGGGTTGCGACCTGACCATGGATTAAACGGTTGTCGATTCTCGTTAATACAATATCTGGCATATTCCTTCCCCTTTCTCCAGTTTTTGCATTGACTGTGTTGACTGATTCCCCTCTCTTTCAAAAAGCAGCGCGAACCATCTGGGAACAATGGGTCACATCCGCTAAATTACAAAGATTATTCTACCAGAAAAGTGTTATAATGAATTTGCACTTTTTATTTGTTTTTTTGCATTTTTGATTTGGACATTTTGCCTAAAATGCACAGGACACTTGTCCGCACATTGCGGACACTGTACATTTTCGTCCTTGTACGTCGGATAAATGCACGTTTTTTGTTAATTCGCTAACAATCTCGCTGTGCATTTTGACTGTCCCACCATAACCCATGTCTCCGGCAAGTACCAAAAAGTGCAAACTTGACCGGCAAAATCCCCCTGCTGAAAGTATATTCCGCCTATGGTTCGGTTTATGACAGTTCATTCGCCGCACGGTGATCATCGCTCGAATCCGCCTGCATCAGCACGCCGCTCATTTATCATTTGCACTTTTTCCCACAAATACAAAAAGGATCTGCCGAAGCAGATCCTTTTGATGGTCGAGGTGACAGGATTTGAACCTGCGGCCTCTTCGTCCCGAACGAAGCGCTCTACCAAGCTGAGCCACACCTCGAAGTTCTGTCACACAATCACTCTCGTGTGACAGCTTTTATATTATATCGCGGTGTCGACATTCTGTCAACACCTTTTTTCATTTTTGTCAAATTTTTTCGATGAGCGTTGTCATCAGCCTGCGGAAGTCCGTTCCCCGTCGTTCTGCAATGGCATTCACTTCCGCGCCGGACAGCGGCTGCATCAGCACGCCCGCCGCCATATTGGTAATCATCGCCACGGCAACAGTCGGCAGTCCGCAATGCGCCGCCGCAATGACCTCGAACACGGTCGACATACCGACCGCATCCGCGCCCAGTGTGCGGAAAGCACGGATCTCAGCCGGTGTTTCAAATTGCGGGCCATTGACGCCGCAATATACCCCGGCACGGAGTTCCAGACCGCACATCTGTGCAGCCGCCCGTGCCTTTTCACGCAGCGCAGGCGCATAAGCAAACGTCATATCCGGGAAGCGGGTACCCAGTTGCGCATCGTTTGCACCGGTCAGCGGACTTTTGCCCGTCATGTTGATGTGATCCTCGATGAGCATAAAATCACCGACCGCAAAATCCGTGTTGATGCCGCCCGAAGCGTTGGTCAGCACAAGCGCCTGCACACCCAACGCGCGCAGCACATAAACCGGATAGGCGATCTCATCGGGCGCGTAGCCCTCATAGCCGTGCAGCCGTCCCTGCATGCAGACAACACGCCGTCCGGCGAGCATACCGCAGACCAGCCGCCCGGCATGGTCGGGCGCAGTCGAGATGCGGAAGTGCGGGATCTCCGCATAGGAGATCGAAACCGCATCCTGCACCTGTTCGGCGAGCGGCCCCAGCCCTGAGCCGAGCACGATCGCAATCTCAGGCAGCGCAGACAGCCGCGAGCGCAGATAGGCCGCCGACTCTGCGACCTGTGTATGGGTCATCATATGTTTTCCTCCTTACAGCTGTGCAATAATATCGTCGGTGCAGCGCTGCGTTTCCGCCTTGACCCGCTCAATGTCGATCGTCAGGTACTCCCCGTCACGGTAGAGCACCTCGCCGTCCACCATGGTCAGCTTGATATCCGCGCCCTGCGCGGCATAAACCACATTGCAGGCGGCATCGGTCATGGGCGTAAATTGCGGCGTGTCCGTATTGATCACGCACAGGTCAGCCTTGCAGCCGACGCGCATCAGGCCGCTATCCTCGCGGCCCTGCGACAGCGCGCCCGCGCGCGTCGCCGCATGCAGCGCCTGCGCCGGGGTGATGAGCGTCGAATCGCGATAATAGCCCTTATAAACCACGCCGAACAGATACAGATCCTGCAAGATATTCAGGTTGTTGTTAGAAGCCGCGCCGTCCGTGCCAAGTGCAACATTGATGCCCTTTTCCAGCATCTTCGGGATATCCGCATAGCCGGATGCCAGCTTGAGGTTGCTCGCCGGGCAGCAGGCCACGGTCACGCCATGGTCGCGCAGGATATCGAAATCCTCCCCTTCCAGCCAGACGCAGTGCGCCGCCGTTGTCGGCACATCAAACACGCCGCGCGCCTGCATATAGGCTGCGGGCGTCATGCCGTGGCGCTGCTTGCATTCCTCGTGCTCGGCCTGCGTTTCGGACAGGTGGATGTGCATGCGCACGCCGTGTTCCTTGGCCTGCGCCGCGACTGCCTCGACCACCTTGGGCGTTGTCGTGTACTCGCCGTGGATGCACAGGTCGCCCAACAGGCGGCCCTCCCCTGCCCCGCGCCACTCGCCAAGCAGGCGCAGGTTATCCTGATAGGCGGCAAGCTGTCCGTAGTCACTGTCGTCAAACACGGTCAGACCGCGGCTCAGGTTGCATTTGATGCCGCTTTCCAAAATCGCGCGCATCATACCGTCGAGGAAAAAGTACATATCGGTAAACGACACCGTGCCACATGCCAACATCTCCGCAATGGCCAGCTGCGTCGACCAGTAGACCGACTCGTCGGTCAGCTTATCCTCAAACGGGAACACCCGCTCGTTCAGCCAGCGCTGCAAGGGCAGGTTCTCCGCATAGCCGCGCAGCAGCGTCATCGGCGCATGGCTGTGCACGTTGAAAAAGCCGGGCATCAGCAGGCGATGACGGCCGTCATACCGCTCACCGTAGTCACCGTCCGGTGCGGTATCGCCAATATAATCAATACGCCCGTCCTTGACGCCGACATACTGCCCACGCCGCAGCGCAAAATTCTCGTCTAACAGATCGATATTACAGAATAGCATTTTGTTCTCCTTTGTCTCTTTTTCGGGAAAAACGGTCGTTTTTTGTTCTCGTGGAGGGATTTCCCCTATGTACGTTCATCGGCACGGCGTAGGTGGAAAAACGCACGCCGAGCTCGGTGTTAAAATGATCGATGGATTTCATCAGGCCGATACAGCCGACCTGAAACAGGTCGTCCGGCGACTCACCGCGACCCTGGAACCGTTGGATGACCGACAGCACCAGCCGCAGGTTGCCACGGATCAGTTCATCGCGCGCCTGCTTGTCACCGCCCGCCGCGCGCCGCAGCAGCGCGTCGGTCTCCGCTGCGGATAAAACCGGTAGCCCGGCAGTGTTCACCCCGCAGATTTCCACCTTGGTTTGCATGGAAAAGTCCCTCCTGTCTCGTGCGTCTATGGGGATTTTCCCCTGCGCCGCACTCGAATATACCGGCAAAATATTTTGCCGGACGACAGGCTTCGACCTGTTTTTCCCTCCCCTTGTGCTTATTTCCTTGGAGCGCCGCGCGTTTCCTTCATAGCAGATGGTAGTGCGGGATGATATCCTCGTAAACGCCATCCTTATTGCGGAACCCGCCCGGGATGACGCCCAGCGGCACAAAGCCCAGCCGCTCATACAGCCGCAGCGCCGGCGCGTTGGATTTGACCACGGCATTAAATTGCAGCACACGGAAGCCAAGCGCCTTTGCCTCATCCATACAGTGCCGTACCAACACCTCGCCGATGTGCTGCCCGCGCAGCCCACGCTTGACCGCATAGCTTGCGTTGCAGATATGCCCGCAGCGACCCACGTTATTCGGGTGCAGGATGTAAAGGCCGACGACTTCGCCGGTTTGAGCGTCATACGCTACACCGGTAAACGACTGGCTTTCAAAAAAAGCATGGCCGGTTTCTTCATCCAGTAATTCCTCTTGCGGGAAGGCCGCGCCCTCCTCGACAACCTCGTTCCACACTGCGGCCGCCTGCCGCGCGTCTTCCCGCTGATACTGTCTGACTTCCACCTGCATGACACCCACGCTCCCACTGCTTTTTGCGTTTTTTCGCGGTATTATTGTACCGCATTTCACACGTTCATGCAAGCACGCATGTCATGCAAAGTTTTTCAGGATATCCTTCCGCATGCGCGCAATGATGCGCTTTTCCAACCGCGAGATATAACTTTGCGAGATGCCGAGCAGCTCTGCGACCTCCTTTTGCGTCATGCAGGCGGGCATACCCAACCCAAAGCGCAGCGAAATGATCTGCTTCTCGCGTGCGGGCAGCTGATCAAGCGCGTGATGCACCAGCATACGGTCGACATCGTCCTCAAGCGGACGCATCACGCTGTCCGGCTCAGTGCCGAGGATATCGCTGAGCAGCAGCTCGTTGCCGTCCCAATCCGAGGACAACGGCTCGTCAAACGAGACCTCGGTGCGCCGCCCGGCCAGCTTGCGCAGATGCATCAAAATCTCGTTTTCAATGCAGCGGGACGCATAGGTCGCCAGCTTGACGTTTTTGTCGCTGCGGTATGTACCGACCGCCTTGATCAGCCCGATCGTACCGATCGAAATCAAATCCTCTGTGCTGACGGCTGAAGATTCAAACTTGCGCGCAAGGAACACCACCAGACGCAGGTTGTGCTCGATCAGTTTGTTGCGCGCCTGTCCATCCCCAGCCTGACAGGCTTCGACTACGGCCTGTTCTTCCTCTGCGGACAGCGGCGGCGGCAGCACCTCGCTGCCGCCGATGTAGTAAACCGTCCTGCCATTGCATAAACTCGTGATAACCCGCTTGATCCAACTCCAGAGCATATGTTCCCTTCCTTTCAAACCCCAATCAGTCCGTCATACGCGCCATTGCCGATGCCGTCCGGCCCGACTGCGCACACGCAGTCGAGCGTTTTGCCGTCCGTGTACCGCACGCTGTCCGGCCGAAAGTACAGCAGCAGCCCCTGCTCCACGCCGACCGCCCGGTATGGCAGCAGCCCACACCGGCAGGACAGCGCAGGCGGCAATGCGGCCAAACAGGCGGCGGCATCCGCTGTCCCGGATAGCGCTGTGCGCAACCCTTCGCCCAGTACGGTGCAGGCCGCCTCCCGACCGAGCACGAGCGCCGGTTTTCCCGAGACCGGCTCGGTCAAATCGTTGCCCGTATCGTGCAGCAGACGCACCTCGCACGCGCGACCGTCAAAACAGATGGTCAACCGCGCAACCTCGCGCCGCATCGGGCCGTGCTGCGCATCGCCGCGCAGCAGCACACCGCTGACCGCATAGCCAACCGCTGCCGCAAGCAGCAGCACACGCAGCGGCACGGCGAAATAATACCCCGCGCCAAACAGCATTTTCCGGTCGGTTGCCGCACCCAACGCGGCCGCCAATCCTGCAAACGATGCTGCGACCACCATGTACAGCGCGCACACACGCACAAAAGCTGTTTGCCGCCCGAACGCCGCCGCGCATAAGCCGATGCCTGCCAGCACGCGGATAGGCAACGCCGCAAGCAGCGGCCATATGGCCGCCAGCACCGCATAGCCGCCGCCGAGCACAGCGGCTAGCAGCAGGCGCAGCCGTCCGGCACGCACGCCGCCGAGCGCGGACGCCGCGAGCAGCGTTGCGCCGTCCATCAGCGCGTTGACCGCAAACAGCACATCCAGATAAACGACCATAGACCACCTCCGCGTCCCCCATCTTATCACAGCGCGCGCACATTATTTGCCGAACGCACGGCGGGCGCAAAAAAGCTGCGCACCGCTTTGCGATGCGCAGCCCTTGTCTGTCTTGTTCAGTTTTTCAGGCTCTGGATCGGCGCCGGGATGCGGCCGCCGCGGTTGATGAACTTCGCGGGCGAGCCGGTCGCGATCGGCATGATGGGCGCCGAGCCCAACAGGCCGCCGAATTCGACCATGTCCCCCACCTTCTTGCCGATGGCCGGGATAACACGCACCGCAGTCGTCTTGGAGTTGACCACGCCGATGGCGATTTCGTCCGCAATCAGGCCGGAAATGACCTCGGCGGTGGTGTCGCCCGGCACGGCAACCATGTCGATGCCGACCGAGCAGACCGCGGTCATCGCCTCCAGCTTTTCCAACGTCAGCGCGCCGGATGCCGCCGCTGCGATCATGCCCTCGTCCTCGGACACCGGGATGAACGCGCCTGACAGGCCGCCGACCGACGAGGATGCCATCACGCCGCCCTTCTTGACTGCGTCGTTGAGCATGGCAAGGATGGCGGTAGTGCCACAGCCGCCGCAGACTTCGAGACCGACTTCCTCCAAAATGCGCGCAACCGAGTCGCCAATCGCCGGGGTGGGCGCGAGCGACAGGTCGACAATACCAAACGGCACGCCCAGCCGCTGGCTAGCAATCGCGCCGACCAGCTGACCCATGCGCGTAATCTTAAACGCGGTCTTTTTGATGACTTCCGCCACCTCGTTGATCGGGCAGTCGCCCGCGCAGCGGATGGCCGACTGCACCACGCCCGGGCCGGATACGCCGACGTTGATGACGGTTTCCGGTTCGCCGATGCCGTGGAACGCACCCGCCATAAACGGGTTATCATCAACCGCGTTGGCGAATACGACGAGCTTGGAGCAGCCCATCGAGTCGTTGTCCTTTGTCAGCTCGGCCGTCTGCTTGATGATGCGCCCCATCAGGCCGACAGCATCCAGATTCACGCCCGCCTTGGTCGACGCGACGTTGACCGACGAGCAGACCAGATTGGTCTCGGCCAGCGCCTCCGGGATGGAGTTGATGAGGATCTCATCACCCTTGGCAAAGCCCTTCTGCACAAGGGCGGAAAAACCGCCGACGAAGTTTACGCCGGTCGCGCTTGCCGCGCGGTCGAGCGCCTTGGCAAGCGGCACATAGCTGTTGGCGTTGGTCACCGCGCCGATCATCGCGATCGGGGTGACCGAAATGCGCTTGTTGATGATCGGGATGCCCAGCTCGCGCTCGATCTGCTCGCCGGTCGAAACCAGCTTCTCCGCGCGGCGGGTGATCTTATCGTACACCTTGTCCGCAAGTACATTGATGTCGTCGCTGGCGAGGTCGCGCAGCGAAATACCCATCGTGATCGTGCGGATGTCGAGGTGCTCCTCCTCGATCATCTTGATGGTTTCCAGAATATCCTTTGTGTTGATCATTGACATAATATAAACCCCGTTTTGCCCTATAACAGGAGATTTTTTCATTATTTCGCACCGCTGCCCGTCCGCGCGCAGCGCGCATCAAACCGACTCTGGCAGTCCCGCTGCCAGAGTCATGAAAAGCGCGGGCTTTGCCCGTGCTTTTCATACCAGTGCGGAGAAAAGTTTCTACCGGAACTTTTCGCGGCATCGCGCGACATCCGGACCCTGTCCGGTGCCGCGCCTCGATCAAACCTGTACGGTTTGATCGAATTCTCATATTTTGTGCATCGCGTCGAAGATGTCCTCATGCATGGTGTGGATCTTCATGCCGAGCGTCTCGCCGTCCGCATCGAGCAGGTCAGCCAGCTTGGTAAAGTCCACCGTGCAGCGGTCGATATTGACCAGCATGACCATCGCGAACATATCCTCCATAACGTTCTGCGAAATGTCAACGATATTGACCCCGTGCTGGTAAAGGGTTTCCGAAATCTTGGCGATGATGCCGGTGCGGTCCTTGCCGACCACCGTAATAACTGCGCGCATAATGTCTCCTCCGATGTTATGTAAATTTTTAATTTAACTGGTTTTCAAAACGGGCGGGCCGCAGCCTGCACTCCGTCTGCATCGGGCTGCCCCGCCTCGACAATCGTATTGATGATGCTGTTGGACACCAGAAACCCCTTTTCGGTCAAATACCAGCGGGTACCTTGATGTGCGACCAACTCGTTGCCCATCAGGCTGCGGAATGCCTCCTCGTAGGGCGTCGAATCGATATTGTAGCGCTTTTCCAGTTCAAGGAAGTCCACGCCCTCGGCTGTGCGCAGGCGCACCATCAGGTATTCACCCTGCCGCTGGAACGTGGGCACCTCGTCCTCGTCGCGCACAATGTCCTCGCCGCCGATATACGCCTTGAGATCGCGGGCAAACTCGAACCGGCGGCCACCCATAAACGAATGCGCCCCCGGCCCCAAACCGAGATATTCGGACAAATCCCAATATTTCTGGTTATGGCGTGAGCGGAAGCCAGGTTTGGCAAAGTTGGAAATCTCATAATGCTCAAAACCGTTCATCCGCAGCAACTCACACATAGCAAGGTAGGTATCCGCCTGCGCGTCTTCGTCCGGCAGGACGGGGTTTTCCCGCCCCATCGGGGTGGCAGGCTCGAGCGTTAGCCCATAGCAGGACAGATGCTTGGGACCGAGCGCAAGGCACTGCTCGACCGAATCGAAGAATTTCTCCTGCGTCTGGCCGGGTAGGCCGTACATCAGGTCAAGGCTGATGTTATCAAAGCCCTTTTCCCGCGCCAGATCGACCGCAGCTTTGGCCTGTTCGAAGGTATGGATGCGCCCAATGCGTTTCAGCTCATCCTCCTGCGCGGACTGCACGCCAAACGACAGCCGGGTCACGCCCTGCTTTTTCATCATGTCGAGCACCTTTTTGTCCGTGCTCTCCGGGTTGCACTCAACCGTGATCTCCACATCATCCGCCAACGGGAACTTGCCGCGCACCTCCTGCAAAATGCGTCCGAGGTATTTCGGCCCCAAGCAGGTCGGCGTGCCGCCGCCGATGTACACGGTATCGACCGTGTAGCCGCTGCACGTTCTGCCGTATTCGCGGATGTGCATCAGCAGCGCCGTGACAAAGTCCTTCATCAAGTCCGTGTCTGTCACCGAGTAAAAATCGCAGTAGGCGCATTTTTTCACACAAAACGGAATGTGCAAATACAGCCCGAGCGGCCGATTATTATAACTGAATCTGCTCATGATTCCTCATCCAGCTTCAAGACCGCCATAAACGCTTCGGTCGGGATCTGCACCGTGCCGAGCGAGCGCATCTTCTTTTTGCCTTCCTTCTGTTTTTCCAGCAGCTTCTTCTTGCGCGTGATATCGCCGCCGTAGCACTTGGCCAGCACGTCCTTGCGCATGGCCTTGACGGTCTCGCGCGCGATGACCTTGCCGCCGATCGCGGCCTGCACCGGCACCTCGAACAGCTGGCGCGGGATATTCTCCTTGAGCTTTTCGCAGATTCGGCGCGCGCGGCCATAGGCCTTTTCGCGGTGTACGATGAACGAAAGCGCGTCCACCTGATCGCCGTTTAGCAGCATATCCACCTTGACCAGATCGCTCGGCCGATAGTCGAGGAACTCGTAGTCAAGCGAAGCGTAGCCGCGGGTACGCGCCTTTAAAGCATCGAAAAAGTCGTAAATAATCTCATTGATCGGCATTTCATAGTGCAGTTCGACGAGGTTCGCATCCAGATACTGCATATCCTTGAACACGCCGCGCCGCTCCTGACACATCGGCATAATGTTGCCGACATACTCCTGCGGCGTCATGATCGTCGCCTTAACGAACGGCTCACGCGCCTCCTCAATGACCGCCGGATCGGGGTAGTCGTGCGGGTTGTCGCACTGCACGGTCGTGCCGTCGGTCTTGATGATCTCGTAAACCACGCTCGGCAGCGTCGTGACCAGATCGAGGTCAAATTCACGCTCCAACCGCTCTTGAATGACCTCCATGTGCAGCATGCCGAGGAAGCCGCAGCGGAAGCCGAAGCCGAGCGCCACCGAGCTTTCCGGCTCAAAGGACAGCGCCGCGTCGTTGAGCTGCAATTTCTCCAGCGCATCGCGCAGGTCGGGGTATTTCGAGCCGTCCTCGGTGTAGATACCACAGAACACCATCGGCCGTGCGGGGCGGTAGCCGGGCAACGGCTCGGCCGTCGGCCGGTCGGCCTCGGTGACCGTATCGCCCACGCGGGTGTCGGACACGGTTTTGATCGACGCGGTGAAGTAACCGACCTCGCCCGCCTGCAATTGCTGCTGCGGGGACAGGCCGAGCGGCAGCAGATGGCCGCACTCAAGCACCTGAAAGACCGCGCCGGTCGCCATCATCTTGACTCGCATGCCGGGGCGGATCGCACCGTCCATCAGGCGCATATAAACGATAACGCCCTTGTAGGGGTCGTACTGGCTGTCGAAGATCAGCGCGCGCAACGGCGCGTCCGGGTCACCCGTCGGCGCAGGGATGTCGGATACGATCCGCTCGAGCACCTCGTGGATGTTGATGTTCATTTTGGCCGAGATCTCCGGACTATCCTCGGCCGGGATGCCGATGATGTCCTCGATCTCCTTTTTCACGCGCGGCGCGTCCGCCGCAGGCAGGTCGATTTTGTTGATGACCGGCACAACCTCCAGCCCTGCGTCGATTGCAAGGTAGGTGTTGCCCAGCGTCTGCGCCTCAATGCCCTGCGCTGCGTCGACGACCAAAAGCGCGCCTTCGCACGCCGCAAGCGACCGCGACACTTCATAGTTGAAGTCGACATGGCCGGGCGTGTCGATCAGGTTCATCTCATAGGTCTGCCCGTCGTCGGCCTCGTATTCCATGCGCACCGCGCGCGCCTTGATGGTGATGCCACGCTCACGCTCCAGATCCATGTTGTCCAGCAGCTGCTCCTCCATCTCGCGCTGGGAGACGGCCTTGCACTGCTCCAGCAGCCGGTCGGCCAGCGTGGACTTGCCATGGTCAATATGGGCAATGATGGAAAAATTGCGGATATGCTCACGATTATTCACACCGGAAGCTCCTTCTCTGTATACAGATTTCGATACGGAAATATTATAACACGTCCGTACCAGTCCCACAAGCGTTTTTGCGTGCTACACGATGCGCCGCGCCATTTTTGCAGCTTTTGCATAGAATTTACCTATCCTTGCTGCGCTTTTTGCAATGGGATGCTATGATAAGTCCGTGATCAAGTCACACTTTCTCTTTTTCTTTTTACTCTTCCCTCTATGCGGGACGGCTATGGCCGTCCCGCATGTTTTTTTGCAAAAAAGCTTGCATTCTGTTTTTCACCGGTATATACTTGTTTCTGGTGAAGCGCGGAAGCGTTTGCCGACAACCGAATATCAGGATTCTTCAGGGCAGGGTGCAATTCCCTACCGGCGGTACAGCCCGCGAGCGGACGCTCTTTCGAGCCGAAGCATGATCCGGTGAAATTCCGGGGCCGACAGTATAGTCTGGATGGAAGAAGAATACGCGGAACAACGGGTTTTTGCCCTGTTTCCGCCTGTTTGCTGTTCTGAAATGCCGCACGGTGTTTCAGATTTTTTATTTTCTGCCTCCACAGGCCCCGAAGCACCTGCTTTCGGGGCTATTTTTATTATCCAAGCCCAACCGGGCTTTTTCGTGAGGTGATCCCTGCTTGCAAAACATCCATGAAACCTATATGCGCCGGGCGCTCGAACTGGCCGCGCGCGGCGCGGGACATGTCAGCCCCAACCCGATGGTCGGCTGCGTGATCGTCAAGGACGGGCGTGTGATCGGTGAAGGCTGGCACGAACGGTGCGGCGGCCTGCACGCCGAGCGCAACGCGCTCAAGAACTGCACCGAGGACGCAGCGGGCGCCGACCTGTACGTCACGCTCGAGCCGTGCTGCCATTGGGGCCGCACGCCCCCCTGCACGGACGCCATCCTCGAGCACCGCATTGGCCGCGTGTTCGTCGGCTGTCTGGACGCCAACCCGCTCGTCGCGGGCAAAGGCGCGCAGATTTTGCGGGACGCAGGCATCCCGGTCGAAACCGGACTCTGCGAGGAGGAATGCCGCCGCTTAAACGAGGTATTCTTCCACTACATCACGCATCAGACGCCCTATGTCGTGCTCAAGTATGCGATGACACTGGACGGCAAGATCGCCGCGTCGTCCGGCGACAGCCGCTGGGTAACGGGCGAGGCTGCCCGCCGTCATGTCCACGAGACGCGCGCACACCTGTCCGGCATCATGGTCGGCGTGGGGACGGTGCTGGCCGACGACCCGCTGCTCACCTGCCGCATCGAGGGCGGCCGCAACCCCTACCGCATCATCTGCGACAGCCACGCGCGCACGCCGCTGGACTGCCAGCTGATTCGCACCGCACACGAAACCGATACGGTGATTGCGATAACCGAATGGAACGACCGCGCGGCGACGCTCAAAAAGGCGGGCGCGCATCTGGTGCTGTGCAAAGCAAAAGACGGTCGGGTCGACCTTGCAGACCTGATGCACCAGCTCGGCGCGCACGGTCTGGACAGCATCCTGCTCGAGGGCGGCGCGGAACTTGCCTTTGCGGCGCTCGAGGCAGGCATCGTACACAAAGTACAGGCGTATATCGCGCCCAAGCTGATCGGCGGCGCGGCGGCAAAGACTCCGCTCGGCGGCGCAGGCTTTGCCAAAATGGCCGATGCCCTGCCGGTGAAAAACATGACGATCACGCCGCTCGGCGAGGATTTTCTACTCGAGGGGGTGCTGTAATATGTTCACCGGCATCATTGAAGAGGTCGGCACCGTGCGGCGCATTGAGCGCGGCGCGGCGGGCGCACGGCTGACGATCGGCGCGAAAACCGTGCTCGAGGGCACGCAAATCGGGGACAGCATCGCAACCAACGGCGTGTGCCTGACGGTTGTGTCCATAACCGCAGACAGCTTCTCCGCAGACGTGATGGCCGAGTCGCTGCGGCGCTCCGGGCTGGGTCAGCTGCAAAGCGGCTCGCCTGTCAACCTTGAACGCGCCATGCCCGCAAACGGCCGCTTCGGCGGGCACATCGTCTCCGGCCATATCGACGGCACGGGCACGGTTGCGTCCCAGCGCCGCGAGGACAACGCGGTCTGGGTGACTGTGCGCGCATCCGCATCCTTGCTGCGGTACATCGTTGAAAAAGGCTCGATCGCGATTGACGGCGTCAGCCTGACCGTCGCGGCTGTGACCGAAAGCGACTTTTCCGTGTCGATCATCCCGCATACGGGCGCGCAGACCATCCTGCTGGGCAAAAAGCCCGGTGAGACGGTCAACCTTGAGTGTGATATGATCGGCAAATACGTCGAAAAGCTGCTCATGCCTTATGGCAAGGACGAAAGCACCCCGAAAAGCGGCATCACCATGGATTTTCTGACCCAAAACGGGTTTTAAACGATACAAAGGAGGCAACCCAACATGGAACAGCAATACTGCACGGTCGAGGAGGCACTTGACGAACTGCGCGCGGGCCGTATCATCATCACGATCGACGACCCCGACCGCGAAAACGAAGGCGACATGATCTGCGCCGCCCAGTTCGCCACGACCGAAAACGTCAATTTCATGGCCGTCCACGCCAAGGGGCTGATTTGCACGCCGATGAGCGAAGCGGTCGCCGAACGGCTCGGGCTGGAACAAATGGTCAAGGTAAACACCGACAACCACCAGACCGCCTTCACCGTCTCGATCGACCATGTCGACACGACGACCGGCATCTCCGCCGAGGAGCGCGGCTTTACCTGCCGCAAGTGCGCCGACCCGGCTACCAAACCGGGCGAGCTGCGCCGCCCCGGCCATGTGTTCCCGCTGGTGGCGCGCTATGGCGGCGTGCTGACCCGCAACGGCCATACCGAGGCGACCGTCGACCTGTGCCGCCTGGCCGGGCTGGAAGGATGTGGCCTGTGCTGCGAGATCATGCGCGATGACGGCACAATGATGCGCACGACCGAGCTGCTCGAACACGCCAAGCAGTGGGGGCTCAAGGTCATCACGATCAAGGATTTGCAGGACTACTGCCGCCGCCACGACAAGCACGTTGCGCGCGAAGCCTGCGCCAAACTGCCCACCCGCTTTGGTGAGTTCCAGATCTACGGCTACATCAACGACCTGACCAGCGAGCACCACGTCGCACTGGTCAAGGGCGATATCGGCGACGGTAAAAACCTGCTTTGCCGCGTGCATTCCGAGTGCCTGACCGGCGATGTGTTTGGCTCGCGCCGCTGCGACTGCGGCCAGCAGCTGGCAGCTGCCATGCAGCAAATCGAGCGCGAAGGGCGCGGCGTGCTGCTCTACATGCGGCAGGAAGGACGCGGCATCGGCCTGATCAACAAGCTGAAAGCCTACGAATTGCAGGAACAGGGCTGGGATACGGTCGAAGCCAACGTCAAGCTGGGCTTTGCGCCCGACCTGCGCGAATACTGGATCGGCGCACAGATTTTGCAGGATCTCGGTGCAAAGGAGCTGCGCTTACTCACCAACAACCCGGAAAAAATCTATGGGCTGGACGGCTTCGGCGTCGAAATCGTTGAGCGCGTCCCGATCGAGATCGCCCCGCAGGAGGACGACGCGTTCTACCTGCGCACCAAGCAGATCAAGATGGGGCATCTATTCAAACACGTTCTGTAAGTTCGATAACAAATTTTAGATAATGGAGGAAATCAATATGAAAGTTCTGGAAGGAAAACTGGTTGCCGGTCAGGGCAAGTTCGCTATCGTCGCGTCACGCTTCAACGAGTTCATCGTCTCCAAGCTGATTTCGGGCGCGGAGGACACGCTCGTGCGCCACGGCGTGGATACCGACGACATCACGCTCGTCTGGGTGCCGGGCGCGTTTGAAATCCCGCTCGCGGCGCTCAAACTCGCCCAGTCGGGTAAATACTGCGCGATCGTCTGCCTCGGCGCGGTCATCCGCGGTTCGACCTCGCACTACGACTACGTTTGCAACGAAGTCTCCAAGGGCATCGCGCAGGTAAATTTGCAAACCGGCGTACCGGCGGCGTTCGGCATTGTCACTACCGAGAACATCGAGCAGGCCATCGAGCGCGCCGGTACCAAGGCCGGCAACAAGGGCGCGGATGCCGCACTGACCGCACTCGAACTGGCAAACCTCATGCCCCAGCTGTAATCCCGTAACCGCGTAAATAGAACAGGAAAAGACCCGCCTAAAGCGGGTCTTTTTGTTGCGCTATATCAAGAAAGCCACCCCATAGGGGCGGCTTTCTTGCGTTCTTATGTGACAAGTTTACTTAATACTTATCCGAAAAGTTCGGATTATTGCTGCCATACTGTGGAGCTGCGGGCTTCATATCCTCATAACTGCTTTCGACCTGCAGCGGTGCCATCGGGAATCCGTCCTGCGTGCCGGGCAGCTTGAAGTGGCTGATCATGCCCTTCAGCATCTGCGCCTGACCGGACAGCTCCTCGCTTGCGGCTGCGCTCTGCTCGGCCGTTGCCGAGTTGGTCTGCACTACCTCAGAAATCTGATCCACACCAATGGAGATTTCCTTCAGGCGGGATGCCTGATCCTGATAGCCCTCTACGACCTTGTCGATTACTGCCACGACCTGACCTGCATCCGTTGCAGCTACCTCGAGCGTTTCCGCCGTGGTACGGGCAATGCCCTCACCCTGCTGCACTGCCGCAACCGATTGTGCAATCAGTTCGTTTGTCTCCTTGGCAGCTGTCGCGCTCTTGCCCGCCAGATTGCGAACCTCATCCGCCACAACGGCAAAGCCCTTACCTGCCGCGCCTGCACGCGCAGCCTCGACCGCCGCGTTCAGCGCCAAGATATTGGTCTGGAATGCAATGTCATCAATCGTCTTAATGATCTTGCTGATAGCGTTGGAATGCTTACTGATATCCTGCATTGCCACCAGCATATCCTGCATCTGGCCATTGCTGGCGTCTACCTGATCCTTCACACGATTGAGCTGGACAATGACCTCGCCCGCCTTATCTGCACCGTCCGTCACCTTTTGATTGAGCGTCTGTACCGCGTCAGACAGCTCCTGTACCGACGATGCCTGCTCTGTCGCGCCCTGTGCAAGCGCCTGTGCGCCGCTGGAAATCTGATCTGCGCCCATGTTGACCTGCGCAGCCGACTGCGCAATGCCAGATATCGTATCCGTCAGGCTGCTCTGAATGGCCAGCATGGATTCCTTCAACTTGGCAAATTCACCGCGGTAATCATGACGGAGCTGGAAGATCAAATTGCCCTCGCCCATCTGGGACAGTACCGCAGAAATCTCATTGATGTAGTCAATATAGGTTTTGAGCCGATCGACAATATGCATGATCGACTGCCCCAGCTGGGCCACTTCATCGCGGCCCTTGACCGTGTATTCCACATTCAGTTCGCCGTCTGCCAGACGTTCGCTTACAGCCATCAAACGCCGCAGCGGACGGATAATCGAAATCGCGAGCAGCAGTACGATCACTGCCAACAACACTGCACACCCAACAAAGCCGATGATTACCACACGCACAGTTTCGGAGACACGGCCTTCATACTCTGCCGCCGGCAAAATGCCAAGCACCTGATAACCTGCATCGCCCAACGAAACCGTACTGCCATAGTAGTGATTACCCTGACGCGTATATTCCACGCCTTCTACATTCTCATTATTCAGCAATGCGCTTTCGATGCTCTCGGAATACTGCGCTTCCTGCACCGTAGTGCCAACCATGGACGAGTCCGGATGGTATAGAATCATATCTGCCGAATCATACAGCGTGATATAACCGGTGTCGCCGATCGCCATACCATTCAGCGTATTTTTCAGTTCATCCATACCAACATCCACACCGACCACGCCGACCATCTGGCCGTTCTCCAGCACCGGGCCAACAACGGTGATGACCATCTGCTGCGTGCCGACATCCACATAAGCGCTGGTGATGGTCGTCTGCTTCCCCTGCTGCGCCCGTGTATACCACTCACGGGTGGAGAAATCCACATCTGCCGACGTCAGGCGGTCATTGTTGGAGTATACCAGCTCCTGCAGATCCACGTCTGCATACCATACCCCGACCAGTGTACCCTGATACTGCTCCTGCGTGTTCTTCAGCTGATCCATCAGTTCCGCGAAATGCTCCGAGCCATCCAACGTAGTCTTGGTATGGTCGGTTGCAACCGAAACGATATCCGGCGACATCAGCATGGTTTCCACTACGCCATAATATTCCTTCAGGAACGAGTTGACTTGGTTGGCCGCCGACTGAGACTGCGATGTCAAGTTCTCCGTCATCAACTCCTCTACCGTAGCCGACACCCGAATGCCCAGCAACAACCCAATGCCACCCAGCACCAGAATTAAAGGAATCAAGATTCCCAACGCAAGTTTTTGTGCAATGCCCAATTTCACAAATGCCACCCTCTTCTTCCCTTATACTCCTACACTTTGACGGACATCTCTAAAATCGCCACACTACATGGCAATCAAATGCTTATTTAAATTATCGGACTTCTGCTATGGAACTTAACGGTTTTTTTACAAAAAAATTGGGTTTTTGCACAAGTGTTCCCACAATATCATGCATACTTATGTACAATTACACCATTCGCTTGTTTCTTCTTTTCCTGCACACAAAAACGCGCAGCCATGTTTTTCGTATTTCTACCACACTTATTCCCTGAAAATAAAAAAAGCTGCCGAAGAACCCAGTTCTTCAGCAGCTTGCTTTCTATGGTTAACTTTCTTCCGCTTACTTACAGCACCTTGCTTAAAAAATCAATCGTGCGCGGCTCCTTCGGATGGTTGATGACCTCATCCGGCGTGCCCTGCTCGACGATGTAGCCGCCCTCCATAAAGATCACGCGGCTTGCTACCTCGCGGGCAAAGCCAATCTCGTGGGTGACGACAACCATCGTCATGCCCTCCTTGGCAAGCCCTTGCATAACCTGCAATACCTCGCCGACCATCTCCGGATCGAGCGCCGAGGTCGGCTCATCGAACAGCATGATATCCGGGTTCATCGCCAGCGCACGCGCAATCGCGACACGCTGCTTCTGGCCGCCGGACAGCTGCGCCGGGAAGGCATCCGCCTTGTCTGCCAGACCGACGCGCTTTAAGAGCCGCATAGCATTCTCGCGCGCCTCTTCCTTGGTGGCCTTTTTCAGCTCGGTCGGCGCGAGCATCATGTTGCCCATAACGTCCAGATTGTTGAACAGGTTGAACAGCTGGAACACCATGCCAACGTTCTCGCGCACCTTGTTGATGTTGGTCTTTTTGTCGGTGATATCGTAGCCATCGACGATGACCGTACCACCCGTGATTTCCTCCAAGCGGTTCAGGCAGCGCAGGAAAGTCGACTTACCGCTGCCGGACGGCCCCAGAATAACAACGACCTCGCCCTCATGGATATCGATCGAAACATCCTTGAGCACTTCCAGATCACCGAAGTTCTTTTTCAGGTTGGCAACGTGGATTTTAACCTGCTTATTAGTCTCTGCCACGGTTCAGCCTCCTCTCCATGATCTTTGCAAAGCGGGACAGCAGTGTAATGACAATCAGGTACATCAGCGCAACGATCGTCCAAACGGCAAACGAGTCAAACGTAATTGCAACCACGTTTTTCGCCGTGTTGACCAGCTCCGGGAAGCCGATGACCGACAGGATCGAGGAATCCTTCAAGGTAATGATGAACTGGTTGATGATTGACGGGATCATCGTGCGGATGGCCTGCGGCAGCACGACCCGCTGCATGGCCTTCCAGTACGGCAGACCCAGACTGCGGGCAGCTTCCATCTGGCCCTTGTCCACGCTCTGGATACCGGCGCGGATGATTTCCGCCATGTAAGCGCCGCAATTGAGCGCCAAACAGATCGTACCAGCCTGCAGAGCGGTAGGAACAAAGCCGGTCAAGCCCCATCCGTTTTTCAGCAGGTAGGGAATACCCAGATAAACATAAAAAGCCAGCACGATCATCGGCACACCGCGAATCACGTCGACAAAAATCGTCGAAATAACATTACAGACGCGGTTTTTGAGTACGCTCATGATGCCAAAAATCAGACCTAAGATGCAGGCGAAGAACAGTCCGAGCAGCGTCAGCAGCAACGTCTGCCCCAATGCCTGCAACAGCAAAGGCCCATAATCGGTAAAGATTTGGATCAATGGTCAGAACCCCTTTCTTTGTAAAAAGAGGGGGCGCCGGATCAAACCAGTGCCCCCTGAAAACTCAGGTCAATCCGCTATCAGCCCAGATACTTGGCGATGATCTCGTCGTACTTGCCGTTTTCCTTGATGTTGGCAAGGCCAGCGTTGAACATGTCGATCAGTTCCTGATTGTCCGCGTTGAAGATTGCAAAGCCGTACGGCGCACCTTCATTTGCGGTATCCTCGAGGATCTTGAGCGCAAGATCGCCGTCCTTGATGGACGAAGCCATGATCGGGGTATCCTCGAAGCAAGCCACGGTCTGGCCGCCGAGAACCGCCTGATACATCGTGGGCGAATCCTCAAAGTAAGTGATCTCAAAGCCATACTGATCCTTCAGGCTCTCGGCGTAAGCCGCGCCCTGCGTGCCGGTCTTGACGGCAACGGTCTTGCCGGACAGATCCTCAAAGCCGGTGATATCGGAATCCTCCGCAACGGTCATGGTCTGGGTAGCCTGATAGTAGCCATCCGAGAAGATCCAGCCGCTCTCCTTACGCTCGTCGGTAATGGAAGCGCCCGCGATCATGCCGTCCGCCTGACCAGCCTGGCAAGCCGCGATTGCAGCATCCCAACCGAGGGACTTGATCTCATAGTTGAAACCCTGATCCTCCGCGATCGCCGCAACAAGATCAACATCGATGCCAACGAAGTTGCCGGAAGCGTCGGTGTACTCAAAGGGCTTGAATACGGTGTCGGACGCGATGACCCAGGTCTTGCCGTCACCCGAAGCGTCGGAGCTGTTTGCCGCATCGTTGTTCGCGTCGCCATTTGCCGAATTGCCGCCGCAAGCCGCCAGACCCAGCGCCAGCGTCGCCGCCATCAGCAGAGAAAGTGCTTTTTTCATGTGTGTGACTCTCCTTTTCTTTTTCTTCCCCTTTGCCCCACATGCATAAATTTTATACATACAGCGCATCGGTCATAGAAGACAACAGGCGATGGCAGTATCCAGACAACCGCCATCGCCCATCATGCCAAAATTTATTATAGCGCAAAATCAAGAATACGTCAAGTATATCGCCGGTTGTTCGCCTGAAGCGGCATCAAATATGCTCAGCCGCCCGCAGAACCTCCTCAAGCGCAAAGTCGATGCCGAGCAGGCTGGTGTTCAGCGTCAAGTCGTAGTTTGTCGCATCGGCATAGTGGCGTCCGGTGTAATGCGTGCAATATGTACTGCGGGTTTTGTCCACCGCCTTGATATTGGCGCGCAGCTTTTCCGGCTCCACATCCTGCATCATGCCGCGCATACGCTCATAACGCCACTCGAAATCCGCGTGGACGAATACGCGCAGACAATGGTCAAACTCGCGCAGGATATAGTCCGCGTTGCGGCCAACGATGACGCAGCTACCCTTATCCGCAATCTCACGGATGGCTTTCACCTGCGCGTCCCACAGCTTGTCGCTCAATGGCCGGTTATAAAAATCAAACAGGCTCTGCGTCAGGCCAAAGCTGGCCGGCACGCGCTCATCCCATTTGCGCACCTGCGCAGGCGTCAGTCCGGCGGATGCCTTAGCCGTGCACAAAATCAAATCCTTATTATACAAGGGGATACCCAGCGCCTCGGCCGTGCGCCGGCCAAGTTCGCCACCGCCCGCGCCAAACTGCCGGCTGATGGTAATGATCTTTCTCATGTGATCTCCTCCTGATTTCCATACAGGCAGCACGGCGATAAACCATCCCGCGCCTGCCCGGATATTCTCCCGCCTTTATTATAGCCGACCGGCGCGGGAAACGCAAGCGGACGTGGCATATCCATCTTCCCTGCGTCATCCAGACGTTGCCGGAACGCCTGCCACGCCGCCGCGTGCTCAACAAACGGCACAGGACAGGTTTTTTGCGTCACGTCGTAATGGCGCAGCACCCGCCCAGCCGGGATGGCGTAGCACTCCATCAGCAGACGCACCAGCTGCACAGCGTTTTCCACCGCATCCGCTTGGAACGCATAACGGCCGTCCAGCATCCGGCTGCACAGCGCAATGCCGATGCTGTTGGCGTTGCGGCAGTACGGATGATAATATGTACCCCGCGTGCCGCAGTGCCATGCCACATCCGCGTCACGCACCACCTGCCAGACCCCGTTTTCATCCACAATATAATGCACCGAGGCAGAAAACACCGCATGCGCCAGCTGCTCTGCGGCCTGCTGTGCGGACGCACTGCCTGCCGTATCGTGGATAACCAGATAGGCAATCTGCGCCCTTTCACGCGCTGATGCACGGTAATTGCCCGTATGTGCTGATTGAAATCGGATTTCCATCACCTTTCACATCCTCTCTGCATAAACTCCAAAAAAAGAGGGGTTGATTGACACAATTTGGTCAATCCGTTCTATCCTTATGCAATCAGTTGTGTTATAATGTTTAGCAGACACGTTTGAGAGGAAGATTTTTCGATGATATGCAACAATATTCTGGAAGCGGTCGGCCATACGCCGATGGTACGCCTGGGCCGCATGGTTCCGGCTGACTGCGCGCAGGTGCTTGTTAAATTTGAGGGCCTGAACGTCGGCGGTTCTATCAAAACGCGCACCGCCCTGAATATGGTAGAGGACGCAGAGCGCTGCGGCCTGATCGGGCCGGATACGATTATCGTCGAGCCGACCAGCGGCAATCAGGGCATCGGCCTTGCGCTGTGCGGCGCGGTCAAGGGCTACACGGTTAAGATCATCATGCCGGACTCGGTTTCTGAGGAGCGCCGCAAGCTGGTGCAGCACTACGGCGCAGAAGTCATTTTGGTACATGATGCGGGCAACATCGGCGACTGCATCGCGGAATGCCAGCGCATCGCAGACGAAATGGCCGCAAACGACCCGCACGTCTTTGTGCCCGGCCAGTTTGACAACCCGGCCAACCCGGCCGTCCACCGCCACCACACCGCCACCGAGATTTTGGAACAGGTCGGCGGCCCGATCGACGGCTTCTGCTCCGGTTTCGGCACAGGCGGCACGATCAGCGGCATCGGCGAGGTGCTCAAGGCGCAGAACCCCCAGCTGGAAATCTGGGCGGTCGAACCGGAGAACGCGGCGATCCTGTCGGGCGGCTCGATCGGCACCCACCTGCAAATGGGCATTGGCGACGGCGTCATCCCGAAAAACCTGAACACCAAGATTTACGACCATCTGTACATCGTCACGGACGATGAAGCCATCCAGACCGCGAAAGATCTGGCGCGGCTCGAGGGCCTGATGTGCGGCATTTCGAGCGGCACGAACGTTGCCGCGGCGATCCAGCTCGCAAAAAAACTCGGCCCGGGCAAAACGGTCGTCACCGTGCTGCCGGACACCGCAGAACGGTACTTCTCCACCCCGCTGTTCACTGCTGAATAAACAAAAACAGCCGCACCTGCGGCTGTTTTTTCTTGCAATCCGAAGCTTGCGCATTTTATCCGAAAACGGCCACGCCGTTTTCATCAAAAGCACGAGCTTTGCCCGCGCTTTTGATACAAACATAAAAACACCGCAGAGACCAAGTTCTGCGGTGTTTTTATGCAATAGCCCTTACAGGCAAAGCCTGTCAAGGGCGGGCTCGTTTCAGCCTGTACGGCTGGAACGAATACATTTTTAATAGTTTTCGGCCTTCAGCTCAAAATACGCCTGCGGATGCGCACAAACCGGGCATACCTCGGGCGCCTTCTTGCCAACCATAATGTGGCCGCAGTTGGAGCACTGCCAGATGCAGTCGCCATCGCGGGAGAATACCAGCTCATTCTCGACATTAGAGAGCAGCTTGAGATAACGCTCCTCATGCTCCTTCTCGATCTTGCCGACCTGCTCAAACAGGAACGCGATATCCTCGAAGCCTTCCTCGTGGGCTTCCTTGGCAAAGGTCGCATACATGTCGGTCCACTCGTAGTTCTCGCCGGCTGCCGCCGCCTTCAGGTTCTCTGCGGTGCTGCCGATCCCCTCGAGCAGCTTGAACCAGATCTTAGCATGCTCTTTTTCGTTATTCGCCGTCTCCTCAAAGATCTTGGAGATCTGCACATAGCCATCCTTCTTGGCCTTGGAGGCGTAGTAGGTATACTTGTTGCGCGCCATGGACTCGCCCGCAAACGCGGTCTGGAGGTTGGCCTCGGTCTTGCTGCCCTTTAAGTTTGTCATAATAACATGCTCCTCACATTTTATTATTTTTCAAGCGGCATTTTGCCGCAGGAAATCATTCCTCTGCCTCGCGGCAGGCCTTGCACACGCCTTCAAAAAGAATATCGAACCGCCGCACCTCCACGCCGGAGGCATCCTCAACCTGACCGAGCAGGTCTACCACCTGCGGCATATGCACGTCAAATACCGCGCCGCACTTCTCACAGCGCACATGGTAGTGCTCGCTCGTGTTGAAATCAAACCGGTCCGCACCGTTCGGCACGGGCACCCGACGGATTTCGCCCTGCCCTGCCAACTGGTTCAGGTTGCGGTAAACAGTCGCCTTGCTGATCGAAGGGTGTTCCGCCGCCACGGCAGCATAGACGTTGTCCGCGGTGGGATGGTCGTGCATCTTGAGCACGGTTTGCAGAACGATCTGCCTCTGCACCGTATTTCTGGTCTGCATGCTGTCACCTGCTTTCTAATAGTATAAATTATTATTTAGAGTATATGCTCAATTTATACCATTGTCAAGCATCTTAAAAAATTTTTCCCATCGAAAAGCAACAGTAGCTTGCCCTAAATTATGCTCATGATACCTGCCAGCACATCACGCCGTTACTTGTACCGTTTGCGTGCTTTCATCCCACGCAACCGTAAACCCGCACAGGTCACCCAAGCTGCGCAGCTTGTAGAATGTGCAGCCGTCGATATTGTATGCCGCGATCATATGCGGCGTACCGTCTGCCGCAGTCGGCTCGACAATGGACTGCACCGTGCGCTTGCCCTCGGGCAGCGGTGTATTCTCCGTGCCAAGCGGCGTATAAGGTGTGAACGAAGCCAGTTCGACTTGGAATGTCTCATTGTTCCACTGCACGTCAAACCCGCTCGCCGTATCCTTGAGCAGAACAGCCACATCGCGCACACGCACATAGTTATTGCCGTCGATGTTATACGCTGCCAGCGTGTAGGGCTGCCCATTGACCAACACCGACGCCTGCGCCGGCGTTGCGGCATCCGTCTGCCGCAAGAGCGCGGACACCGGATTTTCCATATGTATCCCATAGCGCGGCATCTTCTGTAAAGACCATGATGTGTTGGCTAAGCCGCCATAGGTCAACGTGCTGACATAGATCCCGCTCTCCTCCAGCAGCTTTTCCATCCAGCTGTCATATGCGCCGAACGGATAAGAAAAATACCCCACACGAGACTGCCCGGTATACTGCAAAATCAGTTCGATGCTTTGCTGCAAGTCGCCACCCACGCGCTGACGGTAGGCACTTTCGGTCTCCCCCGGCCGCCGCGTCACACCGTCGATGCCGTCCGGCGACAGGTTGCCACCGTAGCTTGCGTTATGCAGGTTGAAGGTATGCGAGCCGACTTCGACCGTGCCCGTGGATACCATCTCCCGCAGTTCCTCCCACGTCATCGAGCCGCGCGTCGCGCTGGCCTGCTCCTGCGTGCGGATATTCCGCGCGATCACCGCAATGACCGCCCGCATGCCGGTCTGCTGCAAAACCGGGTAGGCCAACTCATAATTGGAACGGTAGCCGTCGTCAAACGTAATCATGACCGGCTTTTCCGGCATGGTCGCGCTGCCTTGCCGGATGTCCACCAGATCTTGAGACAGCAGTGACGTATAGCCAAATTCCTGCAAGAACTCCATATCCAGCCGGAACCGCTCATCCGTGATCGTCATGCTATCCGTATCATTTTCATCTATCGTCAAATCGTGGTACATCAGTATCGGCAAGTTGCCCGCAGCCGACGCGCAGCCACCCAAGCACCACGCCGCCAGCAAGCCTGCCGCCAACGTCCGCCGAACCTTTTGGAAAAACCTTTGTCGCATGTTGAAACCTTCCTTTCGGCAACCAGTATACCATTTTTTTTGCCGCTTGTCCACTTTTCCGCCCCTTGCGTGCGCCTGCACAAAAGATTATAATGGATAAGAAAACCAAACAGACGCGTTCCCGCCGCATGCCGCTGCATCCCAGCCCCGGCGGCGCGCCTGTCAGACCGGAGGAAACCACTATGTCCATCGAAAAAGCAAAAGACTGGCTGCGCCAGTTTGGCGCGGACGGGCGCGTGCTCGAATTTGACGCGTCCTCCGCCACCGTCGAGTTAGCCGCGCAGGCCGTCGGCTGCGAGGCGGCGCGCATTGCCAAAACGCTGTCCTTCCGCACAAACGACGGTGTCATCCTGATCGTCGCCGCGGGCGATGTCAAGATCGACAACCCGAAGTATAAAGCCCGTTTCGGCTGCAAGGCCAAAATGCTCGCCTTTGACGAGGTCGAGCCGGAGATCGGCCACGCGGTCGGCGGGGTGTGCCCGTTCGGCATCCATCCGGGCGTGACCGTGTTCCTCGACGAATCGCTGCACCGCTTTGAAACCGTGTTCCCGGCCTGCGGCTCATCCAACTCGGCCATCGAGCTGACCATCCCGGAGCTGGAGAAATTCTCCGGCTACAAGGCATGGGTGGACGTGTGCAAGGGCTGGTGGGAATGACCGTCGAGCTGGCACAGTTCGCCGCTGGGGAGGACAAGCAGGCCAATCTGGAAGTCATCCGCAGCTATGCACAGCAAGCCGCGCAAGCTGGCGCATCTATGCTATTTCTGCCGGAATACAGCATGTTTTATGCAAAAATGAACAGGCAGTCACGAAACGTACAGGCAGCCGAGCCCCTGACCGGCGCGTTCATGCAGGCGCTTGCACAGATCGCGCGGACACATGGCCTCTGGCTGGCCGCCGGACTATACGAGCAGTCGGACAGTCTGCCTTACAACACGATCGCCGTGTTCGACGCGGACGGCACGCTGCGCGGCATACACCGTAAAACGCGCCTGTATGACGCGTTCGGCTACCGCGAATCGGACGAGTGCCGCGCAGGCGACGCCCCCTTTTCCCCCATCGACACCCCGATTGGGCGGCTTGGTATCATCACCTGTTTTGAACTTCGCTTCCCCGCGCTCGCTGCGGCACAACGCGCCGCCGGTGCGGACGTACTGTTCGTGCCGGCGGGCTGGGCGGCGGGCGACAACAAGGTGCTGCACTGGCGTACGCTGCTATGCGCCCGCGCGATCGAAAACGGCATGACCGTGCTCGGTGTCGACCAATATGCGCCCGGCCGCTTTATCGGCCACAGCGCCGCGTTCGCGCCGGATGGCACGGCGCTTGGCTCGCTATACGAAGGCTCTGGCCTGCTCACCATTTCATTCTGAAGGAGAAGATTCCGATGCAATTCGATCCCACACTGTACGTCATCACAGACAGTACCTACCACACCACCGAAACGCTGCTGCACGCGGTTGACGAAGCGTGCGCGGGCGGCGCGACGCTCATCCAGCTGCGCGAAAAAGACGGCGGCGGTCGCGACTACCTTGCGCTTGCCCAGCAGGTCAAGGCAATCGCCGACCACTGGAACGTGCCGCTCATCATCGACGACCGTGTCGATGTTGCGCTTGCGTGCGACGCGGCGGGTGTGCACGTCGGCGCAAGCGACCTGCCGGTCGCGGTGTGCCGTCGGCTGCTCGGGCCGGACAAGATCGTCGGTGCAACAGCTAAGACGGTCGAGGCTGCCCAATCCGCCTATGCCGACGGCGCAAGCTACCTCGGCACAGGCGCGATCTACCCGACGACCACGCATGTCACCACCAAATTGACGCCTGTCTCTACCCTCAACGAGATCTGTCGCGCCGTGCCCATCCCGGTTGTTGCCATTGGCGGCCTGAACGCAGACAACATGGGCGTGCTGGCGGACAGCCCGATCGCGGGCGTCGCCATCGTCTCCGCCGTGATGAAGGCCGACGACCCACGGGCCGCCGCCGCCCACATTCTGGAAACCTTCCGCGCGATGCATCACAAGTAAGCAAACAGACAAAAGCCCCTCGGAACATCCGTTCCGAGGGGCTGAAGCTGTCGAAAAAATTCGACAGCTCGATAGGGGGTATCCAATACCCCCTATCTACAAAAGCGGTTCCAGAAGAAACCGCTTTTGATACCCCCGGTTTCGCGCCCGATGGCGCGGGTTAAGGGCAAAATTCGAGGTACATGCCCCCGAATTTTGTTATTTCATATCGCTACGCTCCAGCAACTGCACTATACATCAGTTTTTACAAACCAAAGCCCCTCGGAACATCCGTTCCGAGGGGCTTTTGCTTTCAGTTGGTTGCCTGCAAGGGGTAGTCGTAGATTTCGTGCCCGCTCTCGAGCGGCGCACCATCCACCGTGATCATCACACTGTCCACGCCACGCGCCTGCACGAACGTATTGACCAGCGAATAAATCAGCATGCTCTCTCCAGTGGTGCCGGAGGCGCGTACCGCTTCGCCATACGTTGCGTTCATATCCAGCGTCAGCACGCCGTCTGCCGTCGACGAGGACTGCACCGCCGCGCCTTCCGGCAGCGAGCCTGCCGCGATCAGCGCATCCACCAACGCCTGATCTGAGTCATCGGCCACATCCGTGCCGACCGGTGTGAGTGTTTCGCCCTGCTCATCCGGCACATAGACGACCGCCGAATCCCCACCAGACGGATTGGGGTTCTCCGGCTGCACCGGGGTATCATCCGGCTCAGTCTGGTCATCGGGTTCTGTCGTATCGTCCGGCGTAACGTCCGGCTCGACGGTCTGCGGCGGCTCATTCGTTTCATCCGGCTGCCGCCCGCTCATATATCCGAAAACACAGGCTGCAACGACCACCAGAATGATGATAACAACCGCCGCCAACACTTTGACCTTTTTGTTCATGGTATACGTGCTCCTTTCGCATGCCGCCGCCCGCCCGGGCCACGGCCAAGGGTTTGTGCAGTCATTATAGCACAGCGACAGGAAAAATCCAGACCCAACCTGTAAAATTTCATTCTTCCGGCGGCTTCTTTTTTCGGCGGCGTACCGCCTCGGTCAGCAGGTACTCGATCTGCCCGTTGACCGAGCGAAATTCATCCTCCGCCCAGCGGGCAAGCTCCTCATACAACGAGGCGGACAGCCGCAGCGGCACCTGTTTTTTCGCTTTTTCCTTGTCCGCCACGTCTACACCTCCCCGCTAACTTTCTATCTTATTGTAATGCCATTTACGGCAGTTCGGCAAGTCCTACTTAAGGTAATACCGCATAATTCAGCAAGAATGATTTGCGAGTAAATTTTGCGTCCAGATGCGGCACGGTTTCGCGGCAATACTTGATGTATTGCAAGAAACCGCAACAAAATCTGGGTACAAAATTTCCGCAAAGCATCGAAGATGCAATTGTGCGGTGTTGCCTTAATAAATCGAGCCGGAATTGACAACAGGCTGTGCATCCTTGCCCGCGCAAAGTACAACCATCAGATTAGACACCATCTGCGCCTTGCGCTCGTCATCCAGATCGACGACCTGCTTGCGGCTCAGCTCGTCGAGCGCCATCTCTACCATGCCGACCGCGCCCTCGACAATCATCTTGCGCGCGTCCACGACCGCGCTAGCCTGCTGGCGCTGGAGCATAGCAGCCGCAATCTCAGGTGCGTAGGCAAGCGTCGTGATGCGGGCTTCCTCGACCTTCAGGCCCGCGCAAGCAACGCGCTTCTGGATTTCCTCGGCCAGTACGCCTGCAATCTCCTGTGACGAGCCGCGCAAGCTCTTTTCGTCGCCACCCTCGGACACATCATACGGATACAGGCGCACGGTGTTGCGCAGCGCCGCATCCGACTGAATCGACAGGAACTCCTCGTAATTGTCCACCGCGAACACCGCCTTGGCTGTATCCTCAATGTGCCAGATGACCGCGATGCCGATGATGATTGGGTTGCCGAGTAGGTCGTTGATCTTCTGCTTGTCGTTGTTAAGCGTCATGGTCTTGAGCGAGAGCCGCTTGCCACGCGCGGTGCCTGCCGAAACCCGGCCGGACGACAGCTTGCTGCCCTGTTTTGCGGCTTCGGTTGCAGCCTCGGCCGCCTTGGCAAACATGGACTCTGCCGCTGGGTTGACCGCAGAGCTGAACGGGTTGACAAAAAAGATACCCTCACCCTTGAGTGTGCCGATGTACTTGCCGAACAACGTCAGCACAAGCGCTTCGTTCGGGCGCAGCACCTTGACCCCCGCGAACAGCAGCCAACACGGCAGGCACCAGTAGAAAATACACACGACCAGCAGCGCGACCATCGCGCCGCCTGCCCCATTGTCCAGCTGCACCGCACTGTACACGATGCCCGCCACTGCCGCCAACATCAGCACAATGTTGAGCAGCAAAATTGCCAAACCATTCGGCGCGCGTAGCGTCCTTTCCTGATACTCCACATGATTTTCGTTCATATCCTATCCCTCACAATCATATCAATTTAATATCATTATAGTACAACCATCACCCTATCCTGTCAAGGGTGATTTTGACAAAAAGAAAAGCGCCCGTTTGGGCGCTTTGAGGCTGTCGAAAAACGTAGTTTTCGACGGCCTCTCGATTGGAACCACGCTTCCAATCGAATCAGTTGTATCAAAAAAACGGGCAAAGCTCGCTTTTTTAATGCCGCTCACAGAGCGGCTGAACTATACGCGACGCGCATTTTACCGCCGCGCGGCGGCGGAATGCAGTATCGCGGGCTACGGCCTGCGGCGCGGGAACTTTATCGACAAACTGAAAGCGCCCGTTTGGGCGCTTTGTTCTATTCTCGAAAAATATTCGGTAAAAACAGGTCATGCCGTGGGACTTTTGCCCAGTCAAAGGACGAAACCAGCTCACGCGCTGCTACCGGCGCCGGCCGGTCGATCAGCCCCGCCGCACAAGCCAGCGCGCCGATCACCTGCTCTGGCGTGAACCGCTGCCGCAACAGGCCGAGGTCAAGATCCTCGTCCCGCTTGGACAGACGGCGGCCGTCATGGTCGCATAGCAACGGCAGATGCGCAAAGCGCGGCGGCACAAACCCAAATAGCCGATGCAGCCAAATCTGCCGCGGCGTGCTGGAAATCAAATCCGCACCGCGCACGACCTCGTTAACGCCGGTCAACGCATCGTCCACCACAACCGCAAGCTGATAGGCAAACACACCGTCCGACCGGCGCACGATGAAATCGCCGCATTCCGCCGCGAGGTTTTCCACGTACTCGCCCCAAACCTCGTCGGTGAACTGCACGACCTCGTCCGGCACGCGCACGCGCGTGGCCGGAGCGCGCGACTTGCGCTTTTCGGCTACCTGTTCTGGGGTCAGGTCACAGCAGGTGCCGGCGTATAACACGCGCCCATCCGACAAATGCGGCGCAGATGCAGCGTGCAACGCCGCCCGCGAGCAAAAACAGGGGTACAACAACCCCTTTTCGCGCAATATAGCCTCATATTGCTCATAAATCGACGCCCGCTCGGACTGATAAGGCACCTCGCCGTCCCAGTCAAGCCCCAGCCAGCGCAGATCGTCCAAAATCAGGTCGGCAAAGCTGCGCGGGCAACGCATCGCGTCCAGATCCTCAATACGAAGCAAAAACTGCCCATTTTGCCGCCGCGCGCTCAAAAACGCGAGCAGCGCACACAGCACGTTGCCCAGATGCATGCGCCCGCTCGGGCTGGGCGCAAAGCGTCCGATGGTTGGCATCCTGCCTTCCCTCCTCGTTTTCTCCAGTCCCCTTATCTTACCACAAACACAATCCCCTTTGCAACGGGCGCGCGCTCCTGTATAATAAAGGCAGGAAGGAAGTGCTGACGATGAAAAAACGCCTGCTCTGTTTGCTGCTTGCTCTGGCTCTGCCGCTTGGCCTGTGCGCCTGCGGCGACGAGGACAATGCCACGACCGATACTGCCGCCCAAACCACGCCGGAGCCGCCCCCGCCGCCCGAACCAGACCCGGCCGAAACCTATGTCGACAGCCTGACGCTTGCGCAGCAGACCGGGCAGCTGTTCTTTGCGCGCTGCCCAGATGTGGGCGCAGCTGACCTTGCCGCACAGTATGATATCGGCGGCTATATCCTGTTTGGGCGCGACTTTGAGGGGCAAACACCAGAAAGTGTGCGCACCGCCATTGCGTCCTACCAGCAGGCGGCAGCAACGCCCATGCTGATCGGCGTGGACGAGGAAGGCGGCACGGTCACACGCGTCAGCTCGTATAGCGCGTTCCGCGCGGGACGGTTCCAGTCGCCGCAGGCTCTGTTTGCTACGGGCGGCCTTGACCGCATCACCGACGATACCGCCGAGAAGGACGCGCTGCTCTTATCGCTCGGCATCAACGTCAACCTTGCGCCCGTGTGCGACGTATCGACCAACCCGGCCGACTTTATTTATGCCCGCTCGTTCGGACAGGATGCGGCGGCTACCAGCGAATACATCCGCACGGTCATCGGCCAAATGCAAACGGATGGCATGGGTATGGTGCTCAAGCATTTCCCGGGTTACGGCAGCAACGCCGACACGCACACCGGCATCGCGCAGGATACCCGGCCAATCGAACAATTCCGCGAAGTGGATTTCCTGCCCTTTTCCGCAGGTATTGATGCAGGCGCGCAGGCCGTGCTGGTCTGCCACAACATCGTCGCCTGCATGGACGATACGCTGCCCGCGTCGCTCTCGCCCGCCGTGCACGACATCCTGCGGGATGAACTGGGCTTTGACGGCGTTGTGATGACCGACGACCTTGTCATGCAGGCCATCACCGACTACACCGGCGACGCGGACGCCGCTGTGCTCGCCGTGCAGGCAGGCAACGATATGCTGATCTCCTCCGACTTTGTGACACAGTATAACGCCGTGCTCACGGCGGTGGAAGATGGCACCATCGACGCAGACCGCATCCGTGAGTCCGCCGTGCGCGTCGTGCGGTGGAAGATGCAGCTCGGACTGATCGACGCATAAACCTGCTGCCGCACAGAAAAAATCTCCCGCAAGGGAAATTTTTTTCGTGGGCATGTAACCACCACCGGCGGCCTGCGTGTAAACGCAGGCCGCTCTTTTGTTGCAAATTTTCTCTTGACAAACCGGATATTTGCCTGTATGCTTAATTCATATAAATCACCTATGAATTAAGGAGTTTATGAAAATAGAAAGGCGGTATGCCCCATGGCAGATATCAAGCACAGCTTTGCCGAGCTGATCGGCAACACCCCTCTGTACGCGGCAGACAAATTTGCAGCAAAAACCGGCGCGGATGCGCAAATCCTCGCCAAACTTGAGTATTTTAATCCGGCAGGTTCGGTCAAGGACCGCGTCGCCAATGCAATGATCGCAAAGGCCGAGGAAAGTGGCGCGCTCCAGCCGGGCGCGACCATCATCGAGCCGACCAGCGGCAACACCGGCATCGGCCTTGCGGCTGTCGCGGCAGCCAAGGGCTACCGCATCATCCTGACCATGCCCGAGACAATGAGCGTTGAGCGCCGTAATATGCTCAAGGCCTACGGCGCCGAGCTGGTGCTCACCGACGGCGCAAAGGGCATGTCCGGCGCGATCACCAAGGCGGATGAGCTGGCAAAAGAGATCGAAAACAGCTTCATCCCCGGCCAGTTTGTCAATCCGGCGAATCCTGCCGCGCACTACGCCTCGACCGGCCCCGAACTGTGGACGCAGACTGACGGCAAAATCGACATTTTTGTCGCGGGCGTCGGCACCGGCGGCACGATCACCGGTGTCGGCCGCTACCTCAAGGAGCGCAACCCCGCTATCAAGGTCGTCGGCGTTGAGCCGGACGAGTCCCCTGTCCTGACCACCGGCAAGGGCGGCCCGCATAAAATTCAGGGCATCGGCGCGGGCTTTGTACCCGAGGTACTGGATACCCAGATTTACGACGAGGTTATGCGCGTCAAGGGCGAGGACGCCTTTACCGCCGCGCGTACCTTCACGCACAACGAAGGGTTGTTTATCGGCATTTCGTCCGGCGCGGCGCTCCACGCTGCTGTGCAGCTGGCAAAGCGCCCGGAGAACAAGGGTAAGACCATTGTCGCCCTGCTGCCGGATACCGGCGACCGCTACCTGTCCACCCCCCTCGTCAGCGAGTAAGAGAAAAAGCCTGTCTTTCGACAGGCTTTTCTCTTTTCTCCATCTTCGTTTTCCCTCGGTGTAAACCTACCTGTGCGCCGTCACTCTTTTTCCGGAACGGGCAGAAATCTCACCGCTGCCAGCCGGTGAAAAACGGCAGCGAATACCAAACCGAATACAACACCCAGAACGGTATCCACAATACGCAGGAGCACCGCCCCCTGCAGCCCATAGATTCCGGTGCCCAGCATCAGGGCGCCAAAGCAGTTCATTGCCGTTTTGTACCGGTAATCGGTGCAAAAGCCCAAACACAACCCACCCAATGGTCCCATGAACGGATGAAGAGCTTCGGGCGTCACCAAATAAAGCAGGAAAAATGCGAAGGAACCTGCGATCGCTCCCACAATACGCTGCCGGAAGCGGACAATCGCATTGCCGGAGTTTGGATATTCTGACAAGAGCGACGCACACGCAAATCCCATCCACATAAACCGCTCCACCCCAAACACCTGCCCAGCGGTCAGCACCAGACTTACGCCCAGTGCCATACGCAATTGCCACAGGTGAACCGGTTTGGAAAGATCAAATCCCCGCACCACATGGTGGAAACGCGTTGTTTTGTGCTGATGCCGGTGCTTGGCAAACAGGATTGCGCCGCAGATCAAATAACCTACCAACGCCAAAAGCCCGCGACGGATGAGCGCCTCCCCAACGACCGGATTGCCGGTCAGATAGACATAAGCGAAGCTATATATGCCGCCGTTACCCATTTCGGGCCGCTGTGTGGTCATGTAAAGCAGGGCAAAAAAGGCCGCGAAGTGCAGCGGGATCAACAGAATAGATGGGAGCACCACCGCTGCACTGGGTGCCAGCACCAGAATGCCCAACACAGCCGCCAGAGTGATCAAAGAGTCCCCGATGCAGTATTCAAAATTGACAAAGCGAATGCCCAGCATCATGCAGAATAATGCCACCGCCAACGGGGTATTGTCGGCGCCAAACACATCGGATAGCAGGCTGATAAACACGATGGCAAAGGCTACAATCAGTACCGAACGGATTGCCATTGCGGCCCAGTAATATGTTTTCTCGCTTCTGGTGCTGCAAGCGGCGATCTCCCGTTTCAACACGGCGGGGTCCATCTGCAACGCATCATAAAACCTCATGGTCACGTTTTTTCCCCTCTCCTTTCTCAAGATGTGCGGCGAGTTTATCCGCATAATACATAAAAGCCTCGAAGTCCTCACTGGAACTGCGCCAAAGATCATAAAAGGGCTGCAAAATGCTTTCATATCCCTTTTTCAGCTCGGCAAGGCCAGTTTCCGTCATGAATAACTGATAACTCCGCTCATCCTCTGCCTGACGCTGTTTGCGTATGCAATTCTTTTCATAAAGCGACTTCAGGCAGCGGCTTACCGCCTCTTTTTTCATGCCGCTGCCCTGACTGAGCAAAACGGGTGTGTTTTGTTCCGGTTGCAAATATAGGTGGGCTAAAAGTTCACATTCACTTGCGGTCAACAAAGATTTACGCACGGGTAACAGCGACCGCACGATCTTCTGCATCTGTTGCTGATAATGCATCATAGCTGTCCATTCCATCCTGACAGGATTCCTCCATCCATATAGTTAACCTTGTTAAGTATATAGCGAAAATTGTGCCTTGTCAACAGCGTTGCAGCAAGCCGGCGGCATGACAAGAAATATTGTGCAACTAAATGCAACAAAGCCGTCCCTTTCCATAGAAAGGGACGGCTTTATGGAGCTGCTAACCAGATTTGAACTGGTGACCTCATCCTTACCAAGGATGCACTCTACCTACTGAGCTATAGCAGCAAAAAATAAACGGCGATCATAGAATCGCCGTTTATGGCGACCCGGATGGGACTTGAACCCACGGCCTCCAGCGTGACAGGCTGGCGCTCTAACCAACTGAGCTACCGGGCCAGATATAAAATTTTTGGTGGGCCTTCGGGGACTCGAACCCGGGACCGACCGGTTATGAGCCGGTTGCTCTAACCAACTGAGCTAAAGGCCCATAGACAGGGGAGTTACAGTGCTTTGCCGCCACGATCAATTGTGGCGGCAAAGCCTGAAACAAATGGCTCCTCAAGTTGGACTCGAACCAACGACCCTGCGGTTAACAGCCGCATGCTCTACCAACTGAGCTATTGAGGAATATCGAGCGGATCGAACTGATCCGCAAGTGTGCGCGTCGAGTTATCTTCCCGGGCCGTCGCCAGCCAAGTATTGTCACCGTAAACGAGCTTAACTACTGTGTTCGGAATGGGAACAGGTGTACCCTCGTCACCATTGACACGCACTATTCGAGAAACGC
>DWZQ01000026.1 GCA_019117485.1 Candidatus Agathobaculum intestinipullorum | reverse complement strand
AGCGGCTGCAAAAACACGACTTTTTATGAGGAGGTCAACGAAATGAAAAAGCTGAGCGAAAAAACCAAACTGTGGATAAAGGCGGCAGGCGTGCGCGCGGTCAAGACCGTGGCGCAGTCCGCGATCGGCGTCATCGGCGCGGCGGCCGCCATGGGCGAGGTCAACTGGCCGATGGTGTTTTCCGGCGCGGCGCTGGCGGGCATCGTGTCGCTGCTGACCAGCATTGCGGGTCTGCCCGAAGTCAACGCGCAGGCGGGGGAGTGAGTACATGAGCAGCATTCGTTGCGATATTTACGACCCCAAGGAATATGATATTTGGTTTGCGGCTGCGCCTTACGGCGCGGCCAGCAAGCCCGCCAAGACGCTGAAAACATGGGCGGCGGAGGAGCAGGCCGACGTGGTGTACAACCTCTGCTTGTTCAACATGACCGGCGCGGGCAGCGATAAATACGGCGTGATTAAAGGCCGCACGCTGCAATACCTCAAGGCCAAGAACGTGGACTGTGGCTACGGCGGCACGGCGGAGCATCTGACCGTCAGCCCCGGCAATGTGGTAAGCGGTACTAAGGTCGCCGTGCGCGACGGCGTGGTGCTATCCGGGCTGGACAAGTCCACTTACCGCAGCCGCAACATGATCGGTATGCTCGCGGATGGGCGCATCATCGTCGTGCAGTCCTCGGACGGCTGCACTGAGGAGCAGGTGACCCGCTATGCGGCCGGGCGGTACACAATCGAGCTGCTGTTGGTGCAGGACGCGGGCGGCAGCACTGGCATGTATCGCGTGAGCGACGGCTATCTGTTTGCGCCGGAAAAAGAGGGCACGGACGGCAGGCCGGTGTGCAGCGTAGTATGTATGAGAAAGAAAAACAAGGAGGAGAACAGCAACATGAGCAAGAAAAAGGTATTTATTGGTGTTGGTCATGGCGGCAGCGACCCCGGCGCGGTTGGTTATCTGGTGGAGAAGGACGTCAACCTCACGATGGCGACCGCGTGCCGCGATTTTCTGACGGCTTATGGCGTGGATGTCAAGATGAGCCGCACCAAGGACGAGAACGACACGGTCAGTCAGGAGGTCGCGGAGTGCAACGCCTACGCGCCCGATCTGGCGGTGGATATTCACAATAACAGCGGCGGTGGCGACGGCTTCGAGGTGTTCCACACGATCCACGGCGGCACGGGTAAGACGCTTGCGCAGAATATCGAGAAGCACGTCAAGGAAATCGGCCAGAACAGCCGTGGCGTGAAAACCCGACAGGGTAGTAGCGGCGATTATTATGCCTTTATCCGCGAGACGGTCGCACCGGCGGTCATCTGCGAGGGCGTGTTTGTCGATACCAAGGCAGACGCTGCGCAAGCCGATACGCTGGCCGAGCAGCAGGCGTTCGGCGTGGCGTATGCAAAGGGTATCCTCGATACGCTCGGTCTGGACTATGACGAGCCGGAAGAGCCGGACGATGCGTTTGAGACCGACGAAGAGGTGCAGGCGGCGATCACCAAGGTGCAGCAGAAGGCTGGTCTCGCCGCCGAAACCATGCAGTACCTGCTGGCGTATGAGTATGGCACGGAGCTGGTAGTGAAGCTCGCAAGCGCCATGAAATAACGGTGTTCAATTTGGACACGGGAAAGCCCGGGGCTTATGCCTCGGGCTGTGTCCATTCCTGCAAGATGCAACACGCCTTATATCGTGTTGTATTTTCGTGTTGCATCATGCGGTTTTCAACTGTATTTTTGCGGTTCATGGTTGCAACACCGCGTTATGTACATAACCGCAAAACCCGCACCATATCTGGAGAAAATGAAAAACCCCCGATAGCTCGGGGGGGTTGTTTTGGAGCGGATGATGGGAGTCGAACCCACCTATGCAGCTTGGGAAGCTGCCGTTCTACCGATGAACTACACCCGCAGGGAACGATAATGATAATAGTATAGCGGCAAGAGGCTGTTTTGTCAAGTGCCGAGGGGGAAAATACCGTCGGTATGGGGGCGTGACCTTTCCTTTTTCGCACGACTGTGGTATACTCGTGGAAAAGAAGCCCTGAATAGGCTAAAGGAGGACTGGATTGATGGGGAAAAAACAAAAAGACGCAGGTAAGCATGCCGCCGTCCGTACACCGGAGCAGCGGCGCCGCGTCCGTCGCCGGTTGACCATCCGTGGTGTGCTATCGCTTTTCATCGCATTGACGTTTATCCGCGCAGCGTTTATGCACCGGTATGAAAATATGTTCGTTTGTGTGCTGTCACTGGCGTTGTTCTGCGTGCCGATGCTGATTGAGCGCAGCTTGGATATCAACATCCCGCCGCTGATGGAAGGCATCATCTACTGCTTTATCTTTGCCGCGGAAATTTTGGGCGAAATCAATTCGTTTTATACACTCATCCCCGGATGGGACACCATGCTGCACACGATCAACGGTTTTCTGGTTGCGGCGGTCGGTTTCTCACTGGTTGACCTGTTTAACCGCAGCGAACGGTTTTCTGTAAAGTTGTCACCGCTGTTTTTGGCAATCGTGGCGTTTTGCTTTTCGATGACAGTGGGCGTTTTGTGGGAGTTTTTCGAGTTCGGCATGGATCAGTTCTTTGGAACAGATATGCAGAAGGATTTCCTTGTCACAACGATCAACTCGGTCACCCTCAACCCGGATGGGCTGAATAACGTGGAGCATCTGCCAATCGAAAGTTTGGTCGTAAATGGGCAGGATTGGATGGAGTTTCCCGGCGGCTATATCGACATCGGCCTGATTGATACGATGAAAGACCTGCTGGTCAACTTTGTCGGCGCGGTGGTGTTTTCGATCATTGGCTTTTTCTATGTAAAAACCCGTGGCAAGGGTAAGCTGGCCGCTTCGCTCATTCCGGTGGTGTTGGATAATGCCAATGCAGGTAAAAACAGCTCTTCGCAAAAAAATACGAATAGTGGGGAACAGAATGAGGACGGGCTCCGTCCAAATGGACAGACTGATGAAAAGGAGTAGTTTTTCCATGAAAAAGCAAGTGACCGCGGCGTCCCTCGCCGCACTGATGGCAGTTACTACGCTGCCGGTATCGGCCTGCGCGGCCACCTCGGAGGATATGGCGCAGGTGAAAACGCCGGTGCTCAACACGGTTGACCATATGCAGTACATGAACGGTTATGAGGACGGCACGTTCCGCCCGGATGCGTCGATCACGCGTGCTGAGGCGTGCAAGCTGATCGCGTCCTTGCTGACCGAATCCTCGGGCGGCGGAGATTATCTGTTCGCCGATGTGCCGCTTGACGCTTGGTATGCTGAGGCGGTTAGCGAAATGACCGGCTATTCTCTGGTCGGCGGTTATGAGGATGGCACGTTCCGGCCGGAGGCTAATATCACCCGCGCCGAGTTTGTCACCATCCTGTCCCGCATCCCGCATGATGATATCGGTACGGAGGGCAGCTTTGCCGACGTGCCCAAGACGCACTGGGCGTACGATGCGGTGCAGACCGCGCTGGCACAGGGTTGGGTCGCAGGCGACCCGTCCGGCCTGTTCCGTCCGGACGACCCGATTTCGCGCGCCGAAGTCGTGACCGTGCTCAACCGTATCTTGGATCGAACAGGCGACATGGTGACTGCTTCGACCGGTGAGGGCATCCGCATTATGCCCGACGTGCCGGACACGCACTGGGCGTACCTGGCCATGCTTGAGGCGACGACCGACCATGAGTATGAAAAGACCGAGGCGGGCGAGACATGGACGTCTTACGACAAGGAGACCACGATGTTGGCTCCCGGCTGGCATAATATCAGCGGTCTGCTGTTCCACGTTAATGACGCACAGCAGTTCGATTACAACAAGACGGTAAACGGCTTGGAACTTGACCGCAACGGCCGTTACACCACCGGTTCGGAACAGCTCGATAAGCTGCTTACGCAGGCGGTTGCGGGCGTGGTCAACGATAAGATGACCCAGCTCGAAAAGCTGCGCGCAGTTTATGACTATGCCAAAAAGACCTTCGGCTATCTGGGTATCGGTGAGGTCGACACCTCGGTCGACGGTTGGGAGATCGAGCAGGCGATCAATATGCTGACAACGAAGCGCGGCAACTGCTATTCGTGGTCGAGCGTGTTCACTTACCTCGCCCGTCAGGTGGGCTATGATGCCAAGGCAATTCCGGGCACGGGCGTTAGCCCGAAGGGCAGCGAGTCGGTACACGCGTGGACGGAAATCACGATTGACGGCGTGGCCTACACCTTCGACCCGCAGATCGAAAGCGTATATGCTTCGCGCTATGGCGAGAACTATGACCTGTTCATGAAGAAGTACGGCGAAGCCGAGTGGGGCTACATCAAGCCGGAACAGCCGGAAGAGGGCGAGCAGCCGGGCGAGACCACGCCCGAGGCGGACGCTTCGCTGGTTTCGTTGATGGAAAAGGTCTATGGTGAAAAGCCCTACGGCGGTATGGTCGGCCAGACTGTGCTGTATAACGGCATGGGCGCGGACGGTGCAACCCAGCCGCTCACATGGTACATCGGTACGGAGGATGTGCAGTTTGAAGCTGGCCTTGCTTCGGAGGCGATGATTACCTCGCAGGCGCATTCGGTTGTGCTGCTGCGTCTCAAGGATGGCGCGGATGTCGAGGCAGCCAAGGACAAGATTGCCGAAAGCATTGACCCCTTCAAGTGGGTATGCGTTGGCGTGGCCCCGGAGAAGGTGCGCGTAGAAAGCAACGGCAACCTGATCTGTGTTGTACTGGATGAGGAAAACGGCGACTACTACGCGGAGAACTTTCTCTCTGCCGCTGAGTAAAACAAAGCAGGCGATATGAGAAAGCCCGCAGCCAATGGCTGCGGGCTTTTGGTTTGCCTCAAAGTTATCTTAGTTTACGTTGTTGTTTTCCTTGATCTCACCGCAGCGGAAAGCGGCAAGCAGATCCTTGAGGTCGTCGATCGTCTGTTGCAAAGCATGGCCGATGTCGGTCTCGCAGATGCGGATGCGGTTTTCGGAGCGGTCGAACGCCATCGAGGTCGACAGGATATCCTTGTTGTCGCGGATGGCGGTTTCCTTGCCGGGGAACGGCTCGTGCGCGGTGATGTGGATGCCCCACGAGTCGAATACGAGCGTATAACCTGCGATGCCGGTCGTCGGCTGGTAGGCACGGCAGAAGCCGCCGTCGATGACGATCAGGCGGCCGCCCGCCTTGATCGGGCTTTCGCCGTCCTTGGTTTTAACCGGCACATGGCCGTTGACAATATGGCAATGCTCGCCTTCCAGCCCGAATTCGCGCAGGATACGCACGCAGACTGCGTCCTCATTATAGAATGAGTAATAGGGGTTTTTCGGCTCGGCCCAAGTCGACTTGTCCTCAATCAGGCGGCGCTCAAAGGTGGCAATATGGTCGCGGCCGAACGAGGGGGAGTTACGTCCGCACCAGAGGAACCACAGGAAGTCCTTGCCGAATTGGCGTTCCGCGGTGCATTCTCGCGCGTAGTAACCCGCACGGGCGGTTGTTTCACACCAGTCCATCAGCGCTTTACCGGACAACTGCTTGCCGCCGAAAGAGAATTGCAGGAACTCGCCCTTGTCGTCCATGGGGATACAGCCATGGTAGAGCAGATTGCCGTTGAAGCACTTGTACAACCCGCCTTTGGAGTACAGGAAACTGATATGGCGCTGCAATTTTTCGCTGCGTAGGAAGGCGTTCTTGAGTTGCGCCATCAGTTCGTGTTCTTCGGGGGACAGACGGTACGGATCTTCCGGGTCGATGGTCGGGAAGTCGCAGTCGCGCAACGGGTATTCGCCGCTCGGCAGTTTGACCGTGCCCTTTTCAAAGTCGATCTTGTCGAGCAGCAGCCGGTCGTCCATGTGGAACGAGGGGTTGCGGCGGATGGTCTGCCCTTCGAGCTTGAACTGGATGACTGCGATCGCCTTATGCATGCGGCCGATGCGGTTGATATCGTTGCGCGACGACAATTCCTCTGCATCCAGCAGCCGTGGCATGAAGCACTCGATGTTGCAGTTACGGTAAGTTTCGTCCGCAAACAGGGCAAGCGGACGCAGGCTGATGCCGTAGCCGGTTTCGATAACATCGAGGTTGTTGTAGGTGATGGAGTTACTCAGTACAGTTGCGATGCAGGTGCGGCTGCCGGTGGCCGCGCCCATCCACAGCACATCGTGGTTGCCCCACTGGATATCGACCGAGTGGTGGTCCATCAGCATGTCCATAATGATATCCGCGCGCGGGCCACGGTCGAAAATATCGCCGACAATGTGCAGGTGATCGACGACCAGCCGCTTGATCAGGTTGCACATGGCGATGATGAACTCTTCTGCGCGGTCGGTTTCAATGATGGACGAAATGACCGTGTCGAAGTATTCACGCTTGTTATAGATGTCATTGTTCTTGTTGAGCAGCTCGTTGATGATGTCGCCGTTCCAGCGCGGCAGCGCGCGGCGTACTTTGGCGCGCGTGTACTTGGAGGCGCACAGACGGCAAATCTCAAGCAGGCGGCTGATCGTGATGCGGTACCACTCGGCGCGGTCGGGCGAGGCCTCGGCCAGTTCCTCCAGCTTCTCCTCGGGGTAGTAAATGAGTGTGGCGAGCCGGGCGCGCTCGTCGGCGGGCAGGCTGTCGCGCAGTACGGTGTCCACTTTGTCGCGCACCGCGCCAGAGGCGTTGTTCAGGATATGTACGAAAGCGTCCGCCTCGCCGTGCAGGTCGCTCATAAAGTGTTCGGTTCCCTTGGGCAGGCTGAGGATAGCCTGTAAATGGATAATCTCGCTGCTTGCAGCGCGCACGTTGGGATATTGCAACGCCAGCAGGCGAAGGTATTTTTGACGGTCGGTATGGTTGGCCATGCGATATACTCCTTTCCAATATGCTTTCCCTTATTAGTATGCCATAAAATGGCCGGGAACACAAAGGAATTTGTGTAAAAATAAGAAAAAATACCGTTTGCATAGGCGGCAGGATGGGCAAAACCCATGCGCAAAGGCAGACTTGACGACAAAAGGCTTGAGGGAACGGGGGCAATCTGCTATAATGAGCATGTTGTCGCAGGGTGGAGAGGCATCTACCCGCGAAGATACGGAAATGATTCGGAACATACCGGGAGAATAAAGGAGACGTGAACGATTATGAAACTGGGTATTGTGGGGCTTCCCAATGTGGGCAAGTCTACCTTATTTAACGCGATTACACAGGCGGGCGCGGAGAGCGCAAACTATCCCTTTTGCACGATCGACCCCAATGTGGGCATGGTCGCCGTGCCGGACGAGCGCCTGCAGCCGCTGACTGAACTGTATCATGCGAAAAAGACCACGCCCGCTGTGGTTGAGTTCGTGGATATTGCGGGTTTGGTGCGTGGTGCAAGCAAGGGCGAGGGATTGGGCAACAAATTCCTGTCCCACATCCGCGAGGTGGATGCGATCGTCCATGTCGTGCGCTGCTTTGAAAACGAGAATATCGTGCACGTCGAAGGCTCGGTTGACCCGGCGCGCGATATTGAAACGATCAATCTTGAGCTGATCCTTGCGGATATCGAGCACCTTGAGCGCCGCCTTGAGCGTACGCGCAAGGCCGCTAAGGCGGATAAGAAGCTGCTTGCGGACGTGGATATCCTCGAAAAACTCAAGGCGCATTTGGAAGAAGGGAAGACTGCCCGCACGTTCGACGGCTTTGCCGACGATGAGGACGTGCAGCGTGTGATTGGCGAGAGCGACCTGCTTTCGGCCAAAAAGGTGATTTACGCCGCCAATATGGACGAGGTCGGCTTCACGGGTGACAAGGCCGAGAATGAGCGCCTTGCCGCCGTGCAGAAGATCGCGGACGCCGAGGGCGCAATGGTGCTGCCGATTTGCGCTAAGCTGGAAGAGGACATCGCGGGTATGGACGCAGAGGAAAAGGAGATGTTCCTGTCCGAGCTCGGCCTGCATGAGTCCGGCCTTGACCGTCTTATCCGCGTATGCTACGATTTGCTCGGCCTGATGAGTTACCTGACCGCCGGCGAGCAGGAGGTGCGCGCATGGACGATCGCCAAGGGTACCAAGGCGCCGCAGGCGGCGGGCAAAATCCATACCGACTTTGAACGCGGTTTCATCCGCGCCGAGGTCATCCAGTACAAGGATCTGATCGAGCTCGGCTCTCTGGCCGCCGCGCGGGAAAAGGGGCTTGTCCGTTCGGAGGGCAAGGAGTATGTCATGCAGGACGGCGATGTCGTGCTGTTCCGCTTTAACGTGTAAACTGATTTTGTGAACAGGGGATAGGGTATATCCCTTGTTAAGCTGCCAAAACGTTCGTTTTGGCAGCTTTTTTATAAAAAAGACGGATAGATGTGCGAGGTGTGACTGTTACCGAATTGTTGTTGCGCGATATGCTGTTGCGGGATATAATGAAAGTGGCGAACCCTGTCGAAGGATATGTTGGAACGCCGCTTTTTGTTGTCTGGCATTTTTCTGCCCTGTATGAGAACCGGCAGTGTTGCATATATCATCAATAGCGGAAAAGGAGAAGATCAGTTTGGGTATGCGCACAAAAGAACAAAAAGGAGGAACGCACGTGGTGGGACGCCCCGACAAATCGGCGGCTGCCAAGACGGCCGGAAAGCCGAGGCGGATGCCGCTGGCGGCCAAGATCCTATTGATCATGTTGGGCCTGTTGTTGGCTGCGCTGTGTGTGTTTACCTATGCCTATCCGTCGATTTTTCCGGGCGTGACGGTGGGTACGATTCCGGTCGGCGGTATGAGCGAGCAGGCCGCGGCAGACCGTATCATGGAGCGCAGCGGTGCGCTGTATGAGGATGCCAAGGTCGCACTGACGATTTATCAAACTACCTATGATATCCCGGTGCGCGATGTGTTGGAGAGCGTGGACGGCGCACAATCGGCGGCAAATGCCTTTGCGGTCGGTCGCACGGGCAATCCGTTGGCGCGCATGTGGGATGTGGCAAAGGCTTTGATTGGCAAGAATGAAGCGCAAATCGCCGCACAGGTCGACAAGGATGGTTTGGAAAAGGCGCTCGAGGAGATTGTCTCTCAGGCGCTGACCGAGCCGGTCGAGCCGACATGGGAGGTCGGGACGGACTCCATTACGATTCACGCGGGCAAGCCGGGCGTCAATTTTGACACCAAGGCTGTGCGTGAACTGTTGGATGAAAAAATCCGGCTGATGGATTTCGAGCCATATGAGGTTTCGACCGAGCTGAGTGATCCCCCCGCCATTGACATTGACAAGATCGCTGCCGAGGCGATCGGCGAGGGGACGAGCGCGACGGTCGACAAGACCGACGGCAAGACCATCATTTCGGAAAAACCCGGCGTGCAATTTGACGTAGAAGAGGCGCGCAGCATCATTGGCGACGGCTCGGCGGAGAGTTACACCATCCCCGCAACGGTCACGCCTGCCAAGGTGACGGCCGAAGACCTCAAGGAAGTGCTGTTCCGCGATACGCTCGCGCAGGCTTCGACCAATCTGGACGAGAGCAATGTGCCGCGTACCAATAACGTGCGACTGGCGGCTGCGTCCATTAACGGTACGATTCTCAATCCGGGCGACGAGTTTTCCTATAACGGCGTTGTCGGCGAGCGAACCGAGGCGCGTGGCTACAAGCCCGCGGGTGCGTATGTCAACGGGCAGGTCGTCGACGAGTTTGGCGGCGGCGTGTGCCAGCCGTCCTCGACGCTGTATATGGCCGTGTTGCGTGCCGATCTGGAGGTCACTGAACGGCATAACCATTCGTTCACCGTGGCCTACACCCCGCTTGGCGAGGACGCGACTGTGGACTATGGCAATCTGGATTTCCGTTTCAAAAACGACACCGACTATCCGATCAAGATCGTCGCCGAGCAGACAAATGGGCAGATGATTATGACGATCATCGGCACCAAGACGACGGATAAAACGGTTAAAACGCGCACAGATGTTTTGGCAACCTATACGCCGGAGACGGTGGAGAAAAAGGATAATTCGATGAAGGTCGGCGAGAGCCGCGTGGAGACCACGCCGATTACCGGCTATTCTACGCGCACTTACAAGATTATTACCGAAAACGGCGAAACGACCGAGGAATTGGCAAACAGCTCCAATTATGTCAAGCGGGATAAGGTCGTGTATGTGGGCACAATCCAGCCGACGCCTGTGACGCCGGAAACGCCTGCCGAGTCGGAAACGGAGGAAACGGATAGCGATACGGCGGGAGAGAGTGAACAGCCCGCAGAAAACACGTAATAAAAGGGAGGACGGGACATGAAGCCGGAATTTACCGCGCAGGCGCGCCGGGAAATCAAGCGGATTTGTAAGAGGCGCGTGTTGGAAAATTGGGGGCGGTGCGTCGGCATCCAGTTCCTTTACATGCTGCCGTTTGTGCTGCTGGTGCTGCTGATGTATGCCGTGCTGTTTGGCCGCGTCATTGCACTGGTGATGGCGGGCAATACGGATGATTATGTGCTGACGATGGCGTTGGCGCAGGGGCTCAACTCGATGTGGATCATCTTGTGCATCATGTTGCTTGTCAGCGGTCCGCTGACTTTCGGTATGATGCGGTTTTATGTTGCTATGCAGCGCGGCGAGGAGCCGCATGTAGGCACGCTGCTGACGCCGTTCACTTCGCTGCGTTCGGCTTGGACGGGTATTAAAATGGTGTTTTGCCTGTGGTTCCGTTCCTTCCTTTGGATGGTCGGCCCGGCGGTCGTATATACGGTGCTGTCGATTGCGATGACGGTGAATGCGGCTATCAGCGGCGACCCGAACGCGATGAATGTGCCGCTGACAATCCTTTACATCCTGTTCATGCTTGCAATGATTCCGGTGCAGCTTAAGGTGATGACTTATCAGGCTGGCTGGGCGCTGCTATACGACGATGAGACGCGCAGCGTCTGGGATGCAACGCGCGAGGCGTCGGCCGCGTTCAAGGGGCAGTTTGGCAAGCTGTTTGTATTCGTGCTTAGCTTCCTTGGCTGGATGATCCTGACCATTGGCGTGGCTTATCTGTGCGTCGGCTTGGGGATGGCCGGCCTGTTTGTGGTACAGGGCGGCACGGGTATTGCGATTTTCGCGTTGTGTTGCATCGCGGCGCTCTGCCTGCTGGTTTTGCTCGGCGCGTTTACTAACACCTATCAGATGACATCGTTCTTTGGCATGCATGAATTCCTGTGCATGCCGCCCGTGCAGCCGCAGGGGATGCCGCCGGTGGATTCTTGGCCGGGGCAGGACGACGGAACAGGTTAATTTGCATCGGAACGGCGGGATTTCCCGCCGTTCCGCGCACTTGACAGCACTGGGGCGCAATGCTATAATGAAACCGTTATATTGGCACAGGCGATGAAGAGGAAAGTACGCGGCGAGGTACGGCAAAGCGAGTCCCGGATGGTGCGAGCGGGATGCGGAGGGCGCGGTGGAAAATGGCCTCGGAGCACCGCACCGACCGGCGGCAGAGCCGCCATAGGCTGCGGCGGGGGATTCCCGTTATCGGATCGGGGTATGGCAGTACCCGCTAAGGCGCGCCGCCGCGAGGGGCGCGTAAAGCAAGGTGGTAACACGGAAGCGGTTCGCTCTCGTCCTTGGATGATGTTCATTCGGGGAGGAGGGCTTTTTTCATTTCTGGGGCTCAGCGTGTATGAAAACAAGCGTAATTTCGCAAACCAATGGATAAAGGAGAAAGATCACATGGACAAGAAACCCTATTATATTTCAACGGCGATTGCCTACACTTCGGCAAAGCCGCACATCGGCAATACCTATGAGATTGTGCTGGCCGACGCGATTGCGCGCTATAAGCGTTTGACCGGCTACGACGTTTACTTCCAGACCGGAACCGACGAGCATGGCCAGAAGATTCAGGAAAAGGCCGAGGCCGCGGGCATCACCCCGCAGCAGCATGTCGATAACGTGGCGGCGCAGGTCAAGGATATCTGGGATTTGATGAATACCACTTACGACAAGTTCGTCCGCACGACCGACCCGATGCACGAGAAGAAAGTGCAGAAGATCTTCAAGAAGCTGTACGATCAGGGTGATATCTATAAGGGCAGCTACAAGGGCAAGTACTGCAAGCCCTGCGAGTCCTTCTGGACCGAGAGCCAGCTCAAGGATGGCTGCTGCCCGGACTGCGGCCGCCCGGTAGTCGATGCGGAGGAGGAAGCCTACTTCTTCCGCATGAGCAAGTATGCTGACCGTCTGATGAAGCACATCGAGGAGCATCCGGAGTTTATTCAGCCGGAGAGCCGCAAAAACGAGATGGTCAACAACTTCCTGAAACCGGGCCTGCAAGACTTATGCGTGTCGCGCACCTCGTTCTCGTGGGGCATCCCGGTTGACTTTGATCCTGGCCACGTCGTCTACGTCTGGCTGGACGCACTGACCAACTATATCACCTTCTGTGGCTATGACCCGGACGGCAATCACGACGAGCATTATAAGAAGTTCTGGCCTGCCGATGTGCACCTGATCGGCAAGGATATCATCCGTTTCCACACGATCTACTGGCCGATTTTCCTGATGGCGCTCGGTGAGCCGCTGCCGAAGCAGGTATTCGGTCATCCGTGGCTGCTCGTGGGCGAGGGTAAGATGTCCAAGTCGCTCGGCAATGTGATTTACGCGGACGACCTTGTGCGCCTGTTTGGCGTGGACGCGGTGCGCTATTATGTGCTGCACGAGATGCCGTTTGGCAACGACGGCGTGATCTCTTACGAGCTGATCTGCGAGCGTATCAACTCCGAACTGGCAAACGTGCTGGGCAATCTGGTCAACCGCACGATCGCCATGACCAAGAAGTATTTCGGCGGAATCGTGCCCGCCCCGGCGGATGCTGAACCGGTCGACGATGAACTCAAGGCAGTCGCGCTCGGCTTGCCTGCGGCGGTTGAAAAGCGCATGGCCGACCTGCACGTTGCGGACGCGATCGACGAAGTGTTTACGCTGCTGCGCCGCTCGAACAAGTATATCGACGAGACCATGCCGTGGGCGCTGGCAAAGGATGAGGCCAAGAAGGGCCGTCTGGGTACCGTGCTGTACAACCTGCTCGAGTCCATGCGCTTTGCGGCAACCATGCTGCGCCCCTACCTGCCCGACACTGCGGGTAAGATTTTCGCACAGCTGGGCACCGAGGACAAGGGTGTGGAGAGCCTTGCCGCGTTCGGCGGCATGACCGCAGGCGCGCCGGTGGGCGAGGCGTCCATCCTGTTTGAGCGCATCGACATCCCGAAAAAGCTGGCCGAGATCGAGGAAGAAAAGAAGGCGCAGATGGAGCCGGAGAAGCCGGCTGTCACCTTCCTGCCGGATATCCCGTTTGACGATTTCTGTAAGGTTGATATGACCGTTTGTAAGGTGCTTGCCTGTGAGAACGTCAAGAAGAGCGAGAAGCTTTTGAAATTCCAGCTGGACGACGGTTCGGGCACGCCGCGCCAGATTTTGTCCGGCATCGCCAAGTACTACAAGGCGGAGGAGCTTGTCGGCAAGACGGTCGTTGCCGTCACAAACCTGCCACCGCGCAAGATGATGGGGCAGGAGTCGTGCGGCATGCTGTTGTCGGCCGAGAAGGACGGCAAACTCAATCTGCTCATGCTCGATGATAAGATTGAAGCCGGTTCGAAGCTGTGCTAAAATGAAAGAGCGCAAGGGGCTGCGTGCTGTCGCAGCCCCTTTTCTCAATAAGGAGGGCATGGCTATGATGGAGTACAAGTATGTTCCGGTCAAGTTTGGTCATTCCAACAGCAGCGCGAGGCACCGTCGCATTATTGACGAGCATGCGGCGGACGGTTGGCGGTATGTCGGTTGGGTTCCGCTGATCAAAACGGTGTTCGGCATGGACATCAAAACCGCCGATCTGGTATTTGAAAAGCCGGCGGAAGACGGAAAATGAACTTTAGAGCGCGCATCTGCGCCAGAAATGGGGAAAACTATGCGGGCATTGATCCAGCGTGTGTCGCGCGCGTCGGTTACAATCGACGGCGCGGTGCACGGACAGATCGGGCAGGGCTTTCTTGTCCTGCTCGGTATCACAGATGGGGACACCGAGGATGACGCGGTCTATCTGGCCGATAAGACGGTCAAACTGCGGGTGTTTACCGACGAAAACGACAAGATGAACCGGTCGCTGGCTGATGTGGGGGGCGGCATTCTCGTCGTTTCGCAGTTTACGTTGTACGGCGACTGCAAAAAGGGCAACCGCCCGAGCTTTACCGCGGCGGCACGGCCGGAGACCGCCATTCCGTTGTACGAAAAATTTATTGCGCGCTGCCGTGAAAGCGGCCTGCCGGTCGAGACCGGCGAGTTCGGCGCTGATATGAAGGTCGACCTGCTCAACGACGGGCCGGTTACGCTTTGGATGGACACCGCCCAGATGCGGTGATGGAAAGGAGAAAAACCTATGAAAGTATTGCAGCTTTGCGTCGGTATGGTTGCCACCAACTGCTATATCGTGTTTGACGAACAGAGCCGTGAGGCCGTGGTGATTGACCCGGGCGATAGTGCGCCTTCTATCTTGCACGCCGTGGATGAGGAAAAGCTGACAGTCAAGTATGTGTTGCTGACGCATGCGCACTTTGACCACATCCTCGCTGCGCATGAGGTACTGGAAAAGACGGGCGCGCAGTACGTTGTGCCCGAGGCGGATACCTGGCTGCTCAAGCGGGAGAACATGGGGCAGTTCCGCGCGCTGGCACGTAGCTATGTGCAGGATACGCCTGATATCCTCGCGACCGAGGGTACGCAGATCACGTTCGGCGGCCTGACCGCGACCTATATGAACACACCCGGCCATACGCCCGGCTCGTCGGTCATCCAGATTGAGGATTGCCTGTTCACGGGCGATACGCTGTTCCGTCATGAGTGCGGCCGCTGCGACCTCGAGGGCGGTGATTTTAGCGTCATGCTGCGCTCTTTGAAGCGTCTGCACGACCTTGAGGGCGACTACAAGGTGCTGCCCGGCCATGAGGGCATCTCGACGCTTTCTGAGGAGCGTGTAGCCAACCCATATATGTTGCAGGCGGTCGGCAAACGATGATCTACACGCTCGAGGGGCATGCGCTGAAGCATGCGGTCGAGGAAATGCTGTTCCACCTGCTGCCGACTGTGACGCTCGCGCGGGCGGATGCGGTGGATGGTTCCTGCGCGGACGACTGGTGCCGCAGCATCCTATCCGAAGCGGACGGACAGGCGCAGGCGACGGCTATCGTCTGTCTGGATGGCACAGTACGCGAGCGGACGCTCGCAGCGCCGGTTGCGGGGCTGGCGCCGCTCGACTATAAGCGAACGGTCACGGAGTTGGTCAAAACGACCGTGTACGAGGCGGTTGTGCCTGCGCTGCCGCAACCGCCGGTCTGGGGCAGCCTGACCGGCGTGCGCCCGGCAAAACTCGCGCGTGGCCTGATCGAACGCGGCATGACGCGCGGCGAAGCTGCCCAGTATCTGCGGGAGCATTTCCATGTCTCGCCCGAACGCACCGCACTGACCATTCGCGCGGCGGCGACTGCAATGGAGCTGGACAAGGAGATCGGCGTGGATGATATTTCGCTTTACGTCGGTATCCCATTCTGTCCGTCACGGTGCTATTACTGTTCGTTTGTGTCGTCTACAACCGCGCAGTCCGGCCACCTGATTGAGCCGTACCTCGATACACTGTGCCGAGAGATCGAGGAAACCGCTGTGCTCGTGCGTGAGGCGGGCAAGCGCGTGCAGAGCGTGTATATTGGCGGCGGCACCCCGACGACGCTGGACGAAGTCCAGCTCACCCGTTTGCTGCAAACGCTCGCGGAACACTTTGATTTTTCTAAACTTCGTGAATATACTGTGGAAGCGGGACGGCCGGATACCATCACGCCCGGAAAGCTCGCTGCACTGCGGCGGGCGGGGGTCGGCCGTGTGAGTATCAACCCGCAGTCGATGGACGACGCGGTGCTTGCCGCCATCGGGCGGCGTCACAGCGCGCAGGATGTGCTGCGCGCCTATGATGAAGCGCGGCAGGCCGGTTTTGACGCGGTCAACATGGATTTGATCGCCGGACTGACCGGCGACACGCCGGAGAGCTTCGCCCGCACCGTGGATACGCTGATTGGCCTTGCGCCCGAGAATATCACCGTGCACACGCTGGCGATCAAGCGTGGCGCCGATTTGACCGATAAGGCGGCTGCCGCGGCGCAGCGCGCGGCGGTCTCGGCGATGCTGGATGGCGCATCGGATGCGCTGCACGCGGCGGGTTATGGGCCATACTATCTATACCGGCAGAAGTTTACCGCCGGCGGCTTTGAAAACGTTGGCTGGTGCAAGCCGGATACCGAATGTTTTTATAACGTGACCATGATGGAGGAATTGCAGACGATCCTGTCGCTTGGCGCGGGCGGCGTGTCCAAACGCGTCGATCGGGATACCGGCTGGATCGAGCGGGTGAACAACCCGAAGTATCCGCTCGAGTACATCCGCGCCGCTGACCGGTTGGCGACGGGCAAACGCAAACTGTTGTTCCCCAAACGGTAAAGGAGGCAGGGGCGATGGCGGAATATACGCTCAAATATATCAACCACCGTGCGCGATACGACGCGATGGAGTTCATCCGTGAGTGTGAGCAGCAGTACCACGATCAGGTGCTTTATGCAGCCGAACAGATCGCGCAGAGCAGTGTGCAAAAGCCGATCGTGTTGATCAACGGGCCGTCGTCATCCGGTAAGACGACCACCAACGATCGCATTGCGCGCGCGCTCGAAGCGCACGGCATCCACGCCGAGATGATCTCGATGGACGATTATTATCGCACGGTCGGCACCTACGATATCCCGCCCGATCCGGAAAACGGCGTGCCCGATCTGGAAAGTCCGGACTGCATGAACCTGCCGCTTTTGAGCCAGCACCTGTCCCAGCTGGCGGCGGGCGAGGAGATCGAACTGCCGCGTTTTGATTTTGCCACGCGCTCGTCTGTGACCGGTGGGCGCACCCTGCGCCTTGATCCGGATGAAGTCGTGCTGATCGAGGGCATCCATTCTTTTAACCCGGTCATTATGGGAGATTTGGCGCACACAGCGACCGGTATTTACCTGTCGGTGTCCAGCGCGGTTGTGCCGGAAGAAGGGCCGCGTCTGGAGCCGTATATGCTGCGCTTCCTGCGCCGTGCCATGCGGGACAGTCTGTTCCGCAATTCGCCCGTGGCGGATACCTTGCGCCAGTGGAATTCCGTGCGCCGGGGGGAGCGGTTGTATATCGCGCCCTATCGCGGGCAGGCTAACCTGACAGTCGATACTTTTCTGCCGTATGAGTTGTGCATCCTGATGCAGCACCTGACGCCGCAGCTGCGGTGTTACAGTGAAGAGCTGGCCGCAGCCGACCTTGCGCCGCTCAGCGGGGTGCTGGGTCAGGTCGCGCCGATCGATTATGCGGATTTCATGCCGGAAGAGTCGGTGCTGCACGAGTTCGTTGGCTGAAAATGTCGAAAACCTTGCTTTTTAGCAGGGTATGCAGTATAATATATCAGATATAGCGGCTTTGGCCGCTCGGAAGGAGAGATGACGATGGATGCGAAGGTACAGTCGTTTCTGGATAAGGTAAAGGATCTGGCGGAAAAGACCAGCGATGTAGCCAGCTGTGCGGCAGATGCTGCGCGTAAAAAGGCGACCGAGCTTGCCGGTACAACCAAGATCAATTTGCAGATTTTCGACCTGAATACTGAGTGCGATATGCTGTTCAAGGAAATGGGCCGCATGGTGTATGCGGTGCATCGCGGCGAGGATGTCTCCAACGAAGAAATGGATCAGAAGCTGGCGGCGGTGGATGCCAAGCAGGAAAAAATCGCCGCGCTGCGCCAGTCGCTTGCCGGTATGAAATCCATCGTGGTCTGCCCACATTGTGGCAAGGCCTGTGGCCGGGAGGACGCATTCTGTCCGGGCTGCGGCGGCGCGCTGTGAGCGCATATTTCCGCGCGCCCTGCCATACGGTGAAGTAACAAAGGACAAAGGGCGTGTAGCGTTTGCAGCGAAAAAAGCAGAATTTTATACAGGGCGCGGTCATCCTGATGGCCGCGAGCCTAATCGTCAAGGTTATCGGCGCGTTCTTCCAGATCCCGCTGCAAAACCTGATTGGCGGGGAGGAATCGCCTGCGTTTGGCCTGTTCAGTGCGGCCTACCGTATTTATACGGCGATGCTCGTGGTTTCGACAGTCGGCTTGCCGGCGGCGTTGTCCAAAATGGTTGCCGAGGCGACCGCCTGTGGGCGCGAGCGCGAGGTACACCGTATCGTGCGTGTGGCAGCGGGCATTTTTGTGCCGGTCGGTGTGCTGGCAACCGCAGTGCTGTTCTTCGGTGCGGAAACCTTTGCAGGCTGGATCAAAAACCCCGACGCGCGGCTGGCAGTGATGGCAATCGCGCCGAGCGTGCTGATGGTTGCCATCCTGTCCGTGTTCCGCGGATATTATCAGGGGCGGTCGAACATGGTGCCGACCGCGGTCTCGCAGGTCATCGAAGCGGCGGGCAAGCTTGTCGTCGGCCTTGGCCTTGCGTTTTACGCCAAGCAGCAGGGTATGGACGACCCGGTCGTCGCGGCGCTGGCTGTGTTGGGCGTGACGCTGGGTGAAGTCGTGGCTGCGGCCTATATGCTGCTACAGGCGGGTCTGAGCCGCCGCCGTGCCGAGCGGGTACACATCCTGAGCGACGCGGTGCGGCCGACGCGTGAGTTGGCCAAAACGCTGCTCAGCCTGTCTATCCCCATCACGATCAGCTCGGCGGTGATGAGCGTGACCGATCTGATCGACGTGGCGCTCATTGCTGCACGGTTGCAAAGCCCAGCTGTCGGGATGACGGCCGAGGCGGCCACGACCGCTTACGGCATCTATACCGGTACGGTCAACTTTTTCAATCTGCCGCAGACGCTGATTACGGCGCTGGCCGTCAGCGTCCTGCCGACCATTGCGAGCGCACGCGCGTCGCAGAATTTCACGAAAGTATCCAAAACCTTGTCCACCGCGCTGCGGCTGACCATGATTATCACATTGCCGGCGGGTGTGGGTTTCCTGCTGCTGTCCGGCCCGATTTTGCGAATTTTTTACTCGGTCGGTGTATCTGTGCAGGGTGGCCCGCTGATGGCGATGCTGGGCGTGGCGGTGCCGGCGGTGGCGCTCGTCGCGGTGACGAATGCGACCTTGCAGGCGTTTGGCCGCATCGACCTGCCGCTGATTTCAATGTTCCTCGGCGGGGTGGTCAAGATGCTGGGTGACTATTACCTGATTGGCAACCCGGCGTTCAGCATTTTGGGCGCACCCATCAGCACGGCAGTGTGCTATTGGCTGATTGCCATGCTGAACCTGTTCCATATTGGGCGTCTGTCGCACGCATTGCCGCCCATCGGCAAAACGGTCGGTCGGCCACTTGCCGCGACGGTGGGCATGGGCGCGGTGACATACCTTGTGCATACTTTGTTGTTGCGTCTGACGGGCGTAGCCCCCGGCGTGATGATCGACAAGCTGGTGACGCTCATCGCGATTGCGGCGGCAGGCGCGGCGTATCTCGCGCTGTTGCTCATGCTGCGTGCGATTGAACGTGAGGACGTGCTGCTTTTGCCAAAGGGCGAAAAAATCGCAGATATCTTACACTTAAAATAATCAGGAAGTGCCAATAATGGTTGATTTTGAACAGAAAGAAAAATATGATTTCGACGACCTGCTGCGGATTATGGAAATCTTGCGCGCGCCGGACGGCTGCATGTGGGATCGTGAGCAGGATCATGCCTCGATCCGCCGCAACTTCATCGAGGAGACGTATGAGGTCTGTGAAGCGATCGACGAGCAGGATGCCGACCACCTGAAGGAAGAGCTGGGCGATGTACTGTTGCAGGTCGTATTCCACACCCAGATGGAAAAGGAAAAAGGCGTATTCGACATTGGCGACGTAGCCGACGGCGTGTGCAAAAAGCTGATCTTCCGGCATCCGCACATTTTCGGATCGGTCGAGGTTGGCTCGTCCGAGGAGATTTTGCAGAACTGGGATGCACTCAAGCGAGTGGAAAAGCATCAGGAGACCGATACCTCGGCGCTGGATAGCGTTGCGCGCAGCCTGCCCGGCTTGATCCGTGCGGAAAAGCTGCAAAAGAAGGCGGCTAAGGTCGGCTTTGATTGGGAAAACGTGCAGGGTGCATTTGACAAGGTGCACGAAGAGATGGATGAATTACGTCGGGCAATGGACGGCGACGGCGATACCGAGGAGGAACTGGGCGACCTGCTGTTCGCGGTGGTAAACGTCGCGCGGCATCTGAAAGTAGATCCTGAGCGCGCGTTGGAAAAGACCTGCAATAAATTCATCAGCCGATTTGCGTCGATGGAACGGCAGGCGCGGGACACGGGCAAAACGCTGTCCGACCTGTCTCTGAACGAATTGGACGCGCTCTGGGAGCAGGCAAAGGGTAAAGCGTAACGGGGGATCGCATGAAGAAAAACGAATTGGTTACGCTGGCTGCGGAACAGACCGGCCTTTCCAAAAAGGATACGGAAAAGACGATCGACGTAGTGCTGGCTGCCATCAGCGATGCGCTCATAGCCGGCGAGAAAGTGCAGCTGAGCGGGTTTGGCTCGTTTGAGACCCGTGTGCGCGCCGCGCGCGCCGGGCATGATCCGCGCACAGGCGAAACGATTGAGATCGCACAGGCGGTTGTGCCGGTGTTCAAACCCAGCAAAACACTCAAGGATAAGGTGGACGGAAAATAACGTGAGACTGGACAAATACCTCAAGGTGTCGCGCCTGATCAAACGGCGCACGGTGGCAAACGACGCATGTGATGCGGCGCGTATCACGGTAAACGGCAAGCCCGCCAAGGCCTCCTATCAGGTCAAGATGGGAGACGTGATCGAAATCGCGTTCGGCCAGCGCACGATGAAGGTCGAGGTGCTGGCGATCGCAGAACATGCGCTCAAGGCGGACGCTGCGGCGATGTACCGCGAACTGCCGTAAAACCCGGCATACCATGTCCCGCCCCTTCATAGGATGAAGGGAGCGGGATGTTTTTATGCAGGGAGGGAATGGCTGATGGCATCCGAGGAACGCGTAAGGGAAATGCCGCACAACATCATTTTGGAGGAACGCGGCAAACTGTCGGTCTCCGGCGTGGTGGACGTGCAGAGCTTTGACGAAGAGCAGGTGCTGCTTGAGACCGTGCGCGGCATGTTGCTGGTGCGCGGGCAGGGGCTGCATATTGAGCGGTTACAGCTGGAGGCGGGCGAACTGCTGGTGCAGGGCGAAGTCAGTCTGCTGGAGTACGACGACAGCGTGCAGCCGCGCGGCAGCCTGCTCGGGCGGCTGTTCGGTAGGTGATCGGGTATGCTGGCGTTTTCCAACGCGGAGCAGCTGCATTTGGTGCTGCAAAGCGTGCTGTTAGGCGCGGGGATAGGGCTGTTTTATGATGTGCTACGCGCATTTCGGCGGCAGTTTGCGTTTGGCCGCGTGGCAACGGCGGTATGCGACGCGTTGTTTTGGCTCGTGCTGCTGGGGGCGCTGTTTGAGTTCAACCTGCTGTTCGCACCCGGACAGAATCGGTATTTCATTTTGGCCGGGGCGGCAGGCGGGGCAGCCATGTATTTCGGACTGCTCAGCGCGCTGGCTCTGGCGGTGCTGGAAAGCATCCTTGGTGCGCTGGTGTGGGCGCTGCGGCTGCCCGGACGGGCGGCACGCGCCCTGCGCCGGTTTGCACAAGCGGTCGGGCTGAGGGATAAATGCAGATTTTTTGTAAAAAAGTTTGTCAAACCCTCTTCCATTTTTGGGCGAAAGGGTATAAAATAAAGTGCGAATCAGTTCGACGTGGACAGAGCAGCATGAGGTGAGAAACGTGTCCAAGCGAAAAGTGCCGGTTGTGGTAAAAATAGCGATGCTGGCATTTTTGCTGTATGCGGCGGTCACAATCATCCGGCTGCAGTCCCAGATCGCGGATAAACGCGCAGAACTCGACAGCCTGACGGAGCAGGTAGAATCCTATGAACTGGCTAACGAGCAGCTGCGGCAGGAGATGCAGGATGGTATCTCCGAGGAGGATATCGGTGAGCTGGCCCGCAGCGAACTGAGCTATGCGGAACCCGGGGAACGTGTCTTTGTCGACACGTCGAGCCGGTAAAAGGGAAAAGAATAACGGAGGCAAAACAGCTTATATGGATTTGGCAGTGGGTACGATCGTAGAGGGCAAGGTAACGGGCATCACGAAGTTTGGTGCGTTTGTGGCATTGCCGGAGGGCAAGTCGGGCATGGTGCATATCTCCGAGGTAGCATCCAGCTTTGTCAGCGACATTAAGGATTTTTTGCAGGAAGGGCAGACAGTCAAGGTTAAGGTCATCAGCATCGATCAGGCCGGGCGGATCAACCTTTCCATCAAGAAAGCGCAGCCGCAGGAGCCGCGGCAGGAACGCGCGGGCGGTTTTGCGCCCCGTCAGCCGCGCTTTCAGCGTACATCTGCGCCGCGCGGACGTGCTGCACAGCCGCCCAAGGATCCCGCAACGATGAGTTTTGAGGATAAGCTGAAGGCGTTCATGTCGGACAGCGAGAGCCGTCAGGCCGATGTCCGTCATGCGACCGACCGTAAGAACGGCTCGCGCCGCCGTAGATAAACACAAAAACCGAGGGTGACCTCGGTTTTGTTTTTATCCCTCCGGTTTCGACGTTTTTTGCGCATCAGCATAAAAAACGCGCCCTTTCCGATGGGAAGGGGCGCAAAAAATAGGATTGTGGGGATAAAGATATGAACGGTGCATGGCAGCGTTCCTGCTGCCATGTTTAATATACCATAATTTACCAACCCTGTCAACAGATTTCTTTAAGAGGTTTTGCATGGATCAACAACTGATACAAAATGTATCCGTCTGGACGATGGATGAAGCAGATACGCGTTTTTCCGGCTGGGTGCTGCTCGAAGGCGGCAAAATTGCCGCGCTGGGACATGACGCGCCGCCGGACTGCGCGCAGACATTTGACGGTGCAGGCGGTGTACTGACGCCCGGCCTGATCGACGTGCATTCCCACCTCGGCCTGTATGAGGACGGGCTGGGTTTCGAGGGAGCGGATGGCAACGAGGACACCGATCCGGTCACACCGCACCTGCGCGCGCTTGATGGGATCAACCCGATGGATCGAGGCTTTCGCGAAGCGCTTGAGGCAGGCGTGACTGCGGTTGCGGTCAGCCCGGGCAGTGCCAACCCGGTCGGCGGACAGATCGCGCTCATCAAGACCGCAGGGCGTCGCGTGGATGATATGGTGGTCAAGGCGCCGCTGGCGATCAAGTTTGCGTTGGGCGAAAATCCCAAGTCGGTTTACCATGACAAGGACGAGGCCCCGGTCACGCGTATGGCAACCGCCGCCCTCATCCGGGAGCAGCTTTATAAGGCCAAAGAGTATCTGGCGCGGCGTGAGCGCGCTGAGAGTGACCCTGAGGATGACGGACCGGACTACGATATCAAGCTGGAAGCACTGCTGCCGCTGCTCTGGGGTAAAATCGAGGCGCATTTCCATGCACACCGTGCGGACGATATCTTTACCGCGCTGCGCATTGCGAAGGAGTTTGGCATCAAGCCGGTGATTATCCACGGCACGGAGGCGCATCTGGTGGCGGATCTGCTGGCCGCAGAGGGTGTGCCGGTCGTGAGTGGGCCGTATATGACCGACCGCTCCAAGCCGGAGATCCGAAACCTGACCGACGAAGCGCCGGGCATCCTTGCCCGCGCTGGCATTCCGACAGCCATTACAGTCGACCATCCGGAAATCCCACTGCGGCTGCTGCCGATGGCACTCATGCTGGCTGTGCGCGCAGGCATGGACAAAACCGACGCGCTGCGTGCCGTTACCTCTGTGCCGGCGCAAATTGCGGGTGCGGCGCATCGTATTGGCATACTGCGCGAAGGGATGGATGCCGACTGCGTGCTTTGGGGTGGCGACCCGCTGGATTTTGCATCACAGGTGCAGGCCGTTTGGGTAAACGGCGCACTGGAATACAGGAGGACGAAATGAGAACGATCGACGTTGCGGAAGTAACCAAACTGGTGCGTCAGCTTTGCATTGACGCAAACTATTACCTGCCCGCTGATCTGCGGCAAGCATTTGTCGACGGCCAAAAGGCAGAGCAGTCGCCGCTGGGGAAAGAGATTTTTGGCGAGATGATTGCCAACTGTGATCTTGCGCGCGAAAACGATGTGCCGGTTTGTCAGGACACCGGCATGGCGATTGTGTTTGCCGAGGTTGGGCAGGATGTGCACCTGACGGGTGGCGCGTTTGAGGATGCGGTGACCGAGGGCGTGCGCCGCGGCTATATCGACGGCTACCTGCGCCTGTCGGTCGTGGGCGACCCGTTGCGCCGTGAGAACACGAACGACAACACGCCCTGCGTGCTTTACACCTCGGTCGTACCGGGGGATAAGGTGCGCATCACAGTCGCGCCCAAGGGCTTCGGCTCGGAAAACATGAGCGCGATGAAGATGTTCACGCCGGCCGCGACAAAGGAGCAGATCGTTGATTTTATTGCGGATGTGTGCATCAACGCCGGTTCCAACCCCTGCCCGCCAATTGTTATCGGCGTGGGGCTGGGCGGTACCAGCGATAAGGCGGCTTTCCTTGCCAAGCGCGCGCTGCTGCGTCCGGTGGGGGCGCATCATGCAGATCCGCTTTACGCGGAGATGGAACAGGCGATTTTGGATAAGGTTAACGCTTCGGGGGTCGGCCCGCAGGGGCTGGGCGGCACAGTGACCGCGCTTTCCTGCGCGATCGAGCCATTTGGTACGCATATCGCGGGCCTGCCGTGCGTGGTCAACGTGTCTTGCCATGTCACGCGCCACGCCGAAGGCGAGATCTGAGACAACGCTGCGCGATCTGCGTGCCAGCCGTCTTGTCGGATGGCGCAAGGGCGGTTTGAAAACCTGTTGGCAAGATGCTAAACAATTTGTGAATTTCTGCAAAATAGATTGGACATTTTCACCGAAGACGTGGTATACTGAAGATAGCAAATCCCACTGTGCCGCTGCTGTATGAGCAGCCTGCGGCACCAAAGTATCTTGGGCCTTGTACCCGTTAGGAGATGATGTTATGAAGTTTACCATCGTCGAGAGAAAGATGAAAATTGACGACGATCTGCGGCAGTACGCGCTGCGTAAGGTCGAGAAACTGGATCGCTATTTCCATCAGGATTCGGACACCACGCTGACCTTCAGCGAGCTGCGCGGCAAACAGACCGTGGAAATTACGGTGCGCCAGACCGGGCTGGTCGTGCGTGCGGAGGAGACGACGACCGACATGTTCGCCTCTGTGGACGGTGCCATCAGCAGCATCGAGCGCCAGATCCGCAAGCATAAGACCCGCTTGGAGAAGCGCCTGCGCGAGGGTGCGTTCGACAAGATGGCCGAGCAGCAGGCTGCGCTGGCTGAGGAAGACTTCGACATCGTGCGCCGTAAGCGCTTTGAGGTCAAGCCCATGAGTGTGGACGAGGCCATTTTGCAGATGAACCTGCTTGACCATCAGTTCTATTTCTTCCGCAACGCGGACGCGGACAATATCCACGCGGTCGTGTACAAGCGTGCAGCGGGAGGCTATGGCCTGATCGAAGGCGAGGAATAAAGCGAATCCGGGTGCCTGCGGAGGGACAAGCCCGGCGAAACAAGCACAACAAAGTCCGGCGGCAATTCTGCCGCCGGACTTTTCAGGTAAATAAGGGGAAAGCCTATGGAAATGCTAAGCCCGTTCCTGCCAATACGTTTTGGGCAGGTATATGCAAAAGGTCGGCGCGATGTTTAGCGTGCGGATCTGGGGAGGAAACAAATGAACCTTTGTGATATTGATGTAATCCGTACCGTGCTGGCAAAGCACGGCTTCCACTTTTCCAAGTCACTCGGTCAGAATTTCCTGACCGACGTTTCGGTGCCGCAGCGTATCGCTGCAATGAGTGGCGCGGCTGAGGCGGGAGGCGTCGTCGAGGTCGGCCCCGGCATGGGGTGCCTGACCGCCGAACTGTGCCGCGTGGCAGGACGGGTGGTGGCGGTCGAACTCGACCGCGCCTTGTTGCCCGTTTTGGACGAGACACTTGCGGAGTTTGATAACTTCGAGGTTGTGCAGGGAGATGTACTTGCGCTTGACCTTGCCGCGCTGTGCAAGGAAAAGTTCGGGGATGGCCGTGTGGTGGCATGTGCCAACCTGCCGTACTACATCACAACGCCTGCGATCACTGCGCTGCTCGACAGCCGCGCGTTTGATCAGATCACGGTCATGGTGCAGAAAGAGGTCGCGCAGCGCATCTGTGCCGCACCCGGCACGGCGGCCTATTCGGCGTTTTCAATCTATGTACAGTACCGCGCGGCGGCAGAAATTTTGTTTGACGTACCGGCCGATTGCTTTGTGCCGCGTCCCAAGGTAGATTCGGCCGTGCTGCGGCTGACACCGCTGGCACAGCCCGCGGTTGAGACGCAGGACGAAAAGCTGTTTTTCTCGCTTGTGCGTGCGGCGTTCAACATGCGCCGCAAGACGTTGGTCAATGCGCTTGGCCCGGTGTTGGGTGACCGGCTTGGCAAAGACGGCATCGCCGCGCTCATCGAGTCGGTTGGATTAGATGTGCGTGTGCGCGGCGAGCGGCTCAGCCTTGCGGACTACGCACGGCTGGCAGATGCCGCTGCGGCTAAACTTGCGCAGCGGTAAAGCATTATACGCCGAGCACGAGCAGCACGCCAATGAAAATCAGCTGTTCCCAGTCGACATCGCCGTCGTCGGACAGCAAAAACCACACAATGACCAGTGCGATAATGGTATTGGTGTCCAGCCGGAGGTTTTGCAGCCGGTCGGACAGCCCACGGGTCAGCCCGCCGAGTGCGGCCGCCGCCTGCCCGCCTGTGGACGGGCGGCAGGACGGTTCAGGCTGTGGTGGGGTATCGGCGGAAGATTCAGCCAGATAACGGTTATACAAAGCGGTGAGCCTCCTTTGCGGTCAGAGCGCGCGCGTATGGTCGTCAGGCAGCGCGTTGTCCGTGTGAGCAAGCCCGCCCAGCTGGCCGAGCGCGGCGCGCGCCATGCGCGCCATGCTGACCAAACGCATCGCGTGGTCGAATTGTCCAGCAACCTCGTCGGTCACGAACGGCTTGAGCGCGCCCAGCAGGGCGCGCTTTTCCTGTTTGACCGCGCTTTGCCCGCTCTGCACAATCGCGCCGAACACAGGCAGCGCGCGCTCCATCCAGTCGGCGGTGGGGTCGTAATCGGTGTTGGCCTGCGGCGCGGCTGCGTCCGGCCCGCCGCCCAGCAGGCCGGATACGGTCTTGACCGCGTTTTGCAGCGCCTCCGGGTCGCTGAGCAGCGAGGACAGCATATCGTTATCCATAGCTGCGTCCTCCTTTATTTGCCGAAGATTTTTTTGAGTTGGGCGGCAAGGTTTGCGCCTTCCTGCGTCTGCATCAGCTGTTTGGCCAGCCGGGCGGCCTCGCCCATGTCACCGCGTTGTGCGGCCTGCGCGGCGCGTTCCAGATCGGCGGCGTGCTTGTCGGAGATGATGCGTGCAGCTTTCTGGCCGTCGGGGGTGCGCAGTGCGGCTTGCAGTTGTTCGAGTGCGTCGGCGGAGCCGGCCTGTGCGGCAATGCGGCGCAGGATATCGTTCTGATTGGGCATTGTTCCCATCCCTTTCCATACATCGTTTGTTGCCAGTATATGCGCGGCCAAGGAAAAATGTGAAGGAGAAGGGTTTACAAGCGCGCGTTCGCGTTGTAAAATACTGCTGTGTCACCGGAAGGGGGACGAAGATGTGAAAATCCTGATTTTTGCCGATTCACACGGCTATAACGTCAGTATGGCCTGCGCTGTGGAACGCGAAGCGCCCGATATGGTGCTGCATCTGGGTGACCATGCGGATGACGCGCGCGAGCTGGAAAGTGTGTTCCCACAGTTGGTGGTGCGCGGCGTGCGTGGCAATAACGACTTTTTCGACCGTTCCGTGCCGGATCATTTGGTGGTCACGCCGGGCGGTGTGCGCATTTTCCTGACGCACGGCCATCGTGAGCAGGTCTATTCCCGCGAGGGCGATATGGTTGCCCGTCTGGCGCGGGAGGAGGGTTGCGGCCTTGCCTTTTTCGGCCACACGCACCGCATGTCGCTGGCGTGGCAGCATGGCGTGCTGGTATGCAATCCGGGCAGCATCAGCCTGCCGCGTGGCGGCGCGCCGGGCTATGCGCGGCTGACCATCGAGGAAGGGCGCGCGCGTCTGCTTGAGTTGCTCGACGAGGACGGCGAACTGCTGCGGCATGAGAAAATCACAGGGTAAGGGGAAACAGAAATGCTTTTGGCGATTGACGTAGGCAACACCAACATGGTGTTTGGATTATATGAAGGGGAGTATCTGCGCGGAACGTTCCGCATCTCGACCAATGCCGAGCGCACCTCGGACGAGTTGGGTATGCAGATTTCGCAGTATTACCACTTCCACGGCATCGACCGCAGCCGCACCCGCGCGGTGATCATCGCGTCGGTCGTGCCGCCGGTCATGTATACGCTGATCAACGCGATTCGAAAGTATCTGCGTGTGCAGCCGGTCATTGCAGGACGCGATGTGGATATCGGCATTGAAAACTGCTACGCGAACCCGCGTGAGGTTGGCGCGGACCGGTTGGTCAATGCGGTATCGGCTGTGCGCAAGTATGGCAAGCCGCTTGTGATCGTCGACATCGGCACGGCGACCACCTTTGACGCGATCGACGCGGACGGCGCTTATCAGGGCGGCGCCATTTTTCCCGGCATCAAGGTTGCAATGGAGGCATTGTTCCTCAAGGCATCCAAGCTGCCGCGCGTGGATATCGAGCGTCCGGAGCGTGCCATTGGCAAGACGACCGTGCAGTCGATGCAGTCGGGCGCGGTGCGCGGCTATGTCGGCGCGCTGTCCGGTATCATTTCGGATATCCGGGACGAGCTTGGCGGCAACGCGCGTGTGGTCGCGACAGGCGGTATGGGTCGCATGATGGCCGAATACTGCGACTTGATCGACGAGGTCGACCCAAACCTGACTCTTGAGGGTCTGCGCCTGATTTATGAGAGTAACCGCGAGGCGTTTGTCGGCCGCGCGCTGGATGGCGAGGCCTGTCTGGTCGATGTGACGGAGGAAAGCGGCTGGGACACCAAGTAAATCAAAAAAACCCGCCGTGGGCTGTTGCCTGCGGCGGGTTTTCTCTTATCTCGATCGAAAGCGTGGTTTCGATCGAATATTTTATTTCGTGATGGGGAACGACGGGCAGACCGCGCCAAGCGGGCAACCCTCACACTGGGGCTTGCGAGCGGTGCAGTGTTCGCGGCCGAACAGCACGAGCCGGTGACAGAAGTCCGAGGACTCAGCCGGGTCGATCAGTTTGCGCAGCGCGTTTTCCACTTTTACCGGGTCTTTTTCGTTTTTGACGAAGCCCAGCCGATTGGACAGACGGATGCAGTGCGTGTCGGTGACAATGGCAGGCTGGCCGAAGATGTCGCCCAAGATGAGGTTCGCCGTTTTGCGGCCAACGCCGGGAAGCTTGAGTAAATCCTCCATGTTGTCCGGCACTTTGCCGTCATATTGCTCGAGCAGCATGATCGCGCAGGCCTTGAGGTCACGCGCTTTGGTGCGGAACAGGCCGCAGGTTTTGATTGCGTCCGCGATATCCTCCTCGGGCGCGGCGGCAAAACTCTCAAGCGTGGGGAATTGCTTGAACAGCGTTTCGGTTACGATGTTGACACGTGCATCCGTACACTGTGCAGACAGGCGCGTGGCGAATAGCAGCTCGTAATCGTGCGTATAGTGCAGCGCACAGACGGCCTCGGGGTAGACCTCGCGCAGCAGTTCGGTGACGCGCTGGGCGCGTTCCTTCTTGGTCATGCATATCCCCTCCTGACAGCGTAGATACTACTATGATATCATATCCGGCACAAAAAGCAAGCAAAACAGCATATTTTCACAATTTAAACATAAAGAGCGGGCAGGCAGAGATAAAATCTATCTGTTTGTCAATAGCATAGGCAGGGGAAATATGTTTTAATAGAATATGAAAAATAGAGGCGGCGTTGAGCCTTTGTGCCTGCGGTCTGGCCGCGCGGAGGATATCGGCGCTGTAAGCACACATTTGATGGAGGTTGAACTATGGTACGCGAGGCAATGGAATTTGTAAAGGCGTATGATCCAGAGCTGGGCAAGATGATGCAGGCGGAGTACGACCGTCAGGCCCGCAACATTGAGCTGATCGCATCGGAAAATATCGTCAGCGAGGCGGTTATGGCTGCGATGGGTTCGGTGCTGACCAATAAATATGCGGAAGGATATCCGGGCAAGCGCTATTACGGCGGCTGTGAATGCGTTGACATGGTTGAGAACCTGGCTATCAAGCGTGTGTGCGAAGTGTTCGGCGCAAAATATGCCAATGTGCAGCCTCACTCGGGCGCGCAGGCCAACATGGCAGTCTATCAGGCGCTGTGCCAGCCGGGCGATACGGTGCTCGGCATGAGCCTGGACAACGGCGGTCATCTGACGCACGGCTCGCCGGTCAACCAGTCTGGTCTGCTGTACCACATTGTTTCCTATGGTGTAGATGCGGACGGCTATATTGATTATGATGCGGTTCGCGAGCTTGCCAAGAAGGAAAAGCCCAAGATGATCATTGCGGGCGCGTCCGCTTATCCGCGTGCGATCGACTTTGCCAAATTTGCCGAGATCGCGCACGAAGTCGGCGCATACCTGTTTGTCGATATGGCGCATATCGCGGGTCTGGTTGCGGCCGGCCTGCACATGAGCCCGCTGCCCTATGCGGATGTTGTCACCACCACGACCCACAAGACGCTGCGCGGCCCGCGCGGCGGCGTTATCCTGTCCAATAATGAGGAGCTGGGCAAGAAGTTCAACAAGGCCATCTTCCCGGGCACGCAGGGTGGTCCGCTCGAGCATGTGATCGCAGCTAAGGCGGTCTGCTTCGGCGAGGCACTCAAGCCCGAGTTTAAGGCATACCAGCAGCAGGTCGTTACCAATGCGCGCGTGCTGGCAAAAGCATTGCTCGATCAGGGCTTCGATCTGGTTTCCGGCGGTACGGACAACCACCTGATGCTGATTGATCTGCGTAAGACCGGCATCACTGGCAAGGAGCTTCAGCACCGTCTGGACGAGGTGTATATCACCGCCAATAAGAACGCAATCCCGAACGATCCGGAGAGCCCGTTTGTCACCTCGGGTCAGCGTGTCGGCACCCCGGCGGTTACCTCCCGTGGTTTTGGCGAGCCGGAGATGCTGCACATTGCCGAGTTTATCTGGCAGACCGCGACTGACTTTGAGAACAAGGCGGAAGAGATTCGCCACAACGTCAGCGAAATCTGCGCCAAGTTCCCGATCTACCGCTAAGGTTCCCGCAATCCCAAGCCGCCCCTTGTGGGGCGGCTTTTTTGATCAAGATGTTATCATACGGCGCAAATATTGCTATGATTATGTGTGAAAGGTTGTAAAAGTTTTGTAGAAAATGGACAAAGACCTTGCGCTTTTCCAGGGGATATACTATACTAATAAAAAGGATGATAAAAGCCGCAGTGCGGCTTACAATATCGAAAAGGGGTAATGCAATTATGGCGATGGAACTGAAACTGACCGGCCTGAAGGGCTTTGTCGGCGAGGAAGAGCTCACTTGCATGGCGCCGTTGGTGCGCACCGCACAGGATATGCTGCATGCCGGCACCGGCGCGGGCAATGATTTCCTCGGCTGGGTCGACCTGCCGGTCAATTATGATAAGGACGAGTTTGCCCGCATCCAGCAGGCCGCCAAGAAGATCCAGAAGACCTGTGATGTACTGGTCGTCATCGGTATCGGCGGCTCGTATCTGGGCGCGCGCGCCGCGATCGAGTTTGTCAATGGTCAGATGTATAACGGCGTGCGTCCGGAGGGCATCCCGGAGGTCTATTTTGTCGGCAGCAGCATTTCGTCGTCCTATCTCAACGACGTGATCAAGATCATCGGCGACCGCGATTTCGGCGTTAACGTCATTTCCAAGTCGGGCACGACGACCGAGCCGGCCATTGCGTTCCGCATCTTTAAGAAGCTGCTCGAGGAAAAGTACGGCAAGGAAGGCGCTAAGGAGCGTATCTTTGCAACTACGGACAAGGCGCGCGGCGCGCTCAAGAAGCTGGCCGACGACGAGGGATATGAAACTTTTGTCGTACCGGACGATGTTGGCGGCCGTTTCTCCGTATTGACCGCGGTGGGTTTGTTGCCGATGGCAGCGGCCGGTTTGGATATCGAAGCGGCGATGGCGGGTGCTGCGGCGGCGCGCGAAGCCTTTGCGGAGGGCACCGACCATGCCTGCGCTAAGTATGCGGCGCTGCGCAACATCCTGCATCAGAAGGGCAAGTCGATGGAGATCCTCGTCAACTACGAGCCTGCACTCGTCATGCTCGGTGAGTGGTTCAAGCAGCTGTTCGACGAGTCCGAGGGTAAGGATCAGAAGGGCCTGTTCGCCAACTCGGCCAACTTCTCGACCGACCTGCACTCGATCGGCCAGTTCATTCAGGATGGCGCGCGCAGCATGTTCGAAACCGTTGTCTGGGTGCGTGAGCCGCGTTCGGAGAGCTATATCGAGGCAACTGCCGAAGATATCGACGGCCTGAATTATCTTGCGGGCAAGAGCGTACAGTTTGTCAACTCCAAGGCGTATCAGGGTACGCTGATGGCGCATATGGACGGCGGCACGCCGAATATCATCATTGAGATCGACAAGGCTGATGCTTGGCACTTCGGTTATCTGGTTTACTTCTTTGAGAAGGCATGTGGCATTTCTGGCTATCTGCTCGGTGTCAACCCGTTCAACCAGCCGGGCGTTGAGGCGTACAAGAAGAATATGTTCGCACTGCTCGGCAAGCCGGGCTTTGAGGAGCGCCGCAAGGAGCTTGAAGCGCGCCTGTAATATCATCGGGGTATCCACCCCTTGCATCATGCAATACACGAACAAAGCGGTCGCATTTGCGGCCGCTTTTGTTGTGCCTGTATGCAAAGTATGATATACTGCTGATACGATAGTGGATAGCAGGAGGCATGGCAATGGGGGAGAAACAAATGCGCGCGGCGCACTTTCAAATATGGTTTTTATATTTCTGGATTTATGCAGCGCTTGGCTGGGTGTATGAGGTGTTTCTCGAGGTCGTGGTGTACCGCTGGGGTTTTTCCAACCGGGGGCTGCTGTTCGGGCCGTACCTGCCGGTGTACGGCGTAGGCGCGCTGCTCATCCTTGTTTGCTTGCGCCCTTTGTCCCGCAAACCTTTGCGCGTGGGGCGCGTCAACCTGATGCCGGCTGTGGTGTTTGTTGCCGTGGTTGCGCTGACGACCGTGGTCGAGCTGATCGCAAGCTATCTGCTCGAGTGGACAACAGGCGGCTGGCTGTGGGATTACACGCGCTATACGATCCAGTGGCAGGGACGCATCTGCCTGTCGGCCAGTCTGCGCTTCGGTGTGGGCGGCATGGTCATCCTGTACCTGTTGCAGCCGCTGCTCGAAAAGGGTGTAGCGCGGCTGGGGGACAAACGGAAACCGGTATTCTGGGCGCTGTTCGTGCTGTTTGTTCAGGACTGGGTTTCGCTCTTGTGGTGATGAGAAAGGGGGAAATGGTGTGAAGAAAATTTATCTGGCGGGCTTTGACGTGTTCGCGCCCGACGCCAAGCAACGCGGCGCAAAAATGAAAATGCAGTGCGCCGGGCAGGGCTTCATCGGCCTGTACCCGTTCGACAACGAGGCGGACAATGCCGCCGACATCTTTACGGGCAACTGCGGCCTGATTGACCAGGCGGATATTGTGATCGCCAACCTCAACCCGTTCCGCGGGGCGGAGCCGGACAGTGGTACCTGCTTTGAGGTCGGCTATGCCGTTGCCAAGGGTAAAACTGTGTATGGATATCTGTCTGATATACGTACAATGCGGGAAAAACTGGGCGCACAGGACGAAAATGGATTTTCGGTCGAGAATTTCGGCCTACCGGTCAACCTGATGCTGGCCAAAGGCGCGCGCATTGTTGCGGGCGACTTTGCCGAGGCACTCGCGCTTTGCCGCGCTGAGCAGGGATAAAACAGGGGAAAAACAGACAAAATAAGTTCTGGTGATTTGTATGAAAGGACAAACGGCGGGACTTTTTTTGTTGGGTGCGGGCGGATACGCGATGATCGAGGTGCTCTGGCGCGGTTACACGCACTGGACGATGGCGCTGACCGGCGGGGCGGTGCTCGTCGGGCTGCACCGGCTGCGCGGCCATGTGCGGGATGAAAAACCGATCGCGCGCTGTCTGTGCGGCGCAGCGTGCATCACAGCGGCGGAGTATGTCGTCGGCTGCACGGTCAACCGGACGTATCACATGGATGTGTGGGATTATTCTAACGAGAAGGGCAATGTGCACGGACAGATCTGTCCGAAATACGCTGCACTCTGGACGTTGCTTGCCGCGCCCATCATGTTGCCTAAATAATGCTTGCAAAGCTGGGGGCGCGGGCGTATAATAGCGGTGGCAATACGCCGGAAAAGGGGATGCGCCATGCTGATTGCAGTCAATGCAGGAAACAGTCACGTGCTGCTGGGCGGCTATGAGGAAGACGAGCGGGTGTTCGCCGCTTCCATCGCAACCGACCCCAAGCAGACTGGGGACGATTATGCCTGCAAGCTGCGTCAGGTTTTTGACCTGTACGGTGTGGACGCAAAGCAGATTCATGGTGCAGTGCTCGGTTCTGTTGTGCCGGGGCTGGTAGCCGTGCTTGAGCAGGCGCTGCGCCTGATGGGTGTGCAGGATATTATCGAGGTGTCCAGCGGGGTCAAAACCGGGCTGAACATCCGCTTCGAGCAGCCGCGGCAGGTCGGTTCCGACCGGGTCGCGTGCGCGGTAGCTGCGCGCGCCAAAGGCAAACTGCCATGTGTGGTCGCGTGCCTTGGCACCGCAACGACCTTTACCGTGCTGGATGCGCAGGGTGCGCTGGTTGGCTCGGCAATCACGGCGGGTGTGCGGCTGAGCGTCGATGCGCTGCGCGCGCAGGCGGCCCAGTTGCCCGCAGTTGCGTTGGAAGCGCGGGATGAGGGTATCCTTGCCCGTAACACGGTGGACGCGATGCGCGTAGGCGCGGTGTACGGCGCAGCCGCGATGGTCGATGGTATGGTGGAGCGCTTCGCAAAGCCGCTTGGGCAGCAACCGCATGTGGTTGTCACAGGCAGCCTTGCGCCGCTTGTGCTGCCGTATCTGTGCGTGCCGTGCGAGTATGACGCGCATCTGGCGCTGGACGGTCTGCGCCTGATCTGGGAGAAAAATCGCCCGAACCGGTAAGTTGCCGCAAATAGCCCTGTACCCGACGATAGGGCGGGACGGGAGCAGGAGGAAAACAGAATATGAATCAGAAGAAAACCGATGTAAAGCTGCTGGCACAGATGGCGCTTTTGGTGGCGCTTGAGCTGGTGTTGGCGTTCACGCCGCTGGGCTACATACCGCTCGGCTTTATGAACGCGACGACCATGCACATCCCGGTCATTCTGGGCGCGTGCCTGTTGGGGCCTAAGATGGGCGGCGTACTGGGCGCGGTGTTTGGCGTGACGAGCGTTATCCGCGCGACGATCACCCCGAACCTCACCTCGTTCGTGTTTACCCCGTTTTACAGCTTCAACCCGGAGTTTTCCGGCAACTGGACCAGCCTGATTGTAGCGATTGTGCCGCGCGTGCTGATCGGTGTGCTGGCGGGGCTGGTATTCCAGTTTGTGATGCGCGTTTCGCATGACAAGCAGGCGGTCGCGCTGCCGATTGCGGGCTTTGTCGGCTCGATGGTCAACACGATTGGTGTTATGGGCCTGATCTATCTGCTGTTTGGTGAACAGTACGCGGCAGCAGGTGGCCAGAGCTTTGATCTGCTGCTGGGGGTGATCATGGGCGTTGTCGCGGTAAACGGCATCCCCGAGGCGCTGATCGCTGCGGTGCTGACGCTTGCGGTCGGCAAGGTGTTGTTGGGCATTTTCGGTCGTCGCGGCGCGAAAACAGCGCAGCAGGGTACGGCTTGATTGAAATAAAACGGAAAAAAGCTGCGCATCGCGCAGCTTTTTTTGACAGGAGGTTTTTGTATGCAACAAATTGACTTTTTGCAGGTCGGCGGCTTTCGGGTCGGACAGGCAGAAGACGCGCAGGCAGGCACGGGTGTAACCGTATTGCTGTTCGACGAGTGCGCGCCCTCAGGCGTGGATATCCGCGGCGGCGGCCCGGCAAGCCGCGAAACGCCGCTGCTCGCGCCGGTCGCGGATGCGGCTGGACTGCACGCGCTTGTGCTTTCGGGCGGGTCGGCGTTTGGGTTGGATGCCGCGGGTGGCGTCATGCGCTTTTTGGAGGAGCGTGGCATCGGTTTTGACACGGGTATTACACCCGTGCCGCTCGTGGCGCAATCGTGCATTTTTGATCTTGGCATCGGTGATAAAACCGTCCGGCCGGACGGTGCGATGGCCTATCGCGCGTGTGAGAATGCATCACGCACTGTACTCAAACAAGGCTGTGTGGGCGGTGGCATGGGTGCGACAGTCGGTAAGTTTTGTGGTGCGCCTTATGCGATGAAGAGCGGCATCGGTGCGTATGCCGTGCAGGCGGGCGCGATTCGCGTCGGTGCGATCGTCGTGGTCAATGCGCTGGGCGATATCTTTGATGTGGATACTGGTCGACAGATCGCCGGACTGCGCACGGAGGACGGGCGTGGACTGCGCTCGACCGAGCAGCAGATGTACGCGGGCATCGAAACGGTACGCAATCCTTTTTCGGCCAACAAAACGGCAGCCAACACAACGATCGGCGCGGTCGTGACCAACGCGGCGTTCAGCAAGGCTGAACTGACGCGCGTCGCGTCCATGGCGCATAACGGCTTTGCGCGCGCCATCCGTCCAGTGCACACGACGGCGGACGGCGATTCGATTTATGCGTGTTCGGTCGGCCATGAAAAAGCAGATTTCAACGCGGTTGGTACGCTCGCGGCATATGTGATGGCTAAGGCGATCGGCTGCGGCGTGCGCGCCGCGCGCGACGGTTTCGGCTTGCCTTGCGCCAGCACGCTCGGTACGGTGTGAGATATGCATGAAAAAACCGGCGGTTTCGCCCGATAGGGGGACTCCGCCGTTTTTCTGCTTATGAAATGGTAAAATGAAGTAATTGAGGGAAATAGAGGAAACCGACATCTGAAAAATGTCGCATTTGCTCGTGCAGAAAAACTTTCCACCACCAAAGACTTTTTGTGCCGCCAAAAATACAGGCAGAATAGCAAAGGTTCACAGGCGTTTTTGCCGCCGCATTGTGGCATAGTAATTGCGGAGGTGAAAAAATGCAGCAAAAACATGTAAAAACGAGCGTGATCTCCCTGCTGTTGGCATGCTCCATGCTGTTTTTTGCGTCAGCAGCCGAGATTTCCTCGCTCATTCCGATCGGACACACGGTCGGCATCCAAATGAGTGCGGAAGGCGTGCTGGTGGTGCGGCTGGATGATGTGCAGACAGAATCCGGCAAAGTCTGTCCTGCGCGGGATGCAGGTGTGCAGGAAGGCGACCTGATCGTGGCTGTAAACGGCACGGAGATTGACGCAAACGACACGCTGCAAAAGCAGATCGCTTTGTCTGCCGGAGGGCCTATTGAACTGACGCTGCAAAATGGGGATAGCACGCGGACAGTAACTGTCACGCCATGTACGGATGCGGAAGGCTCATACCGCATCGGTGTATTGGCGCGTGACGGCATGGCGGGCATCGGTACGCTGACCTATGTTGACCCGGAAACGGGTGAATACGGTTCGCTCGGCCATGGCATTTGCGATAGCGAAACCGGCGTGTTGCTGCCGCTTGCTGACGGCAGCCTGATCCGTTCCTCGGTAACTTCGGTGCAGCGCGGCAAGGCAGGCGAGCCGGGCTCGCTGCAAGGTGAGTTTGAGGCAGACAATACAGTCGGCACGGTGGAAAACAACACACAAAATGGTATTTTTGGCAAGCTGACCGACACTTCGGTCTATGACTCGCTTGAGGCGGTGCCGGTTGCCACAGCCGATGAGATCCAGACCGGCGAGGCGGAAATCCTGTCCAATGTGGAAGGGGATACCGTACAGCGGTATTCTGTGCAAATCCTTAAAATTTATCCCGAAGACGACGAGTATGGGCGCGGTATGATGCTGCGCGTCGCCGACGAGGCGCTGCTCGAGCAGACCGGTGGTATCGTGCAGGGCATGTCCGGTTCGCCCGTGCTGCAAAATGGTAAGCTCATTGGTGCGGTAACGCATGTCCTTGTCGACGACCCGACCTGTGGCTACGCTATCGGTATCGAGCGAATGCTGGAGCAAATGGAACAGTAAACGCGTAATCATGATGTAAATCAGGTATAGGCAAAATAGAGGGCACCCCATCTGTTAGACAGTGTGACATACTGCATAACAAGTGGGGTGCTTTCCTATGATGTTGCCGTTTGCGGCTGTTCGGTGGGCAATAGATAATACCCGATGCCACGCTCGGCGTGGATTTGTGCCTGTGAGCCAATGGCCCGTAGTTTACGGCGTACGAGCGACAGGTAGACTTCAATTGCGTTGTAGGCGGCGCTGTTATCCAGCCCCCAGACCTTTTGCCGCAGCATGTCGCGCGGCAGCACCTGTCCGGCGTGCAGCAGGAACAGCTCGAGCAGCTGCAACTCCTTGCGGGAAAGGCGTGCCTCGCCTGCCGGACCATGCAATGTGCAGTGACTGCGGTCGAGCGACAGGTCGCCTGCCTGCAACAGGTGGGGCTGTATCACTGGACTGCGCCGCCCTAAGGCGCGCACGCGTGCCAGCAGCTCGCCAAGCAGGAAGGGCTGGGCGAGTACATCATCCGCACCCGCATCAAGGATGGCGATGCGGTCGCGGGCGGTCAGGCGCTGCGCCACGACCAGCAGCGGCATGGATAGTCCGCCGGCGCGCAGCGTGGGCAGAAGTGCAGAAACCCCGTCCGACGCAGCTCTGCCCGTGCGCTCGGTCAGCAGCAAGGCTGCGTCATATAGCCCGGCCGGGCAGGGGCGTGGCACATCATCCGGCAGCGGTACATGGTCGTATAACAGATGGTCACGCCGCAGTGCCTGCGGTATTTTTTCATTGTCGGCGCCGCCGAGCACAAGAACGCGCATGGATAAGCCCCTTTCCTTGGATAAATCGGTTTGTCAACTCCGCACGGTCGCGGAGGTAGTATCCTAATTCCTTATTATTCTGGGGGTATTTTGTGAAGGTTTTGTGTAAAGCAGATGGATAAACCGTTAATCTTTGCTTTGTTTCATCCTGTTTCAAGGCTTCGAAGCTGGGAAACTTCCGAATATTTCTTGCGCCTTGCACAAAAAGAAGCTATAATAACTGTATAAAACGCAGATTGGAGCGAGGATCATGGCTTCCGATAAAACCAACGTGATGCGCGTGCTCGAACAGCACAAAATTGCATACACCGCGCATGAATATCCCCATGGCAAGGAGGCAGTCGACGGCGTTTCAGTCGCCCAACTGCTCGGGCAGGATGTCCGGCAGGTATTCAAAACGTTGGTCGCGCGCGGCAAGTCGGGTGGGTACCATGTATTTGTCATCCCGGTGGCGGCAGAGCTTGATCTGAAAAAGGCTGCCAAGGCCGCGGGGGAGAAGTCGGTCGAACTGGTGCATGTCAAAGAACTGCTGGGGCTGACCGGATATGTGCGCGGCGGCTGCTCGCCGGTGGGCATGAAAAAAGCGTTCCCGACTGTGTTTGATGCAAGTGTGCAGGATATCCCGACGGTCATCGTGTCCGCAGGGAAGATCGGTTACCAGATCGAGTGCGCGCCCGCTGACCTGATGGCGCTGGTGCGCGCCACTGCCGCGCCCATTACGACGACGCCATAAGTGCGGCCGCGTCTGGGAAAAGGGCGAATACGGTCTGTACACCGCAGCCGGCCAGCTGTGCCAGCTTGGCGGCAAGGGTAGATGCGTCGTCGTATAACACGAAGTGTGCGCGGCCGTCTGTGTCCGTATAGGTGAAGTATTTGGCGCATAGTTCGCGTGAGAAGAACGCCTGTGCGCCCGTGCGCGCAAGCAGCGCGTCGCGCTCGGTTGCCGTGAGCGTTTTGCCGCTTGGCGAGGACGAAGGCAGCATGAAATCCTGTGAGACCGGTTGCAGGAAGGCCGCGATGCGCGCTGCACCGTAAATGCCCTGTAATGAGGAAATATAGGCGGTCAGGCTGCCGCCAGAGAGCGCGGTCGGCGTGGTGAGTATAGCATGTGTCAATTGGCGGCCGCAGGAGAGTGGGACGTAAAACGGAATGCCCGCGGCGTGGAGTGCTGCGTCAAACGCGGCCAGCAGCATGCGGCCACGGGGGGTATCGTGTTCAAAATCGGCGAACACGCCGGGCGCACTGGTGCGTTGCGCCTCAAATACAAGATCGGCGGCCAGCCGTTCGGCGTTGCAGTCGGCAAGTTCGCGCGGTGGGTCGCATAGGCCGAGCAGGCAGCGAGCCTCAGCAGTCGGCAATTGCAAGCGCTGCAATGCGCCCGCCGGAGTGATGCCAAGGCAAAGGTGCAGCACGGGCATGCCTTGTCCGGCGGCGCGCGCCGTGTCCCTGCCGGTGCATACCAGAACCAGATTTTTCGTATATACCATCATGATCGACTCCCTTGTGCGCGTGCAGCGGCGCACGGCCGCCGCCGCACCACTGCACTGGACTTTTTGGACAAATTCCATTACACTATATGTGGCATCCCCTTATGTAAGAACGCAGGAGTGAGCGAATGAGTAAGCTGATCCCGGATTATGTGTTTGAATCCATCTATGATATCACGCCCGCGCTGTTGCAGCAGCACGGGATACGCGGCGTGTTGATTGATTTGGACGGTACGATGGCCTCGCACAAGGCATTGCTGCCGCCGGACACGCTGGCGCCTTTTGTGCGCACGCTGCACGACGCTGGGCTGCATGTGCTGGTCTTTTCCAACAACCGCCGCACGCGTGTGGGTAAGTTCTGTGAGGCATTGGGCGTAGACTACATCTGCCGCGCGACCAAGCCGCTTGCGCGGGGCTTCCGCCGCGCGGCAAGGCAACTCGGGCTGCCGCTCGAGCAAATTGCGGTGGTGGGCGACCAGATCTTTACCGATGTGCTCGGCGGAAACCGCGTTGGCGCGTTGACCTGCTATGTGCAAACGTTGGACCGCCGGTATTTCTGGGTGAATATGCGTTACCAGATCGAGCGGGGCTTTATTGAGCGCGGCCGTCGCCGCATGGAAGCGAGGGCGCACCATGAATAAAGCAAGATTCGGCCCGGCGGGCAATTCCGAGTCCTTTGCTGCCGAGGGCTTCAAGAAAAGTGAAGATGCGCCCGCGTGGCTGGCCGCGAAGGGACTGACCGCCTTTGAATATCAGTGCGGCCGCGGTGTGCGCTGTGGCGAGGATACTGCCCGCAAGATCGGCGCTGCGGCGGCGCAGCATGGCATCGCGATGAGCATCCACGCGCCGTATTTTATCAACCTGTCCTCGGAGGAGACCGAGCGCATGGAAAAAAACATCGGCTATGTGTTGGATACGGCAAAGATGGCCGTGCCGCTGGGCGCGATGCGCATGGTCGTGCACTGCGGTGGGCAGGGCAAACTGACGCGCGAGCGCGCGATGCGCAACACGCATGAAAACGTGCGGAATATCCTGCGCGCACTGGATGAAGCGCACCTGACCGGTTGTACGGTCTGTTTGGAGACGATGGGGAAGCAGAGCGTACTCGGTTCGGCTGAGGAGGTCTGCGAGTTGGTTGCGGCCGATGAGCGTCTGCTGCCCTGCATCGACTTCGGGCATCTCAATTGCCGCACGGGCGGCAGAATGTCGACGCGTGAGGATGTAAAGCGTTTGTTTGACCTGATGGAAAACACGATCGGCGTGGAACGCACGCGCGTGTTGCATGCGCATTTTTCCCACATCGAATACAATGCCAAGGGCGAAGTGCGGCATCTTACCTTTGCAGACACGGTGTTCGGCCCGGACTTTGAGCCGGTCGCGCAGGAAGCCGCCGCGCGTGGCTATACCCCGACGTTTATCTGCGAATCGGCTGGCACACAGGCCGAGGACGCAGTAACCATGATGCAACAATTTCAAAAGGAGACGGAGAAATGAAAAAAGTGCTGCTCATCCATGGCCCCAATATCAACCTGACCGGCCAACGGGAGCCGGGGATCTATGGGTCGGAAACACTCGCCGCCATCAATGCAGAGGTCGTCACCAAATGCCAGCGGCTGGGGATGGACTGCGCGGTGTTCCAGTCCAACTCGGAGGGTGCGCTGATCGACCGTTTACACGCCGCACGCGAGGACTGCGACGCTATCATCATCAACGCGGGTGCGTATACGCATTACAGCTATGCTTTGCGCGACGCGATTGCAGCGGTACGTCTGCCCACGGTGGAGGTGCATATGTCCAACGTGGATGCGCGTGAGGAATTCCGGCATAAGTCGGTCATCGGGCCGGTGTGCGCGGGTTCGATCGCGGGCTTTGGCAAGCACAGCTACCTGCTGGCGGTCGATGCGGTCAAGGCCATCCTTGAGTGAGGCGAACGCTATGAAACGGAAGGAATTACAGGCGCTTTTATTGGAAGCGCCGTTCGACGCGCTGATGCTGACAGGCGAGATTAACCGCCGCTATGCGACCGGTTTCCATTCGACCGCGGGCGCGGTATACCTGTCAGCCAAGCAAGCTGTATTTTACACGGATTTCCGCTATGTCGAGGCCGCGCGTGCGGCGGTCACTGATTTTGAGGTGCGGGAGATCGGCGTCGGGCGTAGTTATACGGCGGCGGTCAATGAGCTGATCGAACAGGATGGAGTGAAAACCATCGCGCTTGAGGATGAAACGCTCACCCATGCCGCTTTCACCCGCTGGGCTGCCGCACTACACGCGACTGCCGTCCGGCTTGAGGATCGTGTCACCCGCCTGCGCGTGGCCAAGGAGGACAGCGAGGTAGAGAAGATTGTCGCGGCGCAGCGGATTGCCGAGCAGGCGTATGAGGAAGTGCTGGGCGATATCCGCGCGGGCGTGACCGAAAAAGAGATCGCCGCGCGCCTAACTTACCTGATGCTGCACTATGGCGCAGAGAATATGTCGTTTGACCCGATCGTCGTGTCGGGCGCGAACAGTTCCAAGCCGCACGGCGTGCCCACCGAAAAGGAAATCGCCGCGGGCGATTTCGTCACGATGGATTTCGGCTGCATTGTAGACGGTTACTGTTCGGACATGACGCGCACGGTTGCGGTCGGCCATGTGACGGACGAGATGCAGCGCGTGTACGACACGGTGCTCAGCGCCCAGCTGGCGGGCATCGCGTGCTGCAAGGCGGGCGTGACCGGTAAGTCGGTTGACGGCGCGGCGCGCCGCGTCATCGAGGACGCGGGCTATGGTGACGCTTTCGGGCATGGGTTTGGCCACGGTGTTGGGTTGGAGATACACGAAGCGCCGACGGCCTCGTCGCGCGCGGAAGGCGTGCTGCCTGCGGGCAGCATCCTGACTGCCGAGCCGGGTATCTATCTGCCGGGCAAGTTTGGCGTGCGCATTGAGGACATGCTGTATGTGATCGAGGACGGTTGCATCGACCTGACCGAAGCGTCCAAAACCTTGTGCATCCTATAACGAAAAACGCCCCGGAGCCAATCGCTCCGGGGCGTTTCGTATGTGGGATGTAGGGGATTCAGTCCTCGTCCTCGATCTCCAGATAATCTTCGAGATCTTTGAACAACGCGGTTGCGTCAACATCGTCCTCCAGCACGATCTGCAGCGGCTCGTTGAGCGACAGCAGGAACATGCCGAGCAGGCTCTTGGCGTCCACCATGCCGCTCTTGCCATGGATCCAGATATCAAAGCCGTAACGGGTGACGATCTTGTTGATCTTCTGGATATCATCCGTATTCTTTACGCGGATACCTCTGGTCATAATACTTTACCTCCATTTGTAAACGCTGAAATTCGTTTCTGCTAACATTATAGCATAAAACCATGGAAAGGAAAGAGTTTTTTGCCCTGTTTTGCGTTTTTCATCATTTTGAAGCCGCGCACGGGATACGATGTACTTTTCTTGTGTCCTATGCACAAAAATGCTCAACAGTCTACCGTGCGATGTGCAAAACATACCCGGAATACAACAAAAGTATATCATGCATGTGCTCCGATAAACGGAAACCGGGCCAGACAGCCCCACACTGTCCGACCCGGTCAACCCCCACAGGGGCTTTCTACTCTTCTATCGTAATGGTTGTGTTGTCGATGCGAACTGCAGCGATGGATTCGGTTTGCAGGAAACGGCGACTCTGTACGTCAGAGCGGAATTCGTATTCGATACTGCTTTGACGCTGGGTGTTATCTGCCTCGTCGTAGCTATGCGACCAACCGCGCGCTTCGGCTGATACAGCGGTACCGTCGTGCAGCAGCAGCGTGACGGCTGGGTCTTGCGCGTTATCGAATGTGTGTTCCTCAGCAGCGGCTGGGATAGGCTCCGTGCCGGTTAGCTCGATGCCTAACGGCGTGATCGTCATTTTCTCGATGTGCATGCCGTGTACCGTATCAAGTGACAGCGTGCGTGTTAGTGTTTGTGCACTGGGCGCGCAAAAAGTGAAAGACCAGCCCTTGTCGGTCAGCGGTGTGCTGCGGTGGTAAGAAACCTGCGGCTCAAGATAGGGGAGGTCGGCTTCGGTCAGCCCTTCAAAGCTGGTTTGACACAGGTCGAGCGCATCGTTTACGCCACTGTAAGTGTGTACCGAACCATAATACAGGCGATCGGTGCGGATATCGCGCAACGCGTCGATCTGCGCGCTCTCGCCGTCAAAACCGTCGTAGGACGGCATGGTCAGTGAAACGCACAATGCGTCGCCCTCAAAGGCGACGCCGGCAAAACGGATAGCGGGCGACTGGTACGCTTGTGGCAAAACCGTGTCAGCGCAGTCTTGCTGCCGCAGTGCAGCGAGCCGTGTTTCGCCGTCATCCTCGGTCAGATGCGTGACGGGGTGCGAGGTATAAATGGCCGCAAGGTCGACGGGGGCGCTCTGCGGATCGGTGTACTCAAGCAGCGAGGCTGGAGCGATCTCAAGTGTCAGTGTGCGGTCGCCGGGGTCTTCGCTGAGCGTGAAAGCATTATAAAAATATTCCACGCCCGGGCGGTTGCCGTCAAAGGTGCCTGTGCCGCTGGAGGAAACACAGGCGTCTTCCGTGCCATCCAACAGCAGCGAGGCCGAACCGAGCAACGTGGTATACGTATCGCTGTGCAGCGGCGCGGCGTTAGTGTAGCGCAGCGAATACAGTACGGCAACGCTGCCATCGGTGACGATGGCATCCTCAAGGGAGACTGTGCAGTTGCCGACCGTCTGGGTTTGGTAGACAGGTGTGGCCAATCCATCGGGCATGACGATACCCTGCCCAAATAGTACTGCCCAGCCGCCGGACAGTTGCATGGCGGCTGTGGCCACAGTTGCGGTCAGCAATAGCGCGGCCAATAGCGCTGCGAGCATACGCGGTGGGTAGCCTAGTGGAACACGCCGGCTGCGCCGGGCGCGTTGTTCCCGCACTGCGTCGGCGATATCATACATGGGCGTTTCAATTTGTTCGAGCGCCTGACGGATACGAAGGTCATCCGGTGTGAGATGCATAATCTCTGTCCCTCCTTCCCAGTGGCGTGCCGTCCAGTGCCTGCGCCAGCTTTTTCCGGGCGCGCTCATAACGCTTGCGCAGGGTGGCGGCCGGTTTGCCGTAGATCACAGCCAGCGCGTCAAAGCTGCGTTGCTCGATCACACGGCTATATACCAGTGCACGTTGCTCAGGTGACAGCGTGCTCAGCGCACGGCGCAGGTCGTCGCCGATGTAATCCGGGTCAGCCGAAACGGGTGGCGGCGTGACCATCTGCCGTTTGCGGCGGCGCAGCATGTCTACGCAGGTGGTGTATGCCAGACGGTATAACCATGCGCTTAGGCTTGTCCCCGGGCGGAACCGGTGGTGATTGTCATAGGCTTTGATAAAGGTAGTCTGCACAGCATCCTGCGCTTCGTGATAGTCGCACAGGATATGGTGGCAGTACCGCAAAAGCGGCTGGCCGTATAGTGCGATGGCATCTGCCAGAGCCACTTCGCTGCCTTCGGCAAAGCGCTCGTCGAGCGGGCGTGCATCCATGGCGGCGCCCCCCTTTCTTTAAGAACGTGTTCACCCGTTATAACGGATCGGGCATAGGTTTTGTGACAGAGACAACGGATATTTTTCCAGATTGTTACGCAAAACAGTAAGATCGACAAATTAGATATGGAGAATTTGTGCAATCTGACGCAGATTCTTTATTAAATCTTTAGCAGCAAATGGACGGACGCGTTATATAATACAGTAAGCCATCAAACAAGGTTTGCGCGGCTGCACAATGGGATAAAGCAAGGGAGTGCTTCAAGATAGGTCGGCAGGATCAGAGGTGCCTTTTTATCTCCTCATAATTTTTGCTTTTCCTGTTTGACAAAACTTAGCAGGTTTTTTCAGGATAGAATGCCTGTGCAGTCTATTGTAACAGGATGTGGGCCGGTTTTGCAAATGTCTGTATGGGCGTTTTCTACGGCGTGGCGCGGCATTGTTGTAAAAACAACAGACAGAGGGCCGACAATGTGATACAATAGGATCAAGCAGAAAGACGGAGGTATATCAATATGCTGCGCAAAATTATTGAGATCAATGAAGAAAAATGCAACGGCTGCGGTTTGTGCACGCGCGCTTGCCATGAGAATGCAATCGGCATGGTGAACGGCAAGGCCAAGCTGCTGCGCGACGATTATTGCGACGGTTTGGGTGATTGTCTGCCGGTTTGCCCGACAGGCGCGATCACTTTTGTCGAACGCGAGGCCGCGGCCTATGATGAAGCGGCAGTCAAAGCCAACCAGCGGGAAAAACTGGCCAAGCAGGCGCCGGATTGCGGCTGTCCGGGTAGCACGCCGTGCGAGATCGAGCGTGCGGCAGCTGCGCCGGGCGTGAAGGTCAAGCAGGAGCCGGAACTGCGGCAGTGGCCGGTGCAACTCAAACTCGCGCCGATCAATGGAACCTATTTTAACGGGGCAAATCTGCTGATCGCGGCTGACTGCACTGCGTACGCCTATGCGGGCTTCCATCAGGATTTCATGCGCAATAAGGTAACACTGATCGGTTGTCCCAAGCTGGATGAGGGCGATTATACGGAAAAGCTGACTGCAATTCTGCGCAATAACGATGTGCAGAGTGTCACAGTCGTACGTATGGATGTGCCGTGTTGTGCGGCACTGGAGCATGCGGTGCGCACCGCGCTGCACGCGAGCGGCAAATATCTGCCGTGGCAGGTTGTCGTGTTGGCGACCGATGGCCACATTGTTTCGCCGTAAGCGGCAAGTAGCAACGGAGGAACGCACATGAATACGCTGGATGTGGTACACGATTTTCTGCGGCGGCAGATCAAACCGGGCGCATTCTGCATTGACGCGACGGCGGGAAAAGGGCGTGACACCGCGCTGCTGTGCCGCTTGGCAGGAGCCGAGGGGCGTGTGCTGGCGTTCGATATCCAGCCCGATGCAGTGGAACAGACGCGCGCCTTGCTTAACGCGGAGAGGCTTACCGCCGAGGTCGTGCTGGACAGCCATGCCAATATGGCGCGCTACGCCGCGCCCGCCAGCGTCGACTGCATTGTCTTTAACTTCGGGCGCCTGCCGGGAGGAGATCCGAAAATTTTCACTACGGCGGAGACTTCGCTGCCTGCCATCGACGCGGGGCTTTCGCTTTTGAAGCCGGGCGGCGTGATGGCGCTCGCGCTTTATTATGGCAAGGAAAACGGCTATGATGAAAAAATGCGATTTTGCAACACTTAAGGTCGTTAGATGATCGGACGTTTACGGTTTTGGCCTGCGATTGGCTCAACCGGAAGCATGACCCGCCGCTGCCCATTTTTATCTGGAAAGAATAGTGTGGATATGCTATAATCGGCAGGTAAGGAGGGGATGCATCATGCCTTGGTGCCCCAAGTGCAAAGCGGAATACCGGGAAGGCTTTACAGAATGTAACACCTGCCATGTGCCGCTGGTGGACGAACTGCCTGCGGAAGAAGTATCCGATCACGAGGTCTTTGTCATGCCGGACGGGATGGAAAAGCCGATCGTGATTTACACCGCGAAAAACCGGTTGGAGGCTGAAACAGTCTGCGATCTGCTGCATGACCACGGCATTGTGACGCTTGATCGTCCGGCGGCATTTCGGCAGATTCAAGCCTATTCCGGCGCGGATTCGCGCTTCGGTATCGAAATACTGGTTGATGCCAGTCAGACCGCACAGGCGCGTGCGCTGATCGACGAAATGAACCATGATTTGGCGGAGCAGCCGGTCGATGAGGACGAACTGGCGCGTCTGGCCGAGGAGCAGGCGATGGAGACACCGCCGCAGCCGGTAGAGGATAACGCTTCGTTCAAGCTGTTGCCGATTGTGGTCGGCGTGATTGTGATAGCGCTCGTGTTGCTGTATTTCGTGGCGAACTGAGAAGGGAGGAAGCCCTATGCCTTGGTGTCCCAAATGCGGCGCGGAGTTCCGCGCGGGCTTTACCGCTTGCAATACTTGCCATGTCAAGCTGATTGACCACAAGCCGGACGGCACCGAGCCGGTCGAGGAGTTACCGCCTCCGCCCGGCGGCTGGGAGGATAGTCCGAAAAAGCAGCGTTTGCTGCGCATCCTGCATGCGCTGACATTTGTGCTGCTGGCGCTCGCGGCTGCGCTGCTGCTGCAAAACCGGTAAAAGAAAAGCGTGTACTCATTTGAGTACACGCTTTTTTGATGCCCATTACAGGATATCGTCGAACAGCCCGGTCATATCGAGCGTTGCAAAGTAATCCTTCGGGGTTTCGGCGCGGCGGATCAGCTCGACCGAACCGTCCTCGCGCAGCAGCAGCTCGGCGGAGCGCAGCTTGCCGTTGTAGTTATAGCCCATCGAGAAGCCGTGCGCGCCCGTATCGTGAATATAAACGTAATCGCCGATATCAATGCGGGGCAGGTTGCGGTCGATAGCGAACTTGTCGTTATTCTCGCACAGGCCGCCGGTGACGTCGTAAGTGCGGTCGTGAAGCGCGTCCTCCTTGCCCAGCACAGTGATGTGGTGGTACGCGCCGTACATCGCCGGACGCATCAGGTTGGCCGCGCATGCGTCCAGACCGGCGTATTCCTTGTAGGTATGCTTATGGTGGATGCACTTGGCAACCAGCGCGCCGTACGGCCCGAGGATGTAGCGGCCCATCTCGGTGTAGATGGAGATATCACCCATACCGGCCGGAACCAGCACTTCCTCAAAGGCGCGGCGCACACCTTCGCCGATGACCATGATGTCGTTCGGCTCCTGCCACGGCTTATAGGGGATACCCACACCGCCCGACAGGTTGATGAACGCGATGTGTGCGCCGGTTTCCTTGCGTACCTCGACCGCCAGCTTGAACAGGATGCGGGCGAGCGCCGGATAATACTCGTTGGCGACCGTGTTGGACGCGAGGAAAGCGTGAATACCGAAATGCTTGACGCCTTTGGCCTTCATATACTTGAACGCTTCGATCAGCTGCTCGCGGGTCATGCCGTACTTGGCTTCCTGCGGGGTGTCCATGATCTCGTTTTCCAGCACGAAGTCACCGCCCGGATTGAAGCGGCAGGACATGGTCTCCTTCCACTCACCAACCTTGTCATAATAGTCGAGGTGGGTGATGTCGTCAAAGTTGACGATCGCGTCAAGGTCGCTGGCGAGCTTGAAGTCCTCGTTCGGGGTGACGTTTGAGGAGAACATGATGTCGTGCCCGGTGATGCCGCAAGCGCGACTCAGCAGCAACTCGGTGTAGCTGGAGCAGTCACAGCCGAAGCCCTCCTCATGCAGCAGCTGTACCAGACGCGGGTTGGGCGTTGCCTTGACCGCAAAATACTCCTTAAAGCCGGGGTTCCACGCAAACGCTTCCTTTACCTTGCGCGCGTTTTCACGGATGGCCTTCTCATCATAGATGTGGAACGGGGTGGGGTAGGTCTTGACGATTTCCTGTACCTGTTCCAGCGTTAAAAATGGTTTCTTTTCCATGGGATTGTTCGCCTTTCTGTTTGGGGATTATTCGTCGATTTGTTTGCCGAGGATGCGTTCAAAACGGCGGCGCATGTCATCCTCGATCCGCTGGGTTTCAATCTGGTCGATTTCTGCGATGCGGCCGTCCCGCACGACAACCACCATGCCTTCCGCGAGCATGGACGGCGCGCCGGCGCGGGGGAAATTCATTGGTTTTCCGCCAATTTCGACAACCACTGTGTCGCCTTCAAAGCGGTCGACAATACCGGTCTGTTTCATGCAGCATTCTCCTTGCTTGATGACGAGGGGGTGAGCGGGAGGATGACCGTGCCGCTTTGCGCGGTGATGCGGACGTCATCCACGCCCGCGAGGGACAGGTTTTCCAGTGTCTGTGGATCGGGGTGGCCGTAGTCGTTGTCCACGCCGCAGGAGATGACGGCCGTTGTGGGCTGCACCGTGCGAAGGAACTCGACCGAGGAGGAGGTGTCCGCGCCGTGGTGACCAACCTTGAGCACATCACACCGCAGCGACGGGTAATGCGCCAGCAGTGACTGCTCGGCAGCGCTTTCTGCGTCGCCCATCAGCAACACGTCCTGCTCGCCTGCCCGGAACAGGCAGATGAGCGAGCGGTCGTTCAGGTTGCCTTTGGGTACGTCGTCCGCCGGGCCGAGGAAGGTCACAGATGCGCCTGAGTCGAACACCAGCTCTTCGCCCGGTTCCGGTACGGAAACCGGAACACCTTGCGCGTCGAGCGCATCGAGCATGCGTTCATATGTGGCGGTGTTCTGTGTTTCCGCGCCCATGTAGAAGTGTCCGATGGGGAACGCCTCGATCACCTGTGCCATGCCGCCGATGTGGTCGGCGTGCGGATGAGTGGCGATGGCGGCGTACAGCTCGGTCACGCCCAGCTCCTGCAGGTAGCGGACAAGGCTGTCCGCGCTCTGGGAGGTGCCTGCGTCGACCAGCACGGCCTGCCCGCCCGAGAGCAGCAGCGCCGCGTCGCCCTGACCGACGTCAATGAAGTGTACGGCGGTGTCCGCGGTTAGCTCCCGGGCGGGGAGCAGGTCGTCGGATACCTTGAACAGCCCGCCCAGCGCGAGCACAACTGCGGCAGCAAGCCACAGGACAAAGCGGAGTTTGCGTTTCATTTATTCCTCACAGGTGCGGTAGGAGTCAAACTGATCGGTGACTTCCTTGGACGGGGCGGGGGTCAGCAGGCTGACCACAATGATGGCAATCAGGCCACAGAGAAAGCCGGGTACGATTTCGTACAGGTCGAATACGCCGCCGGACATCTGCGCCCAGACGAGGTCGACCACGCCGCCGACGATGATGCCGGCGTATGCGCCATATTTATTGGCGCGGCGCCAGAACAGCGAGCACAGCACCAGCGGGCCGAACGCCGAGCCAAAACCAGCCCACGCATACTCGACCAGACCGAGCACGGTGCTGTTCTGGTTGGTGGCGATCAGCACGGCAATCAGCGCGACCGCGATGACGCAGATGCGGGATACCCACATCAGTTCCATCGGGGAAGCGTTGGGGCGGATCTTGTTGTGGTAGAAGTCCTCGGTGATGGCCGAGGCAGTGACCAGCAGCTGGCTGTCCGCGGTGGACATAATGGCCGCGAGGATCGCGGACAGGAAGATACCGGCGATAAACACCGGGAAAATGCGGCTGACCATGTTGATGTAGATGGTTTCCTCGTTGCCTGCGGTAACCAGCAGGCCGTCGCCGAGGAACATGCGGCCGGAAATGCCGATCAGCACGGCGGCCGTCAGCGAAATGAGCACCCAAGTGGTCGCAATGCGGCGGGATTTCTTGATCGCACCGGGGGACTCGATGCCCATAAAGCGCACGAGGATGTGCGGCTGGCCGAAATAGCCAAGGCCCCAAGCCAGCAGCGAAATGATGCCGATGGCGGTGTACGGCGTGCCGTTTGCACCGTCGACGAACATGTTCAGGAAGTTCGGGTTAAAGGCTTCGACCTGTGCAAAGAAGTCGGACGGGCCGCCCAGCGAGCCGATCGCGATGCTCGGTACTGCGATGACACAGAAGAACATCAGCATGCCCTGGAAGAAGTCGGTCCAGCAGACGGCGAAAAAGCCGCCGGCAAAGGTATAGGAAATGACCACGACCGCGCCGATAACCAGCGAAACCAGATAGGGGATGCCGAACACCGAGGAGAATAGCTTGGCGCACGATACAAAGCCGGATGCGGTGTAGAACAGGAAGAACACAAGGATGAACACGGCTGCAATGACCGAGATCATGCCGCTTTCATCGCGGAAACGGTTCTTGAAAAACTGCGGAAGCGTGATCGCGTCGTCCGCCACCTTGGTATACTGGCGCAAGGGCTTTGCAACAAGCAGCCAGTTCAGATAGGTGCCGATGGCAAGGCCAATGGCAATCCAACCGGCTGAAATGCCGGACAGGTAAGCTGCGCCGGGCAGGCCCATGAGCAGCCAGCCGGACATATCCGAGGCCTGCGCGCTCATCGAGGTGACCCACGAGCCAAGCTTGCGCCCGCCAAGGAAATATTCACTCGTCGTGCGGCTTTTGCCCATAAAGTACATACCTACGCAGATCATAAAGATCAGGTAGACGCCAAACGCGGCGATGGTGATAATGCTGTCAAAGTTCATGTGTAATTACCCTCCCAAATTTCATGTATATTATACATGGAAACGACGATTTTTGCAAGAACACGGGGAGAAAATTGCGTGTGTGCGTAAAAATATCCGCTTTGCACAATTTCGGTGGGCTTTACGATATAATCGTTATAGGAATCGTTCGCAACAAACAAAAAAGCCGTCCATCTGGACGGCTTTTTAGATTAGCAGGATCACAGGCGCATCGCACGTGCGAGTTTGCTGTCCGGCTCTGGGACAAGCGACAGCGTTGCGGCAAGGTCGGCCGCCAGTTCGCGGAATGCCTGTTCGCTGCCTGCGACGTACTCCAATTCGATTTCGCATAGCGGCGCGGTGTTATCCCCACGGCGCATGGTTCCCTGATCGAGCGCTAGCTCGCAGACCATGTCGCCCTGTTGGATGAGCACGGCACAACGGCGGAAGTCGACCGCGCAAATCTCTTCGAGCGGCCCCTGAAGCACCTGCGCACACAGCGCAGCGGGCGCGCCCTTTTCGGGCAGGCGGTTCAGTCCCTCAGTGACCGATTGGGCGGCGCACTGGTATTCCTCGTGTGCGCGCAGGCCATCGGGCGTGTTTTCATTGCGCAGCTTCAGGCAGCAAACGCTGTTATTATTCTCTTTCCGGAGACGCAGCGCTGCCTGTTGCGCGCGCAGCAGGCCGTCTGCCGTATCAAAATACCGTGATTGCATGTGTACAATGCGGCTCTGGCTGCCGATACAGGAGGAGGCCCACAAAAGCGCCTGCCCCAGCGTATCTTCAGTTGCGCGCCATTTGTACTCCTTCTCCATCGTTTTGTTCATCAGCGCACCTGTCCGTTTCCGTAAATGATAAATTTGGTGGTGGTCAGCTCGGTCAGCCCCATCGGGCCGCGTGCGTGCAATTTCTGGGTGGAAATGCCGATCTCGGCGCCAAAGCCGAACTCAAAGCCGTCGGTAAAGCGGGTGGAGGCGTTAACGTAGACCGCTGCCGCGTCCACCTCGTCGAGAAACCGCTGCGAAGCGTCATAGTCGCGTGTGACGATGCACTCCGAGTGGCCGGTGTTAAAGCGGTTGATATGGTCAATGGCTTCGTCGAGGGAGTCGACTACCTTGCAGGAAATTTCATAGCCGAGGTATTCGCGGCCATAGTCCTCGTCGGTTGCGGGCTGCACAGAGCTGCCGAGGATGTCCATTGTGCGCGGACAGCCGTGCAGCACAACGCTGTCGGGCGCAAGTCCGGCCGCCGCCATCGGCAGGAAAGCCTGTGCGACATCCTTGTGTACCAGCAGGCTTTCGGCCGCATTGCACACGCTCGGACGCTGGCACTTGGCGTTGACGAGGATTTTCTGCGCCATATCGAGGTCGGCGGACGCATCGACATAGACGTGGCAGTTGCCTGTGCCTGTTTCGATAACCGGCACGGTCGCATTCTGCACGACCGCGCGTATCAGCCCCGCGCCGCCGCGCGGGATGAGCACGTCCAGATAGCCGTTTAGCTTCATCATCTGGTTGGCACTATCACGCGAAGTGTCCTCGACCAGATTGATTGCGTCCGCGGGCAGGCCCTCGGCCTCAAGCGCAGCGCGCATCAGGCCGGTCAGGCACATCGAGGAGTGGAATGCTTCCTTGCCGCCGCGCAGCACGCAGGCCGAACCTGCCTTGAAGCAAAGCGCCGCTGCATCAACGGTGACGTTGGGACGCGCTTCATAGATGATGCCGATGACACCCATCGGCACGCGCTTGCGGCCGATGACAAGGCCATTCGGGCGCTTTTGCATGCCGAGCACCTCGCCGACCGGGTCAGGCAGCGCGGCCACCTGCCGACAGCCTTCGGCAATGCCTGCAATGCGCTTTTTATCCAGCATCAGGCGATCGATCAGGCCGTCGGCCAGACCGCTTGCACGGCCGTTTTCGATGTCAAGGCGGTTGGCGGCGATGATTTCGTCTGCGTGCGTTTCCAGCGCGTCCGCGATGGCAAGCAGGCCGCGGTTTTTGTCATTTGTGCCGAGTTTGGCCACCGCGTGCTTGACGCGGCGCGCCGCTTCGGCGATTTCCATGAGTTGCCGCATGGGGCTTCACCTCGTTTGATTTTCAGAATAGGGGGGAGGGCAAATCAGCCCAGCCAGCCGTGGTAGTAGGCCTGCACGCCCAGAAACGCACCGGCGGCCGCGCCGAGGAACGCCGCAATGACCTGCGCTTTGGTGAACAGGCGCGCGCCCGTGCCGCAGAGCACGTCGGTCAGGCGATGGGGGAAATGAAGTTTTGTCATCAGCGGTCCTCCTCCCGTGCAAACAGCGTGCCGACCGGCCTGCCGTCCACAATGTCATATAGGATATCGTCCTTTTCCCCGTTGGCAACCAGCATCGGGATGCCTGCATCCATGCACAGCTCGGCGGCGGTGATCTTGGTGGCCATGCCGCCCGTGCCGTGCGCCGATCCTGCGCCGCCCGCCATGCGGCGGATTTTGGCGTCGATCTTGGCGACGTGGCCAATCAGCTTGGCTTGCGGGTTCTTGCGGGGGTCGGAGTCGTATAGCCCGTCGATGTCGGAAAAAATGACGAGCAGGTCGGCCTCGCACATGCGCGCGACGACCGCGGACAGCGTATCGTTATCGCCGAAGTTCTCAATGTGTTTGAGCTCGGCGGTGGCGACCGTGTCGTTTTCGTTGACGATCGGCACAACGCCCGTGCGCATAAGCGCGGTAAAGGTGTTATGGATGTTTTCGCGTTGGTCGTCGTCGATAATGTTTTCGCGCGTCAGCAGGATCTGCGCGACATTGATGCCGTATTCCAGGAACATTTTGTCGTAAATGTGCATCAGTTCGCACTGGCCGACCGCAGCGGCGGCCTGTTTCATGGCAAGTTCGCGGGGCCTGCCGCCCAAGCCGAGCTTCGCCGCGCCCACGCCCACCGCGCCGGATGAGACGAGCACCATGTCGAAGCCACGGTTTTGCAGGTCGCTGATCGTGCGCACCAGACGCTCGATGCGGCGGATGTTGAGCTTGCCGTTTTCGTATGTCAACGTCGAGGTGCCGACCTTGACCACAATGCGGCGCACCTCGTTGATATGCAGCATAATTCTCACCTGTTGTCTGCCCGGCATACCCGGGCGGAATGTTTCAGTCTTTATTTTAGCACAGCACGGCGCGGCGTACAAGAAAAACAAAAATCTTTTAGGCAATACCGCATAATTCAGCAAGAATGATTTGTATATGAATTTTGCGTCCGGATGCGGCGCGGTTTTGCAGCAATACTCGATGTATTGTAAGAAATCGCAACAAAATCCGGGCACAAAATTTCCGCAAAGCATCGAAGATGCAATTGTGCGGCATTGCCTTTGTCAATCTGTGACATGGTATCGCTTTGTACAAAAAAATACGCGCGGCAGACGTATCTTTGCACAGAATTTTTGTTCCAAAAGGGGAAGGGTTGTGGTATACTATATTTTATCAAATTATGCCTTTTCATCGACTTTTTTGTGAAAGGAAGGATTTGCATGGCAAACCGTGTGACCATACAGATCGCCGGACAGCAGTACACCATGCTGGCGGACGAATCGGTTGAATATATGAACGAGGTGGCTGAGCTGGCGCAGCAGACCGTCGTCGAGTGCGGCGGTTCTACGGCGTTCGCGTCCACGCGCGCGCTCGCGCTGGCGACGGTCAACCTCGCTGACGAATATATCAAGGCCAAAACAGCGGCTGAAACAGCTGAAGCCAAATGCCGCGCGCTGGAGGCGGAGAACACCGCGCTGCGCCAGCAGGTCAACCGCAACAGTGCGGGTCACCCGGGGAACCGTCATAAATGAGTAACGTAGAACTACTTGCCCCGGCCGGTTCGCCCGAGGGTGTGCGCGCGGCGGTGCAGTCGGGCGCGGGCGCGGTGTATATGGGCTTCGGCACGTTTAACGCGCGTCGCAACGCACAAGGCTTTTCGCCGGACGAGATGGCGCAGGCCATTGCCTATTGCCGCGCGCGGGGTGTGAAAACCAATATCACGCTCAACATCCTTGCGGGCGACCGCGAGCTGGATGCGGCGCTGTCCGACGCGAAATTCCTATATGAAGCGGGCGCGGACGCGCTGATCGTGCAGGATCTCGGCCTTGCGCGCCTGATCCATGCGCATGCACCGGATTTTGCGCTGCACGCGTCCACACAGATGACCATTCACACGCTCGACGGGGCAAAACAAGCGCGCGATCTTGGCTTTTCGCGCGTCGTGCTCAGCCGCGAGTGTACGCGGGATGAGGTGCGGCTTATCACCGGGCAGGCGGGCGTTGAGACCGAGGTGTTTGTGCACGGCGCGCTGTGCATGTGCTACTCCGGCCAGTGTTATCTGTCCGCAGTCATCGGGCAACGCTCGGGCAACCGCGGCCTGTGTGCGCAGCCCTGCCGTCTGCCGTATAGCGGCGGTTACCCGCTGTCGCTCAAGGATTTGGCGCTTGCCGGGCATGTGGCCGAGCTGGCCGACCTCGGCGTGTCCTCACTCAAGATCGAAGGGCGCATGAAGCGGCCGGTATACACCGCGATCGTGACGAAGATTTACGCGGATTTGCTGCGCGAGCATCGAAACCCCACGTCCGAGGAACGCGACACGCTGCGACGTGTCTTTTCGCGCGACGGCTTTACCGATGGCTATTACACCGGCAAAAAGGGCGACGCAATGTTCGGAACCAAAACCGACGTGCCGCTGCACGAGGTGCAGGCGCTGTACGACGAGGCCGCGCGCCGCTTTGCCGAGGGCAAGGAAGCGCCGCTGGTGCCGGTCTCGCTGTGCTTCACTGCGCGTGAGGATACGGGCGCGGTGCTCAGCGCGGACGGCGTTTCGGCTGCTGCGGCGGTTGAGCGGGCGCGTTCGCGCCCGACCACGCCGGAGATGGTCGAAAAGTCACTGCGCAAAACGGGCGGCACGCCCTTTTATGTCAAACACCTGCGCATCGAGGTGGGGGACGGCCTTGCAATTCCGGCATCCACGGTGAACGCCATGCGGCGTGATGCGCTCGCGCTGCTGCTGGCCAAGCGGGCGGCTCCGCCGTCACGCGACTGGCTGGAGGGCCGTCTGTTGCCGCGGGATGACGACAGCCGTCCGCGCACCGGCTTTTGCGGCTATACGGCGTCCGTGCGCACCCGCGCGCAGGCTGACGCGCTGCGCGGGCTGGGTTTGGAAGCCATTTATGTGCCGCTTGACGTGGCGGCGCAGACCGGCCTGCCGGCCGTGCTGCCGCGCGTCTTTTCCGATGCAGAACAGCCTGAGGTTGAAATGCTGCTGGGCGAGGCCATGAGCCGCGGCACGCGCGTTGTGCTGGCGGGCAATATCGGCCAGATCGCGCTGGCGCGTCGGCTTGGATTTGCCGTGCGCGGTGATTTCGGCCTGAATGCTTTCAACAGCAAAACGTTGTGCGCGTTGGCCGAGTTGGGCGTGCAGCGGCAAACGCTGTCGTTCGAGGCACGGCTGGCGCAGATCCGTGATATGCACGGGCCGCTTGAAACCGAGATGATCGTTTACGGCCATCTGCCGCTGATGATTTTTGAGAACTGCGCGATCCGCCGGCAGAACGGCGGCAAATGCGCATGCAAAAACGGCATCACATACCTGACAGACCGGCGCGGCGCACGCTTTGCGCTGCTGCCTGAATACGGCTGCCGGAATACGTTGTTGGGTAACCGTGCGCTTTGTCTGCGCGAAGACGTGCGCCCGTTGGGCGTGCAGACCGCGCGACTGCTGTTTACTACCGAAACGCCCGAAGAATGTGCGCAGATTGCGTGCGCGTTTTTGGAGGGCACCCCCCTCGACGGGGATTTCACCAACGGACTGTATAAAAGAGGAGTCGAATAATGAGGCTTGTTCTGGCGTCCGGTTCACCGCGCAGGAGTGAGCTGCTGGCGCTGATCACGGAGGAGTTTACCGTCTGCGCAGTAAACGCGGATGAAACGCTGCGCCCGGGCGCGCCGCTGGCGGATGAGGTCGTGCGGCTGTCTTTGCTGAAAGCGCAGGCAGCGCAGCGCATATACCCGGATGCCGTGTGCATCGGGTCGGACACGATGGTCACCATCGACGGGCTGCCGCTGGGCAAGCCTGCGGATGAAGCACAGGCGGCGGAAATGCTGCGTCGCCTGCGTGGCCGCACCCATGAGGTGCTGACAGGTCTTGCGGTGCTGCCGTCCGGCGGTGCGGCGCGTACCTTGTGCACCCGCACGCGCGTGACCTTCCGGGATTTTGAGGAAGATGAGCTTGCGGCCTATTTGGCCACGGGCGAGCCGCTCGACAAGGCGGGTGCGTATGGCATACAGGGCCACGGCGCGCTGCTGGTCGAGGGTATTGAAGGCGATTATTACAGCGTGATGGGCTTGCCGGTGGCAGGGCTGCATGTGATATTGCGGCAGCTTGCGCAGGAATTGCGCGGCTGAGACGCTTTTGGGACATCGAAAGGAGTATAGAGTTTTTGCGAAGACGTAACAGAGTGGGGTCGCGCTTTGTGATCGGCTTGATTGTGCTGATTGTTCTGTGCCTGCTGTCCGCACTGTACAGCGGCGTGACCGGCAAACCTTCGCCGGTGTCGCGCGTGGTCAGCTTTGTGACTACGCCGGTGCAGCGGTTGGTGAGCGGCGTTTCGGGCGCGTTCGGCAAGGGACTTGGCTATTTCACCGAGTTTGACGATCTCAAGGCGGAAAATGAGGAGCTGAAAAAGCAGCTGCGTGAGATGGAGCAGACCGTGCGCGATGCGGAACTCGCACTGGAAGAGAACGCCCAGCTGCGCGCGGCGGCCGGTCAGCCCGAGCGCACGCGCGATCTGACGACGGTCACCGCCGAGGTCATTGCCCGCAACCCGGGCGACTGGGCGATGACGCTCAGTCTGGATAAGGGCTCGTCGCACGGCGTTGAGGTGGGCGATCTGGTCATCACGGTCGACGGTATGGTCGGTTATGTCAGCGAGGTGTATTCCAACACCTGCGAGATCACGACCGTGGTCGATGTGGAGATGCAGTGCGGCGCGCTGATCACCCGCACACGCGAGACGGCTATCGCCGAGGGCAACTACGACCTGATGGCGGATGGCAACCTGCGCCTGTCCTACCTGACGGAGGATGCGAGCGTCGTCATCGGCGATACGGTGGAGACCTCGGGGCGCGGCGGGCTGTTCCCCAAGGGCATCATGATCGGCACGGTCGAGAGCGTGCTGCCCGAGGAAAATGGTATTTCTTATTACGCAATCCTCAAGCCCTTTGTGAATGTGGATACGGTGTCGAGCGTCATGATCGTCACCGACTTTACCGATACGACGGAGTGAACCCATGCAAAGAGAACAATTATCCATCCCTAAGATCGTGTTGTACATCCTGTTTGCGCTGCTGGTTTACGCGTTGCAGACCAGTCTGTTCGGCACATGGTCAATCCGGGGCTACCATCTTGACTTGTTGCCTGCGTTGGTGGCTGCGGCCGCGCTGCTGGACGGCCCGGTCGAGGGCGTGATCCTTGGTGTAACGGTCGGCCTGTTATATGATGTGGGCTTTATCGGCGTGGATGGGCTGTATCCGCTCTTTTTCCTGTTGTTCGGCTTTATCGCAGGCGAAATGAGCCGCCTGACGCTGAGCGGCAGCTATGTTTCCATGCTGCTGATGACTGCGTTTGAGATGATCGTGCTGGGCCTTGTGCGGTATTTTGCCTATCTGCTGCCGCAGACCGGCGCTTCGTTCGGTTTGGTGCTGCGCCAGATCATCGGCGGGACGCTGCTGTCCTGCCTGTTCTGTGTGGTGGTATACTGGCCGATGCAAAAGCTCAGCCGGCGCTTTGCCGACCGATGAGACGCAAGGAGAGGGACCCCTATGGTAAATAAAAACCAACTGCTGCGCCGTCTGCTGGCGCTCGGCTGTCTGTTGATGCTGTGCGTGGCACTTGCAGGCGGTCAGCTGATCCAGCTGCAGGTGATCAACGGCGAAAACTATGTGCACCGTTCGGCCAGCTTTCTCACGACTACATCAACTGTCTCGGCTGCGCGTGGTGAAATCCTCGACCGTTACGGACGCCCAATGGTGACCAACCAGACAGGTTTTTCGCTTGTGCTGATCTATTCCTCGTTCTGGGAGGACAAGGAAGATCGGTTCAGCATCCTGCTTGATCTGGCTAACCGCGTCAAGGCGGATACCGGCGGTTCGGATGACACGTCTGCGGAAGAAAGCACCGATGATGACGGCACAGAGGATACTCAGGAGACGGAATCTGAGGATGAGGGCGCGACGCTGTGCGACAGCCTGCCTATCACCGATACGGCGCCCTATGCCTATGTCGGTGCAGAGGGTGATGCCGACCGCACCGCGTTGTCCACCTACATCAAGGAAAGCGCGGATACGCTTGGCCTTGAGGCGGTCAAACAGGCGAAGGAAGCGGCCAGCGCGGCAAATGAGAGCAGTCCGAAATATGATGCGGAGGGCAACGCAATTGATCAGGTCGCCGCGCTCGACGCGACGACGGTCGTGTCTGCATCCGATTTTATCAGCGCGATGTGCGCCTACCTTGAGGAAAACCTCGGTATGCCGTCCGGCCTGTCCGACGCGGATGCGCGGACACTGGTCGGCCTGTATTACAGCATGCGGCGCGTCAACTTTAGCAATAACGCAACGTTTACGCTGGCAGAAAACGTGTCCATGGACCTGATCGCCTATATCAAGGAGCACCACCAGCAGTATACCGGTGTGGATGTGCAGAGCGAAGCTGTGCGCAAGTATGACACGACCTATGCTGCGCATCTGCTCGGCACAGTCGGCCCGATGTTCACCGAGGAGTGGACCGGTACGGACAATGGCGGCCCTTATCAGAGTAAAGAGGGCTACACGATGAACGATACGATCGGCAAGAGCGGTCTGGAAGCTGCGCTGGAGGAATACCTGCACGGCACGGCTGGCTCACGCACGGTCGAGACCGATCTTGGCGGCGACAGCCTGACCGATCACACCAACACCTATGCACCCGAACCGGGTGATAACGTCATCACGACGATCGACCTTGACCTGCAGCAGGTGGCGGAGGACTCGCTGGCCGAGTATCTGTCCGACTATCAACGTGGCGGCGCGGCGGTTGCGCTCGACCCGGATACGGGCGAGGTGCTGGTCATGGCATCTTACCCGACCTATGATCTGGAAAATTACAATAAGGATTACGACCAGATTTCAAGTGATGAGCGCAGTCCGGAGCTTAACCGTGCGACCGGCGGCCTGTATCCGCCCGGCTCCACCTTCAAGGTGCTAACCGCGATTGCAGGGCTTGAGGAAGGTATCATCGACGCCAGCACCACCTATACCTGCGAAGGCGAATTTGAATACGGTGGCGTAACGTTCACTTGTAGCAACCATGACCAGCCGATGACGCTGGACGTGACGCAGGCGATCAAGTATTCGTGCAACGTGTTCTTTTATAACGTGGGTCAGGCGCTGACCGGCGAACACCTGGAGCAGTGGTGTGACCGCTTTGGCCTCGGCAACGTGACCGGCATCGAGATCGGTGAACGTGCCGGTCAGGCGGCTGGCCCGACTGAACGCGATGCCAATCGTAAAAACGACCCCTCGCTGCGTGAGTGGCAGGGCGGTGACGATGTCAACGCTGCAATCGGCCAGTCGGATAACCTGTTCACCCTCTTGCAGCTGGCAAACTACATGGCGGCGGTTGTCAATGGCGGCACGCTGTACCAGCCGACGCTGGTCAAGAATATTAAAACCTATGATTATTCTGATGTGGTCAAAGAGGAAGAACCGATGGTCATTGGCTCGATCGAGTTTTCCGATGCGACGCGCAATCTGGTCATGCAGGGCATGAGCGAGGTTACCGCCGAGGGCGGTACCGCCGCGACCACCTTTGCCGATTACCCGATCAAGGTCGGCGGCAAGACCGGTTCTGCCGAGATGACCGAGCGCAAGGATGGTGTGGAGATCAACTACACCAACGGCTTATTCGTTGCCTTTGCCCCGTTTGACGATCCTGAGATCGTCATCTGCGTGGTTGGTGAGGGCGCAGGGCATGGTTCGTCGGTTGCGCCTGTCGTGCGCGATATCCTTGACGCTTATTTCGCCGAGGAAGAGGCGGATACGGTCGAGTCGATACAGGCAGAAAATACCATGGTGCCCTGACGGTCTGTTGCAGTGCAATAAAAAGTTTGCACAAATGCTTGTAAATTGGCGCTTGCTGGTTTATAATACAATATATAAGTTTTTCTTTTCGGAGGCGGTATGTTGAAGGTGATTCTGGTTGCGTCCGGTAAGGGCGGCACAGGGAAAACCTCCTTTACAGCGGGCGTGGGTACGGCGCTGGAAAGAAACGGCCACCGCGTGCTCCTGATCGACGGCGACTGCGGCCTTCGAAATCTGGATCTCGTGCTGGGCATGTCAGACCGGGTCGTCTATTCCTTTGCCGATGTCACGGGCGGCGCTGTGCCGCTCACCGACGCGATGGCACGGCATCCGGAGGATCAAAACCTGTATTTACTGACAGCCCCAGTCGCGCTGCCTGCGCTGAGCGAGCGCGGCATGGAGCAGTTGGCCGTACAGGCGGAGGAAGCCGGGTTTGACTATGTGCTCATCGACGGGCCTGCGGGCCTACCGGCCGAGCTTTCTTTTCTTGCACATATTGCTACGCAGGCCGTCGTTGTCACGGCGACAGACCGTGCCTGTGTGCGCGGTGCGGAGTGCTGCGCGCGTAAGCTCGAGGAGGAATATTGTATCCAGCGCATCCGTATGGTGCTCAACCGTGTCCGTCCGCAGATGATCTGCCGCGGCAAGTCGGGCAACATCGACGATGCCATGGATGAGGCTGGGTTGCCGTTGCTCGGCCTTATCCCGGAGGATGAGGAACTTATTTCTTGTGGCAACAGCGGCAAAAGCATCCTTTCCGTCAAGCATTCGGGCGCGTCCCGCGCCTTTCAGAACATTGCCCGCCGTCTGGACGGCGAGCGGGTGCCGCTGTCGCGTATCTGATAAACGCGCAGCGGCCGACAACAGTACAGCATCTTCCCACGGCGCGCCCGGAGTCGGGCGCTGCCAGTTATAGCAACGAGAGTAGAAGCAGCAAACGTGGTAGATGAAAGGGGATGTTCCGGGCATGAACATAGCGCTGATCGCGCATGACCGAAAAAAGGAACTGATGGTTCAGTTCTGTATGGCATATTGCGGTATTCTGGCAAAGCACGACATCTGCGCCACTGGCACGACCGGCAAATTTGTCGAGGAAGCGACCGGCCTGAAGATTGACAAGTGCCTGGCGGGCATGCAGGGAGGCGAGGAACAGATCGCCTCGCGCGTAGCGTATAACGAGATTGACCTTGTATTGTTTTTCCGCGATCCCATGTCTAACGCCCAGTATGAGCCGGATGTGCACGCCATCGCCCGGCTTTGTGATATGCATAATATTCCGATCGCCACTAACTCGGCAACGGCCGAAATGCTCATCCTTGGCCTTGACCGCGGCGATCTGGATTGGCGCAACATCGTCAATCCCAAGAACAAGAAATAACAGACAGCCAACATGCACCGGATGGGCGGTAAAGCCTATTCGGTGCAATCGTCTGTCTTGAGGAGAATCAAATAACTATGGAAAAAGTAAAACCCAGAACCCTGTCCGGCTTTATGGAGCTGCTGCCCGCCCCGCAGGTGCAGATGGAACGCATCATGCAGGTGCTGCGTGATACCTATGCGCTGTACGGTTTTTACCCGCTGGACACGCCGTTGATCGAGTCCTCCGAGGTGTTGCTGGCCAAAGGCGGCGGCGAGACGGAAAAGCAGATTTACCGCTTTACCAAAGGCGATAGCGACCTGTCGCTGCGCTTCGATCTGACGGTGCCGCTGGCAAAGTATGTTGCGCAGCACTACGGGGAATTGACGTTCCCGTTTCGCCGTTTCCAGATCGGCAAGGTCTACCGCGGCGAGCGTGCGCAGCGCGGCCGTTTCCGCGAGTTCTATCAGGCGGATATCGACGTCATTGGCGACGGCAAGCTGGATATCATCAACGAGGCCGAGGTGCCGAGTATTATCTATAAGACGTTCACTTCGCTCGGCCTTCAGCGTTTCAAGATCCGCATTAACAACCGCAAGGTGTTAAACGGCTTTTTTGCCATCCTTGGCTTGACCGAAAAGGCGGGCGACGTGATGCGCACGATTGACAAGCTGGAAAAGATCGGCGCGGACAAGGTCAAGGCTATTCTGGTTGAGGACTTCGGCGTAGCAGCTGCAACTGCGGACGAGCTGCTTGCGTTCATTTCCACCCCGGGCGGCACCGAGGGTATCCTCGCGGCGCTTGAGGGCTACAAGGGCAAAAACGATGTGTTTGATCAGGGCGCGGAGGAACTGAAAACGGTCGCGCAGTACATGACGGCATTCGGCGTGCCGGATGACCATTTTGAGATCGACCTGACAATCGCGCGCGGCTTGGACTACTACACCGGCACGGTGTACGAGACTGCGATGCTCGACCATCCGGAGATTGGCTCGATCTGCTCTGGGGGCCGCTATGACAACCTTGCAGAGTACTACACCGACAAGCAGCTGCCGGGCGTGGGCATTTCGATCGGCCTGACCCGTCTGTTCTATGTGCTAGGTGAACAGGGCTATCTGAATGACTGCATGAACCGCGCGCCTGCTGACGTGCTCATCCTGCCGATGACCGATGATATGGGGGCGGCGATTGCGCTGGCAACTTCTTTGCGTGAGGCGGGCATCCGCACGCAGCTGTATAGCGAGCAGAAGAAGTTTAAGCATAAAATCGGCTATGCGGACAAGCTGGGTATTCCGTATGCGATTTTCCTCGGCGAGGACGAAATCAAGGAAAATGTCATCGCGGTCAAGGATATGGACTCGGGCGAGCAGGTCAAGGTGCCGCTCGCGGATGCAATCGCCCGTATCCAGAACGGTCTTTCGGCCAAAAATCAGGGCAAAGTCATCTGTGACAAGTAATGTCTTAAAAATCATAAATGAGGGCTGATACACATGAATAACACATCCATTGCGGGTATGAAGCGCACGCATCTGTGCGGCGAGATGCGCCTTTCCGACGCGGGGAAGGAAGTCACGGTCAACGGCTGGGTCGACCGCGTGCGCGACAACGGCGGCGTGCTGTTCCTGCTCGTGCGCGACCGCGCGGGCATTGTACAGTGCACGTTTGACAAGAGCGTCAACAAGGAGCTGTTCGATATCGCATTCACCTGCCGCACCGAGTTTGTTGTTGCGGTGCGCGGTAAGCTGGTTGCGCGCGATGAAGCTGCGATCAACAAGAAGATGCCGACCGGCGAGGTGGAGATCATCGCGGAGGATATCCGCATCCTGTCCAAGGCTGAGACAACCCCGTTCGAAATCGATGACTCCAAGGAGGTCGGCGATCAGGTGCGCCTGAAGTACCGCTATCTCGACCTGCGCCGCCCGTCTATGCAGAAAAACCTGATGCTGCGCCATCGCGTCACGCAAGTGGCCCGCAACTACTTTGACGAGCAGGGTTTCATCGAGATCGAGACCCCGATGCTGACCAAGTCCACGCCAGAGGGCGCGCGCGACTATCTGGTGCCTTCCCGTGTGCATCCGGGTAAATTCTACGCGTTGCCGCAGTCGCCGCAGCAGTACAAGCAGCTGCTGATGTTGGCGGGCATGGATCGCTACATCCAGATCACCCGTTGCTTCCGCGATGAGGATTTGCGCGCCGACCGTCAGCCGGAGTTCACCCAGATCGACCTCGAGATGAGTTTTGTCGAGCAGGATGACGTTATCGCGGTCAACGAGGGGTTCCTCCAGCGCGTATTCAAGGAAGTGCTGGACGTGGATATCCAGCTGCCGCTGCCGCGTCTGACGTGGCGCGAGGCGATGGACCGCTTCGGTTCGGACAAGCCGGACACCCGTTTTGGCTTTGAGATCAAGGACATTTCGGATATCGCTGCAAACTGCGGCTTCGGCGTGTTCAAGGGCGCAGTTGAAGCAGGCGGCACGGTGCGTCTGATTAACATCAACGGTTATGCTGACAAGTTCCCGCGCAAGGAGATCGACAAGCTGGCCGATTTCGTCAAGACCTACCGCGCGAAGGGCCTTGCGTGGATGAAGGTTGCAGCTGATGGCTCCATGACCTCGTCTTTTGCCAAGTTCCTGACCGAGGACGAGATTGCCGCCATCAAGGAACGCGCGGACATGCACGAGAACGACGTGCTGTTTGTCGTGGCGGACGCTTCTGAGGAGACCGCGCTTGTGTCGCTCGGCGCGCTGCGCTGCGAGCTGGCAAAGCGTATCGGCCTGGCAAAGAAGGACGATTTCAAGCTGCTGTGGGTCACCGAGTTCCCGCAGTTCGAGTACAGCGAGGAAGAGGACCGTTTGGTTGCCAAGCACCATCCCTTCACCGCGCCGATGGATGAGGATATCCCGCTGTTGGATACAGAACCGGCCAAGGTACGCGCCAAGGCGTATGATATCATTCTCAACGGCTGCGAACTGGGCGGCGGCTCTATCCGTATCCACGATCCGGAACTCCAGACCAAGATGTTCGAGGCGCTCGGCTTTACCGAGGAGCGCGCCAAGGAACAGTTTGGCCACCTGATCACCGCCTTCTCGTATGGTGCGCCCCCGCACGGCGGTCTGGCCTACGGTCTCGACCGTCTGTGCATGCTGCTGGCTGGATTGGATTCTATCCGCGACGTCATCGCCTTCCCCAAGGTGCAGAATGCGTCCGACCTGATGATGTCCTGCCCGGATGTGGTTGATAGCAAGCAGCTTGACGACCTTTCTATCGCGGTCAACCGCGTGGAAAAGGATACAGAAGCGTAAGACTGTTTTCACGCAAAGCCGCTGCGGCATCCCGCGGCGGCTTTGCCATATCACAGCGGAAGGAGACAGGGAGACGTGCACCCGAAATGTAAAAAATGGGTAAAAAGTAAGGAAATTTTCTGGATTTTAATTGATATTGCGCTGGCGGTAGCTGTCTTTTATGCGGCGGTTTATTTGCTGCGCAAAGGCTCGATCCACTATCGCGAGGCCAGCCAGCGCGCGTTGGGTATCGTGGCCGGGTTGCCGCTCGTGCTGCGACCGCGCCGTCGCGCGACCGCCCCCGAACTATTGGTGCATGATATACTCGTGCTGCTGTCAGCCTCTTCGTTTGCATTGTTGCTGACGGAATACGTTGTCAAGGGCGGCATCTTGATTGGCAATGTGCAGATCTGGCAGGGCTATCTGGCTCATGCGGCGGTGTTTGGGCTGCTTTATCTGTTTATCGGCAGTATCCGTTTGACTACCTGTATTGGAATGGGGTTGACCATGCTATACGCGCTGGTCGACCATTATGTGACCGTATTCCGCGGCACACCCGTGCTGTTCAGCGACTTGTTCGCGGTGGGTACGGCAAAGAATGTGGCGGCCAACTATTCTGCACCGGTCGAGTGGAGTGTGCTGATTACAGTTGGGATTGCATTGCTGTTCTGCGTGGCGGTCTGTCGGGTGCGACGGCCACCCACGCCGCGCCGCTGCCAGTTTATAGGCTGCTCACTGCTGCTGTGCAGTTGGTTGTATGGTCTGGGGCTGGTGGGTAACAGCTTTGGTTTCTGGCAAGGCAATCTGGAATACAGCGAATGGTATTACTTTTGCCGTACTGCGGAAAATGCGATGATTGAAAAACCGTCCGGCTATTCGGAAGAGGTACTGCAAGAGATTGCCGCGCAGTATCCGGGCGAGCAGGGTACGGCGCAGCCTAATCTGATCGTTGTGATGAATGAGTCTTTTGCCGATTTGCAGGATGTAGGTCATTTTGAAACCAATGCGGATTACATGCCTTTCCTGCGCTCTCTGGCCGGGCAGCAGAGTACGGTCACGGGCGACTTGTATGTGTCTACCTTTGGTGGCGGCACGGCGACGACCGAGTTTGAAGTGCTGACAGGGGACACAGCAGCGTTCCTGCCTTATGGCAGTTCCCCGTATCAGATGTACGTCAAGAACGCGACACCGGCGCTGGTGTCCGGCTTGGCGGAACAAGGATATCAGACGGTGTCACTGCACCCATATCGCGCAACTTCGTGGAACCGGCAGCAGGTCTATGAACGGTTTGGTTTTGATATGCAGCTGTATGAGGATGATTTCGGAGAAGATGATACGGAGCGGGTGCGCAGTTACATCAGTGATAGTGCAGACTATTATAAAATCTTTGAAGTTTATAGGCAGAAGAAGCCGGGTCAGCCGTTGTTCATGTTTAATGTGACCATGCAGAACCATGGCGGTTATGTACCGGATGAGACGGATAACTTTGAACAGTCCATTCACCTGACGGGAGAGTATGAGGGTAAATATCCTGAAGTGGATGAGTACCTGTCGCTGGTCAAACGCAGCGATGAGGCGCTGGAGGAACTGATTTCATACTTTGCCTCGGTGGACGAGCCGACAGCGATCATCTTTTTTGGCGACCATCAGCCTAACGTGCCCAGCGCCTTTTTCGATGAAATTCTCGGGGATACCGGGACGGAGGACGGCATTGCAAGAGCGGAGAAAAAGATGGTCACGCCGTTTTTGATTTGGGCAAATTACGACATTGGCGTACAGCAGGACGTCAAGTTGAGCGCCAATTACCTGATGGCTTATGCGCTTGATGTGTTGGGCTGTGCAACTTCGGGCTATGACCAGATGCGATTGTCGGTGTGCGAGCAGGTGCCGATCATCAACCGAAACGGCTGTCAGTTGGCTGATGGCAGTTGGCAGAATGTGTCGGATGTGGCATCGGACGGGCTGGATGTATACCGGCAGGCGCAGTATGCCCATCTGTTCGATGCGAAAAAACGGGTAGACGCATGGTATGAGCCGTAACGGAATATGGCTTGCGGGATTGCAACCCGGCAGAAACGCGGTGCGCTTTGCGCACCGCGTTTTTGCTTTATATAGATATAGAGTGGGTTGTGCATTTTGGAGCAAAATGGGGATATTATTCCCTAAATAGCAAATATTTCGTGCGCATCTTACAAAATAGATATAAAAATTATGTGCAATCAAACAAAGCGATGGGTAAGTATTAAAAAGGTTTTGATTATATTGGTGTGCGGTGCTACAATATATCACAGACAGAGGGGCGGCGGAAACGCGTACAGGGTCAACAGTGCAGACTGGAGATCTGTTTTTTTGGTTGGTCTGCGTGCGCGCGCCCGCAAGCGGAAACTACATAGTACGGTTGGGGATCGTGCGATGTGGGGTGTCCCTTTGGAAAAAGGAAAGAAACTGAGAAGAAAGGGAGAAAAGCATGCAGTTCTTTAATTCCTTGACGTTCACCGCGATTTCCTTTGTGGCATTCACGGCGCTCGTCGCAATCATTTCCTGGTGGAAGACCAGAGGGGACAACCTGGACACGCAGGACGGCTATTATTTGGCCGGCCGTGGGTTGACCGGCCCGGTTATTGCGGGTTCGCTGTTGATGACCAACCTGTCTGCTGAGCAGTTGGTTGGCAACAACGGTCAGGCAGTCCGCGTTGGCATGAGTACGATGGGCTGGGAGGTTACCTCTGCCATCGCACTGGTCATTCTGGCGTTTGTATTGATGCCGCGTTACCTCAAAACCGGTTTGACCACCATTCCGCAGTTCTTTGAGCAGCGTTACGACGCGGGTACGCGTCGTCTGGTTTCGATCATCGTGTTGCTCAGCTACGTTGTCATCATGCTGCCGAATATCTTGTATGCGGGCGCACAGGTATTTGTAAACATCTTCGGACTGGATGAACTGCTTGGCATTTCGGAGTTTGCTGCTATTGCCATTGTATGTGTCGCTACGGCAATTGTCGGCTCGATCTACGCGATTTTTGGCGGCCTGAAAGCCATCGCGCTGTCCGACTCGATCAATGGCCTCGGCCTGATCGTCGGCGGCCTGCTGGTGCCGATTTTCGGCTTTATGTTCCTGTCCGGCCAGCTGGGGGGCGACGGCTCGTTCCTCGACGGTTTTGACAAGTTCCTGCATACCGACCCGGCGTACCTCAACGCCATCAACGAGCCGAACTCCCCGGAGCCGTGGCTGCCGTGGCCGCTGCTGCTGACCGGCCTGCTGGTCAACAACATGTACTACTGGGCAACCAACCAGTCGATCATTCAGCGCGCATTCGGCGCGAAGAACTTGAAGGAAGCGCAGAAGGGCGCGGTGTTCGCAGGCTTCCTGAAGATCATGACCCCGCTGATTATCGTTGTGCCGGGCGTTATCTGCGCGCTGGCTTATCCGGGTCAGGCGTGGGGCAGCGGCGACTCCGCTTATCCGATGTTGGTTGCCGAGGTCATGCCAAAGCCGGTGCTGGGCTTCTTTGCGGCCGTTATGTTCGGCGCGATCCTTTCCTCGTTTAACTCGGTGCTCAACTCCGCGTCTACCATTTACGCACTGGATATTCACCGTCCGATCTTCAATCCGACTGCGTCCGATGCGCACATGGTAAAGGTTGGTCAGAATTTCGGCACGATCGTAGCCATTATTTCCACCATTATGAGCCCGTTCATGCTGTACATGGGCGGTATCACAAGCTTTGTAAATTCGGCTTTTGCTGCATTTAACACGCCGATCTTTGTTTGCCTGCTGTGCGGCTTCTTCTGGAAGCGCGTGCCGTCCATCGCGGCAAAGATTGTAATCCCGGTGCATGTTGTATTGTATTTTACCTTGCAGTTCGGCCTGCGCAACGTGATCCCGTTCCTCAAGGACGTGCACTACCTGTACTTCACGGCTGTGCTGTTCGTATTCGATATGTTGCTGATGTGGGTTATCGTCAAAAAGAACCCGCGTCCGGAGGACTTTGTCCTGCATGATGCTAAAGCGGTCGACATGACCCCGTGGAAGAACGGCAAGATCTGGGCGACAGTGACGCTGCTGGTCATGGTGGCGGCGTATGTTATCTTCTCGCCCCTCGGCTTCGGCAAGAGCGATACTTCGACCTTTGAGCGTTATCAACAAAGCCAGTCCTCTGCGGCGGTAGCCGTACAGACGGTGCAAGAATAAGACCCTCTCAATACTTATTTCCCAGGGAAGGGCGCACGGTGGAAGCCGTGCGCCCTTTTCCATCCTGCGGTTGGGCTATGCATAGGACGGCTGTGTGTGGTAGAATAGAAGAAACATAAAGGAGGTCATGCGACGATGAAAGAAATGTATAAGGGTTTAGGCCATATTGCGATTTATACGGTGGACATGGATGGAAGCATTGCGTTTTATGAGAAAATTGGCGGCAGCGTGTACAAACGTGATGCGGTAGATACGCCGGAGGGCGAGAAAAAGCTGGCGCTGGTCGAGTTTGGCGGTTTCCTGCTCGAACTGATCGAGCCGCCGGCGGGCGAACTGGTACCGGCAGGTGAGGGTAGTATCCCGCATTTTGCGGTTTACGTTGACGATTTAGATGCGGCTGCGGCCGCGATCAAGGCGGCGGGCATTACCACGTTTATGACACCGGAAAAGAAGGTGTTGCCGAACACCTTTGGCGGTTTACAGAACTGGTTTTTCACCGGCCCGTCCGGCGAGGAGATTGAGCTGTTGCAAATGCTGTAAGTTGCGGCGAACCAAACGCCCCCGCTCCGGCAAAAAGCCGGGGCGGGGGCGTTGTGCATTTACGCGATGCTGTTTTTGCGGTAGCCAGACGGCGATACGCCGTACACCGCGCGGAATCGCTTGATGAAATAGCTGAAATTGTCAAATCCAACGCTGAAACCAACCTCCATTACTGGAAGGTCGGTTTCGCGCAGCAGACGCGCGGCCTGTTCGATGCGCAGCGAGTTGACATGCTGGGTGAAAGTGCGTCCAAAGTTTTCACGGAAAAAGCTGCTGAAATATTGTGGCGAAAGCCCGAACTGCGAGGCTACTGCGGTTAGGGAGAGCGGTTCTGTGAAGTGCGCGCCCAGATAGCCGACGATTTCCTTGAGCTGGCGCGCCTTGTAGTCCGCACCCGGGCGGGTGTGTCGTCCATTCAACAGACCCTCCTGCGCGCATACGGCCACGATACCAAGCAGCGCTGCTTTGACCGCCAGCTGATAACCGGGCGCGCGCCCTTGACAGGCGCGCACAATCTGGGCAAGCAGTGTGCGCACCTCGCGTTGGCCGGGTTCCCCTACGCGCAGACAGGTGGCGAAACGCAACCGCCCTTCGGCCAGCGGCGCGAGCAGCTCGGTCTCTGCCTGATCGGCGCGTGCGAACTGCAAAAAATCCGCTGCGAACACAAAAGAGCGGAATTGGTTGTCACGTCCGGCAGCACGGATCTCGTGCAGCTCTTCACCCGCGGCGAAAAACACGTCCCCCCGTTCGCCCTCGTACACATGGTCGGCAATGGTCAGTGACACATGCCCTGCATCAACCGTGATAATCTCCAGCTCCGGATGCCAGTGGTAGGGGATAAAATCGCTGTCGTCCGCCTCGCTGCCGTCCAGCGCCGGATAGATTTGGAACGGGAAAGCCTGTGTTCCGTGCTCGCGCTTTTCCCGCCTTGCTGCGTCCATGTGATCACTCCTAAGATTCCTTAAAATAGTGTTATTGTTGCTGAAGAAATTACAAGCAATTTTTGTGCCGTCTGTTATAATTATAGTCATAAAAGGGAACAAAAGCAAGGATACGGTGAGGGGAAATCGTATTTTTGTTGTATCATTTGCTAGAAGAACCTGTCCGGTTTTTGTGCTAAATGACAAAGCGTTCCTGCCCGGCTGCGGATGGTTGAAAGCCTCGGCTGCCGCATGCTATAATGAAACGTGGGCAACCGCCCACTATCCGTCCGGCGTGCCGGACGGCAAGACCCAAAAATCTGTTTTTGGAGGGATACCGTTATGTACATTGATAAGCAAGTCAAGCGCGGATACAACGAGTATATCCGTCTGGACGAGGGCATCGGCAAGGACGCTATGATGGACGTGGCGCTGCTTGTGATGGAGGATGGCGATACTTACTCTTTCGAGGAGCCGGAAAAGGAACTGGCTGCGCTGGTGTTTGACGGCAAGTGCACGATCGAGTGGGATGACCAGTCCTATGAGGTAGACCGCCCCAACCCGTTTGACTATAACCCGTCTTGCCTGCATGTGTGCAAGGGCACCAAGGTGAAGATCACGGCGCACGGCCCCTGCAATATCTATATCCAGAAAACCCTGAACGAAAAGACCTTCCCGAACAAGATGTACAAGCCGGAAGATACCGATACTTGGGCGCGCGGCAATCAGGGCGAGCTGATGGGCTGCATCAAGCGCGACGTGCGCACCTGCTTCGACCTCGATAACGCGCCGTACTCCAACATGGTGCTGGGCGAGGTTGTCAACCTGCCGGGCAAGTGGTCGAGCTACCCGCCGCACCATCATCCGCAGCCGGAGTGCTACTTCTACCGTTATGACAAGCCGATGGGCTTTGGCGCCGGCTGGGGCAACGGTGAGATTTACGAGACCCACCACAACGGCCTTGCGATCATCACCGATAAGATGCACTCTCAGGTCACCGCGCCGGGTTACTCCTGCTGCTATGCATGGGGCATCCGCCATCTGGATGGCAATCCATGGGACAAGACCCGCATCGACGATGAGGAGCATCTGTGGCTGCTCGAGGATGATGCAAACGACCACATCTGGCATTGCCCGACCGGTAACTGATCCTTGAACGGAAAAGAAGAGAGAACTATAAATTAGGAGGAAACAATACCTATGAAGCATATGGAAACCGTCCGTTTGACCGCCTCGCAGGCGCTCGTCCGCTTCCTCGAGAACCAGTATGTCAGCTACATCGACATGGATGGCAACGAGCAGGAGCATAAGTTCGTTAAGGGCATCTTCATGCTGCCGGGTCATGGTAACGTTGTTGGTTTCTGCAACGGTGTAGAGCAGGAACTGAAGGACATGGTCGTGTATCAGGGCAAGAACGAGCAGGGCATGGCGCTGGCTGCTGTTGGCTATGCCAAGCAGATGCGCCGTAAGCAGATCTTTGCGGCGACCTCGTCTGTTGGCCCCGGCGCGTGCAACATGGTAACCGCCGCCGCGACTGCGACTGCCAACAACATCCCGGTTCTCATTCTGCCGGGCGACATTTACGCTTCCCGCCAGCCTGACCCGGTACTCCAGCAGATGGAGCAGCCGCATAACCTGACTATTTCTGCGCATGACGCATTCCAAGCTGTCACCAAATATTGGGGCCGCATCAACCGCCCCGAGCAGGTCATGACCGACATGATCTCCGCGATGCGTGTGCTGACCGATACTGCTAACACCGGCGCTGTGGCAATTTCGCTGCCGCAGGACGTACAGGCAGAAGCATATGATTACCCGGTTGACTTCTTCCAGAAGCGCGTTTGGCGCATCGACCGCCGTCCGATCACCAAGTACGCACTGGAGAAGGCTGTCGAGGTCATCAAGAACGCCAAGAAGCCGCTCCTGATCTGCGGCGGCGGCGTACGCTATGCCGAGGCGCACAAGGTGTTTAAGAAGTTTGCAGAGGACTTTGGTATCGCGTTCGGCGAGACACAGGCGGGCAAGAGCGCCATCGAGTGGACGCATGAGCTGAACCTCGGCGGTCTGGGCACCACCGGCGGCATTGCTGCTAACAAGCTGGCGCATGAAGCTGACGTTGTTATCGGTGTCGGCACTCGCTACACCGACTTCACCACCGCTTCCAAGTGGCTGTACCGCACGGACGCTAAGTTCGTCAATATCAATCCGTCCGAGTTCCAGGCGTACAAGATGGACGCGACCCCGGTTGTTGCCGACGCTAACGAGGCGCTGACCGCCATTGGCGAGGAGCTCAAGAAGATCGGCTACCACACCGACGAGGAATATGCCAAGACGGTTGCGGCATATCGCAAGGAGTGGTTCGACGAGGTAGAGCGTCTGGACAACTGCGTTTACACCGATAAGGACTCCTTTGTTCCGGAGATCAACGACGCGAACCGCGAATGCGTTGAGAAGTACATCGAGGATACCGGCTGCAAGCTGTGCCAGACTGCTGTTCTCGGCATGATCAACAAGATGATTGACGATGACGCGATTGTCTGCGCGGCGGCTGGCTCGCTGCCGGGCGATATGCAGGGTCTGTGGCGTGCCCGCAAGATCAATACCTATCACATGGAGTACGGCTACTCCTGCATGGGTTACGAGATCGCTTCCGCGCTGGGCGCCAAGCTGGCTTGCCCGGATAAGGAAGTATATGCGATGTGCGGCGACGGCTCGTTCGATATGCTGCACTCCGAGCTGATCACTTCTGTTCAGATTGGTAAGAAAATCAATGTTATGCTGTTTGATAACGCTTCCTTTGGATGCATCAACAACCTCGAGGTTGGTCAGGGCAACGCCTGCATCTGCACCGAGAAGAATATGCTCGAGGACGGCGTGACCAACGGCATCCACAAGGGCAAGGTCATGCAGGTTGACTACGCGGCTATCGGTGCGGCATATGGCTGCAAGACCTACACCGTCAAGACCATGGACGAGCTCAAGGCCGCCATTGAGGACGCGAAGAAGCAGACCGTTTCCACCGTCATCGACATGAAGGTTCTGCCCAAGACCATGTCCGCTGGTTATGAGAACTGGTGGCGTGTTGGCGTGGCTGAGGTTTCGACCAAGCCGGAAGTGCAGGCTGCCCGCAAGGCGATTGAAGATCACCTGTACGAAGCCCGTCACTATTGATCCGGAACGTGGATTGACGCGGCAACAATAGGCGTCTTTCCGGTTTTGTATCGGTTCGGTTATAACAGGATATTGGATAATCCCCCTGATGCTGTTCAGGCATCAGGGGGATTTTTGTGCGCAAACGGGGAAGGCTTGCAGTCTGCGGATGCAGGCTGCAAGCCTTTTTCATGGTTTGATATGTGGTTGGATTTCAGGAAGGATACAGCCTATTAGATCGGTATGTCCAATGGTTTATGCTTCGCTGCGCTTGACGAACTTGCTGCGCGGTGCGCGGCAGATCGGGCAGATATAATCATCCGGAATGGTTTCATCCAGCCGGACGTAGCCGCAGACCGTGCACTTCCAGCCGGCATCCGGGCCAACCTCGTGATAGACAGGCGCAGCCGGGGGCGCGTCCTTGCCACGGTTTTCGAGCGCCTTGACGGTCAGGCAGTCACCATCGGCGAGTACCTCGGCATCGGTCAGTTCGCAGATGAACAGCGTGTATGAACCAATGGCGACCGTTTCGGTCACACGCAGGCTCAGGCGGGACACCATACCGTCCTTGAGGAACGGGCAGCCGTTGGCATCCGTCTCGAACGGAAATGCAGCAAATTTGTCGACGGCGCGGCCGGATTTATAACCGAATTCATTGACGATCTTCTCGTCGGCATCCTGTGCGAGCAGGGTAACGGCGGCAACACCGCTCTTTTTGAGTGCGGCGGACGTTGCCGAGTCGTTGTTCAGAGACAGGGTGAACTTAGGCGGGCGTGACGAGGTCACCTGATGGAGCGAGTTGATGATGCAGCCGAAGTTTTTACCGTCGGCCGTAGTGGACAGCAGCGCAAGGCTGTAATCGAGCTTTTTATAGGCGGCGTTATTCATCATGCAGCTTCCTTTCGTTTGTTAATAAAACGAGATATTATATACAAATCAATACTACCATATCTGATGCAGAAAAGCTACATCAAATTTGCCAAAATTACAGCCTACGATTTGGCAATCAGAACAGGTTGATTAAACTGGGACGTTCAAGGTCGGGCAGGTGCCGCAGTTGGGCAAGAAGTTCGGTGCGGTCGAGTGCGAAGTCCTCAGTGTTGCCGTCGGCCCGTGCGGCGAGTACGCGGTCAAACAGACGGTCTGCCGTATCCAGTTCGGTGTGCAGCAGCAGCGCACCGAGCAATACCTGCGCCTCATCCCAGCGACGGTGTGCGGCCTCCAAATTGCCCGCCTCGATTTCGGCGGCGATGGCCTCCGTTGTGCGCTCGACCGTGTGCAAGCTCCACCAGCTACCGAAAATGAGCAGCGCCAGCAGTACCAGCGCCATCCAGACGCGCCGCATCAGGTGTGCTCCTTTCTCTGCACGAAGCTGTTGCCGCAGTCGTCGAGTGTCATCAGGAACACATCGGACAATGCAATGCTTTGATTTTTCAGTCGGTTTTCGATATCCTGCTCGTCAAGATGCAGCAGCCGCAGCGAACGGCGCACCAGCTGCCCGTCGGATACGACGACCAGCGGCAATCCAACGTCCTTGGGTGTGATACCCAGCATCTCGGCTGTTACCGGCTGCTGCGGTTGCTTGAGGATGACCGACAGCGTGCCATCCGGCTCGATCACGCCGTATTTGACATCGGAAACAGATGATACATTTTGTTTGCGCAGTGTTTCGATGATCTCATCGGTTGTCAGGCGCATTTCGCGCAGCTTGGGGATGTCCAGCTGCCCACCGCGGATGACGATGGCAGGCTGCCCGTTGAGCAACCGACGGAACGTGCGGCTTTTGAGCGCCAGCCAGCTGAGCAGGATCTCGAGTACGATCAGTGTTGCGATTGGCACCAGCCCGGCGAACATCGGGATGCCGAGATCCTGCATCGGTACGGCCGCAAGGTCGGATACAAGAATGGTGATGACCAGTTCGGAAGGGTCTAGCTCACCGATCTGCCGCTTGCCCATCAGACGCACCGCGGCAATCACTGCACAGTACAGCACCAGCGTGCGCAGCAGGGGAACAGCCATAATTGTGCCTCATTTCAAATGGATTTACCGGTAGTATGCCACAATTTCGCCAGATTATAACCGACAGGAATTTAACAAAGTAAAATGCGAAAAAGTTGTTGACAATCTAAGACGACCGATTTATAATATGAATTACATTTTGAATACGGCATATTAGCGATGACCGGAAAAGTAGCGTCTGGAATCCGAAAAAGAGAGCCGCCGGGTGGTGCAAGGCGGTGGAGGAAGGAAAGAGCGAAAGTCCTCCGTGAGCTGAACGTCTGAAAAGGGATGAAATAGGGCCCCGTGTAAGGCGTTCCGCATGATCTGCGTTAAAGGGTCAGGTGAGTGGTCGTGGCATGCGTTTGCGTGCGCGGCAAGAAGAGTGGTACCGCAGAGGATTGGTCTTTGTCTCTTTGTTGAGGCGAAGGCTTTTTTTATTTTTGCTTATTTTGAGAAAGGAGGCGGATTCGCATGGTAAAGAATGGTTCTGATATTTTGGTGGAGGCGCTGGTAGAACAGGGTGTCGATACAATTTTCGGCTATCCGGGTGGCGCAGTCCTCAATATTTACGACGCACTTTACAAGAATAGCGACCGCATTCGACATATTTTAACGGCCCATGAACAGGGCGCAGCCCACGCGGCCGACGGCTATGCCCGTTCGACCGGCAAGGTCGGCGTGTGCTTGGCAACGTCCGGCCCGGGCGCGACCAACTTGGTTACGGGTATCGCAACTGCCTACATGGATTCGATCCCGATGGTTGCCATTACGGGTAACGTCGGCACCAGCCTGATTGGTCGTGATTCCTTTCAGGAGGTTTACATCGCCGGCATCACCATGCCGATTACCAAGCACAACTTCGTCGTGCGCCACGTCGAGGAATTGGCAGCGACCATCCGCGATGCATTCCGTATCGCTTCGTCCGGCCGTCCCGGCCCGGTGCTGATTGATATTCCGAAGGATGTCACCAGCGCGGAGTGCGAGTACATACCGGCGGGCAAGGCCGAGGTCACCGAGACCTATGAGGTCACCACCGAGCAGTTGGAGACGGTTGCCGCTATGATCGCGCAGTCTGAGCGCCCGATGATTTATTACGGCGGCGGTGTCGAAACGGCCAACGCCGGGGCGGCGCTCCAGAAGCTGATGCAAAAGGCGGATATCCCGTCGGCGCACACCATGATGGCCATTGGCTGTATCCCGGATACCGAGCCGCTCAGCTTAGGGCTGGTCGGTATGCACGGTACGGTTTCGGCCGCATGGGCGGTCGAGCGCAGCGACTTGTTGATTTGCATAGGCGCGCGTTTCTCCGACCGTGTGGCAACCAACCCGCGCCGCTTTGCTCCTAAGGCAAAGATCATCCATATTGATATTGACGCGGCTGAGATCAACAAAAACATCGGCGTGGATTATTCGGTTGTCAGCGACGCGGAGAACTTCCTGGAAGCGCTGCTGCCGCATGTTACCGAGGCCAAGCACACCGAATGGCGTGCACAGATCGCAGAGTGGCGGAAAACGCTCGACTATGTGCCCAAGGATGACGATAGTGTTATCCATCCGCACCAGCTGCTGCGCACGCTGTATGATATGATCGGCGATGACGCGATTGTCGCGACTGACGTTGGTCAGCACCAGCTGTGGTCGGCGCAGTATAACCGCTGCCGTAAGGTACGCCACTTCCTGACTTCGGGCGGTTTGGGTACCATGGGCTTCGGCTACGGCGCGGCAATGGGCGCGCAGGTCGCGTTCCCGGATAAGACGGTTGTCCACATCACGGGCGACGGTTCGTTCCATATGAACCTTAACGAGCTGTGTACTTCGGTGACTTACGGCTTGCCGATTATCACCATTATTATGAACAATAACGTGCTGGGTAATGTGCGCCAGTGGCAGACCATGTTCTACGGCCGGCGCTATTCCCAGACTGATTTGTATCGCAAAACCGATTACATCAAGCTTGCCGAGGCGTTCGGTGGCCGCGGCTACCGCGTTACCAATATCGCGGAGCTGCGTGCAGCGCTGTCCGGCGCGCTCGAACAGCGTACCGGTCCGGTACTGATCGACTGCCGCATCGACAAGGACGAGCGCGTGCTGCCCATGATTCCGGCGGGCGGCACGGTGGACGATATCGTGGCGGACTGAGAAAGGGGACTGACAATGGAAAAATATATCCTTTCCGTGACCGTGCAGAACAACGCGGGCGTACTGGCGCGTGTGTCCAGCCTGTTTGGCCGCCGCGGCTATAACATCGACTCGCTGACCGTATCTGCGACCACCGATCCGAAAGTATCGCGCATGTCGATTATCGTGCAGGGCGACGAGCCCATCCTCGAGCAAATCATCAAGCAGCTGCTCAAGCTGGAGGAAGTCCAGCGTGTCGACCACTTGCAGGAGGATGAATCCTGTTGCAGTGAGCTGGTGTTCGTGAAGATGCGTGCGGAAAACGCAAATGAGCGCGACGCGATCCGCCAGCTATGCAGCCTGTATGCAGCGCACATTGTCGAGTCGACCGGGCAGACGATGATTATCGAATTGTCTGAGGTGCCCAGCCGTATCGACGCGTTTCTCGATGTGATCTCCAACTTTGAGATCATCGAGATGAGCCGCTCGGGCGTTACCGCAATCGAAAAGTAATTGCGGCATCAATTTGTTTTCCTAAAATCATTTCTATATACTTAGGAGGAGTTTCAAATGGTTAAGATGTACTACGATTCGGACTGCAACCTGTCCCTGCTCGATGGCAAGACCGTAGCGATTCTGGGCTTCGGTTCGCAGGGCCACGCGCATGCGATGAACCTGAAGGATTCGGGCGTCAACGTTGTTGTCGGCCTGCGTCCGGGCTCCAAGCATGAGAAGAAGGCGACCGATTACGGCCTGACCGTGCTGCCGATGGCCGAGGCTGCCGCAGCCGGCGATATCATCATGATGCTCGTGCCGGACGAGAAGCAGGCTGATATCTATAAGGATGTCGTCGAGCCCAACCTCAAGCCGGGCAATGTGCTAGCCTTTGCGCATGGCTTCAACATCCACTTCAAGCAGATCGTACCGCCGGCGGACGTTGATGTTATCATGATCGCGCCGAAGGGCCCGGGCCACACCGTTCGTTCGCAGTATCTGGCTGGCGCAGGCGTACCGGATCTGGTTTGCGTACATCAGGATGCGTCCGGCAAGGCGATGGACATTGCGCTGGCTTATGCTGCCGGTATCGGCGGCGGCCGTGCGGGCATCCTCGAGTCCACCTTCAAGACCGAGACCGAGACTGACCTGTTCGGTGAGCAGGCAGTTCTGTGCGGCGGCGTTTGCGAGCTGATGAAGGCTGGCTTTGAGACGCTGGTCGAGGCAGGCTACGCGCCGGAGAACGCGTACTTTGAGTGCGTGCACGAGATGAAGCTGATCGTTGACCTGATCAACGAGGGCGGCTTTGCTAAGATGCGCTACTCGATCTCCGATACCGCAGAGTATGGCGATTACCGCACCGGCAAGCGCATCATCACCGAGGAGACCCGCAAGGAGATGAAGAAGATCCTGCGCGAGATCCAGGACGGCACCTTCGCTTCCGAGTGGATTCAGGAGAACCGTGCAGGCGGCCGTGCGCGATTCCTCGCGACCCGCGCTCTCGAGGCAGACACCGAGCTGGAGGACGTTGGCAAGAAGCTGCGCGGCATGATGAGCTGGCTGAAAAAGTAAAAAATTCGTTTGAAACATACAGTTTCAAACGAGAGGACGTGCCGCGCAGTGCGCGGACACGTCCGACGCGCGCCGATGGCGCGACAAGAAAATATGTACAGGCGGGCGGGGTTTCCGCTCGCCTGCTTTGCAAAAGGAGGAATTCCCCGTGTCCAAGAGAAGTGATAACATCACCGCAGGCGCTGAGCGCATGCCAAACCGCTCACTGCTGCGTGCCTGCGGCCTGACCGACGAGGAGATGCAGCGCCCAATCATCGGCGTGGTTTCCGCATACAGTGAGATTATCCCCGGCCATATCAATCTGGACAAGATTGCCGATGCCGTCAAGGCGGGTGTGCGCGCGGCGGGCGGCACGCCCATCCTTGTGCCGGCAATCGGCGTGTGTGACGGTATTGCGATGGGGCACATCGGCATGAAGTACTCGCTGCCCAGCCGCGAGCTGATTGCGGACAGCGTCGAGACGCTCGCGCAGGCGCACCAGTTTGACGCGCTCGTGCTCATCCCGAACTGTGACAAGATTGTGCCCGGCATGCTGATGGCAGCAGCGCGCTTGAACATCCCGTCGATCATCATCTCCGGCGGGCCGATGCTGGCCGGTCACTTTGGCGGCGAGGAGGTCTCGCTCTCCAAAACCTTTGAGGCGGTCGGCGCATACAAGGCTGGCATCATGGACGATGCGACTTTCTACGAGGCGGAGTGCAATTCCTGCCCGGGCTGCGGTTCGTGCGCAGGCATGTACACGGCAAACTCGATGAACTGCCTGTCCGAAGCCATCGGTATGGCGCTGCCCGGCAATGGCACCACGCCGGCGGTATCAGCCGCGCGCATCCATCTGGCCAAGCATGCGGGCATGAAGATTATGGAGCTGGTCGAAAAGGACATCAAGCCGCGTGATATCCTCACTCCGGCGGCGTTCCGCAACGCGCTTTGCTGTGAAATGGCTATCGGCTGCTCGACCAACTCGGTGCTGCATCTGCTGGCAATTGCCAATGAAGCTGGCGTGCCGCTGCAGTTGGAGACGCTCAACGAGCTGTCCGCGCAGGTGCCGAATATCTGCCACCTTGCGCCCGCAGGCCCGCACCATATCGAACAGCTTTATGCCGCGGGCGGCGTACCGGCGATCATGAAGGAACTGACCAAGCGCGACTTCCTCGACCTGACGCTCATCACCTGCACGGGCAAGACGGTTGGCGAAAACCTTGAAGGTGTTGTCAATAAGAACCCGGAGGTCGTCCGTCCGCTCGAAACCCCGTATTCCGAAACCGGCGGTATCGCTGTGTTGTGGGGTAATATCGCGAAAAATGGCTGTGTGGTCAAGCGCTCGGCGGTTGCGCCGGAGATGATGGTGCACGAAGGTCCGGCGCGCGTGTTCGATTCCGAGGACGACGCGATCAAGGCCATCTATGCCGGTGAGATTCACAAGGGCGACGTGGTGGTCATCCGCTACGAAGGCCCGAAGGGTGGCCCGGGCATGCGCGAAATGCTAAACCCGACCTCGGCGCTGGCTGGTATGCAGTTGGATAAGGATTGCGCGCTCATTACCGACGGTCGTTTCTCCGGCGCGTCCCGTGGCGCGTCGATCGGCCATGTGTCGCCCGAGGCGGCGTCTGGCGGCGAGATTGCGCTCATCCGCGAGGGTGATATCATCGCCATTGATATCCCGAATAGTAAGGTAAATGTCAAGATTTCCGACGCGGAGATGGAGGCGCGGCGCGCGCAATTTGTGCCGCGTGAGCCGAACATCAAGTCGGGCTGGTTGTACCGCTATTCGCGTCTGGTTACCTCGGCCGATCAGGGCGCAGTGCTCCGCTAAATAAAAGATGTAAAGCCCGAAGCAGATGCTTCGGGCTTTTGCTCTGCACGGATGACTTGTATCTACCGGGAAAATCTGCTATACTGGTACCAAATGAGAGTAAAGGTGGAACAAGTCATGCTTTCAGAGGCAAAGAAAGAATTTATCGAGTTTATGATGAGCGCGGATGTGTTGCGCTTTGGCGACTTTACGACCAAATCTGGCCGTAAAACCCCGTATTTTGTCAATACCGGCAACTATAAGACCGGTCTGCAAAACTCCCGTCTGGGCGAGTTTTACGCGGCGCTCGTCAAGGAAACCATCGGCGATGATTTTGACGCGATGTTTGGCCCGGCTTATAAGGGCATTCCGCTGGCGACTTCGGTATCTGGCGCGCTTGCACGCAACTACGGTATTGATAAGCCGTTCTTTTTCAACCGTAAGGAAGCAAAGGACCACGGCGAGGGCGGCAGCATCGTCGGTTATAAGCCTAAGGACGGCGACCGCGTTATCATCATCGAGGATGTTATCACCGCAGGCACTGCGATCCGCGAAACCATGCCGGTGCTCAAGGGGTGTGCAGATGTTAAGGTGACCGACATGTTCATTTCGGTCAACCGTTGCGAAGTTGGCACGACCCCGGGTAAGACTGCGGTCATGGAGGTCGGCGAGGAGTTCGGCATCAAGGTGCATGCGCTTGTTACCGTTCAGGATATTCGCGAATATCTGGCGGATAGGGCGGAGTATGCCGATTTGCTGCCCCTCATGGATGCTTATATGGCACAGTATTGTGTATTCTGATTAAAACGATAACAAAAGGGCCTGTCCCGGTTGGGTCAGGCCCTTTTGCTGGCTTAAAGGGATTGCAGGAATTTGCGCATGCGGAAGCAGGCTTCGCGCAGGTGGTTCATCGAGTAGGAATAGGAAATGCGCACATGCCCTTCGCCGCTTTCGCCGAATGCATTGCCCGGTACGACCGCGACACGCTGCTCGTTCAGCAGCCGTTCGCAGAACGCTTCGGACGACAGACCGGTCGATGCGATGGACGGGAACATGTAGAATGCGCCTTGTGGCTCGAAACAGTCCAGCCCCATCGCGCGCAGTTCGCCGAGCAGGAAGCGGCGGCGGATATCGTACTGGTTGCGCATGCGTTCAATGTCATCCTCGCCAGTGCGGATGGCCTCAATACCGGCAAACTGCGCGGTTGTCGGTGCGGACATGATGCCGAACTGATGAATTTTGCAGATTTGCTTCATCAGCTCCTTGGGGCCCATCGCCCAGCCGAGGCGCCATCCGGTCATGGCGTACGACTTGGAAAAGCCGTCGACGACGATCGTGCGCTCCTGCATGCCGGGCAGCTCCGCAAAGCAGACATGCGGTTCCTTGCCGTAGGTCAGGCTGCAATAGATCTCGTCGGACAGAACCGCAATGTTGGTATCCCGGATTACGGCGGCGATGGCTTCCAGCTCGCTGCGTGTCATGATCGCGCCCGTCGGATTGTTGGGGTAGGGCAGGATCAGCAGCTTGGTACGCGGTGTGATAGCCGCGCGCAGGCGTTCGGGTGTCAGCTTGAACTGGTCTGACGCCTGCGTCGGCAGCGGAACAGGCACGCCGCCCGCCATTTGGGTAAGCGGGGTATAACAGACAAAGCTGGGCTCGGGGATGAGAACCTCCTCGCCAGGGTTGACCAGCGCGCGGATGGCGTTGTCGATCGCCTCGGAACCGCCGACTGTGACGAGGATTTCCGTGTCCGCGTCGTAGCACAGCTGGTACTTGCGCCGTGTCAGCGCGGCGATTTGCCGCCGCAGGTCGGCAAGGCCCCAATTGGAGGTGTAGAACGTCTTGCCCTTTTCCAGCGACTGGATGCCTGCGCGGCGGATTTGCCACGGGGTTTCAAAGTCCGGCTCGCCTACGCCGAGTGAGATCGCATCCGGCATGGCAGCGGCCGCATCGAAAAAGCGGCGGATGCCCGAGGGCTTGACCATCTGCACCCGGTCGGACAGTAGCTGTTCGTAATCTACCATGCCATCATGACCTCTCTTTGATCGGTTTCCGAGGGGTCGAACTCAACACCGTAATCCTTGTATTTTTTCAGGATGAAATGTGTGCCGGTCGACAGCACGTTTTCCATCGGCGCAAGCTGTTCAGAAACAAAGCGTGCAACCTCGCGCATGGAGCGGCCTTTGATGATGACGGTCAGGTCAAAACCGCCGCTCATCAGGTAGACACTTTCGACCTGATGGTGCGAGTAAATCTGGCGGGCGATTTCGTCAAAGCCCATACCCTTTTGCGGTGTGATCTTGACCTCAATCAGCGCGGTGACGCTTTCCTTAGCGGTCTTGTCCCAGTCGATGACGGTTTTATAGCCTAGAATGGTGGCGTTTTTCTCGAAAGCGCGAATCGCATCGACCACCTCGGCCTCGCTTGCGCCGGTCATAGCGGCGAGCTGGGCGGGGGTCAGGCGTGCGTCCTGACTGAGCAGGTCGAGCAGCTTTTCGGGATTTTCCATGATAACAACCTCCCTGTGTGCATGATATTTCCAGCGGATAAAATCGCGGTACATTTTATTATACAACAGAATATGCGCCGCTGTCCACCGTAAGGGCAAAGGTGTGCGGTGTTGTCACTCATTCAGATTAGGTTACGCAAAATTGAATGTGACTTAATTTTTTGCCCGTTTGTAGATGAGAACATGGCCGACTATTCTGATTACGGGATAGTGTAGCTAAAAAGCCGCCCAAATGGGCGGCTTTTTGGCGTACATGGGGAGATTAGAACAGGCCGGTGATCGTGCCGCCCGCACCTACGTCGATTTTCTCTGCGGCGGGCACTTTGGGCAAGCCGGGCATGGTCATGATCGCGCCGGTTTCGACGACCACAAAGCCCGCGCCCGCAGCCAGACGTGCGGTGCGTACATTGACTACAAACTCGGTTGGACGGCCGAGTAGTGCCGGGTCGTCGGACAGCGAATACTGTGTCTTTGCCACGCAGATCGGCAGGTTGCCAAAACCGAGTGCAGTGATATTCTGCAACTCCTTGTGTGCGGCAGGCGCGATGGTCACGCCGAGCGCACCGTAAATCTCCTTGGCGATTTTGCGGATCTTGTCCTCGAGCGGCAGTTCATCCTCATAGAGCATGTGGAAGTCGGCCTTGCCTTCTTCAAGCACGGCAAGCACTTCTTCGGCCAGAGCCTTGCCGCCTTCGCCGCCCTTGGCAAAGACCTCAGAAAGCGCCACACGCACGCCGCGCGCCGCGCAGTGCTGACGGATGAAATCCATCTCCTCGGCGGTGTCGGTCGGGAAGGCGTTGATCGCGACGACTGTCGGCACACCAAATTTCTTCATGTTGTCCAGATGCGCGTCCAAATTGCAGATGCCGCGCTCGAGCGCCGCGAGGTTGGGCGTGTTCAGTTCGGCCTTGGGTACGCCGCCGTTATACTTGAGTGCGCGCACGGTTGCAACGATCACGATGCAGTCGGGTGAGATACCAGCCTTGCGGCACTTGATATCCATGAACTTTTCCGCGCCAAGGTCGGCGCCAAAGCCCGCTTCGGTAATCGCAATGTCGGCCAGACGCAGCGCCAACTTAGTTGCCTGCACGCTGTTACAGCCGTGCGCGATGTTGGCAAACGGGCCGCCGTGCATCAGGCAAGGCGTGCCTTCGAGCGTTTGCACAAGGTTGGGCTTGATTGCGTCGCGCATGAGCGCAGCCATCGCACCTTCGGCCTTCAGGTCGCGCGCATAGACCGGCTCGCCAGCGTAGTTGTAGGCGACCAGAATGTCGCCAAAACGCTTCTTGAGGTCTTGCAGGTCGGAGGCAAGGCACAGGATCGCCATAATTTCCGAAGCCACAGTGATCATAAAGTGATCTTCACGCGGCACACCGTTGACCTTGCCGCCGAGACCGATCGTGATGTTGCGAAGTGCTCGATCGTTCATGTCCATCACGCGGGTGAAGGTGATGCGGCGCGGGTCGATGCCCAGTGCGTTACCTTGTTGCAGGTGGTTGTCCAGCATGGCGCACAGCAGATTGTTGGCCGCGGTGATCGCGTGCATGTCGCCGGTAAAGTGCAGGTTGATGTCCTCCATCGGCACAACCTGCGCGTAGCCGCCGCCGGCCGCGCCGCCCTTGATACCAAACACCGGGCCGAGCGACGGCTCGCGCAAGGCGATCATTGCCTTTTTACCCAGCTTTGCCATCGCCTGACCGAGACCGACCGTTGTGGTCGTCTTGCCTTCGCCTGCGGGTGTGGGATTGATGGCGGTGACGAGTACCAGCTTGCCGTCCGGGTTGCCGGCGGTTTTGTTCCATACATCGGCGGACAGCTTGGCCTTGTATTTCCCGTAGAGTTCGAGGTCGTCCGCGTCCAGTCCGGCGGCTGCGGCAACGTCGACAATCGGGCGCATTTGGCAGCCCTGTGCGATTTCAATATCGGATAACATAACAGTTTCCTCCCCGTAGCATTTTGCATAGTGACATCATTATAACAATGTTCTGCACAGTTTTCCAGCGAATCCCGCGAAAAATTTGCCGAATTTGTGACTCGAAAAACCAGCGGTGTTGTGGTATGATATAAAGCGTACATCAATTTTTGCAAAAGGAGGGTCGGCATGGACTCTTTGAAAACAGTTACGCACTACCTTAAAAATACCGACCTTTATTTGCTGATCCTCGCACTTATCTGCTCGGGATACGGCATGGTACTGATTTTTTCGGCCACGCTTAACCCGGTCAGTTGGCAGGACGGCAGCACGCGCAACCTATTTATTCAGGGCGCGGCGATTATCATGGGTATCGGCGCGTTTGTGGTGATGAGTCTGATTGACTTGGAGGCTATGAGCGGCTGGTGGAAGATTTTTGTCATCGTCAACATCTGCCTGCAAATGCTGCTGTTTACGCCGCTCGGCACCGAGGTCAACGGTCAGCGTGCATGGCTTGATTTGGGCGTGACCAGTTTGCAGCCGGGCGAGTTGGGTAAGCTGATCTTCATTTTCACTATTGCCGCGCATATTTCGGAAATCAGGGAGCATATCAGCGAATGGCGTGGGCTGTTTGTGATCGGTTTGCACACGCTGATTATGATGGGCGCGGTCATCATCGCCTCAGGCGACACGGGCATGGCGATCCAGTATTTTATGATCGCGCTGATCATGCTGTTCGCCGCTGGTCTGTCGTTGAAATGGCTCGGGCTGGGCATTGGGCTGGGAGTTGTCAGCATCCCGATTTTGTGGAACTTTGTGTTGCAGGGATATCAGAAAACCCGCATTTTGGTGCTGTTTGATCCGTCCATCGATCCGGATGCATCCCGTCAGGCGACTTATGGCAAAATTGCGATCGGCTCGGGGCAGGTATCCGGTCAAGGGCTGACGCACGGCACGATGACCCAGATGCAGCTGGTGCCGGAAAACCAGACCGACTATATCTTTTCGGTCGCGGGCGAGGAGCTTGGCCTCATCGGCTGTCTGCTGATCATCGGCCTGTTAGCGTTGCTCATTCTGCGTTTGTTTTATGTTTCCTATCGCGCGTCGACCTCGTTTTCCGCGCTTTTGGCCGTCGGTGTAGGCGGTATGTTCCTGTTTCAGGTTTTTATGAACATCTTCATGAACGTCGGCCTGTTGCCTGTTATGGGTTTGACGCTGCCGTTCTTCTCCTATGGCGGTACCTCGGTGCTGACCATGTACGCCGCGCTGGGCATTGCCGCGGGCGTGCGGATGAGAGAGAAACCGAGCTGGCTGCAATAACACCCGATTGAAACTACGCTTTCGAGCAAAGTGGTGCAAAATGTTCCGACAAGAGAAAACCGCCGTCCTTTCGGACGGCGGTTTTTGCTTTGCCGGTAGTGTGGTTATCTGCGTCTGCGGCGCTGGTAGTTGGTGTTCTCATAACGAGCACGCAAGTTCTTGCGTTGCTGGCGGCGGCGCATACCGCCGAAAGTGAGATTAAATAAGATATACAGTACGACGAACACGGCCAGCACGATCAGAATTACCTTGAACACGGTACTCTGGAAGAAATGGCTGAGTTTGTCCGCATAATACAGCACTTGGCTGACTTCCACGTCGCTGAGCGCGACCAGCTCGACGGTGCCATAGTCCACGCCGCCGTAGGAATAGGTGACGCTGCCGATGACATCGCCCGCCTTGATGGGGGCGTTGACCTCATCGGGTGCGGTGATGACCGCGCCTTTGAGCAGCGCGTCCATGTCGATATCAACGGGTACGAGCGACACCAGATCGGACTTGGTCGTCAGCACCAGTCGGTCGGTATCGGTCGACAGGTTCACGCCAATCTCTTTAATGGTATCGCCTTGCTGGACAATGGTTTTGGAGGTGAAATTTTCAAAGCCCCATTTGCACAGTGCGCTTGTGTCGGTAAAGCTGGCGGCGATTTCGGGGTACTCGGTGGAGTGGTCGTCGCAGCCCATTACGACCGAGTACAGCTTGGCGTCGCCATATTCCGCATAGCCGACAAAGCAGTTGCCGGCTTCCGAGGTATGGCCGGTCTTGATGCCCTGACAGTAGGGATAAGCGTAGGCCGCATAGGAGCTGAAAATCAGCATGTTCGTGGTGTAAATTTTACGTTCCTCATGCATATTCGTTTTTGCCATCTTGTGCTGCACGGTGTTGACAATGTTGGCAAAAGTTTCGTCCTGCATGGCGGCATAGCCGATTTTGTACAGATCGCGGGCGGTCGAGTAGTGATCTTCCTCATGCAGGCCGCAGGGATTGGAAAAGTGCGTGCCGGTACAGCCAAGCTCGGCGGCGCGCTCGTTCATCATATCCACGAAGTTTTCCCATGTGCCGCCGACGTGGCGCGCGAGCATGTAGGCCGCTTCATTTGCCGAGGGCAGCATCAGCGCATAGAGAAGATCTTCAATTGTGACGATTTCGCCCTCCTTGATATCGGCGTTGGAGCTGTCGGCTGTGACGTGTTCAAAATCCGATGCCTCGGCGGTGACAGTCTCGCTCAGGTCGGTCACGTTTTCGAGCACAATCAGTGCAGTCATGATTTTGGTGGTCGAAGCCGGATAGCGGCGTTCGTCCGCGTTTTTCTCATACAGTACCATACCGGTGTCCGGACTGATGAGCAGTGCGGCCTCCGCGTTGAGCGTAGGTGCATCGGGTGCGGCGGCGATGACGTTGGCGTTGGACGCAGCATCGGCGTCCTCGCTATCTTCGTCGGCGGTACCGTCGGTGTCCGTATCGGTTGTATCGGTATCGGAAATTGCGTCCTCATCGTCCGGTGCGGCATAGGATTGCGGCAGCGGTGCGGCGGTGAACAGGAAAATCAGGCACAAGGCCAGCGCCGGCAGGCGGCGCAGAAGCATGTTATGTTTCATCGGTATCCCCCAGTGAAAAGTCAGCGTTGGTAAAGTGCCCGCGGATTGCGGCCGGTTTGGGGGGTACGCGGCGCAGGGGGTCATACCGGAAGGCGCGGCAGTGGTCGGCGCCGTCCACTACGCCACGGCGGCGGCATAGGATACGTTGCCCGTCGGCCAATGGTGTGCCGTGCGCACAGTATGTACAGCGTGGTTCAATATCCTTTCGCAGCAGCTTTTTCAGCTTCATGCGGTCAGTCACTCCCATCCAAAGGTTATGTGACCCATTATACCGCATTTTTCGCTTTTTTTCCAGACCAAATTGCAAGTGCGGCCAAAAGCAAAATTAGGGAAAACACGGGCGGCAGGCCGTGCGGCGCGATGCGATCCGGCGCGGCGGAGACCACAAGTGCTTGTGGGGACAGCCGGGTGAGCAGCGCAGTCAACGCAGCGGCAAGCGCGCCGTGCAGCAGTTTGGCGGCGGCGAAACCGTCCACGGGCAGTCCGGCAGGCGCGGCAAGCGCGCGCACTTGAAATTGCACAGCCAGTCCGCCGAAGCCCAACAGAAACGAGGCAATGGTTAGCTTGGCATTGTCTGCCAATGGCAGCGGGGCAAGCGCAGCCAGTCCGGCGGTCAGCTCAAACAGGCCGGAAAACGCGTCTCCACAGGGCAGGCACGCCAAAACCGGCGCAGCCAGACGCAGCAGGATGGAGAACATGGCGAGAAAGGCGGTCACGGTCAGCGCAGTGGCGGCAGCCTGCTGCACAGCGGCACAGAAGATGGACGCGAAGCCTTCGTCCGGCGCGCGGGACGGTGCGGCGGATATCGGAGCGGGTGGCACGTCTTCGCGCGCGATGATGAGACCGGCCAGCAGCGCGGATAACACATGGATGCCATAAAGCATCGCGCCTGTTCGCGCGCTGCCAAACACCCCCAGCCCGGCCAGTGCGATGCAAAAACCGGGACTGGCGCAGTTGCAGAACCGGTTGACACGCGTCGCGTCCGTGCGCGAAAGCGCGCCCTGCTTGAGCAGGTCGACGGTGGTCGCTGCGCCGACCGGATACCCGCCTGTCAGCCCAAGCAACACGGCGGGTGCGGCTGCGGGTGGCAGACGGTATAGCGCATACAGCGGCCGCGCGGCAAGGCCGGACAGGCGAAACGCCAGTCCGCTGCGCGTCAGCAGCCCGCCTGCGACAAAAAACGGAAACAGCGCGGGTAGCGCCTGTCCGGCGGCGAGGGCCAGCCCATTGCGCACGCCGTCGGCACAGGCGGCAGGGAAAAATAAAAAAACACAGAACAGTGCAAAAGACAGGAACAGCTTCATGCGGACACCTCCGATGGCACAGGATATGCTGGACTGGCAAGTTTGATGCGGCGCGCGCATACAATAGCGGGACAGGGGAGGGACGCACATGGCGCATGACGGATTGGGCGGCCTGCTGGATGATTTGCACACCGGCCGTCCGCGCGTGGAGATCGTTGGCAACAACCGGGTCGTGGTGGAAAACCATCATGGCATACAGGAGTATGAGTCGGGGCTGCTGCGGATCAAGTGCAGCGGCTGTGAGGTGCGCATCGTTGGGGATGGGCTGGCGCTGACCGCGCTTTCCCTCGACGAGTTGGCGGTGACCGGCACAATTGCATCGGTGGAATATACCACGGCGATTTAACGGAAGGGGGCGGCATGATGATTGCGCGGCTATGGCGGTTGGCGCGCGGGCAGGTGCGCGTGCGCGTGACGGGCGCGAGCCTGCCGCGCTTTCTCAACCTGTGTGCGGAGCACGGCTTGATGCTACGGGGTATGGAGCGCACGGCGTGGAATGAGCTGTATGCCACGCTGTCCTTGCAGGATTTTCGCGCGTTGCGCCGCTATATGGGGCGCACGGGTTGCCGTGTGCACATCGTCCGTCGGTGCGGCGCGCCGTTTACGGCTGCGCGCCTGCGTCCGCGCGTTGCTTTGTGGGGCGGCTTTTTGCTGCTGGCGGCACTGTGCTGGGTGATGTGCGCGCACATTTGGGCAATTGATGTGCAGATCGACCCGACTTTAGATGCGACGGAGATTATGCAGCAGCTTGATGAATTGGGCGTGCATGTCGGCGCGCGTATCAGCGCGCTTGACTTCCGCAGTATCCGCTGGAAGATGATGCAGCTGCAACCGCACATGACTTTTCTGGCGCTCAATGTGCGGGGCAACAGCCTGATTGTGCAGGCGTATGGTCGCGAGCCGCCGGCAGAAAAGCTGGAGGAGGATGCAGTGGTCAAGGTAGTGGCCACGCGCGAGGGTGTCATCAAAAGCGTTAAGGCGCTCGAGGGGCAGCCAATGGTGCAGGCAGGCGACGCGGTTTCGGTTGGCGACACGCTGATCAGCGGATTGGTGCCGCCCACACGCGAGGAGGGCGGCTATCGCCTGACCCATGCACGCGGTGAGGTCGAGGCGTATACCGTCCATCAAGTGGATGCGGCGCGCGCGCTCGAAACCGAAGGCAAGACTTACACCGGCAAGGTCAAGCGGCAGTATGCGCTGGTTTTGGGAAATCAGCGGTTAAATTTCTATATTGGTAGTGGCATTGACCGCGGTACTTGTGATAAAATAATAGAAACCCGTACACTGCGCCTGTCGGATAGCGTGGTGTTTCCGGTGTCGCTGATCGTGCAGACCTATGTCTACTATGAGCGCACGCCGCAGACGGAGACGGTAGATGAAGTGCGCGTCGACATGCTCTCCCGCGCGCTCGGGCAGGTCGCGTCTAGTATGGACGGGACGGTCACCGGGCATAACGAAACGCTTACCGTGCAGGACGGCGCGGCGGTGCTGCACATGACCGTGCATGCGGTTGAGCAGATCGGCATTGAAGCGCTCGACGACAGCGAGATCCCGGAAAAGCCGCCGGGCGAAGCAGACGCGGGGACATAGGCTGCAAACGTGCGGCGTGTCCCTTCGTCCGGAACTGGGGTTTCGGACGAGATTTCAAGGAAAGCAAGGTGCAAACCATAGAAAAGACAATACAGGTAGAGCGTACCGAATTGTTGATTGCAGTATTCGGTGCATTTGACGAAAACATCAAACTGATCGAGCGCGAACTGGACGTGTCGATCGTCAGCCGGGGCGGCGAGCTTAAGATCTCGGGGGAAGAGGCCGCTGTCGGGGTTGCTGCGCGCACGGTCGAGGCGCTGACCGCCATGGCCGCGCGCGGTGAAGCGGTCGGCACGCAGACCGTACAGTATGTGATCGGTCTGGCGCGCGACGGACGCGAGGGTGAGGTGCACACGATGAGCCGTGATGTGCTGTGCATCACGGCGAAGGGTAAGCCGGTCAAGGCCAAGACGCTCGGACAGAAACGCTATATGGAAGCGATCCGCAAGAATACGATTGTCATGGGCGTCGGCCCGGCGGGTACAGGCAAGACGTATCTTGCCGTAGCCGCGGCGGTCGCGGCCTTCCGGGACAAACAGGTATCCCGCATCATCCTGACACGCCCTGCGGTCGAGGCGGGCGAAAAGCTGGGCTTTTTGCCCGGTGACCTGCAAAGCAAGGTCGACCCCTATTTGCGCCCGTTGTACGACGGTCTGTTTGACATGCTGGGCGCGGAGAACTTCGCGAAATATCAGGAGCGCGGCTCGATTGAGGTGGCGCCGCTGGCTTATATGCGCGGCCGCACGCTGGACGACAGCTTCATCATTTTGGACGAGGCGCAGAACACCACGCCCGAGCAGATGAAAATGTTCCTGACCCGTCTGGGATTCGGCTCGCAGGCAGTCATCACGGGCGACATCACGCAGGTGGACCTGCCGGACGGCAAGCAGTCCGGGCTGAAAGAGGCGCTGCGCGTGCTCGACGGGGTAGAGGGCATCGCCCAATGCTACCTGACGGAAAAGGATGTCGTGCGCCACGAGTTGGTGCAGCGTATCGTCAAGGCGTATGCCGATTACGAGGGCAAAAAGGGCAAAAGTAAGGCACCGGATCGGAAGCAGACGCATCCGGCGTTCCGGCGGAAAGCGGACAAGCGGTAAAAGAGGGTAGAGAGATGAACCATCAGATCAGCATCGGCTTTGAAACCGAAGTAGAGGACGCGAAGGCGGTAGAGGAACTGATCCGCACTTGCGCGCTGCGTGTGCTCGAGAGCGAAAATGTACCGTTTGATGCGGCCATTGATGTGACCGTGGTCGACGCGGATGAGATCCGGCGGCTCAACGCAGAACATCGCGACAAGGACACGGTGACCGATGTGCTGTCTTTCCCGATGTATGAGTTTTATAACGGACAGCCGCAGGAGGAGCCGGAGACTGAGCCGGACTCGGGCTGCGTTATGTTAGGCGATATGATCTTGTGCTACACGCGCGCGGTGGAGCAGGCTGCGCAGTTTGGACACTCACCTGCGCGTGAGTGCGGTTACCTGACAACCCATTCGGTGCTGCACTTGTTGGGCTATGACCACGAGCGTAACGACGAGGATACACGCCTGATGCGCGGCAAGGAGGAGGACAACCTTGCCTTCCTCGGCCTGACCAGAGAGAACTGATTATGGGCAAGAACATTCGAAAACTGCATGAGAGCTTCCAGCACGCGCTGCGCGGGCTGGGTCTGTGCATCAAAGGGGAGCGTAATTTCCGCGTGCACATGGTCACGGCGTTTTATGTGACTGTGTTCGCGTTGATGGGGCGTGCGGACGCGGTGGAAGGCGCGGTTTTGTGCATCTGCTTCGGCTTGACAATGGGTGCGGAACTGATGAACACCGCGATCGAGCGGCTGTGCGACCGGCAGGCATATGGGTACGACGGTTATGTCCGCAATGCGAAGGATATTGCGGCGGCGGGTGTGTTCGTGTGCGCGGTAGCCTGTGCGGCGGTCGGCGTATGCATTTTCCTCGGCAGAGGGGTGCTGAGGACGGCGCTCTGCTTTCTGCTTGCACATTTGTGGGTCGCGATGGTGCTGCTGGTGACTGTACCGGCTGCACTTTGGTTTATATTTCACTATGGGAGAATACAATGAGCAAGATTACGAAAACCGCGGTCGTCTCGGTGGTCGGCCGCCCGAATGTCGGCAAATCCACGCTGACCAATAAGCTGGTGGGACAGAAGGTCGCCATCGTTTCCAGCAAACCGCAGACCACGCGCACGCGCATCACAGGCGTTTTAAGCCGCGGGGATACGCAGTATGTCTTTCTGGACACGCCCGGTCTGCACAAGCCCCGCTCCCGTCTGGGCGACTACATGTGCAAGGTCGTGACCGATACCGTGTCCGAGGTGGACGTGGCGGCGCTGGTGGTCGAGCCGATCGCGAATATCGGCCCGGCGGAGCAGAGCCTGATCGACCAGATCAAGCAGCACCATATGCCGTCTATTCTGGTTATCAACAAGATCGACACAGTCAAAAAGGAAGAACTGCTGACGGTAATTGCGACTTATGCCGGCGCGCATGAGTTTGACGCGGTCGTGCCGGTGTCGGCGCGCACAGGCGAAGGGCTTTCCGATTTTCTTGCTGAGGTGGATAAGTACGCCCTCGAAGGGCCACAGTTGTTCCCGGACGATATGGTGTCCGACCAGCCCGAGCGGCAGCTGGTGGCGGAGATCATTCGAGAGAAAATGTTGCGGCTGCTCGATCGTGAAGTGCCGCACGGTGTTGCTGTCGGCATTGAGCGCTGGAACGAGCGGGAGGATGGCCTCGTCGAAATCAACGCGGTCATTTACTGTGAGAAAAACAGCCATAAGGGTATCATCATCGGCAAGCAAGGCGCGATGCTCAAGGAAATCGGGCGGCAGGCGCGCGCAGATATCGAGCGCATGCTGGATGCGAAGGTGTTCCTTGAACTGTGGGTAAAGGTCAAAGAGGGCTGGCGCAACAACCAGTACCAGATGCGCAACTTCGGTTACGAGGATCAATAAATGGCGGAGGTCAGGCTGCGCGCGCTCATCCTGCGCGAGGTGGATTTCGGCGACTTTGACCGCTATCTGACCGTGCTGACCGAATACGGCCGCAAAAGTGAGATTCTGTATAAAAACGCGCGGCGGGGCAAAAAACAGAACCCTGCCGCGCGGCAGTTTTGTTATTCCGAGCTGATTTTGTCCGACCGGGGCGGGCGTTATGCGCTGCGCGACGCTGATCTGGTGCATTCGTTTTTCTCGCTTGCGGAGGATATCGAGCGGTACGCGCTTGCGTGCTATCTGGCAGAGCTGACTGGTGCGGTGACCGGGCCGGATGAGGACAGTCCGGCGGTGAGCCGTCTGCTGTTGTACGCACTGCATGCGCTCGAGGGGAAAAAACGTGATCCGGAACTGGTAAAAGCAGCATTCGAGTGGCGTGTGCTGGCGGAAAGCGGTTACGCGCCAGACCTCGCGGACTGCGGCGTATGCGGGCAGACAATCACGCAGCCGCCTGTGTGCTTTTCCGTGCGGGCAGGCACGGCGGCGGATGCGCAGTGCGCCGCGCGTATCGGCGGATATGAGCGCTTAGCGGACGGCACGCTGCGCGCCATTTTGCATGCGTTGTCGGCCGAGCCGCAAAAGGCATATGCCTTTGCGCTGTCTGGTGCGGCAAAAGAGCAGTTTTGCAGGCTTGCGGAAGCCTACGCGCAGTACCATCTTGGCCGTGGGTTTGATAGTTTGCAGTTCTATAAATCGGTATCACTTTAATTTGTATTTGGGAGTTTGTGATGAATCGTTTAGGGGAAAAATCCTTAAAAACACTGGAATATTATGAAATTCTCGAGCGGTTGGCTGCGCAGGCGGCGTCGGACGCGGCGAAGGCGAAATGCCGCGCGCTGCGTCCGCTCGACGACCATGAGCAGGCGCAGGTCTGGATGGATCAGACGACGGATGCGAAAAACCGCATGGTGCGGCATGGCAGCCCGTCGTTTGGCGGTATCCGTGAGGTAGCGGCTATCCTCATGCGTGCCGACCGTGGCGGCACTCTTAACCCGCGTGAGCTGCTCGACGTGGCGAGCCTGCTGCAAACCGCGCGCCGTGCGCTGGTGTACGACGCGGAGCAGGAGGAAAAGACTGCACTCACCCCGATTTTCGGTCTGCTGACCGGCAATCGGACGTTGGAGGAAGCCATTACGACTGCGATTGTGTCCGAGGAGGAGATCGCAGACGGCGCAAGCCCGGAACTATTGTCCATCCGTCGCGAGCTGCGGCGCATTTCGGGCAAGGTGCGTGAGACGCTTAACCGTCTGATCTCGGGTGAGCGGTCGAAATATTTGCAGGAAACTATCATCACCCAGCGCAACGGCCGCTTTGTTGTGCCGGTCAAAGCCGAGCACCGCGGCGATGTGCCGGGGTTGGTGCATGATACCTCGTCCACTGGTGCGACTGTATTCGTCGAGCCGCAGCAGGTGGTCGAGATCAATAACCAGATCAAGGTGCTTGAGGGCCGCGAAGAGGCCGAGATCGAGCGCATTCTCGCGGAATTGTCGAATGAGGTCGCAAGCTACAAGGGCGCGATCGAGCAGGATTTCGACGCGCTTGTGTCGCTCGACTTTGTGTTTGCGCGCGCCAAGCTGTCGTTTGAGATGAATGCCGCCGCGCCTGTACTGGTCGAGGGGGACGGCCGCTGCCGCTTGCTGCGCGCGCGGCATCCGCTGCTGGATAAGGATAAGGCCGTGCCGATCGACATTGCGATTGGCGGGGACTATGACACGCTGGTCATCACAGGCCCGAACACGGGCGGCAAGACCGTGTCGCTCAAGACGCTGGGGCTTTTGTCACTTATGGCGGCTTCCGGCTTGCACATCCCGGCGAATGAACAAAGCGAAATCGCGCTGTTTGAGCATGTTTATGCCGATATCGGTGACGAGCAGAGTATCGAGCAGTCGCTGTCGACTTTCTCTGCGCACATGAAAACCATCGTATCTATCATGGACTGTTGCGGGCAGGGCGACCTTGTGCTGTTTGACGAGCTGGGCGCGGGTACCGACCCGGTCGAGGGCGCGGCGCTTGCGGTTGCGGTGATCGGCTATGCGCGTCAGATGGGCGCATGCGTCGCGGCGACGACCCACTATGCGGAACTGAAAACCTTTGCGCTGACGACTGACGGCGTGGAAAACGCTTCTTGCGAGTTTAACGTGCAATCCTTGCAGCCGACCTACCGACTGCTTACCGGCATCCCGGGTAAGTCCAATGCATTTGCCATCGCGGCGCGACTCGGGCTTCAGCCGACCATTATCGAGCGGGCAAAGGAGCAGGTTTCTACCGAGGACGCACGCTTTGAGGACGTGCTGGCTGAGCTGGAGCGCGAGCGCCGCCGCGTCGAGCAGATGCGCGAGGAAGCGGCCAAAATGCGCGCGGCAGCGCAGTCCGAGCGCGATAAGATGCGCGCGGAGCGCGACGCAGCTGAGCAGCGCGCGGACAAGTTGCTCGAGGGTGCGCGCAGTCAGGCTGACCGTATTCTGAAAGACGCGCGTATGACGGCGGAGACCGTCTTTGATGAGCTTGAGGACATGAAGAAAAAGGCGCAGAAGAAAAACGCCGACCAGAACCTCGCCGCAGCCAAGGCCGCGCTTCGCGGTGTTATCACGCAGACCGAAAACGAGCAGCGTCGCGGTGTGCAGAAGCGCGTCATTGAGGCGGATGAGCAGCGCGCGGTCAAAAAAGGTGACCGTGTTCGCCTGATCAATGTCGGCGGGGTGTTGGCCGACGTGCTCGCGCCTGCGGACAAGAGCGGCAATGTGCAGGTGCAGGCAGGGCCGATGAAGATGACGATCAAGGAGAAGGAGCTGCGGTTGATCGAAGAGCCTAAGCAGGCGAAAAAGCCTGCGCCGCAGCCGCGACGCAATGCACCTGCGCGGGAACTCAACCTGCGCTCGGCGGACAGTGAGGTCGATGTGCGTGGCATGAGCGCGCAGGAGGCACTTTTTGAGGTGGACAATTTCCTGTCCCGTGCGATCATGGCAGGCCTGCCTTCGGTGACGGTTATCCACGGTAAGGGTACTGGTGTGTTGCGTAATGCGGTTCAGCAGCATTTGCGGTCGAATAAGCGTGTCAAAAGCGTGCGTTCGGGCGTTTACGGCGAGGGCGAACAGGGCGTGACGATTGTGGAGCTGCGCTGAAACCGGTTTCGGCAAATGGGCAAAAAGCAGCGCTGATTTTTCGAAAAAAACCGGCATACAGGGCAAAATGCCGGATATTCTCGCACGATGCAGGAAAAAATTCATCAAAAACGCAAACAGCGTAGGCGCAAAAGAGACTTGACGAAATCGACAAAAGAGGATAGACTATATATATCGGATTTGAAGAAATAGGAGCGATGCAGATTATGTTTTCGAAAGAGGTACAGGTTACCAATCAGGTAGGCTTATACGCCCGTCCCGCAACTTTTTTCATTCAGAAGGCGAATGAGTTCAAGTCGACGATTCTGGTAGAGAAGGAAGAGCGCCGCGTCAATGCCAAGAGCTTGCTCGGCATCCTGTCCCTTGGTATCACCAAGGGTACCACCATCAACCTGATCGCGGACGGCCCGGATGAGGAAGAGGCTGTTGCAGCGCTGGTTGAGCTGATCACGTCCAATTTCACCGACTAAGTTATCGCATCCTGCGAAAAGCGCCGAATTGCTCGGCGCTTTTTTTATCGCAGGTACCCGTGCAAAGGAGGCGGCTCCGCCATGACAAGGGAACAGCTCAAGGAACGCGTGCGCCGTCTGCCGATGCAGCCGGGCGTGTACCTGCACAAGGATAAAACCGGCAAAGTGATCTATGTCGGCAAGGCAAAGCTGCTGCGCAATCGCGTGTCCAACTACTTTCAGCCGCCTGAGCGGCTGAACGCCAAAACCAGACAGCTGGTCAGTCATATCGACGATTTCGATATTATTGTGACCGAAAGCGAGTTTGAAGCGCTTGTGCTGGAAAACTCGATGATCAAAAAATATAAGCCAAAGTATAATATCCTGTTGAAGGACGACAAAGGCTACCCCTATATCCGGCTGAACACGGATGCGCCTTATCCGGCGTTTTCTGTGGTTTCGCGCCCTGCGCGTGATGGGGCGCGCTATTTCGGCCCTTACCCGGGGCGTGTGGCCGCGCGCCGCGCGATCGATACGATTAGCGAGGCGTTGCTGCTGAAAACCTGTGCGCGGGTATTCCCGCGCGACATTGGGAAGGAACGGCCGTGCCTGAACCAGCATCTTGGACGTTGCTGCGCACCATGCACAGGTAAGGTCAGCCCGGAGGAATATCGCGCGCTGATTGCGCAAGCGGTCGATCTGTTTGAGGGAAACGCAAAAAAACTGGAAAAAGAACTGACCGAAAAGATGAACGAGGCTGCTGAGGAATTGCAGTTCGAACGTGCCGCTATGCTGCGCGATCGGTTGCGTGCGGTGCAAAAGCTGGGGACGCGGCAGCATGTTGTCGCGGGTGCGTTCGCTGAGTTGGATGTGGTTGCCTTTGTGCAGGGGCAGACGCGTGCGTGCGTGTGCGTGCTGCACTATGCGGGTGGCGCCTTGCAGGATAAGGAATACACGCTGTTTTCGCTGACCGGCAGCGACCCGGCAGAGGTGTTGTCCTCGTTTGTCAAGCAGTATTATGCGCAGCGCGGCACGGTGCCCAAAACGGTGCTGTTGTCACACGAAATCGAGGAGCAGGAGGCGATTGCGGAGTACCTGTCCTCGATCGCTGAGCGCAAAGTGGAGCTGGCCGTGCCGCAGCGCGGCGAGCGCCGTGTGCTGACCAAATTGGCTGAGAAAAACGCATATGAGGAGATCGAGCGGAGGGAAAAACAGTCCGAACGGCGGCATAAGTCGCTCGAACTGTTGCAAAATGTCACGGGTATGGCGGCGCTTCCACTGCGGCTCGAGGCGTATGATATTTCTAACTTTGCCGGGCAGGATACCGTCGGTTCGATGGTAGTTTTTGTCGAAGGACAGCCAAAAAAGAGCGCTTACCGCAAGTTTAAGATTGCCTGTGCGGCGAATGGGCAGGACGACTATGCATCTATGCGCGAAATGCTCACGCGCCGTGTGCAGCGCTATGTCGATGGGGACGAAAAGTTCACGCCGCTGCCCAGTGCGTTCCTGATTGACGGTGGTCTCGGGCATGTCCGTGTATGCAAAGAAGTGCTCGATTCGTTTGGGCTGGAAACGCCCTGTTTCGGCATGGTCAAGGATGACAAGCACCGCACGCGTGCGCTGGTTGCACCGGATGGGCGCGAGTTCGGTATTTCGGCCACGCCCGCGCTGTTTGCGCTGATCGGGCGCATACAGGAAGAGGTACACCGCTTTGCCATCGAGTATAACCGCAAGCTGGGCGGCAAAAAGGTGCGAGGATCGACATTGGACAAAATTCCCGGTGTGGGCGATAAGCGCCGTGCCGAGCTGCTGCGCCACTTTGGCAGTATTGAAAATATCCGCGGCGCGAGTGAGCAGGAGCTGGCCTGTATTTTGCCGCGCAACGCTGCGCAGGCAGTATTTGACTTTTTCCACAAGGAGGACTGAGCCATGCGTGTGGTATCCGGTTCGGCACGGGGCTGCAAGCTGCAGCCCGTGCCCGGCATGAACACCCGTCCGACGACCGACCGCGTCAAGGAAAATGTGTTCAACCTGATTCAGGATTATGTGCGCGACGCGCGCGTACTTGACCTGTTTGCAGGTACCGGGCAACTCGGGATCGAGGCGCTGTCGCGTGGCGCAGCGCACTGTGATTTTGTGGAGCAGAATAAGACGGCATACAATATCGTGTGTAAAAATACAAAGACCGCCCGGGTGGATAGCCGCAGTACGGTGCACTGCGGCGAGGCGACTAGGTACCTTTCGCATGCGCCCAAACGGGCGTTTGACCTGATTTTCCTCGACCCGCCTTATGGTGGAAGATTGCTGGAAAATGCATTGTCGACAATAGAAACGTTTGACATTCTCTCTGCGGATGGTATAATAATATGCGAAAGTGCAGTAGAGGATGCATTCGTGCACGGCTTTGAGGTCGTCCGGGAGCGCCGCTATGGCGCGACTATGATTACCGTTCTGCGCCTGCGGGACGGCGGAACGGAATGAATAAAACATGAGAACTGCAATTTATCCGGGCAGCTTTGACCCGGTTACGCTGGGGCATCTGGATATTATCCGCCGCGCGTCGGTCATGTTTGACCGGCTGGTAGTGGCGGTCATGCACAACCAGAACAAAAAGCCGATGTTTACGGTGGAAGAACGCATGGCCTTCCTCCGGCAGACGACCGAGGGCTTGCCGAATGTGGAAATCGCCTCGTTCGGCGGCCTGTTGGCTGACTATGCCCGGCAGCTACAAGCATGCGCGGTAGTCAAGGGGCTACGCGCGGTTTCGGATTTTGAATACGAATTTCAGATGGCGCTGGCCAATCGGAAGCTGAATCCCGAGCTGGATACGGTTTTCCTGATGACCAGCGCGGAGTATATGTACCTGTCCTCGTCTGTTGTGAAGGACATTGCGGTACACGGCGGCAGTGTTGCCGGTTTCGTCCCCGATGGGATCATGCAGGACATTGTGCGCCGGACAAGAAAGGAAGGGTAACCGATGGCAACTTTGGACGAACTGATCAACAGTATGTACGATATGGTGCAGGACGCCAAGGGCATTCCGCTGGCGGGCGAGAAGTGCATCATCGAACGTGACCATCTGCTCGATCTGCTCGACGAGCTGCGCGCGACTTTGCCCAATGACCTACAGGTCGCACAGGATATTGTGTCCAAGCGTAGTGAAATGCTGGCTTCTGGCAAACGCGAAGCGGAAGCGATCCGCCGTCAGGCGGAGGAGGATGCCCGGCAGATGGTGTCTGAGACCGAGATCGTGGTGGCTGCGCGCCGCAAGGCCAAGGAAGTGCAGGGCAATGCGGAAATTCAGGCGCGTGAACTGCGCCGTGTAGCCAATGAGTACTGTGAGGACACGCTCAAGCGCACCGAAGAGGCCGTCGCGCTCTCGCTCGAAGAGGTGCGCAAGGCGCGCCAGCGCTTCAAGAGCATCGCAAAGTAAAATTTCTAATCGTGAGAAAAAACAGCCGTCTTTGGACGGCTGTTTTTTTTATGACGAGTTTACCTGAAAACGCAAAGCACAGGCTCCCACTTTGTCCCACGGAATGTTGGCAAGTGTGGGATACGGCTTTCTACGAGCGGAAAATTATGGGCCAGATATGGTTTAGCGGTGGGATTTACCACCACTGGATGGGGTTGGAAAGAAATATGGGAAATCATCGAACAAGTGTTTGAAAATTGCAAAAACCGTCGAATTCACGAATATATGGCCGGAATGTTCTGCAAAATAATGCGAAATAAAACTTGCAATCCCAAGGGCGTCCCGCTATAATGGAAGCAAGGTGGGGATGCGTGGGGATAAGTGCCACGCTGCTCCATCAAGGCGAAGGTGGGGTGTGAAAACCGGTGAAGGGCGAGTACAAGCATTCCGTAGACGCCAAGGGGCGTCTGGCAATGCCGGCCAAGCTGCGCGAAAAGCTGGGTGAGCACTTCACCGTGACAAAGGGACTGGACGGCTGTCTTGCCGTATACCCGGAGAAGGAATGGGAGGCGCTTGAGGAGCGCATCCGCAGTCTGGGCAACGGCGAAAAGGCGCGTCGGGTCAAGCGCTATTACTTCGCCAATGCATTCGACGCGCAGCTCGACGCACAGGGACGTATCCTGATCCCGTCCAACTTGCGTGAGTTTGCCGACTTGCAAAAAGACGTGGTGGTCATTGGCCAGCTCGATCACGCCGAGATCTGGAACAGCGACAAATGGCGTGCGTACAACGAGGAGATCGACGCGGAGAGCGTGGCTGCTGACGTAGAAGACATTGATTTTTAACCGGACAGGCAGGAGGGTCGTATGGAATTTCATCATGTATCCATCCTGCTCGAGCCCTGTCTGGAGGCGCTGGCGATCAAGCCGGACGGCGTTTATGTCGACGCGACGACCGGCGGCGCCGGGCATTCGCTCCGCATCGCGGAGCGTTTGCATGATAACGGCCGCTTGATCTGTATCGACCGGGACGATGAGGCGCTGGAAAACGCAAAAGAACGCCTGCGCGATGTTTGGCAGCGTGTGACCACGGTCAAAAGCGATTTTCGCGATATCGACCGTGTGCTTGCCTCGCTTGGGTTGCCGGGTGCAGATGGTATCCTGTTTGACTTGGGGGTATCGTCGCCGCAGCTCGATCATGCGGAGCGCGGTTTTTCCTACATGCAGGACGCACCGCTCGATATGCGCATGGATCGCACGCAGACGCTGACCGCGTGGAACGTGGTAAATGAGTGGAGCCGTGATGAGATTCGGCGCATCCTGTTTGAGTATGGCGAGGAGCGGTATGCGCCGCTGATTGCCGCAGCGATTGAACGGGAACGGGCAAAAAAGCCGATTGGGACAACGCTGGAACTGGTTGACGTGATCAAGGGCGCGATGCCAGGCAAGGCAAAGCGGGAAAAACAGCATCCGGCCAAGCGCAGCTTTCAGGCGATCCGCATTGCGGTGAACGACGAGCTGGGCGCGGTGCGAGAGGCGATGGATAAGGCGATTGATTGCCTGAGCCCCGGGGGGCGGCTTGCGGTGATCACATTCCACAGTTTGGAAGACCGTATCGTTAAGGCGGCGTTCCAACAGGCGGCACAGGGGTGTACCTGCCCGAAAGAGTTTCCAGTATGCGTTTGCGGCAAAAAACCGAAGGTGAGGCTGGTTTCGCGTAAGCCGATCCTTCCGAATGAGAAAGAGATCGAAGAGAATCCGCGTGCGCGCAGCGCCAAGCTGCGTGTATGTGAGAAAATATGAACAGCAACCGCAGGAGAAAGGAAATGCAATGAGGTCTGCCAGCAGGGAAAGCGTGGCTTATGAACAATTTGAAGAACGTTTTCCGGCTCAGCAGGAACAGCAACGCAATCTGCGCGTCGCACCGACACCGCGCCGGCGTAAAAAAGCGGGTTTGCGACCCAGCGTTATGGCTTGCGCCATCGTGCTTGCGATGACGGCAGCCTACATCCTGTACTGCCAGATGCAGCTGACCCAATTGAGTGCGCTGGTCGGTGAGCAGAATGAAACGCTCAATGAACTGAAAGCGGAAAATGTTTCGCTGACGACCAAAAAGGTCAACAGTATGGACATGGATGAGATCGAGGAGTACGCCGTCAACAATCTGGGTATGGTCAAGTTTGATAATGCCCAGATCGAGTACGTCGAGTTGACCAACCCCGATACCGTGACGGTGGCCGAGAGCGGGATGTCGCTCGGGTCGCTGTTTGCTGGATTGGCACGCAGCTTTTCCGCAATCGTGGAATATATCCGGTGAGTAAATGAATAGGATGCGTACAGGGGAGTGAGAGGTGGAAACTTCTGACTCCTTACGCATTTTTAAAACAGATTATGGAGGAACGGACGGATATGACAGCAAAAAGACCGAACAACCAGATGCGCGGGCGCATCGTCGGGCTGACGCTTATCTTTATCGTGCTGGGCTTTGGGCTGGTTGCCGTCCGTCTGCTGTATATGCAAGTGTTCCATTATGATTTTTACCGGCAGCAGGCCGCGTCTTTGCAGACGCGTGATACGTTCATCACACCCAACCGCGGCGTGATCTACGATGCGAATATGCAGGTGCTGGCCGAGTCGGCCGAGGTCGAGCGCGTGGTCGTTTCGCCCAAGGCTGTGGTCGGCGACCTCAAGGATGAAGCCGAAAAGCAGGTGCGGCAGCAGACGCTGGCGCAGATTCTGGCCGATTCGCTCAGTCTGGACTACGAGACGGTGCTGGCTAAGGTGCAGAAAACCGATTCGGAGTATGAGATCATCGCACAGAAGGTCGACAAGGACGTTGCAAAGGAGTTATATGCCGCGCTGGAAAAAGCGGGTTGCACGGGCGTATATTCCGAGCCGGATACCAAACGCTATTACCAGCAGGGCGCGTTCCTGTCCGCAGTGCTCGGTTATGTCAGCAGCGATAACAATGGCGCTTATGGTCTGGAAGCTGAGTACAACGATGTGCTTTCCGGTACAGCGGGCCGTCTGGTGCGCGTGCAGAACGCACAGAATCAGGATATGACGCCCGAAACCGAGCAGTATATCCCCGCACAGGATGGCGACTCGCTTGTGTTGACCATCGACAGCGATATCCAGAACTTCCTCGAAAAGCATCTGGAGACCGCGCTGGCCGATAATCCGCAGGCCCGTGACGGTGTTTCCGGCATCGTGATGAACGTCAAAACCGGCGAGGTGCTGGCGATGGCATCGCTGCCGGACTACGATCCGAACAATTCCTACACGATTACTGACGAGCGCTATATCGAGGAGCTCAAAACCAACGTGCAGGCCGCTTTGCAGGAACACGGTGTCACGGCCGAGATCAGTGACAAGTATTATCAGGAGGGCGGTCTTGCCAACCTCCCGCAAAGTGTGCAGGATAACGAAGAACTCGTCAATGAGCTGACCGAAATTCGTTCACAGCAGCTGTACAAAATGTGGTATAATCCGGTAGTGACCGATAACTATGAGCCGGGTTCGACGTTCAAACTGATGAACGTTGCTACGGCCTATGAATTGGGCATTGCACACGAGGAGGATACCTATTACTGCGGCGGCTCGATGATGGTTGGCGACTGGTCCAAGCCAATCAGCTGTTCCAACACCAGCGGCCACGGCACGCAAACGCTGACTGAGGCGCTGATGAACTCGTGCAACGTGGCGATGATGCAGATTGTCGCCAATACCGGTTTGGATCGGTTCTACGAATTTTACAAGGCGTTCGGCCTGACCGAGCCGACCGGCATCGACCTGCCCAGCGAAAGCAAAGGCCAGTTCCACGATGTCAATGTGACCAGCGAGTGGAACGAAGTTTCGCTTGCAGTTGCGTCGTTCGGCCAGCGCTTTACGGTTACGCCGATCCAGATGCTGAATATGGTTTGCGCGATCGTCGATGACGGCAAACTCAAGCAGCCGTGTGTGGTAAAGGAAATCCTCGGGTCGGACGGTTCGGTCAAATCGACGACCGAGACGACTATCATCCGTCAGGTCATTTCGGCAGAGACCTCGGCCTATATGCGCGAGGCGATGCAGGCGGTCGTCGATGGTGGCACGGGTAAAAACGCTTATGTCCCCGGCTACCGTGTCGGCGGTAAGACCGCAACGTCTGAGATTGAAAAGCTGCGCGACGACGAGGGTAACGAAGTCGACACCGAGAACCGTTATACAGCGTCTTTCATCGGCGTTGCACCGATGGATGATCCGCAGATCGCGGTACTCGTTGCAATCAACGACTTGCCCGAATCCGCCGCGCACGGCGGCGGCGCAATTGCCGCACCGGTTGTTGGCCGTATCATGGAGGATGTGCTGCCCTATGTCGGCGTCACCCCGATCTACACGGATGAGGAGAACGACCGCCGCGAGTTGACTGTGCCGAGCGTCATCGGTTCGACCGAAAGCGAAGCCGCGGCCTCGCTTGAGCAGGCAGGCTTCTCGTACCGCGTCGTGGGCGAAGGCGACAAGGTCACCGATCAGGTGCCGTCGGGCGGCGTGCGTATCCCGGCCAGTGGCAAGGTTATCCTGTATATGGGTGAGAGCAAGCCGACCGAACAGGTTGAAGTGCCTGACTTGACCGGCCTGACGCCGGACGAGTGCCGCAGCGTGCTCGAGCAATATGGCCTGTACCTCAAGCAGAAGGGCGTTGCGTCCTCACAGGTGACGGGCAGTACCACAGCCAGCCGACAGAGTCCGGCGGTGGGAACCAAGGTGAATATCGGCGCGGTGGTAACGGTCGAATTCTCGGATACCACAAACGTCAACGACCGATAGGAGGAAGAATATGAAATTGGAGGAATTGCTCCGCGGGGTCGCGGTAGAAAATAGCACCGCACCGGGCGGTTTGGATATCGGAGAAGTGCGTTATGATTCGCGCGCGGTGCAGCCGGGTGACCTGTTCGTTGCCATCCGCGGCTTTGCCACCGACGGGCATCAATATATCGGAAAAGCGCTCGAGCTGGGCGCGGCGGCAATCGTGTGCGAAGAGGCACCCGCAGGCGCGCCGGCTGTCGTGGTGAAAAACGCACGACAGGCGCTCGCCGAGATCGCGGCCAACCGTTTCGGTCATCCGGCCGACAGCATGGTCATGCTGGGTGTGACCGGCACGAACGGTAAAACCACGACCACCTATCTGGTCAAACATATGCTGGAACAAGCGGGGCACAAGGTCGGTCTGATCGGTACCAATCAGAATATGATCGGCAATGAGGTGATCGAGACCGAACGTACCACCCCCGAAAGCTACGAACTGCACGCACTGTTCGCGCGTATGCGTGATGCGGGCTGTACCCATGTGATTATGGAGGTATCCTCGCACTCGCTCGTGCTCGACCGTGTGCATGGCATCCGCTTTGCAGTCGGTGCGTTTACCAACCTGACGCAGGATCACCTCGACTTTCACAAGACGATGGAGGAATACCGCAAGGCCAAGGCAAAGCTGTTTTCGATCAGCGATAAGGGCGTGATCAACCTGGATGATGACGCGGCCGAGGCCATGCTGGCTGATGCGAAATGCCCGTGCCTGACTTTCTCCTGCGATAAGGATGTCGCCGATCTGACGGCGAAAAATCTGGGCCTGCACGCGGACGGTGTGGAATTTGTCGCCGCAGTAAAGGGCGAAATGGCGCGTGTCAAGCTGGGTATCCCGGGAAAATTCTCGGTTGAGAATGCACTCGCGGCGCTCGGCATGGTATTACAGGCCGGCATGCCGCTGGCCGATGCAGCCAAGGCATTGGCAACAGCCAATGGCGTTAAGGGGCGCGTCGAGGTCGTGCCGACAGACACGGATTACACCGTGCTGATCGACTACGCCCATACGCCGGACGGCGTGGAGAACGTACTGCGCGCAGTGCGTGGTTTTGCCAAGGGTCGGGTGGTTGCACTGTTCGGCTGTGGTGGCGACCGCGACCGCACCAAGCGCCCGAAGATGGGCAAGATCGCGGTGGACCTCGCGGATTTCTGTGTGGTCACGAGTGACAATCCGCGCATGGAGGACCCGCAGGCGATTATCGACGATATCCTCGAAGGCATGAAGGGTACCAAAACCCCGATGCAGGTCATCGTTGACCGGACGGAGGCGATCCACTGGGCGATGGCGCACGCCAAAAAGGACGATGTAATCGTGCTGATGGGCAAGGGGCATGAGACCTATCAGGAGGTCAACGGCGTCAAGCACCACATGGACGAACGCGAGATCGTCGCAGACTATTTTACAAAGAAGAAGTAAGCGGGTGCGCCGGGTGCGCATCCCACATATTGGGGGAAAAAAGGGCATGGAACGATTTACGCTGGCGCAGGCGGCGGCGTGGACCGGCGGTGAAGCGTCGGGTGAAGCAGAGTTGACCGCAGTTTCGACCGATTCGCGGCAGATTCCGGAGAATGCGCTGTTCCTGCCGATCAAGGGTGAGCGATTTGATGCGCACGACTTCATCGGCAAGGCGATTGAAAACGGGGCGGCGGCGGTCGTATCCCATCGGCACAATGAGGAATATCCGGTGCCTGCGCTGTATGTGGGGAACACGTCACAGGCGCTGCTCGACCTTGCGGGCGGTTACCGGCAGATGTGCGGTGGCAAGGTGGTCGGCGTGACCGGCTCGGTTGGTAAAACGACGACCAAGGAGCTGCTGTACGCTGTGCTGTCGCAGGGCCTGCGCGCACAAAAGACCGAGGGGAACCTCAATAACGAGATCGGCCTGCCGCTGACGCTGTTTGGCATGACGCGGGATACCGAGGTCATGGTGGCAGAAATGGGTATGAACCACTTCGGCGAGCTGTCTCGTATGACGGCGGCAGCAAAGCCGGATATCGCGGTCATCACCAACATTGGCACCTCGCACATTGAGTTTCTCGGCTCGCGCGAGGGTATCTGCAAGGCAAAGCTCGAGATTCTCGAGGGCTTGCAGCCGGATGGCTGCGCCGTGTTGTGCGGTGACGAGCCGCTTTTGTGGGACAAACGGGAAAAACTTGGCTGCCGCGTTGTGACCTACGGTATCGACAACCCGGCGTGCGACCTGACGGCCTCGCTGCACGAGGACGGCTCGTTTGATGTGATCAACAACAGCCTGTCGGGTACGGCGCTGCCCTGTGGGGGAAAATTTGCGGCAAAGCTTACGATTCCCGGTGCGCATAACGTACTCAATGCACTTGCAGCGGCCGCCGTCGGCCTGTTGCTGGGAGAGACACCCGCGCAGATTGCGGCAGGGCTAGTTTCTTATGAGGCTAGCGGCATGCGGCAGAATATCTACGAGCAGGACGGCTATCAAATTTTTGCCGACTGTTACAACGCCAGCCCGGATGCGATGGAAGCGACTCTCGCAGTGCTGGGCGGCATGGCGCCGGATGGGCGACGTTTCGCGGTGCTCGGTTCGATGCTTGAGTTGGGCGACTATGCCGAAGAAGGTCATCGGCGGGCGGGCCGTGCGGCGGCTGCGCATGCGGATGCGCTTTACGCTTTCGGCCCGGACGCGGCTGCAATGGTTGCGGGCGCGCAGGAAAGCGGAATGGAACACGCCTATGCGTTTAACGATCAGGTAGCGCTGGCCGCCGCACTGCGGCAGGACGCAAAGCCGGGTGACGCGCTGTTGTTTAAAGGCAGCCGCGGCATGCGCATGGAGCGCGCGCTGGCGATGTTTTTAGGGGAGGACGTGGAAGAATGAACTCTGCAAACCTGTATACTGCGCTGGTAGCCTGTTCGGTTGCGTTCGTGCTGACCGCGGCGATCGGGCCGGCGGTCATCCGTTACCTGCGCAAGATGAAGTTCGGCCAGAAAATCTTGGAGATTGGGCCGAAATGGCACATGAACAAGCAAAACATCCCGACGATGGGCGGCTTTATGTTCATCATCGGTATTGCCGTTGCGGTTGCGGCGGGAAACAGCTTTGTCGGCGAGGTGTGTGTCTCCTCGTTGGCTGTGCTTGGTCTGTCGGTTGCGTATGGTGCGGTCGGCATGGTTGACGACTACGCCAAGATCCGCAAAAAGGAAAACGCAGGGCTGACGCCGAAGCAGAAGCTGGTGTTACAGATTTTGGTTGCCGGCGCGTTTATTCTGGTGCTATTCCTGAACTCGAGCGGCGTGCCGCTGCTGTGGATTCCGTTTACTGATATCGCTTTTGCATGGCCGTGGCCGCTGTACATCATTTTTGCGGCGTTTGTCATTGTTGGCGCGGATAACGCGGTCAACCTGACTGACGGCATTGACGGTTTGGCCGCAGGCGTGACGCTGCCGGTTGCAATTTTCTTTACCTTTGTCGGTGTGCAGCGCGGTGATGCGGGCGTGGTCATTTTTGCCGCAGCGCTCGCGGGCGGACTGGCCGCGTTCCTGATCTATAACTTCAATCCCGCCAAGGTGTTTATGGGCGATACTGGTTCGCTCTTCCTCGGCGGTGCGGTGGCCGGGCTGGCGTTCGCGTGCGATATGCCGTTGATCCTGCTGCTGGTTGGCCTTATCTATATTATTGAAACGCTGTCGGTCATCCTGCAGGTGACCTACTTTAAAGCGACGGGCGGCAAACGCCTGTTTAAAATGGCCCCGATCCACCATCATTTTGAGATGTGCGGCTGGGGCGAGAAAAAAATCGTTCTGACGTTTTCCGGTATCACCATCCTGCTTTGCCTGTTGGCATATTTCGTTGCCCTCGCGCCGGTATGGCCGTAAGGCGGCGCTGCACGATGGCGCCGGTGTAATTACCACTGTTTTCCATCCCTGACCCTTCGGAGGTGTCCCCATGGCTTCGACAACGAGACGGGCGCGCGCAGCGCGCCGACCCGACCCGCGCCAGCGGATCGATCCGGCGCGACGGCCGATGCAGCCTGATCACGCGCCTGTGCCGCGCGACGTGGCGCTGACGCAGGCACATGCGCCCGCCTATCCGCGCACACATGCGCGGGTGCGCGCCCATGCATGGGACACGGGCGTGTTCGGCACGGTTGTTCTGCTGTTGATCATTGGTCTGATTGCACTGTTCTCAGCCAGCTACTCCAATGCGTTGTTTTATCAGGACAGCGCGACCTATTTTATCAGGCAGCAGGGAATCAACGCGGCGATCGGCTTGGCCGCTATGATTTTTATTTCCAAGATAACTTATAAGCTGTATGCACGTTTTCATAAGGAAATGATGATCGTCTCGATCATCCTGCTGATTTTGGTTGTCACGCCGCTGGGTACGGCAAGCAAGGGCGCGCAGCGCTGGCTGTTCGGCTTCCAGCCGTCCGAGCTGGCTAAAATCACGGTTATCGTTTGCTTTGCCTATTGGGTTTCGCAGAACCCGTCGAGCGTGCGCAGCCTGCGGACAATGATTAAGCCATATGGTTTTCTGCTGGCCGTCTACATCGGCTTGCTTTATCTGGAGCCGCATACCTCCGCGATGATGATTATTTGTGGGTTGGGCGTTGTGATCCTCGTAGCAGGCGGCATGCGGCTGGGTTATTTCGTTCCGATCGGCGTGATTGGTGCGGTGACGTTGACCGCCTTTTACTTTGCTTTTGAGCATGTGCAGGAGCGCTTTGCCGTTTGGCTTGATCCGTTTGCCAACATGCGCAATGAGGGCTGGCAGGGCGCGATGAGCCAGATCGCCATCGGTTCGGGTGGCCTGTTCGGGCAAGGGCTGGGACAGGGCATGCAAAAGCACCTGTATCTGCCAGAGCCACAGAATGACTTCATCTTTTCCTCGTGGTGCGAGGAGATGGGCTTTGTCGGTGCGCTGCTGGTATTGGCGCTTTTTGCCTACCTGATCTTCCGCGGGTTCCAGATTGCGCGGGCGGCACCCGATCAGTTCAGTTGCCTGCTTGCGACCGGCATCACCGCCAAGCTCGCCATCCAGACGCTGATGAACCTGTTCGTTATCACGGGCATTATCCCGGTTACCGGTGCGAGCCTGCCGTTTTTCAGCTACGGTGGCACAGCGCTGTTGATGCAGCTGGGCGAAATGGGTATCTTGCTCAACATATCCCGCTATGCGCGCGTCGATGTGCGTGCAGAATCGTAAAGGTAGCCGCCTGTGGCGCGGTTGAAAATAAAGGGGGAAATCGGTTTGAGACTGTATATCACCGGCGGCGGTACGGGCGGCCATGTGACGCCCGGCCTTGCCATTGCGCGGTATTTTGAACAGAAACATCCGGAAACGGTGGTGCGTTTTGCAGGTTCGGCGCGCGGCATTGAGAATAAATTGGTGCCGCGCGAAGGCTATCCGCTCGACGCAATTGAGATTATCGGTTTGTCGCGTTCGATCAGCCCTAAGGGGCTGGCGCATAATGTGAAGGCGGCAAAGCTTGCGGTGTCCGCGGTCTCCAAGGCAAAAAAACTGTTGCAGCAGGCCAAGCCCGATTGTGTGATCGGCTGCGGCGGCTATGCGTCGTTTGCGGTCGTTCGCGCGGCGCAGCAGATGGGTATCCCGACGGTGCTGCTTGAGGTCAACGCCCTGCCCGGCAAGGTGACCAAAATGCTGTCGAAAAAGGCCGACCGCGTTCTGGTCTGCTTTGAGCAGGCTAAGGAGATCCTCGGTGGGGGCGATAAGGTCGTGCTGACCGGCGCGCCGGTGCGCGGCGAAATCCTCGCGGCTGACCGGGTGAAAGCGCGCGCACGCTTCGGCCTGTCTGACGACGACCAGTTGGTTGTATCCTTCTGGGGTTCGATGGGTGCGAAGTATATGAACGAGCATATGGCGGGTACGCTGGCGCTTGAGTGTAAGAACGGCGTGCGCTATCATCATGTGCATGCGACGGGCGCGGCCGCACGCGAATGGTTGCCGCGCATGGCGCGCGAACAGGGTGCGGATTTTGCCCAGCATCCTAATATTGAGATCACGGAGTATATCTACGATATGGCCGACCGTCTGGCTGCTGCGGATTTGGTTGTGTGCCGTGCGGGTGCAGCGACCATGGGTGAGCTTTGTATGCTCGGCCGGGCGGCACTGTTGGTGCCTTCGCCGTTTGTGGCGGAAAACCATCAGGAAAAAAACGCGCGTGCGCTGGAGTCCGCGGGTGGCTGTCGCGTACTGCTGGAAAAGGATGCGTCGCCGCAGAAATTGTACGACGAGATCGGCGCGATGCTGTCCGACCGCGATGCGCTGCGGCGGATGGGGCAGGCGGCGACAACGCTTGCCGCGCACGATGCGAGTGAAAAGATCTATCAGGAAATCCTGTGGGCGATTGAGCACCACGGAAAAAAATAAACGCAAAGGGGCGCCCGGATGAGACGCAGAAGGCGAAAACAGAAAACACCCGAGCAGATGCGCCGCCGGGCCAACCGACGACATCGGTTTTTCCACATGATAGGCCGTCTGTTTTTTCTCGGCGTGCTGGTAGCGGCTGCCGTGCTCGCGTTGACCATCTTCTTTAAGGTAGAAACGGTCAAGGTCGAGGGTGCGACCCGGTACACTGCCGAGGAAATCATCGCGGGCATGAATGTCAAGCAAGGGGACAACCTTTACCTGTGGAACAAGGTCAAGGAATCGGACATGCTGCTGGAAAAATTTCCGTACCTGCAAACCGTGCAGATGCGGCGGCGGTTGCCTGATACGGTTGAGATAACGGTGACCGAGTGCAGCGCCGTGGTTGCGGTGCCGTATAGTGGCGGTTACCTGTATGTCAGCGCACAGGGCAAGGCGCTCGAGCAGAGTGCCAACGACGGCGGCCTGCCGGTCGTAGTCGGCGCGACACTGAACGATGTGGCACTTGGCCGCGTGCTTACGCAGGAAAACGGTGACGAGACCGAAGCGTTATTGGACATCCTGCAAAATCTGGATGCGGCGGGCATGCTCGAACAGTTGTCGTTTATCAACCTGTCGGATTTGACAGATATCCGTATTGGTTATCAGGATCGGTTTGATATCCGGCTGAAGTCGATCAATAACCTGTCTTATTACCTGCGGTTTGCACAAACGGTTATCGATGAGCGGCTGTCGCCTTCGGATATCGGACGGCTGTACTGGGACGCGCAGAACCGTCTGCATTTCATCCCGGATACGGCGGATAACGTGGCGCGTTCCGGCATGGCTTCGGCAAGCACCAATGCCACCGAGCCGGCTGTTACGGACACGGATACCGGTTCAGAGGATGGGGCGCAGGAGCCGTCCGAGACGGACGGAGGAGCGTCCCCATCCGACGGAGAGAACCCATCGGATGGGGCAGACGAGATATCGGACGAGCCAAACGATGGATAAAAAAGCCTTTCGTGTGCAGGAATGCTTTTCAGATCATGCATTTACATGGGTTTTTGGCATGAATTTGGTGGAAAGATACAGAAAACAGAAAGAAAATTTTCAGTAATTCGCTGATTTCTGTTGCAAAATTGGACAAATAGAGGTAGAATGATAACAATGGGGACTGTCTGCCCTGCGAGGCGTGGATGGTCTGGACTTGAGAATGTAAAGAATAATCAGATTGATTTTTCAGCATAAAAACGGAGGATGGCAACAATGGGTTTTGAGTTTGAACAGGGCTTGGATAGTGTGGTAAACATTAAAGTAATCGGCGTAGGCGGTGGCGGCGGCAACGCGGTTAACCGCATGGTCGAAAGCGGCGTGCAGGGCGTGGAGTTCGTTTCGATCAACACGGATATGCAGGCGCTGAACTTTTCTCAGGCCGGCACCAAGATCCAGATCGGTGAAAAGCTGACCAAGGGGCAAGGCGCGGGTGCGAACCCGGAGATCGGCCGCAAGGCAGCCGAAGAGAGCAAGGAGCAGATTGCCGCAGCGCTGGCCAATACGCACATGGTATTCATCACCGCTGGTATGGGCGGCGGTACGGGTACGGGCGCGGCTCCTGTCGTGGCGCAGATCGCCCGTGAGATGGGCATTCTGACTGTCGGCGTTGTCACCCGTCCGTTCGCGTTTGAGGGTAAGAAGCGTCTGGAACAGGCACTGGGCGGCATCGACGAGCTGAATAAGAATGTCGACTCGCTGGTTATCATCCCGAACGAGCGCCTCAAGTACGTATCTGAACAGAAGATCACCTTTAAGAATGCATTTGAAATTGCGGACGGCGTGCTCCGTCAGGCGGTTGCGAATATTTCCGAGTTGATCACTGTGCCGGGCTTCATCAACCTTGACTTTGCAGACGTTACCTCGGTGATGAAGGACGCGGGCTATGCACATATCGGTACCGGCCGCGCTGCGGGGAAAGATAAAGCTGCGGAAGCGGCGCGCATGGCGATTTCCAGCCCGTTGCTGGAAACCTCGATTGATATGGCGCATGGTGTTATCGTTTCGGTCATCGGTTCGGATGATATTGGTCTGGACGAGGTCGAGACAGCCGCTACTATGGTGCAGCAGGCTGCGCACCCGGATGCACACATCATCTTTGGTGCCTTCATTGATGATACGATGGACGATGAGATCCGCGTGGTTGTTATCGCTACCGGTTTTGACAGCATACCTAATTCCGCCAAGCTGAACATGGATGGCAAACAGCCCGAACCGGCTGCGGCTTCCGGCCTGTTCACCGAGGCATCTACGGCTGCGGCTGAGGAGAAACCCTCTCCGGTGCAGCCCAAGTCGAATGATCTTGGTTCGGACGACGCTGCATTCGATGTGCTGATGCGTATTTTCGATAAGGATCATCGCTAATCCGCGACATAATCAAATCTGCAAAACAGCCCTGTTCAGGGCTGTTTTGGTCTGAAAAGACATGTAAAATTCTTGTAAAAGGAGCGTGATCACCGTGAGTGCGGACCCTGGAAGTAAACGGAAAAGACAAACTCGCGGTGGCATGTCTGCATAGCTGCCGCGGAAAGGCGGTATGGTATGGTAGAATTTTACAAAACGGTTGATGGACGCATCACCGAGATTAGCGAGTTCACCGAAGGCTGCTGGGTGAATATGCTGCACCCAAGCTCGGACGAGCTTGAGCAGATTTCACGCGCGGCGCATGTGGAGGAAGAATTCATCCGTGCGGCGCTCGACCCGGAGGAAAGCTCGCGTGTCGAGACCGAGGACGACCAGTTGCTGATGATCGTCGATATCCCGATGGTCGAGAAAAGCTCGGTCGAGGACGGCGGCCAGATGTTCAGCACACTGCCAATGGGCATCGTGGTGGCGCAGAATGCGGTAATCACGGTATGCTTGGAGGACAGCATCATCCTGCGCTCGATCGCGGAGGGTGCGGTCAAGGGAGTACACACTGCGCTGCGTACGCGGTTTGTGTTTCAGATTTTGTTGCGCGTGGCGGGACGCTTCCTCAAAAACCTGCGCATGATTGAGCGTGACTTTACGCGCATTGAAAAGCGGTTATACGATTCGCTCAAGAACGAGGAACTGATCCAGTTGCTCGGGCTGTCCAAGTCGCTGGTCTATTTCTCTGCGTCGCTCAAGGGCAACGAGGTGACGATGGAAAAAGTGCTGCGTGGACGTGTGCTCAAGCTGTATGAGGACGATCGTGACATCCTCGAAGATGCGCTGATCGAGATCCGACAGGCTATCGAGATGGCAGGTATCTACTCGAGCATCTTGTCCGGCACGATGGATGCGTATGCTTCGGTCGTGTCCAACAACCTGAATATCATCATGAAGGTGCTCACGATACTGACCATCATCATGACGATCCCGAACATCATTTTCGGTTTTTACGGCATGAATATCAAAGGCGGCGGCTTGCCGGGCGATTTTGTCTGGTGGATTCCGTTGCTGATTTCGGTTGCTGCGTGCTTTTTCGCGTGGTTCATGCTCAAAAAGAAAAATCTGGATTAAGATTTTAGGCGCCGCATTTGCGGCGCTTGTTGTTTTCCCTGGGAAATGGGAAAAAGAAACAGGGCGCGCAGTCTGCGCGCCCTGTTTGGCGTTGCGGTCATTCCTGCCAGACAAGGGGAATGACCTGACCGAAGATTGTGATGGACTCCATTTCTTCCAGCGGGATGATATCCGGGAGCAGGCCGGTGTTGGCGCTGCCGATCTGCCATAGATCATAAGTTGTGCCATCCTTGAGCGTCAGGATAGGGGAGCCGCCTTCGGTGTAATACTGGTTGTCGTATTCGTCCGGCACACCGTCAAGATATAGGTTTAAGTCGTCGTCAAAGGTCATTTCCTTGTCGAAATGCCATTCCAGATGGTAAAAGGACGGTGTGAACGCGATGCTGTCGATGGTGACGTTCAGATTGCCATAGGGGATGACCTGACCAGCCTGTGCGTACACTGCGGTATCCGTGCTTTCCAGCGGCACCTCGAGCACCCATTTGCCCTTGATCAGGGTTTGATCCGGCCCAGTATAGTTGCCTTCCTGTATATAGCTGATAATGTCGGAGAAGGTGAAGCGGGCGAGCTTGCCCTCCCATTGGTCGATGTCGCTCATATCCATTTCAATCTGGAAGAAGAACTGCGTCATATCGGTGTCGTAGCAAGGCCCCCAACCACCAGTGATCAATTGTCCGTCCAACCGAGGTTCGACTTGTTCAAAGGAGAGGAAAGTGGTATCTGGGTGTGCTTGCCCATCTACAAATGGCGTGCCGTCCTCTTTGGCTACGGAGAAGATCGCGTAGACAGTCTGATCATCAGCGTAGATTCCGTCGAGTGCGACGGTTACGCCATGGTCGGTGACGCAGGCGCCGCTGGCGACAAATCCGGTATCGGTTTCAATGTTGCCGCTGGACAAGTTGAAAAATTCCGCAAGACGCGCACGGCCTGCCTCTGGGTCGGCAAAAAAGCCGACAGCTGCGCCTGCTGCTGCGGTGAAAGCGAGCATGCAGGCAGCAATGGCAGCAATCAAAACCACCTTGCGGGGATGTCGTCTCTTGTGCGGCACCGAGGCGGTCTCAGCCGCTTGTTTTAATCGTTGCATCAACATATCCTGTTCCTCCTCGGTAAAGTGCAGCGCGTCGAGCGCTTCGTTATATCGTCTCATAGTCGCTGCCCTCCAGTTCTTGTTTGAGTTTGGCGCGGGCGCGGGCGAGCCGCTGCCGCACAGCGGCAGGCTTGGATCCGACCATCGCCGCGATTTCGTCGGCGTTGTAGCCTTCATAGTAATATAGATAAACAGCTTCACGGAATTTGACCGGCAGACGCTGTACCGCGGCCAGCACGCCGGTGTCTTCCGCAGGGAGAAAGGGAACCTCGCGTTCGATCAGCTCGTCTAAAGGAACAGAGCGGCGGCGCCAGCCGCTCTTGAGCAGATCCTTGCATTCGTTGATGGTCACGCGGATGATAAACGCGCGCGTTTCGCCCTCACTGGCAAAGCAGCGGTTGCTTTGCAGCAGCTTGAGGAATACGTTCTGGCACACATCCTGTGCATCTGTTCGGCTGAGGGAATAGGTAAAGCACAGCCGCAGGATCATACTCGAATACCGCCGCACAAAGTCTTCGGCGTCGGTTTCGTTTTGCCAGACCGGCATGTCGATCATCCCCTTTCACAGTGATAACGATTGAGTGTATCCGAGTGTGACAAATGGGCGGGAAAATTTATATCTTAAGAAAATCCTGCGGAATTTGCGCATTCCATATGATATGATTAACGTATCCTTAACGCGGATGTGTGACCAAAAAGAGTGATGAAAATTGCAGAAAAAATTTTAACTTTTTTTGTGAGAACGTAGAAAAACGTGAGCAAACGGTGAAAAAGTGCAAAAAAAGGTTGCATAAAAAGCGAATAGTGCTATGATAGTACAAGGAAAAAACGGACTGTGTTATTTGGAATAAGGATTAAAGGAGACAGAGGATTGACATGCTTCGGTTTTTGGAAAGCCTGCAATTTGTACTGTTCGTGTTTTTCACGGCGGCATACGCCTATCAAATTGCATATCTGGTAATTGGTCTGGTTGGTAAGGGGCGGCAAGGCAAGCAGGACGCCAAGCTGAACCGCTACGCGGCAATCATCGCTGCGCGTAATGAGTCCAGTGTCATTGGTGAGTTGATACAGACACTGAAACAACAGGATTACCCATCCGAATTGCTCGATGTTTTCGTTATTGCGGATAACTGCACGGACAACACGGCCGAGGTCGCCCGACAGGCGGGCGCGATTGTGTACGAGCGATTCAATAAGGTGCAGGTGGGCAAGGGCTATGCGCTTGATTACCTGTTCCACCACATCTTTGAGGACAAGGGCGAGCAGACCTATGACGGTTTCTTCGTGTTCGACGCGGACAATCTGGTAGACCCGCAGTTCGTGCGCGAGATGAATAAGATGTACGCTACTGGTGAGTACGCAGCACTGACCAGCTATCGCAACTCCAAGAACTTCTGCGATAACTGGATCTCGGCGGGTTATGCATTGTGGTTCCTGCGTGAGGCACGGTTCCTTAACCGTCCGCGCACACAGCTTGGCGTCAACTGTGCGGTGTCTGGCACGGGCTTTCTGGTCGCGGCTGACGTCATCCGTGCAGAGGGTGGCTGGCCGTTCCATTTGCTGACCGAGGATATCGAATTCTCCATTGCCTGCGCGGTCAAAGGCCGCAAGATCGGCTACTGCGGCACGGCGGTCATCTATGATGAGCAGCCGGTACAGTTTAAGCAGTCCTGGGATCAGCGCCTGCGCTGGAGCAAGGGCTTCTATCAAGTGGATGCCAAGTATACGGCCCCGCTGCTACGCGGCTGCCTGCGCGGCGGCCGGAAGGGAATGTCCTGCTATGATATGCTGATGACGGTGGCACCGTGCAATCTGGTGACGATCGGCGTGTTGGCACTGGCTTTGTTTGCATGCCTGTCCAGCCTCTCGCAGCCGGCATTTGTTACTTACCGTGTACTGCGTATGTTGGGGCGTATTGTGTTGACCACGCTCAAGGGCATTTCGTTCAGCCTGTTCCTGTTCGGCGCATTCACCATGGCCGCTGAGTGGAAGCAGATTAAGGGCAGTGTGGTGAAAAAACTGCTATATGTGTTTACTTTCCCGCTGTTCATGTTGACCTACATCCCGATCTCGATGGCGGCACTGGTCGGCAAGGTTGAGTGGAAGCCGATCCGCCACGGTATGACCAAGGCGCATCGCGAAAATGAGCGTGCGTGATACAGACCAAACAAAAGCTGCTGCAACTTCGGTTGCAGCAGCTTTTTTATGCTTCAATGCGATGTGGGCGTCCGGCGGCGTATAACTCGCGTCGGATGGCGGCAAACATGCGCTCGGCCATGTCCAGATAGCGCCGTATCTCATGTTCATTAATTTCAAACGGCAGGTCGGTAGGGTAGCGTGTTTCGATATACAGGTCGTTGAGCGCGGCGCTCTCGTCGAGGTATTCTGCAAAGGCCTGTTCGTCAATGTGTATGGCTTGCCGGCACAGGTAGGTCAGGTTGTGGCCATCGTAATGCCGGCCGGTACGGAACAGCAGGTAGCCTTTGAGCGCCTTCTCAATGGCCTGCTGACAGTGAAAAGCGATGTTGTACACGTCCCCGCCGTAGGTTAGCAGCAGACGGGCACATTGCAGGTCGCACAATGCCTTGTCCAGCCATTTGTAGTAGAAGTGGCTGTCGGATGCGCCTTTACGTTTCCGGCTCATAGATCACCTGCCCTTTCCGGGCGATCCACGCCGCATAGGAGGTCTCATCCTCCAACAGATCGTCCCACTCGTCGGCGGTGTATACGTTCAGGTTGACCGGCACGTCTGCGGACAGCGCAAGATGCAGCTGTGTGCGCAGATGGCGGCAGTCACTGCCGTCCGGCACGATGATGCACAGGCTGAATGCTTTGAGCTTGCCAGTGGACATCGTGCGTTTTTCGGCAAACAGGATGATGCGCTGCGGCTGGCACACACGCAGGATATCCTGCGTGGTTTGCCGGATGGCTTCGGTCATGATATCATCCCTCCTGTGCGGTAAAGGGCGACAGGGTCGCGAGGGCTTCAAAATGTGTTTTGCCATCGACCTCGCCGCGTATATAGCGAGCGCCGTCAGATGTGCCGCAAAGCAGCGATACCGACTCACCGTAGGCCGTTTCGGCAGTGTAATTGACTTGCAGCGAGGATACAAAGCCGGGCTGGCGCTGCAGGTCGAGCGCATCCGAGATCAATTCGACCACGCGCACGTTGTTGACGTGGTTATTCACGTCCAAATCGGAGTACTGTACCGCATGGACATGGTGCGGGCGCACCGTGTCGCAGGCGAGCTTCGGCAGCGCTTCAAATAGTTCGCCGCGTGCGGTATGCAGATAGCCCTCTGCGGCGGGGAAGGCGGTTGGCCGTAGAATGCGGTGCGTATCCGGGTCAAGTGTGACCCACATGGATTGTGCGTCTCCGATTTGCTGCTCGTCGGCAAAGAAGGCAAACGAGCGGTACCAGCTGGCGCCGCGGATGCCCGGGCACCAGGTTTCGCAGCGGATGCGCTCATACGGCCGCAGAGGCCGCGTCAGACGCGCGCGCATGCGCGAGAGCACCCAGACGATGCGAAGCTCCTCCGCGGCCAGATGCAGCGTCTCTGCGTGTACGGTGGCCGCGTCCTGCATCACATGCCACAGGAACGACGGACGGGCGATGCCGCGGTTGTCAATGTGGCCGTAGTTTACTTCGTATTCGCGGGAAAGAAGTTCTGCCAAAGGGAAAACGCCTCCTTATGATGCACAAAACAGGCTGGCGACAAAGCGCCCAATCAAACCGAGCAGCGAAGCCTGCTGCACATCGTTTTGTACGCCATTGTCGGGCTTTGTTGTGCCTTCGGTGTAATGCGTGCGCAGCATATCTGCGCAGCCGTCAATGCTTTGCAGTGAGTTGTAGCTAAAGAAAACTTCGCCCTGAATGTCGATGCTGTTGTCGAGCAGCGTAAGCTGGCGTTGTAGCTCTTCGGTACCGTACCATGTGTCGCCCGGCTCGGCTTCGGCTGCACGGTATGCACCGATGCCGATATAGAGCGCCACGTCGCTGGTGGCGACAATCTGCTGCCACCAGTTGACCAGCACTTCAAAGTCTGCGATCTCGTAGCCGATCGACCAATAGAGTTGCGGGCAGATGTAATCGACTGTGCCGCTTTTGATCCATTCTACCGAGTCACAATAGATTTCTGCATAGGAGGAGCGGCCGTTGGTATCGCTGCCCTTGGGATTGCTGGCTTTATTGTCCCAGATGCCTGCCGGGCTGACACCGAAAGACAGCGTTGGGTCGATCTCGTGCAGCGTTTCGTCGAGTGCGGCGATCAGTTCGTTGACGTTGTTGCGCCGCCAGTCGCCGATATCGTCGAAATCCTTGCCATAGCGCGCAAATGTCGCTTCATCGGCAAAGTCTGTGCCGGGGTAGAAATAGTCATCGAGGTGGATACCGTCCACGTCGTAATTCTGCACGATCTCAGCAGCGCCGTCGACTACAAGTTCCTGCACAGCGGGCAGGCCGGGGTTGAAATAGTAGTTATCCTCGTATACGACCGTCCATTCCGGGTGTTGCTTGGCTGGGCTGTCATCCGGCAGTGCGTCGTATTCGCTTTGGCCGTCCTTGGTGATGCGGTAGGGGTTGAGCCACGCATGCAGCTGTAAGCCGCGTGCGTGTGCAGCCTCGACCCAGTAGGCGAGCACATCAAAATCCCCATCCGGCGCTTGCCCGACGGTGCCGCTGACATAGCGGCTGGCCGGAAAGATATCCGAGTCATACAGGGCGTCAGCCGATGGGCGTACTTGCAGGAACACCGTATTCAGACCCATTTGGGCGATGTTGTCAAGCATGGTATCAGCTTCACTGCGCAATTGATCGGCTGTCAGCCCTTGCGCGGAGGGATAATCGATGTTGTATACGGTGGATACCCAAACGCCGCGCATACCGTCCTGCGCGGGTTGCTGAGTGGCGCCAGCGCTCGGCAGCAGCAGTGTGAGCACGAGTAAAATGGCTAAGATGCGGTTGGTTCGCATGAAAAGACTCCTTTGCTGGTTGACGTAAATCTATACCTATTTTACCATTGCACTTGGTAGAAAGCAAGAATGATTGACAGCGGCACAGATTCATCGTATGATGGAACACGAACAGAAAAGGATGTGAACGCAGCGATGCAAAAAAAGGTTCTGGCGCTGCACGACTTGTCAGGCTTTGGCCGGTCGTCGCTGGTGCCTATCATCGCCGTGCTTTCAGCGGCGGGACACCAGTGCGTCCCACTGCCGACCGCAGTGTTTTCCACGCACACGGCGATTCCAGAATGGATTACGACCGACTTGACCGATGCGATGCCGGGTACGATTGACCAATATGACCGGCTTGGTCTGCGGTTCGAGGCGGTTTATGCGGGCTTTCTCGGTTCGGCGAGCCAGATTGATTGCGTGGCGGAAGCGGCAAAACGGCTCAAGGCGGCGGAAGGTATTACGCTGATCGACCCGGTCATGGGCGATAACGGCAAGGTATACGACACTTACACACCCGAAATGTGCGTGCGTATGCGCGAACTGTGTGCGATTGCGGATATCATTACGCCAAACACGACCGAGGCGGCTATTTTGCTTGACCGTGACCCGAATAGCAAGCCAGGCAGCGCGGAGGAAGCATGGGAATGGCTGCGTGCGCTGCGCGCACGGTATGGCGCGCAGGTTGTGTTGACCGGGTTGGACTTTGCACCGGGGCGGGTCGGCTCGGGCTGTTTGTCGGCAGAGGGAGGTACGCTCAGCCTGCACCGTCGCATTGACCGGTATTATCCGGGTACGGGCGATTTGTTCGCGTCGGTGATGCTGGGCGCGATACTGGGCGGCGATACGTTGGAGGATGCCTGTGAACTGGCAGGGGAGTACGTTAAGGATTGTATCGCTTACACAATGGCGCAGCAGACCGATCCGATGCATGGCGTGCAGTTTGAAAAAGTACTGCCGAGGCTGATCGACGGGACGTACAGGCGGGAGATGCGCGACCGTCCACTGAAAGAGAACCATACCGAGAAGATATAATAGACATACAACAAGCACCGCTTGCGGGCGGTGCTTGTCTGTTTTTATATATAGCGGGTGCAGGATACAAGACGCAAAATCCGCCCATCGAGGCCGGATTTTGCGAGGCTCCGGCCGACTGGGCAGGAAACTGTGAAATGCAAAGGGATGCGAGCGAGAGCGAGCCGCGGCCGAGTGGCCGCGTTCACTTGTGGGCGGCTTTGCCGTCCACAAGTAGTAAAAATTCCCTCGGTTTCCAAAAAGAAAAGCATCTGTCAAAGACAGATGCTTTTCTTTTTGGAGCGGCTGACGAGGCTCGAACTCGCTACCTCCACCTTGGCAAGGTGGCGCTCTACCAGATGAGCTACAGCCGCATTTTCTATCGCGCCGAACTCATCAGCGCGATATTTATTATAGCAGGGGGTGGGCGAACTGTCAAGCAAAAAATGAAAATTCAGAAAAATTTTTATTTCACCTTATGAGAGCGGCACAGCACCAGCGTGACAAACAGGCAGACAGCCAAGTATAGTGCAATCGGAATGCCGGCAAACAGGAGCACACGCCCAAGTGCCCACAAGGGCTGTGGTAAGCGAACCCAGAGATGGGATAAGGTTGCTTCCGGAATCAGGTTTAGCAGCTGGAGGCAGGCAAAATAGATGATACGCATGGGCAATAGCGCGATGAGCCAGATCTCCACGCGCCAAAATGCACAAATAAAGCCCGAACCCTTCTCTGCATCAACGCTGCTCCGCAGATACAGGCCGAAGCCCATTGCCATTGTAATCGCACAGATTTGTAAAATTACGCCGATAACGGAGGGAATGTAGCTGGTAGATAGGAAACGTCCGTAGAACAGCAGAAATAGCCCGCACGCGCTGCCGCCTAACGTCATACAGAGAAGGATAGGTGCGCCCGCCCGCGCCTGTGCAGGCGACATAGGTGCATCTGTGCCACCGCCGGCATTTTGCTGCGGTTCAATATCCCGCAGCAGGAAGTCTGTCGTTGTGTCGAAAAACTCGGCCAGCGCGACAATCTTATCGGTATCCGGCGTTGCGTCGCCGGTATCACATACTTAAAGATATTGGTGTCATTCAATCAATTTTGCCGATGAAGCGGTAGAAGATTTCTACCTCCTGTTCCCGGCTTCCGTCCTCGTTCTTGACCGCCTCATGGACAAGGATTTTTTCA
>DWZQ01000025.1 GCA_019117485.1 Candidatus Agathobaculum intestinipullorum | reverse complement strand
GCGGAAATCAAAATGGATATGGAGTCCGACCGGCCGATGGACCGCCTGCTGTGCGGCGACGTTGGCTTCGGCAAAACCGAAGTTGCGCTGCGCGCCGTGATGAAGTGCGTGCTCGCGGGCAAGCAGGCTGCCATCCTTGTGCCGACGACCGTGCTCGCGCGCCAGCACTATCTGACCGCTTTACAGCGGTTCCAAGGCCATCCGGTGACGATTGAGCTGCTGACGCGCTATAAAACCGGCTCGGAGCAGAGCCTGCTGCTTAAAAAATTGGAAGCCGGGTCGGTCGATATCGTGATTGGCACGCACAAGCTATTTAACAAGAAAATCAAATTCAAAGACCTCGGTTTGCTGGTTGTGGACGAGGAACAGCGCTTCGGCGTGTCCCACAAGGAAACGCTCAAAGAGCTTTCCAAGTCGGTCGACGTGCTGACGCTGTCCGCAACCCCCATCCCGCGCACGCTCAACATGGCGCTGTCCGGCATCCGGGATATGTCCTCGATCGAGGAACCGCCGCTCGACCGCCATCCGGTGCAGACCTTCGTGCTCGAGCAGAACGACGGTGTGCTGCTCGACGCCATCCGGCGTGAGCTGGCGCGCGGCGGGCAAGTGTACTACCTGCATAACCGCGTGGAATCCATCGCACGGTGCGCCAGCCTGTGGCAGCAGCGCCTGCCGGACGCGCGCATCGGCGTGGTACACGGCAAGATGACGCAAAAGGAGATCGCAGCCGTGATGAACGCCATGAGCGAGGGCGAGATCGACATTTTAGTCTGCACGACCATCATCGAGACCGGCATCGACATCCCAAATGCAAACACGCTGATTATCGAGAACGCGGACAACATGGGGCTTGCCCAGCTGCATCAGATCCGCGGACGCGTCGGCCGGTCAAGCCGCCATGCCTACGCCTACCTGTGCTACCGGCGCGGCAAGGCGCTGAGCGAAATTGCACAGAAGCGGCTTTCCGCCATCCGCGAGTTCGCGGCCTTCGGCTCGGGCTTCAAGATCGCCATGCGCGACCTTGAAATTCGCGGCGCGGGCAACGTTTTAGGCCCCGAGCAGTCCGGCCACATGATGAGCGTGGGCTATGACCTGTACCTCAAGCTGCTGGAGGAAGCGGTGCAGGAGGAAAAGGGCGAAACCCCCAAGCCGCGCGTCGACTGCGCAGCCGAGCTGCTGGTGAGCGCAAACCTGCCGTCGGCCTATGTGCCGGATGCAGGCCAGCGTGTCGACCTGTACCGCCGCATTGCGCTCATCCGCACAGAGGAGCAGCGCAGCGACATGCTCGACGAGCTGATCGACCGCTTTGGAGAGCCGCCCAAGGAAGCGGTGGCGCTGCTGGATATCGCGCTGCTGCGCAGCCGCGCGAGCGAGCAGGGCATTTCCGAAATCAAGGAGCAGGACGGCCGCCTGCTGCTGACCTTTGCACAGACCGACTTTGCGCGCCTGTCCGCTCTGTGCGGCGAGGACGCGTTCCGCGGGCGGCTGCTGCTGAACGCGGGCAGCACGCCGTACCTGTCGCTCCGGCTGAACAAGGGCGAAACGCCGCTTGATATGGCGGAAACGCTGGTTGGCAAGTACGCGCAGACCGCATAACGCAAAAACACCCGATGGAAACGATGTTCCATCGGGTGTTTGGATTTGTTTAGCCAGCCCGGTTTACGGCGTCCAGAATGTCTACCATGGTTTGATTGAGTTCGTTCAGCTCGAGATCATAGCGCTTGCCGCCCCAGAAGTAGGAGGTATCGAAGGAAGCGCGATACTTGGCCCACTCGGTCACATCCACCGAATCCACACCAACCGGGAAAGTATAGGAAAGCTGCGACATCTCAAACGTATCGTGGGATGCATCGTGGACGGATGCCTGCATGCCGGGAAGCACCGGCGTCAGGCCGTTTTCGCCCGTGCCGCCCGCCAGCCAGCGGTCGGTCTCGGTTAACGCACCCATGTCGACGAGGTCCTGCAAAAAGAACTGGTATTCATCATAGGTCATGTCATCCGTGTCGTATTTTTCGCTCAGTTCCTTGAGCTGCTCGTCGGTCAGTGCATCCAGACCAGCGGACGGCTCGCGCTGCTCGAGTTGTTCCAGCTTATTTTGCGTAAAGGCTGCAAAATCATCCTTGTATTCGTCCTTTAGCGTTGCGATCGGCAGCTTATTGCCGTTTTCCATCGTATGCGTCGTAACATTAAACCAGTTGCTTTGGAATCCCCCAATTGTCATACTATCTCTTCCTTCCTTAATTGACTATAACGCGCAAAAAGTCAGATATTATACATATCGTCCCCAAATGTTGGGAGATAAGTGCCCCCTCTGGCATTGACTTGACTTTTACACCGATTGTTGCTATACTGGCACTATAATAGTGAAACGTATGCTAAGACGCGGGAAAAGTAACCGTTTTCCGGTGCGCTCAAGAGAGAAGCCCCTTGGCTGAAAGGGCTTTGCGCGCGGGGCGGCGAAGTGCGCCCGCCGAGCATCGGGGTCAAACGCCCCGCGGCACGCGCCCGTTACCGCGCCCTCAAGTGACAAACAGGAGTGGAACCGCGACACAATGCCGCCTCTTTGACAAAAAGGGGCGGCTGTATTTTTGTAAAATTATCCTGATAAGGAGAGTGCTATATGAAACTGTTCAACACCCTGACCCGCAAAAAGGAGGAGTTCGTACCGATCACCCCGGGCGAGGTCAAAATGTATTCCTGCGGCCCGACCGTGTACAACTACTTCCATGTCGGCAACGCGCGCCCGTTCATCGTGTTCGACCTGCTGCGCCGCTACTTTGAGTACCGCGGTTACAAGGTGCAGTTCGTCCAGAACTTCACCGACATCGACGATAAGGTAATTAACAAGGCCAACGAGGAAGGCGTGGATTTCAACGTCATCGCCGACCGCTATATCAAGGAGTATTACACGGATGCCGAAGGGCTGGGCATTGGCAAGGCCACCGTCCATCCCCGCGCGACCGAGACGATGGACGCGATCATCGACATTGTACAAAAGCTGCTTGACAACGGCCATGCGTACCTTGCCGACAACGGCGACGTATATTTCCGCACCAAGTCCGACCCCGGCTACGGCAAGCTGTGCCACCAGCCGATGGAGGAATTGCAGGCGGGCGCGCGCATCAGCGTGGGCGAGACCAAAGAGGACCCGATGGACTTTGCAGTCTGGAAGGCGGCAAAGCCGGGCGAACCCGCGTGGGATACGCCGTGGGGCAGCAAGGGCCGTCCGGGCTGGCACATTGAGTGCTCCGCGATGGTAAACAAGTACCTCGGCCCGACGATCGACATCCACTCCGGCGGCCTTGACCTGATTTTCCCGCACCACGAGAACGAGATCGCCCAGTCCGAATGTGCCAATGGCTGCGAATTTGCGCATTACTGGCTGCATAACGGCTTTTTGACCATCGACAACGAGAAGATGAGCAAATCCAAGGGCAATTTCTTTATGGTGCGCGACGCGGCCAAGCAGTTCGGCTATGAAACCATCCGCATGTTCATGCTGTCCGCGCACTACCGCACGCCGCTTAATTACTCGGCCGAGTCGCTCGAGATGAACAAGGCGTCTTTGGCGCGCCTTTACGAAGCGCGGAACAACATGGAATTCCGCATCGGCAAGGCCGAGGGCGATGCGATGACCGCAGAGGAAGCGGCCAAGATGGAAGCGCTGCAAGGTTACAAGCAGAAATTCATCGACGCAATGGACGACGACCTCAACACCGCGGACGCACTTTCCGCCATCTTTGAGCTGACGCGCGAGATCAACGCCTATATGGGTGCGCATCAGGATGCGACAAAGGCATTCCTGACTGCGGCGCATGACCTGTTCATGGAGCTGACCGGCGTTTTGAACCTTGTACAGCAGCGCGATGACGCAGTCGATCCGGATGCAGAAAAGATCGAGGCGCTGATTGCGCAGCGTGCGGCGGCCAAAAAGGAGAAGAACTTTGCGGAAGCCGACCGCATCCGCGACGAGCTGGCCGCGATGGGCGTGACAATCAAGGACACCCGTCAGGGCACCCAGTGGAGCAGGGCTTAATCCCACGTCAATTTGGTAGCAAAAAGCCGCATCGGAACGGCTCCGCGCCATAAGATCACGAAGATACCCGCAAGTCATCATGGCTTGCGGGTATTCTTAGCTCAAATAGCTGATTAAAGTTTTGCGTAGCTATTGACAAACCAGCTTCCGCTGCATATACTATATCATATCAAATATTTTTGATGTGAGGTGAGCACATGGGAAACCATCAGGAGGATGCCAAGATATTCAAGGCGCTATGTGACCCGAAGCGACTTGCCATTTTGGAGCAATTACGCAGCGGCGAGAAATGCGCCTGCGTCTTGCAGGAACCGATGGATCTAACGCAATCCGGGCTGTCCTACCATATGAAGATCCTGTGTGATTCCGGTATTGTAACCAGTCGGCAGGAAGGCAAGTGGACACATTACCGCTTGAGCGCATCTGGCGGGGCGTGGGCGCTGGAGCGGTTGCGGGCCATCCTTACCCCCGATACGGAACAAGACGATACCTGCCCTTCCTGCGGCAGATAAACGCCATCCGACAGCGGTGGCGTTTATCTTGGGCTAAAACATCAAATTTTTTTGATATGTTGTCTACTTTATGCAAAGCGAGGTTTTTGTCATGGGCGTATGGCAATTCTTTCAGGACGAGATTTTAGGAATAAAATGGCTGAACCAGCTGATTGGCAACGGCCTGTCACTGTTAGGACTGGACATAGGCGGGCGGCTTGGCGGCAGCGTTCAGTTTTTCCTTTATGATGTAATCAAGATTACGATTCTTCTGTGTTTCCTGATTTTCGTCATTTCCTATATTCAAAGCTACTTCCCTCCAGAGCGCAGCAAGAAGATTGTAGGCCACTTTCATGGAATCGGCGCAAACATCGTTTCGGCCCTGCTGGGAACCGTGACGCCGTTCTGTTCCTGTTCCTCTATCCCGCTGTTTATCGGTTTTACCAGTGCAGGGCTTCCCTTGGGTGTGACGTTCTCTTTTTTGATCTCCTCGCCGATGGTGGATTTGGGCAGCCTGATACTGCTCATGAGCATCTTTGGGGCGAAGGTCGCGGTGATCTATGTGTTGATCGGATTGGTGATTGCTGTTATAGGCGGCACCATCATCGAAAAGCTGCACATGGAAAAGCATGTGGAGAGCTTTGTCCTTTCCGCCGGAAGCGTAGATATTGAATCTCCCACCCTGACCAAAGTGGAGCGTTTGAAGTATGCAAAAGAGCAGGTTGCCTCCACCTTCAAAAAGGTGTTCCCCTATATTTTAGTGGGTGTGGGAATCGGCGCGGTGATTCACAACTGGATACCGGAAAGCTGGATTGAAGCGGTTTTGGGCAGTAACAATCCCTTTGGGGTGATCTTGGCCACGCTGGTTGGCGTTCCCATGTATGCAGACATCTTCGGTACAATCCCAGTGGCGGAAGCCTTGCTTGCAAAAGGCGCACAGCTTGGCACGATTCTCGCCTTTATGATGGCCGTCACTACCCTGAGCTTGCCGTCCATGATCATGCTGCGCAAGGCTGTTAAGCCGAAGCTGCTGGCGTTATTTATCGGTGTATGCACAGTCGGCATCATTCTGGTGGGGTACTTGTTCAATATATTCCAATTCATGTTTATTTAAGTTAGGAGGGATAAACTATGGGACTTTTTAGCAGAAACAAGAAAGAAGAAAAGGCTTGCTGCTGCGGCAGCTGCACCCCCGAGGCGATGGCTCGGGCGGAGGCTGACAAGACCGCCAGCGGCGTTAAAGTGCTTGGCTCCGGCTGCGCCAAATGCAACGCTCTGGAGCAGGCCACCCGTGAGGCGCTGACAGAACTGGGTATGGAAACCACGATTGACCATGTGACAGATTTCGCGCAGATCGCCGCTTATGGGGTGATGACAACCCCGGCGCTGGTGGTGGATGGTAAGGTCGTGTCCTATGGCAAGGTTTTGAAAAAGGACGAGGTCAAGGCGCTGATTCAGAAGGTGCGAGGGTAAGCCATGTATCAAAAGCCAAAAGTAGCTTTCGTGTGTGTCCATAATTCCTGCCGCAGTCAGATAGCAGAAGCGCTTGGGCACCTGCTGGCCGCCGATTCATTTGACAGCTATTCCGCAGGGACGGAGACCAAGCCGCAGATCAATCAGGACGCAGTCCGGCTGATGAAACAGCTCTACCATGTGGATATGGAGCAGCGACAGTACAGTAAACTGTTATCTGAGATTCCCCCGGTTGACATTGTGATAACCATGGGATGCAATGTAACCTGTCCATCGTTGCCCTGCCAATACCGGGAGGACTGGGGATTGGATGATCCAACCGGCAAGGATGATGACAGCTTTTTAGAAGTGATCTACCGTATTGAGAAAAAGGTTTTGGAACTGCAAAGCAAAATAGACTGCGGATTGTGGTAAGCATGCAAAACAATAGCTTTGCCGATGGATAGAGCTCGTTGCACCACAGAATCATTTTTTTGAAGAGAACAGACAACAGAAAAGCTGCTGAGGGCTTCCCAAACGGAAGTCCCCAGCAGCTTTTTCCTATGCCAATCTTATTTGATCTTACGGTTTTGTAAGCTATACCGCTACTCGCGTACCAGCTGCGGACTGTGCTGCTTGTGTTTGTGCTTCATCCGATACATCTGCTCATCCACTTTGGCAAAAAGGGTATCAAAATCGCAGCTTCCATCCCAGCCTTCCACGCCAAAGCTGATTTACATCGGTATTCCCTGCTCGGCTCCCGCCTGAGCGACCCGCTGGGCAATGCACTCCATCCGACCATACGCTTCGATCACCGAAACCCCTGCATAAGCCAGCATGAATTCATCACCGCCATGACGCCACAACAGGTCGCGATCCTGACGGCAGTGCTGTTCAATCGCTTCGACCACTTTGAGAAGATACCGGTCGCCCGCATCATGCCCGATAAAATCGTTCGTATATTTCAGGCCGTCCAAATCAACCAGGCACAGCACAAAAGGCCGCTTCTGCGCAATCCAGTTTTGTATCTCCTTCATTCCTGCGGCATGGTTGCGTACTTTGGTCAGGGTATCCATATCCGCTACGTCAATCAGGTCGGAAACATCCTTTTTTTTGTCGTTCCAATGCCTGTTGCAACTGTATATTTTTTTCATCCAGATGATACAGGTAGCTCAGCTTGATCGCATAGCGCAGGGTAAGCCGAAAGCCCGTGGATATGTAGATGCAACCGCTCAGGCTCCATATCTTTTCCAGAAGTACACTATGCAAACTTCCGTACATAATCCCCTGGAACAATAGGTAGGCAAACAGCACCCCCATTGACACCAGCATGAAGCCCATCTGATTCATGGAAGAAATCAAATGCCGCAACGGAGCTGCATTCTTTTCTTTGGTGCAGTACCTGAGCGCAAATGTAGTGGACATGTAACTGACCGACAGCGCATAGATCTTGCGAAAGTCCAACGGATGGAACACATTTTCAAAATAGGACAGCGGCTCATGCATCAGGACAGCGGCAATGCCGTAGTAAAACAGAATATTGCTGAGCGTGCATAACGTCACATACAGGGTGAAAAACCGCGCAGCGTTTTTAGGAACATGGAACAGGAACCGTTCCTGCAAATAAAACACCAGCCAAAACAGGCTAAAGTTTTTCAGCAGTCCAAACCCCAGCGCACTGCACACGCCAAAATAAGCCGCATTGATGCCAAACAGGCAGATCGCGTCCCGCCATACCGTTTTGGGCTTCACAGACCGCTGGAGCACGCAGTACAGCATGCAGATGATACAATAATTATAGTAAATATGCGAACCGCCATAAGCTAAAATAGCAGTCCACTGAGTCAGGTTAAGCACGTCTCTGCGCCCTCCCTTCCTCTTTTTGCTGGTACATCCGTTGATCCGCCAGCGCAATCAGCTCATTCAGTTGTCTTGTTTCGGTTGTATCCGCACAGCCGGCGGCAAAATAGAACCGTTTCAGCTCGTTCTGCACACGGTCTTGAATAACCTCGATACGCTTTTCCGCATTCTCCCTGCTGCACCAAAGGAGCAGCAGAACAAACTCATCGCCCCCAAAGCGGGCAACCGTATCCTCCTTGCGGACCTGCTCCTGCACCATTTCCGCAAAGTCCCGCAAATACTGGTCGCCTGCCAAGTGCCCAAAGGTATCGTTGATCTTCTTCAGCCCGTTCAAATCAATATACACCAACGCAAACGGGATCTCGCTATCCAGCAGCCGCGTGGACTCCTGAATGAGGAAAAGGCGGGAGCGGACACCGGTCAACTCGTCAAAATGGATACTGGCCAGCAGATTCCGGATTTGCTGATTTCCCTGCTGAAGGGAGCGTTCCAACGCCTGATTGGAGCGTTCCTTTCCCGCTATGTCCCGTATCCGGTAGAGTGCTTGAAAATAAACGGTAAGCAGCACCACCGATATCGCATTGCCGCACAGGAAAAATGCCAGATACAGGTTTTGTGCCTGCGCATGCAGGCACAGCAGGCTTTGCTCAAAAATATAGCAAACACCGAGATCGAGAAAGTAAAAAAGGTATTGAAACTCCTTTTTTTGCCCTTCCCGCAGAGCAATACCTGTTTTTTCGCCGTTAAAGACGGGGTACAGGTTCATCAGTATAAAAGCAACCAATGCAATGATCGCTCCCAACAACACCCATTGTGGCCCTTTCAGAACCTGCCCCAAACTCAGCTTCGTCAGCAATGCCAGCAGCCCAAGCATACTCAGGTGTATGCTGCAAAACACAACAAACCGGGCGCGTATATCCCGGTCCACAAGCCCTTTGGACAACGGGATCACCTTTTCCTGCAATAAGCAGCGCAGCAGATATAACAGATAAAAAGCCGGCAGGAAATACTGTTCCACTTGAAAGGCTGCCAGCGGCAGCAATGAAAGCAACACATAGGCTGCCAACCGCAAGGCCGTGATGCCCACCCGTCTGGCATTCCTGAAAAAGAACCGTACGGTGCATTCTATCTGCAGCAGAACCACCGCGGTTAGATAAAGACTTGCCATTGCCATGATCTTCTACCTTCGTTTTCAGGATTGTTCCGTACGCTGCGTGAATGGGAGCAGGAATTCATCCAAAAACCTGTCGGCCGGGATGGGCTTACTGTAATAGTACCCTTGGCCGTAATCACAGTCCAGTTCAATCATCATCTGTTCGTTTTCCTGTGTCTCCACCCCTTCTGCTACGGTGCGGATATTCAATTCTTTCGCCAATGCCAAAATGCTGGCGAGTACCTTGCGTTGGGTGCCGTGCGTATCCTTTGCTACGTCATACAGGAACAGGCGGTCCAACTTTAGCTCGTCGATTTTGATCTTGCCCAACGTATTGAGCGAAGAATACCCGCTGCCGAAATCATCCATAGACACCCGGAAGCCCGCAGCATTGAGCCGCTCAATCACGCTATTGAGCTTTTCTATGCTGTCCAGCGCCAACCCCTCTAAGATCTCCAAGGTGATATACTTTGGCTGCACCTGATATTTTCTGGTGATCGCCAGCAATCTGTCCACATAGTCCTCCCGGCCAAACAGCAGCTTGGTCTGGTTGACAGAAATAGAAATCGGGGTCATCCCCTGATCTATCCAGGTGCGCAACTGCTTGCAGGCCTGCTCTACCATGTACAGATCCAACTGTACGCAAAAGCCGTTTTCCTCAAACAAGGGGATAAACTGATCCGGGAAGATCATATCCCGATCCTTCGGCTGCCACCGCACCAAAGCCTCCGCCCCGTACAGGCACCCCTCGCTCAGATCCATCTTAGGTTGCAGGTAGAGCTGGAATTCCTCAGCCGCCAGCGCCGTATGCATATGACTTTCCACATAGTGCCGCAGCTGCTCTGCCTGATGCAGCTTTTCATCATAAATGCAGATATCCTGCCGGTTTTCCTTTTTGGCCTGCGCCAACGCCGCCATCATATAGCTCAGATTCGTGGCCGAATACGGCTCCGGCGACTGCGCCGTCAACACGCCGCCGCTGTAAAGCGCAAGCGGATAATCCTGCAATACCTGTCGCACTTCTTGGCGGATGCAGGTGCAAATCCTATGTATCCGGGCGGCAAGCGCCTCCGGGGTATTTTCTTGCAGCGCAATATAGAATACGTCCGCCGATTCCCGGCAGAAAAATTCACCGGTATGGACCATGTCGTCCAGCACCAGCTTAATCTGACACAGGACACGGTCCGCCGCCATCAGGCCGAACGTCTCATTGATGTATTTAAAATTGCGGATATTCAGCGCCGCCAGCGCCAGCGGACATTTTTCCTGACAAGCCTGCTCAAGCAGCTTGCGGAAGTAGGCACCGTTATTCGCCCCGGTGAGTTCATCGTACCGGCAAAGCTGGTTGAGTTTATATACGCTGGCCTCCATCTGCTGATGCGCCCGCTTGCCACGGAAGTAAAGCACATAGATGCAGCACAGCAGGCTCAGAACAACCACCGCGCTCAAAATCCAGTGCCGATAGATGTACAGCAGTTCGGTCAGGGTGTATTCCACCGCATCCGCCGAACTCTGGTTAAGCATATTCTGCTTAACCGTAGCATCCAGCGAACTGGCATAGTGGTTCAGGATGGTTAGCAATTCCTCCGGCATCCTATCCGTCACACCTACCGCGTAGGTACATGGCTGCGTATTGCCCCAATCCACCTTGATATCGTGGTAAATTGCCTGCTTACGCAGATAGTAATTGACAGAAAAGGAGTCCATCCAATATACCGCCGGGTCGCCGGCGCACAGTTGGTTTAAGGCCGCTTCTGTATTCATGAGGAAACCCAGTTCATCGGTGTAGCCTTGCTGGTTGGTAGACGCCGCAGACACCACTACTCTGTTACTGGTGAAATAGGGCAAGGACAGGCGAAGCCCCTTTTGTGATACGACCTTCGAATTTGTCGCGATGCAGGCTACGATATCCACCTCGCCCTTATCAATCAGTTCAAGCCCATCCCCAAAGGACTCTGCTACCACCGTTTCATATTGCAACCCGGTAGCCTCAGAAAAACGCTTCATGTAATCTGCCGCAATGCCGCTGATCTGGCCGCCCTTCATATATTGGAACGGAGCGTTTCCTTCATAGAACAGCACCCGTACCGTACCCAACGACCGAATCAGAGCCTCATTATCCTCTGAGAGGAAAAATTGGTTTTTGAATGCAAAATAACGGTTATATAGCTCCGTCTGCAAATGTGGATACGTCCGGTTCATCGTGCTTAGCGCCACATTCAGTTCTTGCAGCAGACGTGTGTTGCCTTTATAGAGCGCAAAGTAATATGGGTTAGGCGCAAAACGGGCGATTCCACGGAAGCCATCTGCCATGGACACATCCACCTGAATGGTAGCGTCAGCCCTGCCCTCACGCACCGCACGCAAGGTCTCCTCCTGCGTTTCGCACTCCACGGTTTCATAAGTAAAACCATTGACCGCTGCGTATTGCTCCAACAGCTCCATCCGTCCCTCAAGTTTTGGATATGTTGCAACGGTAATACCATTCCAGTGTTCATAGTCATCCTCGACCCATTCCTGTGCATCGTCGCGGACGGTCAAGGTTGTATACGCCGTTCCATAATTGTAGCTGGGATAGAGGAATAACTGCTCCAATTCGCTATTGCGATTCATGGTGCCCAGCATATCAATCTCGCCCGTCTGCAACATATCCAGCAGCGTCGACAACTGGGTATTGAGGTCGCCCTCCACCTGCACATACTCATACTCCCAGCCGGTATACATGCTTAGCTGATTGAGATAATCGACCAGATAGCCGGCATAATTGCCATTTTCATCTACAAAAGAGTTGTTCTGCTGGATAGGAAAACCCACCCGGACCACTTTCCACCCAGTAGCAAATGCCTGAACCGGAATGCCAGCGGCCATCAGACCCACTAGCAAAAGAGCCACTATCGTGCAACGCAGCATTTTCATAGGTTAACTCTCCCTACTTGGCAAAATATTGCCGATAAACATAGTAGAGCGCCCTGATGGCCTAAACCCACCATCAGGGTAGCAACGCAGGGTAATCGGATACGGCAAACAGGACATACGCCTTTTGCGCTGCCCTTACGATAAAACATCTTTCCACTTATTATAGACCCATTGGAAAAAAGCGTCAACCTGTTTTCCCACCGCATGCCTACCAAAATCGTAAAGGCAGGAAAAAGCCGGGCGGGTAACCGCCCGGCTTCGCTTGCGCGTTATTTAAAGTATGTAGACCTGCGTGGTCTCATAGACCTCATAAACCTTTTTCAGCGACGCCATCTCGGTGCCTGCGAGGCGGCAGCTTGCACGCGCGGTCGAGACCGCAAGGCGCGCCATCTCCTCGAACTTGAGGTTGTTATGCATCGCGTTGGCAATTGCGCCGACCATTGCATCACCCGTGCCGACCGAGCCTTCGTCGTAGATCTTGGGGTTGGTGTTGACATAGAGCGCCTCGGACTCATCCTTGGATACCAGCACCGCGCCCTCCTGGCTCATGGAAACACACACCGCACGCGCGCCCATATCGAGCATCTTGCGGGCGGACACCACAACCACCTCGGGATCGGCAGAGGGCTTGTCGCCCACGGCTTCGGCCAGTTCGAAAATGTTGGGCTTGACGAAATCCGGCTCGCACTGCAATGCCTCGAGCAGCAGGTCGCCCTGCGCATCAATAATCAGCTTGCAGCCGCGCTTTTTGATCGTCTTACATAGCTTCCGGTAGTTTTTCAGTGGGAACTCCGGCGGGGTCGAGCCTGCGAGCACAAAAATATTCCCCTCGTCCAGATAACCTTCCATACGGTCGAGCAGGCGCAGAAAATCCGCGTCCTCGATCTTGCTGCCCGGCTCGTTGACCTCGGTATGCCCGCCCTGCGCGTCGATAATCTGCGTGTTCACACGCATCTGGCCTGCCACGTCGACAAAATCATGGTGGATATCGGCAGAGGTCAACATATCCTTGAGCATACGGCCGTTGGTGCCTGCGGTAAAGCCGGTTGCAACGCTCGTACCGCCCAGCGCCTTGATCGCACGGGACACGTTGATGCCCTTGCCGCCCGGTTCCAGATGGCTGGATACCGCGCGGTTGAGCTTGCCGACCACCAGCGGATGCTCAATGTGCTGCGTGCGGTCGAGCGCAGCATTGAGCGTTATCGTGATAATCATAAGGATGCTCCTCCTGATGCTATTTTCTCTTACCTTATATTTTACCGAATGATACGGGCAATGTAAATCTTTTTTTCCAAAAGATTCGCGCTTCGCGGCGCACCTGCCGCCTTAAAATCCCATTTCTGCCAGCTCGCACACCAACCGGACATAGAACGCGCGCACGTCAAACGCGCCGCAATCCTTTCCGGTCGCGTCGACCAACTGCTGATGGCTGACGTTTTGCAGTGTACCGCGGTAGCGTCCCCAGCGTGCAGACGCGGGTGTGACCAGACCGTCGCTGCTGCCATGGGTAGGATAAAACAGGCCGTGCGTCAGCCGCATGCCGGTATCCACACTCTTGCCCAGCAACGCGCCCCAGCTTTGGTAGTAAACGCAGTTGGCATCCGGATGGGTGCGGTTGAAGCCCTCCAGATAGGCCGGGGTCAGTTGCCTGCCCGCGCGCAGCGTCATGGGGGCAGTGTCACCGTGCCGCCGCCACCATGCGTCGTTACCTTGCGCCCAGACTGTAATGCCCGGCTGCACGCGCAGCAACCATTGGGCCACACAGGAACCGCGGTTGGGCGTGGAAAGCATGGTCAGCGAAGCCACATACCGGCCATACCCCATCCCTGAAATCAGGTGGCGCGCTTCCAGCCCGCCCTTGGAATGGGCGATGATGTTGACGCGCGCGCTGCCGGTTTCACGCCGGATGCGCTGCACTGCATTGGCCAGCCGCGCCGCGCCGTCCTCGATGCTGCCCCACGCGTCCTGCCCGCCGAAAAACACCTGCGCCCCCTGCGCGCGCAGCACGTCCGGAATGCGCCCCCACGGCACATACAGCCCGCCATGCTCGGTCACGCCCAGACCGTGCGCCAGCAGCAGCGGATAGCGCGTCTTGCAATCCTGTCCCACGCTCATTTGTGGTATTTACCGCCCGCGGCGATGTTGAGCGCGCGATATAGCTGCTCGAGCACCATGACGCGTGCGAGGTGGTGCGGGAACGTCATCGGCGACATGGAAAGCCGCAGCACCGCACGTTTTTTTACCTTGTCCGACAGGCCGCACGACCCACCGATAACCAGGCACACGCGGCTGGTACCGCCGACAGTCAGCCGGCCGAGGTAATCGGCCAGCTGTTCGGAGGACATCTCTTTGCCCTCCACGCACAGCGCGACCACTGCCGCGCCCTGCGGGATTTTCGCTTCGATCAGCGCCGCTTCCTTGTCCAGCGCCTGTGCGATCTCGCCATCCGACGGCGTCTGTGGAAGACGCTGCTCGGGCAGTTCGATGATCTCTAATTTACAATATGCGCCAAGGCGCTTTTCATATTCGCGCACAGCCTCAGCCCAGAATTTTTCGCCGAGCTTGCCGACGCAGATCAGCCGGACAGCGAGCATAACGCTTCCTCCCCGAGACGCAGCGGCGCCTCCATCCGGTCGCGCGGCGCAACCTGCACCGCGCAGTCCGGCAGGCCGCGCAATGCGCCCATCGTCTGCTGGAGTGCCAGCGCCGGCATATTGTTCTTTTCACTCAGGTGGGCCAGCACCAGATTGCGCGCGCCGTGCCGCACCAGATCGGCTGCGAACACCGCACAATCCGGGTTGGACAGGTGGCCGGACGGCCCGGCCACGCGCATTTTGAGCGCATACGGGTATGGCCCGGCCTGCAACATGTGCGGGTCGTGGTTGCTTTCCAGCACAACGGTCTCGCAGCCGCGCAGCAGCGCCGCCGCCTCGCGCGGGACAAAACCGAGGTCGGTTGCAAAGCCGAACCGACTGCCCCGATCATCGAACACATAGCCCACGCTGTCGGCCGCGTCATGCGGGGTGGCGAACGACGCGATATCCACGTCGCGCACCCAGAACGCCTCGCCGCTGTCGAATTCGTTCAGTCGGTCGGCGCAGGACGGGTCTTTATCCGCGAGCGCCTCCGCCGTACCGCGCGAGGCAAACACGGGCGCTTTGGCCTTTTTCAGCCACATCGGCAGCCCCTTGACGTGGTCGATATGCTCGTGCGTCAGCAGCACGGCGGCGATATCGTCCACCCCCAGCCCGACCGCGCCCAGCGCGGTCGTGATTTTGCGGAACGATACGCCAAGGTCAATCAGGATCGCCGTCCCATCCGCTATGTATAGGCCGCAGTTGCCCGTCGACCCGCTTGCAATGCTGTAATAAAACCGCTCGGCCAAACTCCAAACTCCTTTACTTTCCAAAACAGCGGAGAGGTTGCCCCCTCCGCTGTGACGGTTTCCTTGTTTTTATGCGCGCTCGGCCATGCCCATGGAGTCCGGGATCTCGGAGCGGTACATATCCGCGCCCAGCGCCACAAACTTCTCCACCAGCGTTTCATAGCCACGCTCGATGTTCTGCACCTGCTCGACCTGGGTCACGCCCTTGGCCGCCAGGCCCGCAATGACCATCGCCGCGCCCGCGCGCAGGTCATGCGCGCGCACCGGCGCGCCCTTGAATTCCTCCACGCCCTCGATGACCGCGATCTTGCCGTCGACATGGATGTTCGCGCCCATGCGCGCCAGCTCCTCGGTGTAGCGGTAACGGCTGTCCCACACGCCCTCGGTAACGATGCTTGTGCCTTCGGCAAGGCACAGCGCGGTCGTCATCTGCGGCTGCATATCGGTCGGGAAGCCCGGATAGGGCATGGTTTTGACATTGGTTTTGGTCAGCCGTCCCTCACGGCGCACGAGCACCGCATCGTCAAACTCGGTGACCTCGACACCCATCTCCTTGAGCTTGGCCGTGATGCACTCCAGATGCTTGGGGATGACGTTTTTGACCAGCACCGAGCCGCCGCAGGCCGCAACCGCCGCCATAAACGTACCGGCCTCGATCTGGTCGGGAATGATGGAATAGCTGCCGCCGTGCAGACGCTCAACGCCGCGAATCTTGATGACGTCCGTGCCCGCGCCCTTGACATTTGCGCCCATGGCATTGAGGAAATTCGCCAGATCGACGATATGCGGCTCCTTAGCGCAGTTTTCCATAATGGTCTGGCCCTTGGCGAGCACCGCCGCGAGCATGATGTTCATCGTCGCGCCGACCGATACCACGTCGAAATAGATATGCGCGCCGTGCAGCCCACCCTCCGGGGCTTCAGCGCGGATGTACCCGCCCTTGGGCAGCGTCACGGTCGCGCCCAGCGCCTCAAAGCCCTTGATGTGCTGGTCGATCGGGCGCACGCCGCCGAAGTTGCAGCCACCCGGCATCGCGACCTCGGCAAAGCCGTACTTGCCAAGCAGCACACCGAGCAGGTAATAGGAAGCGCGCAGCTTGCGCTCCAGTTCGTGCGGCTTGAGGCTGGGGTGCTGGGTATTCTGGATCTCCACCGTTGTTGCATTGACCAGCCGGATCTGCGCACCCAGCTCGCGCATGATCTCCAGCTGTAACGTCACGTCGATGATCTTGGGTACGTTTTCGATGCGCACCGGGCCGTCCGCCAGCAGTGCTGCCGGTACGATCGCGACCGCCGCGTTCTTCGCGCCCGAGATCGTGACCTCTCCGTTAAGCGTTTTACCGCCGTTGATGACATACTTGGTCAAACCTACCTACTCCTCACTCTTGCATGCGCGCCGTCACCGCGCTCCTGCTTCTGTCACTGTATTCTATGAACACGCGCACCACCGGGTGCGCCCGCAAATTCTCACCAGTCTATTGTACCACAATTTTTAATAAAGGAAAGATTTTTTTCAATTTTCCTGATCTATGATTGTTTTTTTGGCACAATCCACCAAATATTCACCCGAATCGGTTACGATCTTCCAAGTTGGCGTGAGTTGCAGGCGGCGGCTGCCGTCCATTTCCATCCGGTAGCCGGCTGTCATCGACCGGATCTGCTGCGCGTCCCCCGCCCGTGCCACGAACTCGAGCAACGCGTCCGCCGCGTTGCAGGATACGCCGCTGCCGCGCACGGTAGTATACGGCGTGCCGAAGCTCCAAAGCCCGTCCAGCGTAACGCCGCCCGCCTCATCAAAGCGAAGCGTCAGCGTGCGGTTGTGTACGGGCTGGCCAGCGACCTCCCCCGTCAGCGTAACGGCGGTGCCGTCCTCCTGCAAGGTGGCGTCCGACGCCAGCAGCCCCCACGCGGAAAACAACCGCCGCGCCTGCCGCAAGGCTGCATCCGCATCTGCGGGCGCGCCCCCATCTGTCAAAAGGGAGGCGTGCAGCGAACCGTCCGCGCCCCATTCGGCGAAACCGTTCTCACTCTCAAAGCGTACCGTGCCATCCTCCCGCTCGGTGCGCTCCGCATTCGCGCCCAGCATGGCCTGCGCGACCGCTTCCTCATCTGTCCGGCTGCGGTCGAGCGACAGCGTGGGCAGCACCTTATCCTGCGGCAGGCGGAAACCTTCCGCCAGCGTGACACCGTAGCCCTCGGCCAGCGTGCGCAGGTTGGCTTCCAGTTCATCCGCGCGCTGCCAGTTCTGCCAGAACTTGGCGACCAGACTGCCCATCAGGAACAGGTTGACCGCGAGCAGGATGGCGATCAGGATATTTTTTACCTTATCCCATTGCAAGCGGCCTCACCTCCCATCTCAGCCCGCATCTTCCAGATAAAACCGTGCAGGCACATAAACCCCTTCGTCGTTTGCACGGTACGCGACCATCAGGCCGCATTTGTCGCCCAGTGCGCCCGCCGCTGCCTGCCGTGCGGGCAGCACCGTGCGGTACTCCTGCTGCGCGGCAAAACGCTGGAGCCGGATCGTGGCCGAAACCAGCGCGCCGCCCTCAAAACGGAACGCCGCAAAGTCGGCGTCGCCGAGCACGGGCACGCCGCCGTACAGCTGTGAAAACACCAGCGTCGTCTGCTCGCCCTGCTGCACAGCGGTGTAAAGCGACGCGTGCGTGTCGGTTTCACCCGCGCGCAGCGCAGCGTCCAAAATCAGGCGTGCGCTGTCCATCTGCGCATCCAGCGCGGACAAACCGCTGACCTCACCCTCGTCATAGGCGCGCACCGTGCTGTTTTCCACGGCCGCCGCGTATTGCAGCAGACCGTCCGCACTCACGCGCAGCGTGCTGACATTGTCGATAAACACGCGCACCTGCCCGTTCTGCTCCGCGTAAAAGTTCGTATAGGCCGAAAAACCGAAGGATTGCAGCAGGTCTTCCAGTCCGGTGCCGTTCTGGGTGGCGAACAGGTCGATCTTCTCTTCCTGCAACAGCGGCAGCGACAGCGTTTCGCCGTCGAACAGCAGCGTTTCCGCCCAGACCGCGTAGGCTTCGCCCGCAAACTTGCAGGGCTGGCCGCGGAACGCCTGTTGCGCGCGGCTGAGCACACTCGCGTCGGCTTTGGCGCGCGCAGCATACAGCGTGCCGTCCCCGGCGCGCACGAACAAACGCCCGGGTGCATCGGCATAGACGAGCGTTTCCACCTGTATTTCCTCGTTGCTGCGGTGCGAAGCGCCCATCCAGCCCGCAACCGCGCCCAGCGGGATCGCGCCGTGGTAACGCAGTACAGCGCAGTCGCCCGACCAGAGCGCGGCGGTCAGTTCGTCCTCGCCGCAGGCAGCCAACTCGGTATCGGCCAGCACCTGTGCCCAAACCTCGCGCACGGCTGCAAGACCGGTATCCACATCGGTCAGGTCGTACTGCACACCGGTCAGCTGGCCGTCCACGGTCAGCGCGACCTGCGCCGGTTCGGCCGCGGCCACGCCCGACGAGCGCAGCTCATAACCGACCGCGCCGCCGAACAGATGGTCGTGCGCACGGCGCAGCAAATGGTCGGCCGGCATCTGCGCAACGTTCATGCCCAGCAGCCAATTGGCGGCGCAAAGAACCAGCAACAGCACGATCAGCACGATCAGCGATACGTTTTTTGCCGTGTTCCGCGCCGAGCGGCTCGGCCCGGTCATGCCGGCCCCTCCTCCCGATTGGTGGGCAGGTCGGTCGGCAGCACGATGGTCACGGTCGTACCCTTGCCGTACTCGCTGGCCAGCGCGATCTTGCCTTCGTGCTGCTCGACAATCTCCTTAGCGATCGCAAGCCCGAGGCCAGTGCCGCCGGCCGCGCGGCTGCGCGCCTTATCGACGCGGTAAAAACGCTCAAACAAACGCGGCACATCGGCCGCGGGAATACCCACACCGTCGTCTTCCACCGTAATGCGCACGCGGTTTGCCCCCACCATGCAGGCCGCCAGCCGGACATGCCCGCCCGCAGGGGTATATTTGACCGCGTTGGACAGGATGTTCACAACCACCTGCTCAATGCGCTCGCGGTCGGCCACAATATCCGGCAAGCTGTCCGGTGCGTCCACAACCATCTCGTGGCCGCTGTTCTCTGCGGTGAGTTTCATGGCGTTTGCCACTTTCTTGAGCAGCTCGGCAAGCGAAAAGCGCGTCATACGCAGCTCCATACGGCCGTAGTCCAGCTTGGATAGCGTCAGCAAATCGGTCACGATGCGCGCCATGCGCTCGGATTCGCTCGAAATAACGCCGAGGAACTGCTTTTCGGTGTCCAGCGGGATATCGCCCGCAGCATCGAGCAGCGTTTCGGTGTACGAGCGGATGTTGGTCAGCGGCGTGCGCAGCTCATGCGAAACATTGGCGACGAACTCGCGCCGCGCGTCGTCCAGCCGCCGCTGCTCGGTGATATCGTGGATGACCGAGATCACGCCGCCCTCGCCGTCCAGCGCACCGTAGGGCGCGAGCGTGATGGACAGCACGCGCCCGCGGCGCGTGATCTCACTGGTCAAAAAGCTGCGCATGACCGTCTCGTCCGAATTGGGCATGTCAAGGTCGGAAAACAGCTCGTCAAAGGTCAGGTTGCTGCCCATGCGCACGCCGAGCAGGTTCTCGGTGGCCGGGTTCATGTGGATGAGCCGCCCGTCGGTCGTAAAGGCGGCCACGCCGTCGGTCATGTGCAGGAACAGGGTGCTCAGCTTGTCGCGCTCACCCTGTACCTCGCCCACCGTGCTTTTCAGCCGCTGCGCCATGTAGTTGAACGAGCGTGTCAGCTCGCCGATCTCGTCAGACGACTGCACGCCCAGATCCTGATCGAAATTGCCCTCCGCAATCGAGCGCGCGCCCTCGGTGATGCGCTCGATCGGGGTGGTGATGGTCTTACTGAGTAGAAAGGACAGCAGGATCGCCGCGAGCAGGCCGAACATCATCGCCTGCATGACGATCTGGAAAAAGCGCCACGACAGGTCGGAGATCTCGCTCTTGTCGTCGGTGATGTAGACGATATAGTCCACGCTGCCGTCGCCCTCCTTGTCGATGGGCACAGCGATATCCATCACGCTGTCCGACACCGCCGAGCGCGTGCCGACCTCGCCCGCCATCGCCGCAACGATATTACTCGTGCGCGTGAGCGTGATATTCGGGTTCGACCCCTCCAGATAGCGCCCCTCGGCATCGAGGATATAGTAATTGCGGTAATCGTCAATGCCGAGCGCGCTCTCGCGGGCCGCGATGACCGTCTGCAAGCCGGGCGCGCCCTGTTCGGCCGCCGCCTCCTGCAGGGACTCCATCGCGCTGGACTGGTTGAACACATTCTGCATTTGCTCATAGAAGCTGTCCAGATAGAAGGTGCTGACGCTGTTGATGAGGAACGTACCCACCACCGCCATGACCGAAACGATCATCAGCACGAGGATCAGCACCAGCTTCATGTGAAGTGAACGGAACAAAAAAACACCTCCGGCGGCCGGGGCGCAGCCGCGCCTGTTTTGTCATTGTCCCCGGCGGGGACGCGGCTCATTGGTCGGCAAAATAGTAGCCCATGCCGCGCTTGGTCATGATATAGCGCGGGCTGGCGGGCTGATCCTCCACCTTTTCGCGCAGGCGGCGGATGGCGACATCCACTGCGCGCAGGTCGCCGTAGTATTCATACCCCCACACCTGCTCCATCAGCTCCTCGCGCGAGAACACGCGCCCGGGGGCCGCGGACAGGAAGCACAGGATATCAAACTCGCGCGCGGACAGTTCCAGCGCGCGGCCGTTTTTGTACACCATGCCGTTATCGCGCGAGATACGCAGGCCGCCGCCCTGCGGCACGGCGGGCTTTTCCCGCTCCTCGCCGGACAGCGTGCGGCGCATGTTGGCCTTGACGCGCGCCATCAATTCGCGCATGGAAAAGGGCTTGGTGATATAGTCGTCCGCGCCCAGTTCAAGGCCGAGCACCTTGTCGGTCTCCTCCTCGCGGGCGGTGAGCATGATGATCGGGGTATCCTGCTTTTCGCGGATGTGGCCGAGCACGGCAAAGCCGTCCATTTCGGGCAGCATCACATCGAGCAGGATGAGGTCTGGCGCTTCCTTGAGCGCGGCGCGCAGCCCTTCCGCCCCATCATAGGCGACCATGGTGCTATACCCTTCGCGCTGCAAGTTGAACACTAAGATATCGGCGATCGCCTTTTCATCTTCCACGACCAGAATTTTTTTCTTATCCATAAAAACCTCCCCGGGGACATGGCGATGCGTACGGTATGCGGCTCAGCAAAGCCCTTTGAGCCGGGCGCGGTAGAGCGCGACCACGGTTTTGCCGTCACGGATTTCGTTGCGCTCGACCATTGCCTCAACCTCGGCCAGCGGCAGGCGCACAACCTCGACAAACTCATCCTCATCGGGCTGCATTTCGCCCTCGGTCAGGTCGAGCGCGGCAAACATGTGCACAACCTCGGTCAAAAAGCCGGGCGACGGGTAGATGCAGCCGAGCGGCACGATCTGCCCCGCGGTGCAGCCGGTTTCCTCTTTCAGCTCGCGCATGCCGCAGGCCTCAATATCCTCGCCCTCGCCATGGTCGAGCTTGCCCGCCGGGATTTCCAGCGTCAGTTCGTCATAGGGGTAGCGGTACTGCCGCACCAGAATGATATTGCCGTCCTTGTCGATGGGCAGCACGCCCACGCCGCCCAGATGCTCGCAAATCTCGCGCGGGGCGGTTTTGCCGTTTGGCAGTTCAACCTGATCGAGCCGGGCGCTCATGATATTCCCCTGAAAGTAATACTTCTGGGACAGGGTTTTTTCTCTCATCTCCATAATACAGGCTCCTTTCTCGGTTACGGCATGGCAATGCACCGCCGGACACGCATCCCTGTTACGGTGTGCCGAAACAGCGCAGAATATAAGCAGTCTCCGGCGGCACAGTCAGGTGGACGCCGTGGCTGTCCGCGTCGTCGAACCCCTCGCCGCTGAGCATATCCACCACATACAATGCATGGGCATAGGTCTCGACCGTGTTGTGGCCGCGGTTGACGATGACCATGATGCGCGAATGGTCGCTGACGCGCTCATATTGCAGCAGCGCGCCGTGACACTCGAGGAAATTGAGCGCGCCGTTGGCCAGCGTGTTGCTGTCCGCGCGCAGGTTGCACAGGCGGCGGTAGAACGCGAGCATCTCGCGGTCCTCCTGCCCCCACGGGTAGGTACGGCGGTTGAACGGGTCCTCAAAGCCCTGCCGTCCGGCTTCGTCGCCGTAGTAGATGGTGGGCGAACCGGGCATCGTAAACTGGATGGTTGCGGCGAGCTTCAGACGCCGCTTGGCGCTCTCCAGCCGGTTGGGCGGCAGCGTATAGTGCGCGCGCCCGTCACGGTCGAGCTTCCATTCCTCATCGGATACACCCAGCAAGGTCAGCGCACGCGCGGTGTCGTGCGTACCGATAATGTTCATCAGCCCGTAGAACACATCGTGCGGGTAGTTTTCGCGGATGACCTCCATCGTTTCGGCAAAATGCTCGGCTGTGCCGCCGTTGAGATAAGACAAAATGGCGTCGCGCAGCGGGTAATTCATCACGCTGTCCAACTCGCCGCCCTGAAAATACTTGCGGCGCTCGGAATAGGCGATCTTGTTGGAAGCATCCTCCCAGACCTCACCGATGATGATAGCATCCGGCTTTTCCCGCTTGGCAGCAGCGTTGAGCCGCGCGATGAACGCATCGGGCAGCTCGTCGGCTACATCCAGCCGCCAGCCGGACGCACCCAGCCGCAGCCAGCGCCGCACGACGCTGTCCTCATTATCAATGATAAAGTCCAGATAGCTTTCGTCCATCTCCTGCACCTGCGGCAGCGTGTAGATGCCCCACCACGAGCCGTACTTGTCCGGCCACTGCTGGAAGTCATACCAGCGGTAGTAGGGCGAATCCTGCGACTGGTGCGCGCCGACACTGTCATACCGCCCGCGGGCGTTGAAATAGCGGCTATCGTACCCGGTGTGGTTGAATACGCCGTCGAGCACGACGCGCATGCCGCGCATGGCGGCCTCGGCGCACAGGGTGCGGAAATCCTCCTCGTTACCCAGCAACGGGTCGATGCGTTTGTAGTCGCCCGTATCGTAGCGGTGGTTGGAGTACGCCTGAAAAATCGGGTTGAAATAGATCGTGGTTACGCGCAGGCTTTCCAGATAATCCAGCTTGCGGATGACGCCCCGCAGTGTACCGCCGAAAAAGTCGTTATTCAATATTTCGCCGTTTTCGTCCGGCTTGTAAACCGGAAGATCATCCCAGTTTTCATGCAGCACACGCGGCGCCATGCCCTCCCCCTCGGGCTGGACAGGCATTTTATCCCGGTTGAACCGATCCGGGAAGATATTATAGGTGATGCCGCGGCCAAACCAGCGCGGCGGCCGGTAGGAACGGTCGTACACGGTCAGCTGGTATTTGTCGCCCAGCGTGTCGATCACCTCGCCACGGCCGCCGTAACCACGCGCACAATAGCGCGGGCCGTCCGCCGTGTCAACCGTGAAATAATACCAGTACAGGCCGGGATGCGGCGGCACATAGTTGACAATATACTTATCCCGCGCGCCATCCAGCCCCTGCCAGCGCATGGGGAACGACTCGGGCGCTTTTCCGTCTTCCTCTACCCACAGGGTAATGTGCTCCGTACCACGCTCGCGCTTGGGAAACGCGCAAAACACGACCGTCTGTCCGGCCGGCACAGCGCCATAGGGCGATTTGTACTTCAGATAGCGGGAGTGAAACATACAATCGGGAACCATACTCAAAAAATTTCCCCCAAACATAAGAACTCTGTATACAGTATAGCACGGACTATCCGCAAGGTAAACAAAAAACGGCTTTTTCCGGCGTTTTTGCAAGCAATTTCCACTGCACACCCGGTCGCGCGCCCATTCTGCTTCATAGAATGATACCGGCGGCCGCGTTTCCATGCGGCCGCATTTCCGAAAAGAAAGGGGTTTTTTCGTTGAATCTACGTATCCGCCTGAAAAACCCGGTATTCTGGGTGCAGGTATTCACCGGCATATTCGCCGCGGCGCTGGCCTATGTCGGCCTGACCGCTGCCGATCTGACCAGCTGGCGCGCGGTGTTTGACGTTGCGCGGCAGGCGCTGACCAACCCGTACTGCCTGTTTTTGATTGCGTCCAATGTCTGGGCGGCGCTCAACGACCCGACAACCAGCGGTTTGACCGACTCCGACCGCGCCAAACAATATGTAAAACCACTTGAACCATAAGTAAAATAAAAGGGGCGTTGCAGTTTCCGTTCTGCAACGCCCCTTTTATCAGGCTTTCGCCCTTTTTTTATACTGTGCGATTGTGCGTGCGATATACGGCTGCACCTCGCCGACCGGAATACCCAGCGCGACGGCCAGCTCGCCGTGCAGCAAATCCTCCGCCCGCTTGCGGTAGCGCTGGTCAATCTGGCTGATGCGCCGGCCGCTGCGGCGCGACTTGGCGTTGACCGCCTTGATCATCTGCGCCAGCCGGCGGCAGTCATGGCTTTGCAGCACTTCCTGATAGTGCTCGCTGGACATGCGCAGGCTGCGCGAGGAAAATTCGTCCTCCTCAATGGCCGGGATGGTCTGGATCAGTTCCTCGGCCTGTGCGCGCGAGATAACCGGCCGCGTGAACACCGGGGAGTCGACCGGGACATAGATCGTCTCGGTGCCCGAAACAGGCGCGAGCGTGTAGTACGGCCGATCCTCATCGGTCTCAAAGGGTGGCGCGCCGACCGACTCGACCCGGCAAACGCCGCTTGTCCCATACACGATGTATTCTCCCGCCTGATACATATTACTCCTCCTCACTGTGCCCAAACGCCGCGGCGGGCAGCGTCCCACACGCTGCCGCCTTCTCCCTTGATATACCTATTATAGCATATTTTGGCGCTAAATGTAAGGAAGATTTTTATTTTTCTGCAAACCACTCCTGTTTCATCGCATGTTCGTGCGGCAGGTAATAGCACAGGTGATCCTTAACCTGCCCGTTGTACAGCAGCTCGGCGCGGTGCCGCACCCCTTCCAGATAGAAGCCGCATTTTTCCAGCACACGACTGGAGGCAGGGTTATCCGGGTAGCAGGTTGCACTGACCAGATCCAGCCCCATCTGTCGGAAAGCGAAGCGGATGGTCTCGCGCACGGCCTCGGTCATGTAGCCCTGTCCCCAGTAATCGATGCCCAGGGAATAACCCAGCGACCGAGCCGACCCGTAATGCCGCGCGGAGTCGGTCACCAGCCCGACCGAGCCGATCAGACGGCGGTCAGCCTGCCGTTCGATCGCCCACACGGTCGGCTGCTCCAAAAAAACCAGATGCAGGATATCGCTTGATTCAAGTAGGCTTTCATGCGGTTTCCAGCCAGCATTCCGGCCGACTTCCTCGTCCTTACAACACGCGTAGAGTGCTTCGACGTCGTCCTCGCGGAACGGGCGGAGCGTCAGGCGTTTGGTCGTCAGTTCCATGTCAACCCCCTTTTCCCAAGCGGCAATATTCTTCCTATATCCATCCGGGCGGCTGCCGCTGTCCCCTCACAAGTCATAGATATCGCAAAAGCGCATCAGCATCGCCGCAACCTGTGCGCGGGTGGCGGATGCCGCAGGGCCAAGCGTCGTGGCCGATGTGCCTTGCATCACGCCGCTGCCACATACCCACTCCAGCGCAGGCCGGGCGTAACCGCTGACCAGATGCGCATCGGTGTAACCGTCCAGACTGCCGTTTCCGTTGCATGGAAGCCCCTGTGCCTGCGCGTAACGGTATAGGATCGCCGCCATCTGCTCACGGGTGATTGTATCCTCCGGCGCAAATGTACCGTCCTCGTGGCCGGTGACAATGCCGTTCGACGCCGCCCAGCGCGCTGCGTCGCCATACCACTCGGACGGGGCGACGTCACTGAAACGCGCTTCCCGGCTGGCCGACGGGCTGCCCGCCTGCCGCCACAGGATGGTGACAACCATGGCGCGGCTGGTCGTCTCGTCGGGCGAAAAACGCGTGGTTGCCGTGCCGTTCATCAGCCCCGCATCGGTAACGAAACGCACCGCATCATAATACCACGCCCCCCGCCGTACATCGGAATAGGGGTTGATCCAAATCTTCGGCTCCTGCGAACCGTCCTCCGCCTGCGCTGCAAGCCTGCTTCCAGCTATCCCAAACACCAATAACACCGCCAGCAGCGCCAATGCCAGCCGCGCAGGATTCTTTTTTCTCATGCCGCGCCCTCCTCCGCAATGCCGCCGCAAAACAGGTGTTCTCGCCATTCTATAGCTATTATTATACCTTGTCAGCGCCTCTATTGCAATATCGCCTGCCACGGCTTGCCACATAGATGCCAAACCGCCCCTGCGCCTTGTTGGCGCGGGGGCGGTTTGGGAAAGGGGTAGAACACAGTGCGGCGGGCTTTACTGGATGGTCAGCACGTCGTCTCCTGCGGTTGCAGCGCCGGTCTTTTGCAGTGTGAAGGACTGGTACGCGTCCGAATTGGTCACGACCACGGGCGTTACCGTGCGGTAGCCCGCCTCGACGATCATCTTTTCATCAAAGCTGCCGATCTTGTCGCCCTTCTTGAGCTTGTCGCCCTCCTTGACCTCGATCGTGAACGGCGCACCGTTCATCTGCACGGTGTCAATGCCCAGATGGATGAGCAGTTCAACGCCGTCCGTCGTCGTCAGGCCGATGGCATGCTTGGTGCCGAATACAGTTGCAACCTCGCAGTCCGCCGGGGCATATACCTGATTGTCGGTCGGCTCGACGGCAAAGCCGTCGCCCACCATCTTTTCGGAGAACACACCGTCCGCAACCTGCTCGAGCGGAATGACATTGCCGGTCAGCGGGGAAGCGATCACATGCTTGCCGGACGGGGCAGCAGCGCTGTCCGCCGCAGCGGGTGCTGCCTGTGGGGCATCCTCGTTGCTCGCCGGGGAGGCAAGGAATGCCTCAAGGTCGGACTTGATGACCGCCACGCGCGGGCCGTACACGATCTGCACACCTGTGCCCTTGCAGATCACGCCCGATGCGCCGGTGCCCTTGAGCATCTGCTGGTCGACCTTGGATGCGTCATGCACCGTGCAGCGCAGGCGGGTGATACAGCAGTCGACGTCGGAAATATTAGCCTTGCCGCCCAGTCCCAGCATGATCTGACGGGAGAGCGCGTTGTCGCCACCGCCCTGCGCGGCCGTTTCACCCTCCTTGCGGGCGTTCACATCTGCACGGGTGTACAGCTTGATCTCGCTATCGTCACGGCCGGGAGTCTTGTAGTCGAACTTCTTGATCATGAACGAGAACACGAAGTAGTAAACGATGAAGTATACCACGCCGACCGCCGGAATCCACAGCCAGCTGGTTTTGGCATTGCCCTGCATGATGCCGAACAGCGTCAGGTCAATCAGGCCACCCGAGAAAGTCAGGCCGACGCCGACATTCAAAATATGCATCAGCATGTAAGACGCACCCGCGAATACGCAGTGCACGATATACATGGCCGGAGCGACGAACAGGAAAGTGAACTCAAGCGGTTCGGTGATGCCGGTCAGCATGGAAGTGAGCGCCGCGGACAGCAGCAAGCCGCCGACCGCCTTGCGGTTTTCCGGCTTGGCACAACGGTACAGTGCAAACGCCGCACCCGGCAGGCCGAAGATCATCAGCGGGAACTTGCCGGCCATGAAGCGGGTCGCCTCAACCGAGAAATGCTCGATGCCCGGGGTAGCCAGCTCGGCAAAGAAGATGTTCTGCGCGCCTTCGACCAGCACACCGTTTACCATTGCGGTGCCGCCCAGCGCGGTCTGCCAGAACGGGATATAGAACACATGGTGCAGGCCAAACGGGATGAGTGCGCGCTCGATGAAGCCATACAGCCAGGTACCCGCGTAACCAGAAGCCAATACGAAGCCACCCAGCGCATTGATACCGGTCTGGATCACCGGCCAGATGTAGAACATCGCAATGCCGACGACCAGATACACCGCCGCCGAGATGATCGGCACGAAGCGCGTGCCGCTGAAGAAGGAAAGCACCTGCGGCAGCTGAATTTTGTAATACTTATTGTGCAGCGCAGCGACGCCCAAACCGACGATAATACCGCCGAACACGCCCATCTGCAACGAATTGATGCCGAGGACGCTTGCGGTCGCGCCGGAAAGGTCAGGTGCGCCAAAGTCGGTGATCATCGCGCCGATGGTCGCGTGCATAACAAAGAAGGCGATCGCGGCAGACAGTGCAGCGACTTCCTTTTCCTGCTTTGCCATGCCAATGGCAACACCCATTGCAAAGATGATCGGCAGGTTATCAAAGACAATCGAGCCTGCGGCGTTGAGCACCTGCAAAATCGCGTAGATGAAGGTGCCCGGACCCATGACGCCCATCAGACCGTAGGTTTCCAGCATGGTCTGGTTGGTGAATGAGCCGCCGATGCCGAGGAACAGGCCGGCAACCGGCAGAATCGCGATCGGCAGCATAAACGAGCGGCCGACACGCTGCAATACGCCAAAAATCTTATCTTTCATGGTCTTTTACTCCTTTTGATTGGTTGCACCCATGGACAGCGCCAATCGGTGCAGGTGAATGGTCAAAAAGGTCATCTCTTCGGGCGGGATCTGGATGGCGAACGCCTCCTCCAGCTCGGCGCGGATACGCTCGGCGCAGTGGTAATCGTGCTGGTAGCGGCGCACAATCATGTTCTGGAATTCCGAGTCATCCGCCGGGGCGTAGCGGTTCTGCGTGATGCGCTGCCCGAGGAACTTGAGGTGGGTAAGGAAGCGGCCGTAGTCGAGCGACTGCTCATCGAGCGTCACACCGTAGTAGTCCTGCACTGCCGAAACGATCTTGCGGATCATCTTGGTAATGCGCACCATATCGGCCATTTTGCCGTCGATCTCGGCATTGACAATGTGGAGTGCGATAAAGCCCGCCTCGTCCCGCGGCAGTGTGTAACCCAACCGTTCCGCAATGGTCTCCACCGCCTGCAATCCGACGGTAAACTCCGCCGGATAGAAATTTGTGATCTCCCACAGCAGGTGGTTCGGGTATTCAACCCCGCTTTTCAGCCGCTCAACGGCAAAGCTGATGTGGTCGGTGAGTGTGATATACACGTTTTCGCTCAGCCGTCGGCCGATGCGCTGCTCGGCCATCTCGATGATCTCGGTGCTAACCTCGAGGAACTCAGGCGGTACGTCTGCGAGCAGCTGCTGCAAGCGCGAGGACTGCTCCGGGTCACGCAGCGCATAGACCTTTTCAACCATCTGCGCCGGAACAAGATCCCCTGTGTGCTTTTTGAACCCGATGCCCCGTCCACGCAGGATGATCTCGCGGCCTGTTTCGTCCACCGTGCTCACAAAGTTGTTGCCGATGACGCGGCTGATGCGGTATGCACCGCCCTGTATCTCTGTCGTCATAACCCCTCCCCCTTCGACTGCATATTCTGCCCAAAAAACAAAAAAAGACCAAACCTCCGAATACAATTCACCCGTATTCGGTCGTTTGGTCTTGCCTGCCGAGCAGTCACAAGCCGGTATTTCATTTGCATTTACAGAATACCGCCCTTTTGCCCGTTTTGTCAATGGGGTTTTACATGGAAAACACATTTTTGTCGCATTTCCCAACTTCTGCCTTGCATATTTATGGATTATGTCCATGTTCAGTTAACGAGAAAATACAAAAAGCAGCAGCCGAAGCTGCTGCTTTGATGTGCGCGTCGAGTTATCTTCCCGGGCCGTCGCCAGCCAAGTATTGTCACCGTAAACGAGCTTAACTACTGTGTTCGGAATGGGAACAGGTGTACCCTCGTCACCATTGACACGCACTATTCGAGAAACGC